>CAJLRY010000003.1:0-142975 GCA_905209215.1 Coriobacteriaceae bacterium | reverse complement strand
CGCAACGCGTTGCGCTGAGTCCTGAGGCTGTTGCAATGAAAATGAGAATCAAGGATTTATAGAACCGAGGCTGTGCTCAAAAACTTTTTTGAAATTCTCGGTTGACCGGAACGCGTCCTTGGTTATACTAATCAAGCCTTGAAACAAGGCACACCTCAAATGGCTGGGTAGCTCAGTTGGTAGAGCAGAGGACTGAAAATCCTCGTGTCAGGGGTTCGATTCCCTTCCCCGCCACCTTGAATTGACTAGGACCTCTGCAAAGGGGTCCTTTTCTTTTATGCAGCCCCCACATGGAATCGAACCCCGTGAGGGCGCGGAGCTGAGTAAACGCGTAAGCGTTTGCCAGCGTAGCTCGCAAGGCGCGTAAGCGCCGCAGCGGTCCGTCCGCGCAGCGCGCGGACGCGATTCCCTTCCCCGCCACCTTGAATTGACTAGGACCTCTGCAAAGGGGTCCTTTTCTTTTATGTAGGGTTCTGCGGAAACTGCGTCCCAGAATAAGGGCTCAGAACGGGACACACTTTCCGGTGCCTGCCTCTGGCGCGCGTACACACCTCATCGCACCATCCCGAGCCCGCCTGTTCCCAGACATTCCTCCCACTTTCGCGTCACTTTACAGACCGTTCGGTCGCCTATCCGCACACGCGGGTATACTCAAAACGATACTTATCCTATGCAATACGATGCGGGTTCGACCTGCATGATCCGAAGGGGGCAGTGATGGAGAGGATACTCGGCGTTAATCTCTCTGGCTGGTTTATTCCCGAGCCTTGGGTGACCCCGTCGCTGTACGCGGCGACCGGTGCATCCAACGCGGCCGAGCTACAGGAGGCCATGGGTACCGCCGCCTATAACGAGCGCATGCGCCGCCATTACGAGACGTTTGTGAGCGAGGACGATTTTCGCCGCATGGCGCAGATCGGTCTCAATGCCGTGCGTCTGCCGGTGCCCTGGTATGCCTTTGGTTCGCAGGAGTCCGATGCGTCCTACATCTCGGTTGTCGACTACATTGACCGTGCAATTGAGTGGGCTGCCAAGTACGACATCCGCGTGCTGCTCGATCTGGCAACCGTGCCCGGTGGCCAGGGCGATTCCAACGATTCGCCCACCACGCCGGAGGCTGTCGCCGAGTGGCATTCGTCCACCAACGGCCGTCATGTCGCACTCGACGTGCTCGAGCGCTTGGCCGATCGCTATGGCGAGGCCGAGAGCCTGCTGGGCATTGAGCTGCTGGACACGCCGCAGATGAGCGTTCGCAAGAGCCTCTTCACCATGACGGATGGCATTCCGGCCCACTACCTGCGCAATTTCTATCGCGATGCCTATGAGCTCGTCCGTTCGTATATGCCCGAGGATAAGATCGTCGTCTTCTCGTCGTCGGGGCATCCCGGCGAGTGGAAGCATTTTATGCGCGGCGCCAAGTACAAGAGCGTCTACATGGACCTTCACCTGTACCATTACCGCGACGAGCATGCGCTCGACATCACGAGCCCCCGCGGGCTGACGACGGCGATTTCGCGTAACAAGCGCGAGCTCAAAGAGGCGATTTCGACGGGGTTCCCCGTGCTGGTGGGCGAATGGTCGGGTGCGGCAATCTTTGCCAACTCGTCGGTTACGCCCGAGGGCCGCAATGCCTACGAGCGCGTGTTTATCGCCAACCAGTTGGCTTCGTTTGCACCGGCTGCCGGTTGGTTCTTCCAAACGTGGAAGACCGAGAAGCGCATTGCGGCGTGGGACGCCCGCGCGGCGCTCGGTACGCTCGAGCGCGGCATGATTGAATAGGTTGATATGACGCAGAACAGCGCCCATACGGGCAAACTCTATGTGGTCGGAACGCCCATCGGTAACTTGGGCGACCTGTCCCCGCGCGTTGGCGAGGCGTTTGCCGCCGCCGATGCCATTTGCTGCGAAGACACGCGTGTGACGTCAAAGCTGCTGATGCACCTGGGCATTTCCAAGCCGCTTGTCCGTTGCGACGAGAATGTGATCGCCAGCCGCGCCGCCGGCCTGGTCGACCGTCTGCTGGCGGGGGAGACCCTCGCCTTTGCCTCGGACGCCGGCATGCCGAGCGTGTCCGATCCCGGCCAGGCGCTGGTCGAGGCGGCGCGTGAGGCCGATGTGCCTGTCGAAGTTATTCCCGGACCCTCTGCTTGCGTCACGGCACTCGTTTCGTCCGGCATTCCCTGCGAGCATTTTTTCTTCGAGGGCTTTTTGGGCCGAAAGCACGGCGACCGTGTGCGCCGTTTGCAGCGCCTTGCCGTGGTGCCCGGCGCACTCATCTTCTACGAGTCTCCACATCGCATCGTGGCGACGCTCGAGGCCGTGGCGGAGGTCTTTCCCCAGCGTGAGCTTGCCGTCTGCCGCGAACTCACCAAGCTGCACGAGGAGGTCTTGCGCGGGCTCGCTGACCAGCTTGCCGAGGAGCTGCGTGCTCGCGGCGAGGTAAAGGGCGAGATTGCGCTGGTCATCGCGCCGCCGAGCGAGGACGAGGAGGCCGGCATCGCGCCGGTTGGCGCTGCGGTAGCGGATCCCGACGATGCCCTGCGCGAGGATATCCGCACCGCGCTCGAGGAGGGGGAGCCCGCCTCTGCGGTGGCCAAGCGCCTGTCTCAGAAGTATTCGCGCCGCAAGCGCGATGTCTATGCCATGGTGCTCGATATGCAATAGATGGAGGATATCCAGCCCTTGCGCTAGAATCATCCCCTGTATGCAACGTTTTTCTGGAGGACAAACCCCATGGATCAAAGCAAGCCTTCGTTCTTTATCACGACGCCCATCTACTACGTCAACGCCGATCCGCACCTGGGCACGGCTTATTCCACCATCATCGCCGACGTTCAGGCTCGCTATCGCCGCTCCGCCGGCTATAACGTCAAGTTCCTGACCGGCATGGACGAGCACGGCGAGAAGGTCGCCGAGGCCGCAGCCAAGCATGGCATGACGCCGCAGGAGTGGACCGACAGCCAGGCTCCGCACTTCAAGGAGCTTTGGAGCAAGCTCGAGATCTCCAACGACGACTTCATCCGCACCACCGAGCCGCGCCAGCATCATGCCGTGCAGTACCTGTGGGAGCGCATGAAGGAGTCCGGCTATCTGTATAAGGGCAGCTACGACGGTTGGTATTGCGTGCCTGACGAGACCTACTTCACCGATACGCAGGTCCAGAAGGGCGACGAGGAGTACGGCAGCGTCGGCCAGCATCTATGCCCCGACTGCCACCGTCCGCTTGAGCGCGTCCAGGAGGAGTCCTACTTCTTTAAGCTTTCCGCCTTCCAGGACAAGCTTCTCAAGCTCTATGACGAGCACCCCGACTTTGTCGAGCCTGCGTTCCGCATGAACGAGGTTCGCAGCTTTGTCGAGGGCGGCCTCAACGACCTTTCCGTGAGTCGCACGAGCTTTGACTGGGGCATCCAGGTTCCGTTTGACGAGGGCCATGTGACCTATGTATGGTTTGACGCGCTGCTCAACTATATGACGGCCGTCGGCTACGGTGTCGACACCAACGAGGCCCGTGCCGAGCTGGC
The DNA here is from genome assembly GCA_905209215.1 of Coriobacteriaceae bacterium. Taxonomy (GTDB): domain Bacteria; phylum Actinomycetota; class Coriobacteriia; order Coriobacteriales; family Coriobacteriaceae; genus Collinsella. The sequence goes on along the minus strand of CAJLRY010000003.1, from coordinate 139,454 downwards.
CTATCGCTGGCCCGCGCAGTTCCACATCGTGGGTAAGGACATCATCCGCTTCCACTGCGTCATTTGGCCCGCGATGCTCATGGCCATCGGCGAGGCCCTGCCCGAGCACGTCTTTGCCCACGGCTTCCTGACCGTGCGCAATGCCGAGACCGGTAAGGCCGAGAAGATGTCCAAGAGCCGCGGCAACGCCATCGCTCCGCAGGATGTTATCGACATGCTGGGCGTCGAGGGCTACCGCTATTACTTTATGACCGACGTGGTCCCCGGCACCGACGGCGCCATCAGCTTCGATCGTATGGAGCAGGTCTACAACGCCGATCTGGCCAACAGCTGGGGCAACCTCATTTCGCGCTCGCTCAACATGAGCGCAAAGTACTTTGACGGCTGCGCCCCGGCTAAACCGGCGTCTGCCGACGCGTTCGATAACCCGCTGGCAAAGATCGCCGATGGTCTGGTCGAGCGCTACATGGCCAAGATGGACGTGCTCGATTACGGCGGAGCCAAGGACGAGGTCATGGAGCTCATTCACGCCGCCAACCACTACATCGAGGACTCCGAGCCTTGGGCACTTGCCAAGGACGAGGCCAAGGCTGACGAGCTGGCGTTTGTGATCTACAACCTGCTCGAGGCCATCCGCATTGCTGCTCACCTGCTGATGCCGCTCATGCCTCAGACCTCTGCCGAGGCCCTGCGCCGCCTGTCCTGTGAGGGCGAGGCCGCGAGCGACGACCTCAAGGGCATTTGCACTTGGGGCCTGCTTGCCGGCGGTCAGCCCGTCGAGAAGGGCGATCCGCTGTTCCCGCGTCTGGCGTAGAGACCGCGCGAGCGCCATATCGGCAATTTGCTGTTTAGCTGTAAGGGCATGGCCGCCACGGTCCATGCCCTTTTGTTTCAAGACGCCGCCATCATGCTAAGGAGGCAACCATGACAACTTCGCCTTTGGCAAACCCCACGGCCACCAGGGAGCTGCTGGAGGAGTTTGGCCTTGCGACCAAGCATCGCCTGGGCCAGAACTTTCTAATCGACAATCATGTGATCGAACGTATCTGCGAGCTTGCCGAGCTTGCAGGTGACGAGCGCGTACTCGAGGTGGGTCCAGGTTGCGGTACGTTGACACTTGCGTTGCTGCAGGAAGCGGCGTGCGTTACGTCCATTGAGGCCGATCCCGAGCTTGAGCCGGTGCTCGATGCCCACGCCGCCGACTATGCCAACTTCCGCTTTATCATGGGCGACGCGCTTGAGGTGGGCCCGGAGCAGATTGAGCAGGCTGCGGGCGGTGAGCCGACGGTATTTGTCGCGAACTTGCCCTATAACGTGGCGGCGACGATCATTTTGCAATTTTTCCAGACGATGCCGGCGCTCAAGCGCGCCGTCGTCATGGTGCAAAAGGAGGTTGCCGATCGCATTGCCGCAGTGCCGGGCAACAAGACCTATGGCGGCTATACGGCAAAGCTTGGCCTGTATGCGCAGGTAACGGGTCGCTTTGAGGTGCCGCCGCGTTGCTTTATGCCGGCGCCACACGTGGACTCGGCCGTCGTGCGTATCGACCGTGTTGACGGTGTGGTGCCCGAAGGACTCGATCGCGAATTTGTGGCCCGCGTGATTGATGCTGCATTTGCTCAGCGTCGCAAGACCATCCGCAATTCCATGAGCGCCAACGGCTTTGCCAAGGACGTGCTCGATGCCGCCTTTGAGGCTTGCGGTATCGCACCCACCACGCGCGCCGAGACGCTCGATGTTGCCGACTTTGTCCGTCTGGCCCGGGAGCTTTCCCATGACGCTTAATGCCGAACGCGTGACGTTTACCAAAAAAAAGAAGACGGTTGCTTGTCCCGTGCCCTTGGCACCGCTTGCCGACACACATGCGCATCTGCTTTCGTTCTGGGGCAAGGATGTGCCCGAGACACTCGTGCGTGCCAAGGCGGCAGGCATCGACCTGTTGGTGACGGTCTTCGATCCCATTGCCGATAAGCGCAGCGTGACGGACTATAGCGACTGGCTCGTGCGCGAGATTCTGCCGATGCAGGATATCCCGCAGATCAAGTATCTTGCCGGCGTGCATCCGTATGGCGCGCCGGACTATACCGACGACGTTCACGCACAGGTTGTTGCTGCGCTTGATGACCCTTTGTGCGCCGGTATTGGCGAAATCGGTCTGGACTACCACATGGACTATGACGACGATATCGCGCCGGCGCCCCACAGCGTGCAGATTGATTGCATGGCACGTCAGCTCGAAGTCGCCATGCGCTGCAATGTGCCGGTGGAGTTGCACCTGCGGCACGAGGACTCGGATGGGGAGCGCACCTCGCATATGGATGCGTACAACGTGCTTCGTGAGGTGGGCGTGCCCCAGGTCGGTTGTGTGCTGCACTGCTTTGGCGAGGACCGCGCCACGATGGAGCGCTTTGTGGAGCTGGGCTGCTATATCGCCTATGGTGGTGCGGCCACCTTTAAGCGCAACGAAGACGTGCGCGAGGCATTTGCGGCAACCCCACTCGATCGAATTTTGTTCGAGACGGATTGCCCGTATATGGCTCCGGAGCCCATCCGCGGTCTTGAATGCGAGCCCGCAATGATCTCCATTACGGCAAACGCGCTGGTTAACGACCGTGTCGATCGCACTGGTGAGGACGCCGAAACAATCGCGCATGCCGCTTGGGAAAATGCCTGCAAACTTTTTCAAAAATAGTTCTTGCGTTCGCGGTGACGCTCCGTTATTCTAATTCCTGCACGCGGGCGTGGCGGAATTGGCAGACGCGTACGGTTCAGGTCCGTATGGGGGCAACCCCATGAAGGTTCAAGTCCTTTCGCCCGCACCATTAAATGAAAGAGCTCCCAGCAATGGGAGCTTTTTTGTTATGTGCTCATCGCAGGGACTTGAACCTGTGAAGGAGCGAGCGTAAAGAAAACGCGGAGCGTTTTTAGCGAGCTGGCGAGGACGCCGGCAGGCGGCCGAGGCCGGTGCGGATCCGCGAAGCGGATACGCGGACGTCCTTTCGCCCGCACCATGGATTGAAAGAGCTCCCAGCAATGGGAGCTTTTTTGTTATGCACGATCTCCTTGGACGGGTATCCTAATGCCAACGTGTGCCTATCAGAGGAGAGACCATGCTGTTTTCCGGTATCATCGCCGCCCTTACCAGCCTTTTGATTCCCATCATCATCCTGTTGCTGCTGCTCCCCAACGCCTGTTATGTCGTTGAACAGCAGCACGCCGTAATCATCGAGCGCTTGGGTAAGTTCAACCGTATCGTCAACGCGGGCTTCCACGTGAAGGTGCCCGTGATCGACCGCAAGGCCGCCACGGTGAGCCTGCGCACCATGAAAAACGGTTTTGGCATCGACGTTAAGACCCAGGACAACGTGACCATCGGTCTTGAGGTCTCCGCTCAGTACCACGTGAGCTACGACATGGGCGCCGGCCCGGCAGATTCGGGCATCTACAAGAGCTACTACATGCTGCAGGAGCCCGTCGACCAGATGCGCGACTTCATCACCGACGCCCTGCGCTCCTCCATCCCCGTCTACACACTCGATGAGGTCTTTGCCAAGAAGGATGACATCGCCAAGGATGTCAACGCTACCGTTTCCGAGCAGATGGCCGCCTACGGCTTCACCCTCGTGTCGACGCTCATCACCAAAATCGCACTGCCGACCGAGGTTGAGAACTCCATGAACGACATCAACGCTGCCCAGCGCAAGCGCGCTGCCGCGCAGGAGCTCGCCGAGGCCGACCGCATCAAGCGCGTCACCGAGGCGACCGCCGAGGCCGAGGCTATGGAAAAGGCGGGCGAGGGCATCGCCAACCAGCGCAAGGCCATCGCGCTGGGTATCAAAGATTCGCTCGAGATCATCCAGGAGACGGGTGTCGGCAATGACGAGGCCAACCAACTGTTCATGTTTACGCAGTGGTCCGAGATGATGACGGAGTTCGCTCGCACGGGTAAAACCTCGACGGTCGTGCTGCCGAGCGACTTTTCGCAGTCGGCCTCGATGTTCGAGCAGATGCTGGCCGCCGGCAAAGTTCAAAACGATTCGAAGGAGTAGACGCGCGTGAAATACACCGTCGTTTGCGTCGGTAAGCTCAAAGAGCGCTTTTGGAAGGACGCGTGCGCTGAGTACACCAAGCGCCTAGGTGCCTATGCCAAGGTGGATATCCGCGAGGTGGCCGATATCGACCCGGCTAAGGCGGGCGGCGTGGATGCCGCGCGCGACAAGGAGGGGGCGGCGATTCTTGCCGCCTTGCCATCTCGAGCGCATTTGATCCTGCTGGCTATCGAGGGCAAGGAGCGCTCGAGCGAGGAGTTTTCGGCGAGGCTCGACGATCTTATGCTGCGAGGCAGCAGCGACATTGCCTTTGTAATCGGCGGTTCGGACGGCGTGAGTGATGAGGTGCGCGCCCGCGCCGACGAGATGCTCAGCTTTGGACGCATTACCTTGCCGCATAACCTGGCGCGTGTGGTGCTGCTAGAGCAGATTTACCGTGCCTGCAAGATCAGTCGTGGCGAGCCGTATCACAAATAGGTCGGCAATACGAAACAATGGCGTGGGACAATACCTTTCGTTTTGAGGAATGTGTCTGAAAGGACTATGAGATATGAAGATTGGATTTGTCGGTTTTGGCAATATGGCGAGCGCTATGGCCGATGGCTGGATCGCTGCCGGTGTAGCTGCGAGCGACATGTGCGCCTGCGCGGGTCGCTACGACGCACTGGTTGAGCGCTGCGAGGCGCGCGGCATGGTCGCCTGCCACGATGCCGCCGAGGTTGTCGCCGCATCCGATATCGTGGTCGCTGCGGTCAAACCGTACATGATCGAGAAGGTATTCGCCCCGCTCAAGGACGCTCTTGCCAAAAAGGTCGTTCTGTCGGTTGCCTGGACCTGGGACAGTGCCAAGTGGGAGCAGGTCCTGCCGGGCGTCGCGCATATCTCGACGGTGCCCAACACGCCGGTTTCGGTGGGCGAGGGCGTCATCGCCTGCGAGAAGGCTTCGACGCTTAACGACGAGCAGCGTGCTGTGGTGCTCGACCTGCTCGGTAAGCTTGGCGCTGTCGTCGAGCTCGACACAAGCCTGCTGTTTGTGGGCGGCACGGTGGGTGGTTGCGCTCCGGCGTTTGTCGCCATGGCAATCGAGGCCCTGGGCGATGCGGCGGTCAAGCACGGTATCCCGCGTGCGGATGCTTATCGCATTGTGAGCCAGATGGTGCTGGGTACGGCAAAGCTGCAGCTTGCAACTGGCCAGCATCCTGCGGCGATGAAGGATGCCGTATGCTCGCCCGGTGGTGCCACCATCAAGGGCGTCGTTGCGCTCGAGGACGCCGGCATGCGCAGCGCCCTGGTCAAGGCAATCGACGCAACCCTCCAGTAAAACCGACCAAAAAAGGGACAGGTTTATGTTGGCAGGTTTTTCCTGCGGTTTTGTCCTTTTAGCGAAAAGTGCCCCGCAACTGGCTCAATTCCAGTTGCGGGGCACTTGCGTTTGCCCAGATAAAACCGACCAAAATAAACCTGTCCCTTTTTGGCAGGTTAGTCCCAGAAGCTGTCTTCTTTGTCCTCGGACTTGGGGCCGCGGTCGACATACATCTTATGGGTGCGCTTCTCCATTACAAAGGCAATAATCGCAAACAGCAGGATGCCGCCGGCGAAAAGGATGGCAAAACCGGTGCGGGTGCCAAACAAAAAGGAAAAAACTGGGTCCATTGGGTGCCTTCTTGCGTAGTTGAGTTGGGTCGTAAACGCTCATAAGTATATACTTGCCCATACATGTACAAGGTTGCAACCTAAATGGAATGTATATCGCCGGAGGATCTAATGCTTGATATCAAGTTTGTTCGCGAGAACCCCGATGCCATCGATGTCGCCATGGCTAACCGCCAGACGTCTTGGGATCGCGAGAAGTTCTTTGAGCTCGACGACGAGCGTCGTGCCGTCATCACCGAGGTCGAGGAACTTCAAGCCACGCGCAATGCCGAGTCCAAGAAGATCGGCGCCCTGATGAAGGAGGGCAAGAAGGACGAGGCCGAGGCCGCCAAAGAGGCCGTGCGCGCCGTCAACGAGAAGATTGACGGTCTGGCCGAGCGCCGCACCGCCCTCGAGCAGGAGCAGTACGACTTCATGGCTCACCTGCCCAACATTCCTTGCGAGGCCACGCCGTACGGCAAGGACGAGGACGAGAACATCGAGCGCCGTCGTTGGGGCACCCCGCGCGAGTTCGACTTCGACTTTAAGCCGCACTGGGATCTGGGCACCGACCTCGACATCCTTGACTTCGAGCGCGGCAACAAGCTCTCCGGCAGCCGCTTCACCGTTCTCGGTGGCGCCGGCGCCCGTCTTGAGCGCGCCCTCATCAACTTCTTCCTCGATACGCACACCAGCCGTGGTTTTAAGGAGTGGTGGCCGCCCATCGTCGTCAAGCGTCAGACCATGTTCGGCACGGGCCAGCTGCCCAAGTTCGAGGACGACGCCTATCACGTCTCGGGCGACAACTTCCTGATCCCCACCGCCGAGGTCGTGCTCACCAACCTGCACGCCGGTGAGGTCCTCGACGCCGATACCCTGCCGCGCCGCTACACCGCCTTCACCCCCTGCTTCCGCGAGGAGGCCGGCTCCGCTGGTCGCGATACCCGCGGCATCATTCGCCAGCACGAGTTCGACAAGGTCGAGATGGTCAAGTTTGCCAAGCCGGAGGAGTCCGACGAGGAGCTCGAGAGCATGACCGCCGAGGCCGAGTTCCTGCTGCAGCAGCTGGGTCTTCCGTATCGCGTGATTAGCCTGTGCACCGGCGACCTGGGCTTCTCTGCCCGTCAGACCTACGACGTCGAGGTCTGGCTGCCGAGCTACAACGCCTACAAGGAGATCAGCTCCTGCTCCAACTGCGGTGACTTCCAGGCCCGTCGCGCCAACATCAAGTATCGCGACCCCGAGAACTTCAAGGGTTCGCGCTATCTGCACACCCTCAACGGTTCCGGTCTGCCGGCTGGCCGTACCATGGCAGCCATTCTGGAGAACTACCAGAACGCTGACGGCACCATCACGATCCCCGAGGTTCTGCGCCCCTACATGGGCGGCCTCGAGAAGATCGAGCCGGTCGCGTAGATTGGCTGCATAAGCGATTTGCTAGGGCACTCCTTTTTGGGGTGCCCTTTTTGTGTGCGGCCATACCATGCTGTGCGGACAGCTCAATAGAAAACACACGAACAACTGTTCTGTATACAGCCATCTACCTGTTATGCTTTTGCTAAATAAGAGCGAGAGAAAGGGGACGCGATGGAGCTGTTTGATGATCGGGTGGTTTTGTTTGAGAGCGACGAGGGCGGGGAGTACCTGCTTGTGACGTGTGAGCCGTCTGGCATGGGTGGCCTGGTGGTTCGACAGACGAGCGAGGGTCCGTTGACCCAATGGTGCTACGAGGAGTCGCCGCATGTGGTTGAGACGTTTGTGGCGCACGAGGGGCTTGTGGCCCTGGAGCATTTCTATGGGGTCCGGACATCTAACCAGGTTGCTCGCATGTTGAGTATCTCGTTTGCCGATTATGATTGTGCCCAGCGGGTGAGATCGCTCCTGAGGGAACTTGATGCTAAGTTTGACGTGATCGAAAAGCCAATCGATCGTACGGGGAACGACGGTATATGCGGAGCAGCATGACAAAACTGCGTTCCACAAAAAAGTTTGAGATTGCGCTTGACTCCAATAAGCTAAAGTGGTTTTATATGTTTTGCGCTGCGGCGTTACCTCAGCTGGATAGAGGGTCTGACTACGAATCAGAACGTCATAGGTTCGAATCCTATACGCCGCACCAATTGAAATTGAAAGCCTCCGGCAACGGGGGCTTTTCTTTTATGGCAACACCGCATGGATTCGAACCTCGATCGAGGCACGAACAACTTAATTATCACTCCGTAAAATTTTTTCTAATTGTCGCTTGACCCATCGGGGGCTCGCGTGCATAATAATCCGTGCGTTGCGGCGTTACCTCAGCTGGATAGAGGGTCTGACTACGAATCAGAACGTCATAGGTTCGAATCCTATACGCCGCACCAACTGAACTTTAAAGCCTCCGGTAACGGAGGCTTTTCTTATATATCGACATACTTGAGGAGTTGCTTTCGCCGTGTTTGAAAGTATCGAGTCGATCGACTGCATCAAATGATTAAAAATCAAATTCGATAACTTTTTTTGAAAAACGCTTGACGATTATTCAGTCCATGTGCATAATAATCAACAAGTCGCGGCGTTACCTCAGCTGGATAGAGGGTCTGACTACGAATCAGAACGTCATAGGTTCGAATCCTATACGCCGCACCATTTGAGATTAAAGCTCCCGGCAACGGGGGCTTTTCTTTTACGTAAACACCGCATGGATTCGAACCTCGGTCGAGGCGCGGGCGTAAAGCGGACGATTTCCTGTCGACTCGTGTAAGATTCCGAGTAGATGTCGCGACTAATTCGCGACCACTCCTTCTTCAAGCGACCGATCAGGGTGATACTTCGTGGCAGAGCGTCCGACATACAAACTCAGGTTTCTCGATCCCAAAAAGCGCTTTCCGGCGATGCCCGAGCAGCCTGCGGGACGTTCATATGGCGTGGTCTGGAAACTCTTTGGCGAGGATCAGCATGAATCTTGCTATGTCGTCGAATTCGTTGGCAAAAGCCATGTGTCGCTTTTGGGCTATGTAAGCGTTTCGGGCGAGGTGTACAAGGTGGACCGCCCCGTTAGCGAGACTCCGCTGCCCAACGATCCCGACATGGAACTGGTCCTTGACGAGTCGGACTCCGGTATTGGTGAGATTGTGGTTCGGGGAGCCAACGGCACAATGCGCGCGTGCGCGCGAACCGTCGGCTCTCCCGAAGGCCCCATGCGCGAGCAGTCCGACCACGAGACATGGAATTCGACCCGCTCCCTTCCTTACGGCGAGTTCATGGCATCGATGTTCCTGCGCTACGTGATATTCGCTGACTCCGAAAATGCCATTGCGAGCACGGCGGACGCCGGCGGACTCGACGAGGGTATGCAAAATGTTATCGACAAGATCAAGCTCGTAAAGTTGCCCGAGCCGGTCGAGGTGTTTTTGGGCTTTAACACGGCACCGCTCCCTGATGCTATCGAGACGCTGCTTTACCGCGTTGACCATGCCGAGAATCCGAGCGGTATCGAGCGCTATGCCGCCTCCCTTATGAGTGAAATTGACTTGCCCCGCTTGCGCACCATCGCCGCTAAGTCCGAGATGAGCCTGGCTCGCATCGATCGCTCAAAGCTTTTCTATCTCAATTTTGATCGCAGCCTGCTGGACCAGGACGAGATTGACATGCTGCTTGCCATCGAGTGCCGTCTTAACCGTCTCTCCGGCATCCTTGAGCACATCGGGGCCGGATTGGTCCCTGCGGCATCCTCGCCGAGCCTTGAGGGCTGCGCGCTCTTTGATGCGTGGCATATCGCCAAGACGACCAACGATGTTCCCCGACTGCTCGATACGGCCTCGAGCGATAACCCGTGGGGCAAACCGGGTACGGTGGCTTGCCAGCCGGGCGGTGAGTGGGATGTGCGTACCCGCTTCGCGCGTATTGTCGAGGCGCTTAACGTGGCCACGCGGCTCGACTATACCTATCGGGCAAACGTTGCCGAGGGGATCATGCTCGTTCGGTTTGGGCAGTCTGTCGTTGATGCTATGCCACAACGTGAATACGACGCTCAAGATGACGCCTGGCGCGAGTTGGACGAGGACACGCGCGCGATCTGGGCCGCGGAGCACGATGCGCGCGTGGCGCTCACGCTTGCGGCAGCGTGTTTTGCCGCGGGCACCTGCATCACGCGCTGCTATGTGCAGATTGCTGCTCCCGACAGTGAGCAGGGCGAGTGCGTTGTCGCAACGTATTTCTTTGGGCGCGCGGCCTATCTGGCCGATTGCGTGCCTGTCGCCAAGGATCTTGAGAGCATGGACATGGACGATATGCCGTGCAAGCGTGTGCTTGAGGCGTATGAGTCAACCGCTCCGGAGACGATTGAACCGGCGGAGGTTCATGCTCGTCCGCGTGATGACCATCGCATGCTGCCGCCGGCGCTGCGCGATCTGCTGCTTGCCGATACGGCTGACGAGCTGGAGGTCATGGAAGAGGACGACGACCCATACGTGGCCCGTGTTGTTGAATTGCGCGAGCAGGCAAAAGTCGACCGTACAGGTGCTTTTGAAGGTTTTTCCCGTCTTGTCGAGGAGTTGGAGGCCAAGTGCGCCGTCGCCGAGCTTTTGGCGACAGGTCCGGTTCAAACGCAGTTTTGCGATAACCAGCTGGTGCGCATGGTGCTACCGGTGTTGGAAGAAGACCGCTCTGTGCGAATCCTTCGTGCGCCCGATGCGCTGTACTTTGCCCAGCACGAGATCTGCAGCTTTTACGCCGAGCAAGAGGACTTTGAACGAGCGCTGCCCGAGGTGCGCCATCTTTACGATCTGGCGCGCTCGTCCATGCAGTCGCACTTTGCGCTCATCAACGTGCTTGCGCGTCTGGAGCGCTTTGACGAGATTATCGAGGTGGCGCGCCACGGCCTACGTATTGCCAGCGATCGTTCTGCAATCGGCTACCTGTTCTATCGCTTGGCGTTTGCCTATTGGAATTGCGATCAGCTCGACCTGGCGCTGGCTTGTTACCGTCTGGTGCCGCGCGGCGAGGAGTCGGGCAGCAGCGCGCTGGAAGAAATGCAGGGCCTTATGAACGAGATGGGCGTCAGCGAGCCTCCGACGTTCGAGGAAGCGGTCGAGACCATCCACAAGGCTGGACTAGAGCTGCCGCCAGTGTCCGCCGTGACGAATCAGCTGGCAGATGCCGCTGTGCAACTGGTCGACAACGGTTTCTTTTTCCTGGCGCGCGGTTGTATCTTCCAAATGTGGCGCACCATGGGCAACGACGAGCTCGGCTCCCTCAACCGCTCGCTGGGGTAGGCGAAGCTTTCAAGAAGGAAAGGCTGCTAGGCAATTAGAAAATTTCCTCTTGCTCATCCTTGGCTGTTTGGTTACTATAGAACGGCTGTTACGGAGAGCTGACCGAGAGGCCGAAGGTGCTCGCCTGCTAAGCGAGTATGCCCCAAAAGGGCATCTGGGGTTCGAATCCCCAGCTCTCCGCCAGTATGACTTGAAAGAAGGGTCCCATTTGGGGCCCTTTTTATTATCAAGAATGGCGGCTGGGGATTCGAACCCTCAAAAAAGGAGGCATCCTTTCGGACGCCTCCTTTCAGTGGGCTTATTATTCTTGCGCCCTACACCTCGGGCGCCTTGGCGACGGTCTCGCTTTCTGCTGTGAGCGGGCGGTTGTCGATGCGACGGCCCAAGCGATCAAGCTTCACAAGGAGCCATTCAATGGGATTCGGCCCTGCGCCTTCCTCGTCGGCAACTAGGTCCATGACGGCGATCTTGGTGCCGTCCTGCTTGAGCGTGACGCTGCCCACCTTGTCGCCCACATGCACCGTGCCCGAAAGATCGTCGTAGCTAACCTTTTCGGTCACCTCGCCGGCAAGGGAAAACACGGTCGCTTGCGCCGTAGGATCGGCGAGTGTGGCGTCGATCGTCTTATCCGTCCAGTCGGTTTGGCCAATGCGCGCCATAAGCGGGTTGCCGTTGGCGGTCTTTTCCTGCGTGTTGGCGATTGCGACCGTCACCTTGTGGCCGTAGTACCAGTTGGCAAGGCTGGCGGTATCGGTAAAGCGCTGGTCGGTGGTGGTGGAGTTCAAAATAACAGTGTAGATCTCGTCGCCGTCGCGGTTGTAGGCGCTCGTAAAGCAGTAGCCCGCGTCGTCGGTGGTGCCGGTCTTGCCGCCAATGTTTCCGTCCTGACCGAGCAAAACGTTGTGCGTGTCCATGGAATGCGAATGGTCGGTGCCGTCGGCGCCCGTGACCTCGATCCAGGAATCCTCGCTCGCTACGACCTCGCGGATCGTGTCGTTTTTCATGGCCTCCTGCATCATCAGCGCTACGTCGTGTGCGGTTGAGTGCATATCGCCAGCCCACTCATCAAAGTCCAGACCATGCGGGTTTTCAAAAAGCGTACCGGTGCAGCCGAGCTTCTTAGCGCGCTCGTTCATGGCCTTCACAAAGGTTGCCTCGGCGTCTTTGGTCTTAGGGTCGATCTTCTTGCCCACATATTCGGCGAGCACGACGGCGGCGTCGTTGCCCGAGGGAATCATCAGGCCGCGCAGTGCCTGCTCCACGGTAAGCTCGTCACCTTCGAGCAAGCCGGCGGTCGAATTACCCACGGTGGCTGCGGCGTTGCTCACCGTGACCTTCTCGTCCATCTTGCAATTCTCGACGGTTAGGATTGCGGTCATGACCTTGGTGATCGAGGCGATTTTAACCTGCTCATCGGCGCCGCGCCCATAGTAGACGGTGCCGTCTTTGCCCATGACGAGCGCATTGGTCGCATCGATATCGGGCAGATTTTCGGCCGTGATGCCGCGCGCATCGGCGGTTTTGCCGCAAACATTGTCGGTCGTGAGTACTTGGGCGCCGGCGACGGTGGGCACGCCAGCGGCAAGGGCGATAGCGCAGACAAAGCCGGCGGCAAGCTGAGCTGAGCGCTTTGCAAAAGAGGTGAGGGACTTCACAGATTTCGCTTTCGACGGGATGGTCTCTTCTGGAACTAGAGTATATCGTTTGCCGGTGTCGGCGATCATCGCGTGCGTGCGTGGCCCACATCCGCGCCCGAACGGGCACAAGGGTGCTTAAGGCCGACTTAATCACCCACGCTTGTTGTGTGTGGCATGCGCCCCCTCGGGCATAATGGAGCGCGAGAGGAGCACGCATGAACGAGCGCATTTTGGTAGTTGATGACGAAAAGGCCATCGCCGACTTGGTTGGTATCTACCTTACAAAAGAAGGCTTTGACGTACAGGTCGCCTATAGCGGGGCCGATGCTGCCAAGGCAATCTTGGAGCAGGAGTTCGATCTTGCGCTGCTGGATGTCATGCTGCCCGATATCGATGGGCTTGAGTTGCTGCGTACGATCCGTTCCAGCCATACCTATCCCGTGATCATGCTGACGGCGCGCGATGCCCAGCAAGACAAGATCGAGGGCCTTTCGCTTGGCGCGGACGATTACGTGGTTAAGCCGTTCCGCCCGCTGGAGCTCATCGCGCGCGTGCATGCTCAGCTTCGCCGCTACACCAGCTACGGTAGCCGCGCGCAGGTGGCCGAGTCGTCGACCATCCAGCTCGACGGCCTGGAGATCAACCGCGATGCTCGTTCCGTAATGGTGGACGGTGCGCCGGTGCGCCTCACGCCCATCGAGTATTCCATCTTGCTGTATCTGGTCGAGCATCGCGGCAGTGTGGTGGCCGTGGAGGATCTGTTCCGCGCGGTGTGGAACGAGGATTTTATGCCCGGCTCCAACAATACGGTGATGGTGCACATTCGCCACCTGCGCGAAAAGATCGGTGACGACGCTCAAAAGCCGCGCTTTATCAAAAACGTCTGGGGCGTCGGCTACATAATCGAATAACGCCTTTGATGGTGGGGAAGTGGATATGACAAAAGACGATAGGCAGGCATTCGAGGTGCCCGATCGACTCTTTGAATACGTGAGGTCGGTCGTCGACAACCGCGCGCTTGCAACGGTGCTGCTCTTTTTGCTGAGCCTGCTGCTGATTGGCATCGATAACATCGCTGGAATCTTGGCGGTGCTGCTTGTCGGCTTTTTGCTGATCGATCGATTTGAAATCGTACGCCGCTGCGTGGTGATTGGCGGTGCCGCGTGGGCCATGACGTTGGCGATTGGCGCCATGGCACTCGGCGGCATCGAAGGGCCGGTGCTGTTCGATGCCGGCTTTGTATTCAACATGCTTGGCTTTGTGCTGGCGCTTGCCGTGTGCGTGCTGTTCTTTTGCGGCCGCGCCCTGTACTACCAGGGCTATGAGCAGGGCGAGCAGCATGCCGATTGTGTGCTGGCCGCTCGTATTCAAGATCGCCTGATCGATCACCCCGACACCTGGGACAACATCGACGGCGACTTCCTGGAGGTCGAGGGCGCACTCAACCGTGTGCGCGATCGCGAGCGCAAGGTGCAACAGGCCTTGCGTGACGAGTCTCATCGCAAAGACGATCTGGTCACGTACCTGGCACATGACCTACGCACCCCGCTTGCCAGTGTGGTGGGCTATCTTTCGCTGCTTCAAGAGGCTCCTGAGCTGCCGGTTGAGCAACGTGCGCACTTTACGGGCGTGGCGCTCGACAAGGCGCACCGGCTCGATGCGCTCATCGAAGAGTTCTTCGATATCACGCGCTTTGACTTCCACGATATCGTGCTCACGCGCGGCTATGTTGATCTGGGGTTGCTGCTGGCTCAGGTGGCTGACGAGTTCTATCCCATCCTCAACGAGCAGCATAAGGAAGCCCAGGTTGATATTCGCGAGGACCTGACGGTGCTCGTGGATGGCGATAAGATGGCCCGCGTGTTTAACAACATCATGAAAAACGCCGTCGCCTATAGCTATGAGGGCTCGACTATCACGATTGAGGCCAGGCGCCAAGACGATGGCGGCGTGCGCGTGCGCTTTATCAATCAGGGCGATCCTATCCCTGCGGCTAAGCTCAAGGTGATCTTTGAGAAGTTCTATCGCCTGGATGCGGCGCGTGCGACCAATCGCGGTGGTGCCGGTTTGGGCCTTGCTATTGCCAAGGAGATCATCGCGGCACACGGCGGTACCGTTGCATGTGAATCGACGCCCGAACACACGATATTCACCATCGAGCTGCCCGCCGCATAGCTAGCGTGCCCTTACAAACACTTGACAATGTGCTCACGTGCGTATGAGCCGCGATTCCTACTATCGATACTGCTGAATTGATATCGATATGGAGGTGTGCGGTATGACGGCTGCTGCGGCTGTGGAGCCCACGGAGCTTGAAGAACTCATGGAAGCGCAGGCCGAGGCCGCGCATGAGCGCGAGGTTGGGGATGCGACTCGCCCCACGGCAGAGGATCTTGCAGCCTCGCCGACGCGCATCGATGTCGAGGGCATCGACCTGTTCTATGGCGACCACCATGCGCTCAAGGACGTGAATATCAAGATCCGCGACAAGCAGATCACCTCGTTCATCGGGCCTTCGGGCTGCGGAAAGTCCACGTTGCTGCGCTGCTTTAACCGCATGAACGACGGCATCAAGGATTGCCGCATCGAGGGCAAGATTGCGCTCGATGGTCAAGATATCCTGGGCGATTGCGACGTCTGCCGTTTGCGCCAGCGCGTGGGCATGGTGTTCCAACGCCCCAACCCAT
This sequence comes from Coriobacteriaceae bacterium, assembly GCA_905209215.1. GTDB lineage: Bacteria > Actinomycetota > Coriobacteriia > Coriobacteriales > Coriobacteriaceae > Collinsella. The sequence continues at coordinate 124,197 of CAJLRY010000003.1, read as the reverse complement.
TTCCCATGAGCATCTACGACAACGTCGCCTACGGTCCTCGCGGTATGGGTGTGCGCGACCGCGCCGTGCTCGATGAGCTGGTCGAGGACTCCCTGCGTCGCGCTGCCCTGTGGGACGAGGTCAAGGACAAGCTCAAAGAGTCGGGCCTGGGTCTTTCGGGTGGACAGCAGCAGCGCCTGTGCATCGCCCGCGCACTTGCCGTGCAGCCCGACATTCTGCTGATGGACGAGCCGACCTCGGCACTCGACCCTGTGTCGACGTTGGTGGTGGAGCAGCTGGCCTGCGAGCTCAAGGAGACCTGCACGCTGGTGGTCGTGACGCACAACATGCAGCAGGCCGCGCGTATTTCCGATTCGGTTGCGTTCTTTTTGCTGGGTGAGCTGGTGGAGCACGCGCCCACCGCGCAACTCTTCAAGAATCCGTCCGATCCGCGCACCGCGGATTATTTGACGGGGCGTTTTGGCTGACGCTGTCTTTTACAGGTGCCTTTAGGGTTAAGATGCGGTCATATCGGCCGCAAAGGGGTTCAACATGATCTATTACGTCGAGGACGATGACAACATCAGGGATTTGACAGTCTACGCGCTGCGCAAGCAGGGAATTGAGGCCGAGGGCTTTTCGTGTGATGGCGAGTTTAAAGCTGCCGTGGCGCGACGGGTGCCCGATGCTGTGCTGCTCGATATCATGCTGCCCGACACCGATGGCTTGGCGATTATGCGTCGTCTGCGTGCCGATCGCCTGAAGGCGACGGTGCCCATCATGATGCTTACCGCCAAGGACACCGAGCTCGACAAGGTGATGGCGCTCGATGGCGGTGCCGACGATTACCTGACTAAGCCGTTTTCGCTCATGGAGCTTGCGAGCCGCTGCCGCGCACTGCTGCGTCGCGGCGGCATGGTCAAGCAGGCGAGCGATGTGCTCAGCGTGGGTGACATCGTGCTCTCGCCCAGCCATCGCGAGGTGACCGTTGCCGGCGAGCCGCTTAAGCTCACCCTGCGCGAGTTCGACCTGCTCGAGTACCTCATGCGCAAGCCCGGCGTGGTCTTTACCCGCGAGTCGTTGCTGCAGAGCGTGTGGGGCTGGGACTTCGACGGCGGTTCGCGCACCGTTGACGTGCACGTGCAGACGCTTCGCCAAAAACTGGGCGAGCATGCCAGCGCCATCGAGACCGTGCGCGGCGTGGGTTATCGCCTGGCCGAGCCTTCTGCCGGTGATGGTGCCGAAGGCGACGACACCGCGGCCACCGCATCGGAGGAGTAACTCGTGGTCTTCGCCCCCCAGGGAAAACATACGCTGTCGCACCGCGTTTTTGTGACGATCTTTGTCTGCGCCATGGCAGTTATCGTGGCGTTTACGGTGCTGGGTGCGTTCTTTGTGCAAAACACTTTGGCGGATGCCACGAGTGCCAATCTGGCGCAGGAAACCGAGCTCATTGCTGCCGCCCTCGACGAGCAGCAGGAGCCCATTCCGTTCTTGCGAAGCCTCGATCGCGAGGATCTTCGTATCACGCTGATCAATAAGGACGGATCTGTTGCCTACGACAACGAGGCGTCGCCTTCCACACTGCCCAACCATGGCGATCGCCCCGAGGTCATCGAGGCCTTTGAGAGTGGTTCGGGTTCCGCGGAGCGCGCAAGCTCTACACTCGACGAGATTATGCTGTATCGCGCCGTCACCCTTGATAACGGCCAGGTCGTTCGCTTGGCGCAGGCCCAGCCTGGCGTTGCGGCGATTTTGCTGTCGATGCTGGCGCCGATGCTGCTTATCGCAGCAGCGGGTGCAGTACTCTCGTTTTTTATGGCGCGCCGTGAGTCCCGTGCCATCATCGCGCCGTTGCAAGAGGTGGATTTGGACCACCCACGCCGTAGCTATGAGCACGCCTATGCCGAGATGGTCCCCATGCTTGAGCGTATCGAGTCGCAGCGCCAGGAACTCAAGCGCCAAATGGCGGTGCTAGCGGACAGCGACCGTATGCGCCGCGAGTTCACGGCGAATATCACCCATGAGCTCAAGACGCCGCTTACGGCGATTTCGGGCTATGCCGAGCTCATCGCAAATGGCATGGTCGAGGGCGAGGACGACCTGCGCAACTTTGGCGGTCGCATCTATCGTGAGGCGGGCCGCTTGGCAGCGCTTGTCAACGACATCCTTACGCTGTCTAACTTGGACGAGGCCGAACGTGCAACTGAAGGCGAGGCAGTGCCCATTGGGTCCACGGAGCCTATTGAGCTCTCGCGTGCGATCTACGCGGTTGAGCAGCGTCTTGAACAGGTTGCCCGTCAGGCGAATGTGACGATAAGTCATGAGACCAAGCCTGTGGTCATCGAAGGCGTGTCGCGCTTGGTCGACGAGCTCATCTATAATCTGGCAAGCAACGCCATCCGCTACAATCGGCCCGGCGGTACGGTTACGCTGCAGTGCGGCACCAACGACGAAGGCCATCCGTTCCTCGCTGTCGCCGACACGGGAATCGGTATCGCGCCTGAAGAACAGGGCAAGGTATTTGAGCGGTTCTATCGCGTGGACAAGAGTAGGTCCAAGGCACGCGGCGGAACCGGCCTGGGGCTTGCCATTGTCAAGCATGCGGCCCTGTATCATCACGCCACGCTCGATCTGTCGAGCGAGTTGGGCGTGGGAACCACCATTACGGTGACGTTTCCCATACAGCAGGACGAACCATTCGCATAGCGATACAACATAGATATTGATGTAGACGCCGCATTTGACTTTCGGGTGCGGCGTTGTTGTGCAATTTTACGATTGCTTCCGACATTTTTACAGGAGAGCCTGTTTCTTATGTATAGAGTTTGGTCTCGGTAAAAAGATGCGATAACATACGGACAGTTTTGTCAATCCGAACTGGGGAAATGAAAGGCAAGCTGCATGACCCTTCTCGAACTGTTCCAGCTGCTCAAAAAGCACCTCAAGCTGGTCATCACCCTTCCGGTGGTCTGCGCGATCGCCATGGGCATCGTGTCCTTCGTTGCGATGGACAACACCTACACCGCGACGACGAGCATGTACATTCTCGCCAAGACCGACGATAGCGGTCAGATGAGCTACAACGATCTCTCGGCGAGCCAGATGCTTTCCAACGATATCGCCACGCTGCTGGATAGCGATAGCGTTAAGAGCGGTGCAGCCAATGAATTGGGCCTCACCGATCTGGATGACTACAAGGTGTCTGTTTCCTCCGAGACCACCACGCGTGTCATTACGCTTTCGGTTACCGGCACCGATGCCAAGGAGACGGCTAAGGTCGCAAAGGCCATGGCCAGCTCGGTGAGTACGGTCGCTCAGAACGTCGGCGCTGCCCAGAGCATCAACGTTATCGACGAGGCTAAGACCCCCGAAGCCCCCAGCGGCCCCAAGCGCACGCTGTATATTGCCGTCGCGTTCCTCGCCGGTATCTTTATCGCAGTTGCCTATGTCGTTTTGGCAGACATGCTCAATACCCGCATCCGCGGTGCCGAAGAGGCAGAAGAGCTCCTGGGTATTCCCGTTGTTGGCCGAATTCCGGCTATGAAAGGTGGTAAATAGGCATGGCTAAGGCAAAGAACACCGATAAGCTCGTTGTACAGAATGCCGCCAAGACCCTTCTGGCCAACATCCGCTTTGCGAGCGTGGATGACCCCATTCGCACCATCACCGTTACCTCCTCGATTCCCAACGAGGGCAAGTCTACGGTTTCCATTAACCTTGCTCAGGCAATCGCCACGAGCGGCAAGTCCGTGCTCCTGGTCGAGGCCGATATGCGCCGCAGGTCCCTTTCCGATATGCTCGGCGTTCGTTCGCGCGGCGGACTCTATGCGGTCCTTTCCGAGCAGATCTCCATTGACCAGGCAATTGTCGAGACGGGTCAGAAGAACTTCTACTTCCTCGATGCCGAGCCGCACATTCCCAATCCTGCCGACATCATCGTCTCCCATCGCTTTGCCAAGCTGGTAAAGGCACTGTCCGCCAAGTTCCAGTACGTCATCTTCGATGCTCCTCCGGTCGGCACCTTCATCGATGCTGCTGAGATTGCCAGCTTGACCGACGGCGCGCTGTTCGTGGTGCGCGAGGACTTTACCAAGCGCGAAGAGGCGCTCAACGCTATCGCCCAGCTTAAGAAGTCCGAGAAGGTCAAGCTCATCGGTACCGTCATGAATTACTGTGAGACCGAGACCAGCGAGTACTACTATTCTTACTACACCAAGGACGGTAAGAAGGTTAAGAAGGGCTCCGACGATCAGGGCACTTCCAAAAAGGGCATCTTCACCAACCGAGCAAACGTTTAGTTGATTAAGGCTGACCTATGCGTGACATTCATTGCCATATCTTGCCGGGTGTAGACGACGGCGCCGCCGATCTCGAAGAGAGCTTGGCGATGCTCGAGGCTGCCAAGCGGGCCGGTGTAACCAGAATCGTTTGCACTCCTCACTGCCGTGATCCCTATTTTGATTACGACAAGATGTGGGATGCCTTTGAGCTGCTGCGCGATAACGCTGACGGTTTTCCGCTCCAGATGGGCTTCGAGGTCAATCATCGAAAGCTCGTTGAGCTTGGTATCGATGCCGCGGATCACTTGCATTTCGATGGGACCAACGAGTTTCTGCTCGAGCTTTCGACGCATGCCGATGCGTATGCGTTTAGAGAGTACGAGAACACGATTTACGATTTGCAGTGCCGTGGCTACCAGGTGATCATCGCTCATCCTGAGCGCTATCGTGCGGTTCAAAAGGATGTAAGCGTGGCGGAGCGCCTGGTCGATATGGGCTGCAAGCTGCAGGCTTCGGCGGACTTTATTGCCGGCGGTCGCTTTGGTCGCGAGAAAAAGCCGGCACAGCGCCTGTTCGATCAGAACCTGTACAGCTTCATCGCGAGCGATGCCCATAACGTGGGTCATTACGACTGCCTGGCGAAGGCTCGCGCGAAGTTTAGCGTGCGCGGAGCTCATTTTCGCTAAAATCTGTCCCTAACGTTCGCATTGAATGAAAGGGCAGCCATGGATATCCAACTTAAGACGGGATGCTTTGATGACGCGGCGTTGGTGCGCCGCGTCGTTTTTATGGACGAGCAGGGCTACGAGAACGAGTTTGACGCTATCGACGAGGATCCGAACTGCATTCATGTGACGCTCTATGTAGACGGCGAGCTTGCCGGTTGCTCGCGCGTGTTTCCCGAAGAGCTTGAGCGCGCAGCTGACGCAGAGGCTCCGATGTCGCCGGCGTGCGACTTGGACGAAGGCGTCGCGGCGGGGGAGACCTACATTATGGGGCGCGTGGCCGTGCTGCCGAGCATGCGCCGTCGCGGTTTGGCGAGCAAGATTGTCGAGGCCAGTGATACGTGCGCGCGTGATGCCGGCGCCAAGCTCATTAAGCTGCACGCGCAGGAATACGTGCTACCACTCTATGCCAAGGCGGGTTACACGCAGATTGCCCCGGTGGACTACGAAGACGAGGGCCAGCCCCATGTTTGGATGGCCAAGCGCGTAGATGGCAGATAGGGACGTTCCTTTCCTGCCGGCAGTCGGGGACACTCCTTGGCAATTGGCGCATCAGAGCGTTTGGACATACAGTTTTTCGATTCCGTATGTATATATGCGCGCTAATGGGTTATAAAATCTAAGTCTGAACATAGCAGGTCTGCAATGCGGCTCGGGCAACCGGGCCGTTTTTGCGGACGGGGGTAGCGCGAAAGGACTGCACATGCGTCAATTTAAGACCGAGAGCAAAAAACTGCTCGACCTCATGATCAACTCCATCTACACCAATAAGGAAATCTTCCTGCGCGAGCTTATCTCCAACGCGAGCGATGCCGTCGACAAGCTCAACTTTAAGAGCCTGCAGGATCCGAGTGTCAAGCTCGACCAGGGCGACCTGGCTATTCGCGTCTCTTTTGATAAAGACGCCCGCACCATTACCATCTCGGATAACGGCATTGGCATGACCGCCGAGGAGCTCGAGCGCAATCTGGGCACCATCGCCCATTCCGGCTCCGAGGAGTTTAAGACCGAGAACGCCGAGCAACAGGGCTCCGATGTCGACATCATCGGCCAGTTTGGCGTGGGCTTCTACTCTGCCTTTATGGTTGCCAGCCACGTAAAGGTTGTCAGCCGCGCCTATGGCGAGGACACCGCTCACGTGTGGGAGTCTGATGGTCTTGAGGGTTACACCATCGAAGACGGCGAGCGCGCCGAGCACGGCACCGATGTCATCCTGACGCTGCGCGAGAACGAGAAGCTCGACGCCGACGGCGAGGCCGAGACCTACGATCGCTTCCTGACCGAGTGGGGCCTCAAGAGCCTGATTCAGCAGTACAGCAACTATGTGCGCTACCCGATTCAGATGATGGTGAGCAAGAGCCGCCAGAAACCCAAGCCCGAGGACGCCGGCGACGACTACAAGCCCGAGTACGAGGACTACCAGGAGCTCGAGACCATCAACTCCATGACGCCGATCTGGAAAAAGCGCAGCTCCGACGTTGAACAGAAGGATTACAACGAGTTCTACAAGTCCACGTTCCACGACTTTGACGATCCCGCGCGCACTATCAGCTTCCATGCCGAGGGTACGCTTGAGTACGATGCGCTGCTGTTTGTGCCGGGTCGCGCCCCGTTCGATCTGTACAGCAAGGACTACGAGAAGGGCCTGGCGCTCTACAGCTCCAACGTTCTGATTATGGAGAAGTGCGACGACCTGCTGCCCGACTACTACAACTTTGTGCGCGGTGTCGTGGACTCTGCCGACGTGACGCTCAACATCTCGCGTGAGACGCTGCAACAGAACCGTCAGCTCAAGGCCATTGCCAAGCGTGTCGAGAAGAAGATCACTGCCGATCTTGAGGACATGCGCGACAACGACCGCGAGGCATACGAGAAGTTCTTTGAGAACTTTGGTCGCGGTCTGAAGTACGGCATCTACTCGAGCTACGGCATGAAGGCCGACGAGCTCGCCGACCTGCTGCTGTTCTGGTCTGCCAAGGAGCAGAAGATGATCACCCTGGCCGAGTATGCCAAGGGCATGCCCGAGGATCAGAAGGCCATCTACTACGCCGCCGGCGACTCGCGTGAGCGCTTGGCCAAGATGCCCGTGGTAAAGGGCGTGCTCGAGCGCGGCTATGACGTGCTGTTGCTGACGCAGGATGTGGATGAGTTCACGTTCCAGGCTATGCGTGAGTACGTGGCCGCCGATATGCCCAAGATCTACGAGGACGACGCCGCCCGCGAGGCTGCCGAAAAGGCCGTTGCCGACGGTGCCGAGCCCGAGGTCGAGGATCGTCACCTGGAGCTCAAGAACGTTGCGACTGGCGATCTTGATCTGGCGACCGAGGACGAGAAGAAGGAGGCCGAGGACGCCACCAAGGAAAACGAGGACCTCTTTAGCGCTATGAAGGAGGCGCTCGGTGACAAGGTCGAGAAAGTTGCCGTCTCCGCGCGCCTGACCGATGCCCCCGCTTGCATCACCACCGAGGGTCCGCTTTCGCTCGAGATGGAGAAGGTGCTCCAGAAGGGGCCCGAGGGCGCGCCCGACGGCATGCCCAAGAGCCAGCGCGTGCTCGAGCTCAACGCCAAGCACCCGGTCTTTGACAAGCTTGTCGCTGCCCAGAAGGCAGGCGACGCCGATAAGATCAAGCAGTACTCCGGCTTGCTCTACGATCAGGCCCTGCTGGTCGAGGGCATCCTCCCCGAGGACCCCGTTGCCTTCGCAGCAGCTGTCTGCGAGCTTATGTAATTGGGTAGTTACGCGGTTCTACGAACCGCGTAACTACTCGACGCTGCCCTTCGTTCCGCCGTTCTAACGAACCTATTGGTTCCGCCGTTCTAACGAACGACGGACCGGTCGACGCTGCAAACGCCCCTAAGCGGCAATCTGACGTTCAATCGTCGGTCGCGTACCAAAGTACGCTTCCCTCCTCTTTCACGTCACCTTGCTCGCTCAGGGGCGTTTTCGCTGACTTATGCTCAACCTGCGACGCTTTCGTGGCCCTAAGTAGTCATCGGGGACGTTCTTGTTTGACTAGTCATTTAAGAACGTTCCCAATGACTATTCGGATTGCTAATTTGTGCGGGTTGTGGTTTTGCGACCTGCTGAAATTTGAGATACTGTACAACTGTACGTTAACTAATCTTCGTAGTATATTGCTACCCGCAAAACTCAATACCATTGTGCTTCGAGACGCTAAAGCGCCTACGTACAATGGTTGTTGATAGTACGATTTGATTCAACGACAGGATGGATGGTCCAAGCGTGAGTCTCGGCAGCAAACTATCCAACGCAAAGGTCTCCTTTGCGATATTTAAGCGCGACATTAAGCGACTGCTTATGAACCCCGTCGCCCTGGTGGTTACCTTGGGCGTGTGCGTCATTCCCTCGCTGTATGCCTGGTACAACATCGTTGCCAACTGGGATCCGTACGGAAATACCCAGGGCATTAAAATCGCCATCGCCAACAACGATCAGGGCACCCAGAACGACCTAGTGGGCGAGCTCAATGCGGGCGATAAGGTGGTCGACCAGCTCAAGGAAAACGATCGGCTGGGCTGGACCTTCGTCGACTCGGCTGCCGATGCCAAAGAGGGCGTCGAGAGCGGGGAATACTACGCGGCGATTGTAATCCCCAAGAACTTCTCCGACAATCTCGTCTCGATGCTCGATGGCAATTACCATCAGCCTAAGCTGACCTATTACGTCAACGAGAAAAAGAGCGCCATTGCGCCCAAGGTTACCGATACCGGTGCCAACACCATCGAGGAGCAGATCAACTCGGAGTTTGTCTCCACGGTGGGCGAGACCGTAGCGGGCATCGCCAAGGATGCCGGCATCGATTTAAAGGACAAGGCAACCCAGACTCAGGACTCGCTGACAAGTTCGGTGTCCGAGGCATCCGACACCTTGGGTGAGGTGCGCGATTCGATTGGCGATATGAATGCCGCCATCGATAAGACGAGTGGCGCTATCGCCTCGGCTGATGCGGCGCTTGCCGGCTTGCAAGGTCAGGCACCGTCGCTGACGCAGGCAATCTCCCAGGGCAACGACCTGCTGGGCGAGGCTCGCGCCACGGCGGGCAACTCTATCACCTCGCTCTCCAAGGCACTCTCGGAAGGTAGCCTTGCACTCACCAAGACGTCAGCCTCCGCGAACGCTGCGATTGGCAAGCTAACGGGTACGGTCACATCTACGACCACCCGCATCGACAACTCGCTCGAGTCTCTCCAGGCGACGATCGATCACAATAAGGCCGTTATCGGGCACTTGGAGATTCTCGTTAATGACACGTCGACAGGTTCCGAGGAAATTGACGCGCGCATTGTATCGACCATCGATTCGCTTCGCGAGCAAAACCAGAAGCTGCAGAGCATCAAGGATGGCCTTTCTGCACAGTCGAGCGCCATGGCAAACGACGCTACGGCAATCTCGAACGCGAGCAACGCACTCAACGCGGCAATTCAGACCGGTACGGCTAGCCTCGGTCAGGCTCAGACCGATCTGGGTCAGAACGCACTTCCGAAGGCTTCGAGCGCGCTTGACTCCTTTGCCGCCGTTTCGGGCGATTTGACCGGCATTGTGTCGGGTATGACCCCCACGATAGCGAGCGCGCGCGGCACGCTGGCGCAGCTCGACGCCACGCTCAAGCAGGCAAAGACCACGCTGTCCCAAACCGACGCCTCCCTTGCCAAGGTTCAGGACAAGCTCGCGACCGCCGCCAATGACATTGCGGCGCTGCAGACCTCTGAGTCTATGGGCGAGTTAGCCGACCTCATGGACGTCGACGTCAATGACGTGGCAGATTTCATGGCATCTCCGGTTGAGCTGACGTCCAAGTCAATCTATCCGGTCAAGAGCTTTGGCTCGGGCATCGCGCCCTTCTACACCAATCTGGCGCTGTGGGTAGGCGGCTATGTGCTCATCGCTATCTATAAACTCGAGGTCGACCGCGAGGGCATCGGTAGCTTTACGGCGCGTCAGGGCTACTTTGGCCGCTGGCTGCTGCTGGTGATCCTGGGCGCGTTCCAGGCCATTATCGTTACGGTGGGCGACCTGGTCATTGGCGTTCAGTGCGTCAATCCGCTGCTCTTTGTACTGGGCGGCATCGCTATTTCGTTCACCTACGTCAACATCATCTATGCGCTGTCCACCACGTTTAAGCATATCGGTAAAGCCATTGGCGTCATCCTCGTCATTGTGCAGATCCCCGGCTCGTCGGGCATGTATCCCATCGAGATGATGCCCGGCTTCTTCCAATGGCTGCATCCGCTGCTGCCCTTCACTTATGGCATCAACCTGCTGCGCGAGACCGTCGGTGGCATGTATTCGTTCAACTACCTGTTCAACCTGTGCATCCTGGGCGTGTTCCTTGCCATCGCGCTCTTTATCGGTCTGCAGCTGCGCCCGTTGCTGCTCAACCTCAATCTGCTCTTTGATAAGCAGCTTTCCACGACGGGCCTAATGATCTGCGAGTCCAACGACCTACCGCGCCAGCGCTATTCGCTGCGCACGGCCATGCGCGTCATGCTCGATTCGGATTCGTACCGTCGCGAGCTGCTCGATCATGCCGTGGCGTTTGAGCATCGCTACCCGTACTACATCAAGGGCGGTTTTGCCGCCGTGGTAGGCGTGCAGGTTCTGCTCTTTGTGCTTTCGACGGTGCTCGATATCGACAATAACGGCAAGATCATCCTGCTCGTTATCTGGATCATTTCGGTTATCGCCATCTGCGGCTGGCTCATCAACATCGAATACATCCGTGCGAGCCTCAATACCCAGATGCGTATCTCGGCGCTTTCGGACGAGGACCTTCGCCGCGAGATGCGCGAGCACACGGCTGCCATCCCTGCCGCCCGTCGCATGTTTGGTCTCAACGCCAGCGAGCGTGGCGCCAAGGGAGGCGAACAGCCTACGAGCCGTCTGTCGCATATCGGTGCGCATCGTAAGGCTCAAGATGCCGACGGCGCTGACAACGTAAACGGAAACGACGGGGACACCACCTCGCTTGGCAAGCACTCTAAAGGAGGTGAGGCATAAATGAAAAACATCCTGCACCTGTTTAAGCGCGATGTCCAAAACGTGTCTCGCTCCGTGATCGGCATAGTCGTCGTGATGGGCCTGATCATCGTGCCATGTCTCTATGCATGGTTTAACATCGCCGGAAGCTGGGATCCCTACGGCAATACCGGCAACCTTAAGATTGCAGTGGTCAACACCGATGAGGGTTACGAGAGCGATCTGATTCCCGTCGAGGTCAACGTGGGCGAAAACGTAACCGCCACCCTGCGCGGCAACGAGAACTTCGACTGGGTCGTCCTCAACGACCGCGATAAGGCGATTGAGGGCGTTAAGTCGGGCGCGTACTACGCTGCCGTCGTTATCCCTAAAACGTTTAGCGCCGACATGATGACGCTTTTCTCGACCGAGGTGAAGCACGCCGATATCGAGTTCTATGAGAACCAGAAGGCCAACGCCATCGCACAGATCGTGACTGAAAAGGGTTCGAGCGCCGTCCAGAGTCAGGTCAACGAGACCTTTACCAAGACCATCACGACCATCGGCCTTAAGACCGTGTCCAGCCTGCTCGACTATATGAGTACCGACCAGGTGAGCAACTTTATCGCCAATCTGTCCTCGACGCTGGGCGATTCGGTCGAGGACCTGCAGGACGTTCAGGCGAGTGCGACGTCGCTCGCGGGCATTTTGAGCTCCACGTCCGATTCACTGACATCGGCGGGCGGCATGCTCAAGCAGACGGGCACCGTTGATGAGTCGACGAAGCAGCTGATGGAGCATGCCAAGAGCGGTATGAGCGATTCCAAGGAAGCGCTGAAGGACGCCAACGACGCCATCAACGCCGCGATTGACGGAAGCGCGGGCTCGTTCGACAACGTGTCCGCCGAGCTTGCGAAGGCATTCGATGCCGCGAATCAGCATGTTTACCTTACGGTGTCTCAGCTCAACGAAGCCGCAGCGGCGCTCAATACGCGTGCTGACGATATCGATGCGATGGCCGATCAGCTCCGCAACCTTGCCGACCAGGTGAGTGACGACAAGTTCAAAGACGATCTCAAGTCCGTTGCTACGTCGCTGGGCAGAATTGCCGTGGAGTACCGCAACAATGCGAAGGACCTGACGGCGACCGCAAAGTCCCTTTCGGACGGCATGGCGGAGGTCAACAACTCGCGTGCCGAGGTCGACCAGGCCATCGCCGATGCCAAGGCGGGTATCTCGGGAGCCAAGTCCGACTACGATTCCACGTTCTCGGTTAAGGCCAAGGAGCTTAAGAAGACCATCTCGGGCGTTCTGGATTCCCTGAACGGTATCTCGGGTGACTTGGATAGCGCCGTGAGCGGTCTGACCGACGCCTCTGGCTCGCTCGCAAAGGGTCTGTCCAAAGCCGCAAAGCTCGTCAACAAGGCTTCTGACCAACTGGGTGAGGCGTCGGACAAGATTAGCGCTTTCAAGGACGAGCTCGACGGTGCTCTTATGTCGGACGATCTGGCCACGATCAAGACGATGATCGGCAACGATCCCGAGGGTCTGGCCGTGTCGCTTTCTGGCCCCGTTGCGCTCGATCGCAAGCCGGTCTATCCGATCCGCAACTACGGTTCGGCCATGGCGCCGTTCTACACGATTTTGTCGCTGTGGGTGGGCTCGATTGTTCTGGCGGCCATGATGAAGGTCTCGGTTGACGATGAGCTTATCAACGAGCTCATCCCCGTACGCCTGCACGAGATCTATCTGGGCCGTTACCTGTTCTTTGGCGGTTTGGCCCTGCTGCAGGCAACGCTCGTGTGCGCGGGCGACATTCTGTTCTTTGGCATTCAGTGCGACAACCCGCTGCAGTTTGTGCTGGCGGGCTGGGTCGCGAGTCTCGTGTTCTCCAATATCGTCTACACGCTCACGGTTTCGTTTGGCGATATCGGCAAGGCGCTCGCTGTCGTGCTGTTGGTCATGCAGGTCGGCGGTTCAGGCGGTACGTTCCCCATCGAGATGACCGGCCCCGTGTTCCAGGCGATCTACCCGTTCCTGCCGTTCACTCACGGCATCAACGCCATGCATGCCGCCATGGCTGGCGCCTACCATATGGAGTACTGGGTTGAACTTGGCATTCTGGCGAGCTATCTGATTCCGTCGCTGGCACTGGGCGTCGTCTTCCGCCGCCCGGTCATCAAAGCCAACGACTGGATTATCGAAAAGCTGGAGTCAACAAAGCTTATTTAGTTACGCGGTTTTACCAAACCGCGTAACGGCTCGACGCTGCAAACGTCCCTAAGCGGCAATCTGACGTTCAATTTCAAGGGCGCGACCAGAAGGTCAGCGCCCTTCCATTTCACGTCACCTTGCTCGCTTAGGGGCGTTTTCGCTGACGTTGCCGGAACATCGAGGTTTTCTGTACCGACGCTTTAGCGTAGTGAATTGCGTGGGTTACTTGGTTGTTGCTACAGTAGCGGGGCGTACCGGGGGTCCGGTGCGCCCCGTTTTTATTTGACCATGAGGCGGCATGCGGTCACGCGCGTGCGGACACCACGCCCAGATTGAGCGCGAGGATGTTCCATGGCCCAATACGCTGCCAACGAAATCGAAAACATGCCCGATAGCCCTGTGGCCCGTGAGGATTTGGGCGCGGGTGGTATTCCCCGGGGTGCCGGCGCACGCTCGCCGTTGTTCTGGAAAGTTCTACTGCTTTCGGTGGCGATTATCTGGGGCTACTCCTTTACCACTATGAAGGACGCACTCGACACCATTCCGGTGTTCGAGCTGGTCTACGTTCGCTTTCTCCCGGCTTCGCTGGTTATGTTTGCCATCTTCCGCAAACGCATCATCGCACACTTTAATGCTCGCAACCTTATCGTCGGGCTTGGTATGGGCGCACTTATGTGGGGCGCGTACGGTTTGCAGACGATTGGCCTGGCGCAGACCACGGCGGGCAAGAGTGCTTTTTTGACGGGTACCTATTGCATCCTCGTGCCGTTTGCGAGCTATGTCCTGAGCGGAGAAAGGCTTACCCGTTACAACTTGGGCGCTGCATTGCTGTGCCTGGCGGGCATTGGCCTGGTGGCACTCGATAGCGTCGAGTTCAATGCTGGAGATGCCATCACGCTGGGCGGCGCGGTCTTCTTTGCTATCCAGATGGCGGTGACCGCCAAGTATGGCCGCAAGATGGATATCAACGTCATCACGTTTTGGATGTTTGTGGGCAATGGCGTTTTGAGCTTAATCACGTCGCTACTATTCGAGACTCAGGCGCCTCTGTCCGTGTGGACGCCGAGTTTTATCGGCGTGATGGTCTTCCTCTCGGTGGGCTGCACGTGCGTGGCACTGCTCGTCCAAAACGTCGGTCTGGCGCACGTCCCGGCCTCGACGGGCTCGTTGCTTCTTTCGATGGAGTCGCCCTCGGGTGTGCTGTTCTCGGTGTTGTTGATGGGGGAGGCGCTCACCTCGCGCCTGCTTGCCGGCTTTGCGCTCATCTTTTTGTCGATTATCTTGAGCGAGACGCATTTCGATTTCTTGCGCCGAAAATCTCGCCCGCAATTGTAAACAACTTGTTGCGCCGCCCTCCCGGGGCGGCATTTTTTATGTCATGCCCTTACAGTTGTACCTTGCACTTTACGCTGTCAAAGTGCGTGCTGCAAAAACGTTACTGGAGGGCATCTATGGCATCAGCTCTGTCCGATCTTCAACCGCAACCAGCGCCTCAGGCTACCGCAGCGGCGCAGACCGCTATCGGCGATGGTCTGGTCAAAGAAGCCCAGGCATTTGCCGGTGAGCTTGCCGCATGGCGCCACGATCTCCATCAGACGCCCGAGCTCGGTAACAATCTTCCGCAGACGTCTGCCTATATCCAGGCACGTCTGGACGAGATGGACATTCCCCATACCACGCTTGTCGACGGCTCCTGTGTTGTTGGCCTGATCGGTGCCGGTGCGGCCGCGGCTGCTCAGGGCAATGGTACGTGCGCGGACGAGCAAACCGGTACGGTTATCATGCTTCGCGGCGACATGGATGCCCTGCCCGTTGTCGAGGAATCGGGCGAGCCTTTCGCTTCCACCAACGGGTGCATGCACGCTTGTGGCCACGATATGCATGCGACGGCGCTGCTCGGCGCGGCCCGTTTGCTCAAGGCCCGCGAGGCCGAGCTTGTCGACGCCAATGCCACCGTCAAACTGCTGTTCCAGCCGGGTGAGGAGACCTTTGAGGGAGCCCGCGCTGCCATCGCCGATGGCTTGCTGCAGAACCCGCGCCCCCAGGCTGCCTTTGCCATGCACGTCAACAGCCAATCGCCGCTCGGCCTGGTGCTCTATGGGAGCCCGGCGCTTTCGGGCGTGTACGGTTTCCGCATCACGCTGCAGGGCAAGGGCGGCCATGGCTCGAGCCCCGAGATCTGCATCGACCCCATCACGGCCGGCGTCCATGTGCACCTGGCGCTCCAGGAGCTTATCTCCCGCGAGGTGCCAGCGGCCAAGGAAGTCGCACTTACCGTTGGTAAGTTCGCTGGCGGCTTGGCGGCCAACGTCATCCCCGACACCTGTGTGCTCGAGGGAACGCTGCGCGGCTTCGATGTCGAGCTCATGACTCATCTCAAGGAGCGTATCGCGGAGGTCGTCAACGGCGTTGCCGCAACATATCGTACGCCGGCAGCCATCGAGACGCTTTCGGACGTTCCGCCGCTCGTGCTCGACAGCGATATGACCCAGGCGTCGCTTGGCTACGTGGGCGCGGTGCTGCCCAAGGCTGCCTTCCTGCCGCTGTTCCACGCCATGGCGAGCGAGGACTTCGCGTTGATCTCGAGCGAGATCCCGAGTGCGTACTTTACCGTGGGCGCTGCCGTGACTGATACGGACGAGCACTTTGCTCAGCATCATCCCAAGGCACGCTTTAGCGATACCGAGCTTCCCCTTGGCGCCGCGGCTTATGCCGCCGTCGCTCTCGGATACATTGCGGACCACAAGGAGTAATCCATGTCCCAGCAACGTAAGTTCTTCCCCGGCTGGCTCGTGGTGGCCTCCAGCTTTGTGATCATGGCCACGTGCTACACGATTTTCGTTAACTGCATGACTATTCCTTCCGCACCAAGCCTTCCGAGATCGGCCTGAAGCCGCTCGGCGAGAACCCGGGCGATCCGTCCGTCTCGACGGCTGGCGACAAGGACGAGCACACGGCGCCCGAGGTTAGCGTCGGCTGGTCTCGTATCAAGAAGAGCCCGGCATTTTGGCTGCTTGTCGTCGCCTTCCTCTTTATGGGCTTGGTCAATGGCGCCATCCTGCCCAACCAGGTTACCAACATGACGAGTGTTACCGTCAACGGTGCCAAGATTGTCACGGGCGGCCACGATCCCATGTGGGCGGGTACCGTACTTTCGGCCTACATGGTCACCGTCGTTATTGCCAAGATTTCGCTCGGTGCGATCTATGACCGCTTTGGCCTGCGCTTTGGCAATATCCTTGGCTCCGTTGCGTGCATTATCGCCTGCGTGGCGCTGTGTTTCCCGACGACGGACCTCGGTCCTATTGTCGCCGCTGTGAGCTTTGGTGTTGGAACGTGCATGGGCACCATCACGCCTACCATCGCCGCGTCCAAGCAGTTTGGCATGGCCGACCTGGGTAAGGTCACGGGCACCATTACCTCGCTCGAGATGGTCGGCGGCACCGTGGGCGCCATTGTCTCGGGCGTGCTGTTCGATGCCACGGGCTCCTTTGCGAGCACCTGGATTGTGTGCCTGGCGTGCTCCGTGGTCATGCTCGTGTTCCTGCTGGCATCCGAGCCCATCGCCGCCAAGCTGCGCGCAAGCGTGGCGGGGGAGTAGCGGGTCGCCGCCTATTCCTGTTTGCCTGTTCTGCCCGTGGCTGCCCTGGAAGCCGAATGGATGCCCGTACTGTCATTCGGTTTCCAGGGCAGCCACGGGTCTACGAAATGAGCTCTTTTCCTCTGTCCCCAAGGGATCACGTAATCCGAAGGGGACGGAGGAAAAGGGATCACAAACCGCGGCGGCGTGTCTGGCCGAACGAGTCCCCATACCCTCGTTCGGTCAGACACGCCGCCGCGTTGCTGCTTTGTGCCGTATAATGTCCACTACCTATGACGCGATACAAAAGAAAGGTGTTTGCCCATGCAGGCACAGAAGGCGGAGGGAACCCGCGACCTTATCGGCGCCGAGATGCGCGCTTGGCAAAAGATGCAGCAGATCGCTGCCGGCGTGTTCGAGCCGTTTGGTTTTAAACCCATCGAGACGCCCGCGATCGAGCAGGTGGACGTCTTTGTCCACGGCATCGGCCAGTCGACCGACGTCGTGCGCAAGGAGATGTTCCGCGTGTTTAGCGGCGCCAACCTGGAGCGCGTCTTTACCGAGGGCACCGATACCAAGCTCAAGCCCAAGCAGCGCCTGGCCCTTCGTCCCGAGGGCACAGCCGGTGTGGTGCGCGCCGTCGTGGAGAACAACCTGGTGCCCCAGGGCTCCACGCCGTTTAAGGCCTACTACGCCGAGGCCATGTTCCGCGGCGAGCGTCCCCAGAAGGGCCGCCTGCGCCAGTTCCATCAGGTGGGCATCGAGTGGCTCGGCGCTCCCGATCCGGCGGCAGACGCCGAGTGCATCATCATGCTCATGGAGTTCTACAAGCGCCTGGGCTTCGACCTTTCCAAGCTTCGCCTGCTTATTAACTCGATGGGCGATGCGCAGTGCCGTCCGGCTTACCGCGAGCAGGTCAAGCAGTTTATCCTCGATCACGCCGACGAGATGTGCGATGAGTGCCGCGAGCGCGCCGAGCTCAACCCGCTGCGCGCCTTCGACTGCAAGAACGACCACTGCCGCGAGATCATGGCCGACGCCCCGCTGATGGGCGACAACCTGTGCGACGAGTGCCGTGAGCACTACGAGCAGGTCAAGCGCTATTTGGATGCGGCGGGTATCGAGTATGTCGAGGATCCCACCTTGGTGCGCGGCCTGGACTACTACACCCGTACTGTCTTTGAGGTCGAGGCTCCCGGCGCCGGTGTCGGCTCCATCGGTGGCGGCGGTCGTTATGACGGCCTGGTCGAGCTCGAGGGTGGCAAGCCCACGGCAGGCGTCGGCTTCGCTGTCGGTTTTGAACGCGCCCTGCTGGCCTTGCAGGCCTTTGGCAGCGACCTGGGTGCCGAGGAGGTCCCGTGCGTCTACGTCGCCAATGCCGGCAAGGAGCTGCGCCAGAACGTCTTTGCCATTACGCAGGAGCTTCGCGCCGCAGGTATCGTGACCGAGGCCGACTATCAGGGCCGTTCCCTTAAGGCCCAGTTTAAGCAGGCCGACAAGGTGGGCGCTAAGCTCATCCTAGTCCTGGGTGGCGACGAGCTTGCCGCCGGCAAGGTCAAGGTGCGCGACATGCAGAGCCACGACGAGGTACTGGTCGATCTGGACAACGTCGTCGAGGCGGTTCGCGAGCGCCTGTAGCGCATCTTTTTGAGCTTCGGGCCTGCTAACGTGCCCTGCTCATGGAGAGCGATTGTTACGGGGGTGTTTCGCTTTTATGCGGAATGCCCCCGTTTACGTATGCCGCCCACCGAGAAATACGACCATTTAGGGCAAAAACCTTTGCAATGCAGAAAATACTTTTGTGTGGTAAAGCGCAATCAGTGTCGAAAGTATTTCTCAAGCGCCTATAATGAATACCGCATGTTACGTGCATAGAAGGAGGAATGGGAGGAAACGTGGCTGAGAACCTAAGCAACCAGTCTGTACCCGAAGCCGCGGCGCGCGTCGCTGCCGTGGTCAACCGCCTCGTTAACCGAATCGGCTCGAATGCCGAGTCCAGGGAGCGTCTCGCCGAGATCGAGATCCCCGAGGAGCTGCGCGACAATCTGGCGCTGTTCTTGCGCCTGGAGCGCCGTGTGCTTAGCGAGTATGATCCCGAGATCGCGGACCTGTTCGACAAGATTTTGACAGCCGAGATTGTGGTCAATGCCGGCAACCCCGGTACCTGCGCTGCCGACGAAGCCGTCGACGAGCAGGGCGTGCCCACCGCCGACGAGCCCACTGCCGTGGCATTTCGTGAGGTCGTCGATTTGATCGACAGCCTGCCGCTCGATAAGCAGCAGGTCATCGTTCGCGCCTTTACGAGCTTTTTCCATCTGGCAAACCTGTCGGAGGAGAACTACCGTGTGGCGCAGCTGCGCGAGCGCGAGGCCGGTGCGTCGACCGATACCGAGGTCGATCCCGCTAACGAACTCACCGTCGCCTATCACCAGTTGGTAAACGAGATGGGTGTCGAGGGTGCCAACGAGCTGCTCGGCAAGCTTGAGTTCCACCCTGTCTTTACCGCACATCCCACCGAGGCTCGTCGTAAGGCCGTCGAGGGCAAGATTCGCCGTATCTCCAACCTGCTGGAGGAGCGTCCGCGTCTGGGCGGCTCTGACCTGGTGGAGAACGAGCGCCACATGCTGCAGGAGATTGACGCCCTGGTTCGCACGAGCCCCATCGCGCTCAAGAAGCCCACGCCGGTCGAGGAAGCCGATACCATCATCGACATCTTCGATAACACGCTGTTCGACGTTATCCCCGTTATCTATCGTCGTTTTGACGATTGGGTGCTGGGCGACAAGGCCGGTACTGTGCCGCCGCTGTGCCCGGCGTTCTTCCATCCCGGCAGCTGGATCGGTTCCGACCGCGACGGTAACCCCAACGTCACCGCCAAGGTGAGCCGTGAGGTCGCCGCCAAGTACTTTACGCACATGGTGCTCAAGCTCGAGGACAAGTGCCGCCACATCGGCCGCAACCTTACGCTCGAGGCTACCTACAGCAAGCCGTCGGCCGAGCTCATTAACCTGTGGAACCATCAGGTCGAGATGAGCCCTCGTTACACGGCCCGCGCCGAGCTGATCTCCGAGCACGAGCCGCATCGCGCCGTCATGCTCGTCATGGCCGACCGCCTGAACGCCACCGTCCGTCGTATCACCGACACCATGTACCACAGCGCCGACGAGTTCCTGGATGACCTGCGCGTCGTCCAGCGTTCGCTGGCCGCCTGCGGTGCCGTCCGTGCTGCCTACGGCCCGGTCCAAACCATCATCTGGCAGGTCGAGTCCTTCGGCTTCCACATGGTCGAGATGGAGTTCCGTCAGCACTCCGTGGTGCACGCCCGCGCCCTCAAGGATATCCACGAGAACGGTATCCATGGCGACCTGCAGCCCATGACGCGCGAGGTCATCGATACCTTCCGCGCTATCGGCTCCATCCAAAAGCGCTACGGCAAGAAGATGGCGCACCGCTACATCATCTCGTTCACCAAGAGCGCCCAGCATGTGGCCGACGTCTTTGAGCTTGCCCACCTGTCCTTTGCACACGAGGAGGATGTCCCCGAGCTCGACGTGATCCCGCTGTTCGAGCAGCTCGAGGACCTCGAGGGCTGCGTCGACGTGCTCGACCAGATGCTTACGCTGCCTGTGGTGCAAAAGCGCCTTGCCCAGACCAACCGCCGCATGGAGGTCATGCTGGGCTATTCCGACTCCTCCAAGGATGCCGGTCCTACCACGGCCATGCTTGCGCTGCACTCCGCGCAGGAGCGCATTGCCAAGTGGGCAGAGAAGAACGATATCGACCTGGTGCTCATGCACGGTCGCGGCGGTGCCGTGGGCCGTGGCGGCGGCCCGGCCAACAAGGCCGTGCTGGCGCAGCCCAAGGGTTCGGTCAATTGCTTCTTTAAGCTTACCGAGCAGGGCGAGGTCATCTTTGCCCGTTACGGCAACCGCACGCTGGCTCAGCGCCATGTTGAGTCCGTTGCCGCCGCAACGCTTTTGCAGTCGGCCCCGAGTGTCGAGAAGACCAACACCGAGACCACGCAGAAGTTCTGGGATATGGCCGAGAAGCTCAACGCCGCAAGCCACGAGCGCTATCTGGACCTGCTGAACACCGAGGACTTTACGCCGTGGTTCTCGACCGTGACGCCGCTGACCGAGGTCGGCTTGCTGCCGATCGGCTCGCGTCCCGCCAAGCGCGGCTTGGGTGCCAAGTCGCTCGACGACCTGCGTACCATTCCGTGGATCTTCAGCTGGAGCCAGGCGCGCATCAATCTGGCCGCTTGGTACGGCCTGGGTACCGCCTGCGAGCAGTTTGGCGATCTGGACCAGCTTAAGGCTGCCTACCAGGAGTGGCCGTTCTTCCGCACCTTTATCGACAACATCGAGATGTCGATCGCCAAGACCGACCAGCGCATCGCCAAGATGTATCTGCACCTGGGCGATCGCCAGGATCTGTCCGAGAAGGTCTTCACCGAGATGCAGCTCACGCGTAAGTGGGTCCTTGCCATCGTCGGTGACGAATGGCCGCTTCAGCGCCGTCGCGTGCTCGGCTGCGCCGTTCGCGTCCGTAACCCCTACGTCGACGCCCTGTCCATCGCACAGGTCCGCGCCCTTCGCGAGGTGCGTATGAACCAGGACGAGATGGCCGAGGAGAAGAAGGCCGAGTACATGAGCCTGATTCTTTCGACTGTGACCGGCGTCTCGGCAGGTTTGCAGAACACGGGGTAATCGATAGCCCTGTAGTCGTTGTCCGGGGCCGCCGTTTGTTTTCTTTCCGGCGCGTCCTCGGACATGCAAGAAGCCCTCGCTGCGCACTTCGTGCGGCGAGGGCTTCTTGCGTCCTGCGGAATGCGCCGGAAAGAAAACAAACGGCGGCCCCTACGATGTCCGGTCTTCGGCGGATTACTGGCTGGGGGAATAATGGCGCGCTTCGCGCGTTTGGAAAAGGCTTCGTGCTGCGGAATGCATTCAGAGGGAGACCCATCGGGCCCCTTTGTTCTCGGTCTTCGGGGATTGGGGCTGATGAGAATTAAGTGCGCTTCGCGCCTTACGACTGTAGCGGCCGCGGTCCCGTTTGGGATCGCGGTTGTTTTGTTGTGGGTCAAATATGAACGTTGTGTTAATGAGTCGGTGGACGGTGGTGTTTTTCGGTGAGCGGCGTATCCTTCCAACGGTTTATCTAGTGTGTCAGTTGAAAGGAAGAGGGCGCTCGTCATTGTTTGAATGTGAACTGCCGTTTGACCACAAGACGTTGCATCTGGAACTCGAGGATAAGAACTTCGCGGGTGTGATGGAAGGTCATCAAAACGAGTTTAAGACCACGAAATCGCAGGAAGAGCTGGTGGAGGAGTCGCTTGCCAACCCTTATGGCTCGCCTTCGCTCGAGGAGCTTTGTGCTGGCAAGAAGGATATTGTCATCATTAGCTCCGATCATACGCGTCCCGTCCCCTCGCGTGTGACGATGCCTATTCTGCTGCATCACATCCACTCCGCTGCGCCTGAGGCACGCGTTCGCATTCTGGTTGCTACGGGCATGCACCGTCCGTCGACGCACGAGGAGCTCGTCAATAAGTATGGCGAGGAGATCGTTGCTAACGAGGAAATCGTTATGCACGTCGCGACTGACGACAGCATGATGAAAAAGATCGGCACCCTGCCTTCTGGTGGCGAGTGCATCATCAACAAGATTGCCGCCGATTGCGATCTGCTGCTTGCCGAGGGCTTTATTGAGCCGCACTTCTTTGCCGGTTTCTCTGGTAGCCGCAAGTCCGTCCTGCCCGGCATCGCCAGCTACAAGACCATCATGTACAACCACAACGGTCAGTTTGTGAACGATTCCCACTCGCGTGCCGGCAACCTGTGCCACAACCACGTGAGCGAGGACATGTTCGCCGCCGCCGAGATGGCTCACCTTGCCTTTGTGCTTAACGTGGTGCTTAACGGCAAGCACGAGGTCATCGGCTCCTTTGCCGGCGATATCCACAAGGCGCACGAGGCCGGCTGCGAGTTCGTGAAGAGCCTTGCCGGCGTTGAGCCCGTCGAGTGCGAGATTGCCATCACCACCAACGGTGGCTACCCCCTCGATCAGAACATCTATCAGGCTGTGAAGGGCATGTGCGCTGCCGAGGCCACGCTTCCCGAGGGCGGCGTGATCATCGACGTCGCCGGTTGTGCCGACGGCCACGGTGGCGAGGGCTTCTATCACAACATCGCCGACAACGATCCGGCGGAGTTTGAGCGCGCCTGCATCGACCGTCCTAAGGACGAGACCCTGCCCGACCAGTGGACGAGCCAGATCTTTGCCCGCATCCTGGCGCATCACCCCGTGATCATGGTCACCGACCTGTGCGATCACCAGATGCTCAAGGATATGCACATGACGCCGGTCAACACTATCGAGGAGGCGCTCAAGCTCGCCTTTGAGATGAAGGGTGCCGATGCCAAGGTTGCCGTCATTCCCGATGGCCTGGGCGTTGTTGTTGCGCAGCACTAGTGCGCGGCCTAAACGAATCGTTTTTAACCGACAAGAAAGATAAGGTTTTATGCTTACCAAACTCCTCTGCGAATTCGGCGCAACGGCCCTCATGATCATCTTTGGCGTGGGCGTGCACTGCGATACGGTGCTCAAGGGCACCAAGTATCAGGGCTCCGGCCACATGTTTGCCATCACCACTTGGTCTTTTGGCATCTCGGTCTGCCTGTTTGTCTTTGGCGGTGCCGTGTGCATGAACCCCGCCATGGTGCTTGCCCAGTGCATCGTCGGCCTGGTGCCGTGGAGCAGCTGCATCCCCTTCATGATTGCCGATATGCTCGGCGGCTTTGTGGGCGCCGTAATCGCTTGGTTGATGTATGCCGATGAGTTCAAGGCTTCCGAGGGCGTCGTCGACCCCATTGCCCAGCGCAACATCTTCTCGACCAACCCCACCACCGAGGGTACGAACTATGCCCGTAACTTCTTCTGCGAGGCTATCTGCACTTTTGTGTTCATCAGCGCCATCCTTGCTGCCGCTAGCCGCGCCGGCGAGAACGTTCTGATGCTCGCAATCTGCGTCGGTCTGATCGTTTGGGCCGTTGGCATGGGCATGGGCGGCATCACCGGCTTCGCCATGAACCAGGCGCGTGACCTTGGTCCTCGCATGGCCTATCAGGTGCTGCCGATCAAGAACAAGGCTGACAACAACTGGAAGTACGGCCTGCTCGTTCCTGGCATCGCTCCGTTTGTCGGTGCTATTGTGGCCGCGCTGTTTGTGCATGGCTTCTTGGGCATGTTCTAGTCGAAGGCTACATAGTTGTCCGCTGGCCGCATGGGGTAACTTCCCAGCGCGTCCTCGGACATGCAAAAAGGCTCGCTGTGCACTTCGTGCGGCGAGCCTTTTTGCGTCCTGCGGAATGCGCTGGGAAGTTACCCCATGCGGCCAGCTGCGGGATCTTTGCTGCGCTCGAGCAAGCAACCCAACATATATCTGTATTTGGATGGGAGGGGCTTGTTGCTGATAGGGGCGTTGAGCTGTTGTTGACACTTTGGGATGCGTGGCGCTCTGGGTTGGGGTGATGCTTTGGGATGAGCTTCTTACTTAGCCGAAGAGGGGCTGTATGGCTGAGAGGTAGTCTTTGGCTACGTTGGATTTGTTGGCTTGGAAGTTGTGCCAGGCCCACCATTGGACGGTGGCTACGAAGCTTGAGGCTATGTGATGGAGGAGGAAGCTGCGGTCCATAGTGCCAGCGGGACCTGTGGGGTCGGTAGGGACGGTTTCGGCTGCTCGTGACATGATGGTCTTGCGTAAGCAGTCAGCGAAGACGCGTGAGCCGGCGCCGGCTACGAGGGCTCGTACGCCCTGGCGGCGTTCCCAGAGGTTGTTGAGGATATGCTCGACTTGTACGAGCGGATCATCGAGCGGTGTGCCATCGTCGTCGAGGGCGTGGGTGCAGATGTCGCTCACGAGTTCGGACAGTAGGTCATCCTTGCTCTTGAAGAGGCCGTAGAATGTCGCGCGGCCTACGTGAGCGCGCGCGATGATGTCGCCGACGGTGATCTTGCCGTAGTCCTCCTCGCGAAGGAGCTCGGAAAATGCCGTGACAATAGCGGCGCGGCTTTTGGTTTTGCGGGCATCCATGGCTATGCATCCACATGAACAAGCAGGCAACGGAGCGTGCCGGAGCAGCCCTCGTAGGGGCGCTTACCGGCGCCGTAGCCGACGGCCTCGATGCGGTAGCGGGCCGGCAGGTGCTCGGACGTGCGCAGTGCGGCGACGATGGCGGCACCCGTGGGCGTCACGAGCTCGCCGGCGACCGGTGCGGGCGTGAGGGCGATATTGTCCGCCTGGCACAGGTTGACGACAGCGGGGACGGGAATGGGCATGAGACCGTGGGCACAGCGGATGGTACCGTGACCCTCAGAGAGCGACTCGACCACGATGTCCTCAATACCCAGGTCATCGAGGCAGATGGCGACAGAGCAGACGTCGACGATGGAGTCGACGGCGCCCACCTCGTGGAACATGACGGTCTCGGGCGTTTTGCCGTGGGCCTTGGCCTCGGCGGCGGCGAGCGCGGTAAAGATGGCGAGCGCGCGACGCTTGGCGCCATCGCTTAGCTGCGAGCCATCGATGATGGCGGTGGCGTCAGCCAAAGAACGGTGGTGATGGTGGTGGGCGTGATGGTGGCCCTCGTGGTCGTGGTCGTGGTCATGCTCGTGGTCGTGGTCATGCTCGTGGCAGTGCTCGTGTGCGTGCTCGCCATGATCATAATGGTGGTGCTCATGCTCGTGCGTGTGCTCGGCAGCTGCTTCGTTGCCGTAGAGCCAGGCCATATCGTGATCGTGGTTCTCGAGCTCCTCTGCAAGCTGGACGTCGAAATCGCAGGCGTCGATGCCATGCTTGCTTACGCGTGTGACGGCGATCGTAAAGCCGTCGACCGGCAGCGTGGCGAGCTGCTCGCGCAGGTGCTCCTCGCTGGCGCCTAGGTCGAGCAGGGCCGCGACGGTCATATCGCCGCTGATGCCCGAGGTGCCGTCGATGATAAGCGTGCGCTGATGATTGGACATGGAATGCTCCTTAACGGGCGCAGGGCGTGCCGGCGCTCAGATGATTGATAAGACTTGCCTGGTAGGCGGCACCAAAGCCGTTGTCGATGTTGACGACCGAAACGCCGCTGGCGCAGGAGTTGAGCATGGCGAGCAGCGCGGCTACGCCACCAAAGCTCGCGCCGTAACCCACGCTGGTGGGAACGGCTATGACCGGACAGCTTACCAGGCCGCCGACAACGCTCGCCAGTGCGCCCTCCATGCCGGCAATGGCGATGACCACCTGTGCCTGGGCAAGTTCCTCGGCATGCGCGAGCAGACGGTGCAGGCCAGCGACACCCACGTCGTAGAGGCGGTCGACCTCGTTGCCATAGAACTCGGCCGTCAACGCGGCTTCTTCGGCGACGGGCAGGTCGCTCGTGCCGGCGCAGGCGACGACGATGCGTCCGTTGCCGGTGGGGGAGGGCTTGCCGCCCACGAGGGCGAGCTGTGCGTCCGGGACATATCCCAGGTCGATGCCGTTGCCAAGAAGCTCAGCGGTGCGCGCGGCTTTTTCGGCATCCAGGCGCGTGACCAGGATGCGCTCCTGGCCGGCATCGAGTAATGCTTTGATAATGGCGGCAATTTGCTCGGCGGTTTTACCGGCGCCGTAGACAACTTCGCCGGCTCCCTGGCGCACCCCGCGCGAAAGGTCTAGCTGCGCAAAGCCCAAATCGGCGGTCGGAGCCGTCTGGATGCGCGTGAGGGCGTCGGCAGGGGTGACTGCTCCGCCGGCAACATCGCTCAGCAGCTGCTCTAGATCTCGCTTATCCATATATGTTCCCTTCGACGGCGCAAAGTTTAGCACTCAAAGGGTATGTTTCCGAACACTAAGACAGAATTGTTCGGAAACTATAGGACAGACTGATTCAATTGCTAGACGGATTGGCTAGTCGCGCAGGATGATGTCCATGGCGAGCATCAGATTGCGCTCGTCGATGGCAAACGGGGCGGCCTCGCGCGTCTTGGGCTTGGCACAAAACGCGATGCCCGTGCCCGCGGCCTGAATCATGGGGATGTCGTTGGCACCGTCGCCGATCGCGACGGTGTGGGCCATATCGACGCCGCACTCAACTGCCCAGTCCAGCAGCTGGATGAGCTTGGACTCCTTGGTCACAATGTCGGCAGCCAACTTACCGGTGAGCTTGCCGTCCACGACCTCCAGACGATTGGCCAGGCAAAAGTCGATGGCCGCGGCGGCCACGATCTTATCGGCGACTTCGTGAAAGCCGCCACTCACGACGCCGACCTTCCAACCCTTGCTGTGTGCCGAGCGCACAAGCTCCAACGCGCCGGGGGTAAATGTCACGCGCTCAAAGGTGCGCTCGAACACGCTCTCGCCCAGGCCGGCGAGCAGCCCCACGCGCTCCTCGAGCGCCTGCTTAAAGTCAAGCTCGCCGCGCATGGCGCGTTCGGTGATCTGTGCCACCTGCTCGCCCACGCCGGCCTCTTCGCCCAACAGGTCGATGACCTCCTGGTTGATGAGCGTGGAGTCGATATCCATAACGATGAGGCGTGCAGTCATGGCGGGCCTTTCCGAGTGCTGTTTTATTGGGGCATATTGTCGCACGTGACGAGCGCGGGCGGGTGTCACGGCGCGTCAATTGTTTCGTCTCCGTCAAGTCTTTGGGCAGGAGCCACTTTTTCGCGGCACATCGACGCGAGTGCGATAAGATAGAACGCCATGTCTGGCTGCGCGGTTTACGCAGGCTGGGCAAATCTGTACGACGCCGCCCGGAACGACACGGGGCGGCACAGATCCATAAAGGAGGATCACTGGTATGAGCCAGACCCGTCCCATCGATGAGCATTCCATGCACACCCGTACCTGCGGCGAGCTTCGCTTCGAGAACGTGGGCGAAGAGGTCACCCTCACCGGTTGGGTGAGCCGTCGCCGCGACCACGGCGGCCTTATCTTCTGCGACCTTCGCGACCGTGAGGGCATCACGCAGCTCACCTTCGACCCCGAGCACTCCGACGGCGATGCCTTTAAGATCGCCGAGACCATGCGTCCCGAGTGGCCCATCAAGATTCACGGCGTCGTGCGCGCCCGTGGCGAGGAGACCACCAACACCAAACTCGCGACCGGCGAGATCGAGGTCCTGACCGACCACGCCGAGGTGCTCAACACGTCCGTCACCCCGCCGTTCCAAATCGAGGACGGCATCGAGACCAGCGAGGACACCCGCCTGCGCTATCGCTATCTGGACCTTCGTCGTCCCGAGATGATGGCCAACCTCAAGCTGCGCTCCGACTTTACCTTTGCCATTCGCGAGGCGCTGCACAACCGTGAGTTCATGGAGGTCGAGACGCCCTCCCTGTTCAAGTCTACGCCCGAGGGCGCCCGCGACTTCATCGTCCCCAGCCGCATCCAGCCGGGCAACTTCTACGCTCTGCCGCAGTCCCCGCAGCTCCTGAAGCAGCTGCTCATGGTCGGTGGCGTCGAGCGCTACTACCAGGTTGCCAAGTGCTTCCGCGACGAGGACCTGCGCGCCGACCGTCAGCCCGAGTTCACCCAGGTCGATATCGAGATGTCCTTCGTGGACCAGAACGACGTTATGAGCGCGCTCGAAGAGGTCCTGGCCGATGCCTTCGGCCGCATGGGTGTCGAGATGCCCACGCCGCTGCGTCGCATGAACTACTGGGAGGCCATGGACACCTATGGCTCCGACAAGCCCGATACCCGCTATGGCATGCACTTGGTCGACCTGACCGACATCTTCGCCAATTCCAAGTTCAAGGTCTTTGCGACTGCCGCAAACGAGGAGGGCTCTGTCGTCAAGGCTATCAACGCCAAGGGCGCCGGTGCCTGGGCACGTGCCAAGATCGATAAGCTCGCCGGCGTGGCCTCCACGTTTGGCGCCAAGGGCCTGGCCTGGATCGCCTTCCGCGAGGACGGCTCCATCAACAGCCCCATCGTCAAGTTCTTCTCGGACGAGGAGATGGCCGCTCTGCGCGAGCGCATGGACGTCGAGCCCGGCGACCTTGTGATGTTCGCCGCCGGCCCGCGCCTGCTCTCCGACGAGATCCTGGGCGGCATGCGTTCCCACATGGCCAACGCGCTCGAGATCAAGCGCGAGGGCCACGACTTCCTGTGGGTCGTCAACTTCCCGCTGTTCCACTGGGATGAGGACCGCAAGGCCTACGCTGCCGAGCACCAGCCCTTTACCCTGCCGACCGAGACCGACATCGCCAAGATCGAGGCCGACCCGCTGGCAGCCGGTTCGTGCACCTACGACTTTGTCATGGACGGCTTTGAGGCCGGCGGCGGCGGTATGCGTATCCACAACGCCGAGATGCAGATGTCCATGCTCAAGCTCCTGGGCTTTACTGAGGAGCGTGCCGAGTCTCAGTTCGGCTTCCTCATGGAGGCGCTCAAGTTTGGTGCGCCCCCGATGGGCGGTTTTGCTCTGGGCCTGGACCGCGTGTGCATGCTGCTCACCGGTTCCGACTCCATCCGCGACGTCATGGCGTTCCCCAAGACGGCCAGCGGCTCCGACCTCATGTCGGGCGCCCCGAGTGCCGTTAGCGGCGCCCAGCTCAAGGACGTTAGCCTGCGCCTGATGTAGGCGAGCGGCTACATATTGCCCGTAACGAGGGAAGGACGCGCGCCTTCCCTCGTTTTTTATGAGCCGAGGTTGTGGGGGCATGGGATGACCGGGCGTCGCAGAAACTGCGACCCGGAATCTGCGTCCAGAACGGGTCGCGCTTTCCCAAAGGGGGTCCTCTGGGAAAGCGCGACCCAGAATTCGGCAAAAAATGGGGCACAGTTTCCGGTTGAGCGGTCTAACGGAAACTGTGCCCCAGAATGAGCACTCAAAACGGGGCAGGCTTTCCGCAACAACTGTCTGGCGGAAAGCCCGGCCCAGTTTCCTACAGCGAGTCTCTCTGAACGAGCTGCATGTGCATCACGGAGGTGGTGGGCTCGGCGCCCTTGATCATGTCGAGCGCAATGTTGGCGGCCATGTGGCCTTCTTCGCGCAGGGGCTGGCGGACGGTCGTGAGCGCGGGGACGCAGCGCGCCGCAATCTCGTGATCGTCGAAGCCGACGACGGAAACGTCCGCCGGAACAGATAGGCCTGCCTCGTTGAGTGCGGTGATGACGCCAGCCGCGATACGGTCCGATCCGCAGAGCACGCCATCGAAAGCAATCTCGCGCGCGAGGATCTGGTGCATGGCCTGATAGCCGTCTCCGCTGTTCCAGCCGGTATAGATAACGTTTGCGCCTGGGAGGTCTTCGCCCAGGACGGTGCGGTAGCCGCGCAGGCGGTCGACAACAGCGGGGTTGTCTTGCGGTCCCAACACGGCGACGATATCTTTGCGCCCGCGCTCTTTCATAGCGAGCGCTGCAAAGCGTCCGCCCTCTTCGTCGTCAGAGTAGACTGTCGAGAACACGTCGCGATAGGGGTGGCCCTCGAGCTGGCCGCACAACACGGTGGGTACGCCCAGCTCGCGCAGCACCTCGAGCAGCTCGCTGCCCTTGTAGGGGGAGACGTCGATCACGGCGTCGAACGAGCGGCGCTCAAAGTGCTCGCGTGCGCGGTTGCGCTCATGCGTAGAAGACGCCTGCAAGATAACGGGCAGATAGGACGACTCCGACAGTTCCTCGGTAATGCCGCTCAAAAACTCGCTATAGGTGGGGTCGCTGAAGAGTTCACTCAGGGGCTCGGTCACGAGCACGGCGATGATTTCCGTGCGCCCGACAGCGAGCGCTCGGCCACGAGCGTTGGGGACAAAATTGACTTCCTTGGCCGCTGCGCGGACGCGCTTTTTGGTTTCCTCGCTAATGCGGGGCGAATCGTTGAGGGCGCGCGATGCCGTGGAGCGCGACACGCCGGCAGCTGCGGCAACCTCGGCAAGCGTAGGTGCGGTGCGAACTGGTTGGGTCATGGCGTCTCCTGGAAAATGCGGTCGATGTTGTCACTGATACGGGCTGGTGCGGATACAGCTTACTATAGTGCACCTGAACAGCGTTCATGATATCCGGTGACAGGTGTCGTTTTGCAACCAAGCCGCAATCGAATACGTCTCGTGTGGGTGAGATATCAGCGGGCGTGGCGGTTGCCTACGAGCTTAAGAATGATGTTTTGCGCTGAGTTTCGATACTCAGGGTGACATAAGTGAGGCGGTTGTACAACCGGTTGCACCGTTAATCCGGCAGAATCGACCGTTCAGCGGACAACCGGTTGCACAGGGTTTTGCATCGCTCGTAAGATAAGGACAACCGGTTGCACAAGAATCACTACGATGACGAAGGAGCATCACCATGGACGCCATTAACGATTGGGAAAACCAAGCGCTCACCCACAGGAACCGCCTGGCACCCCATGCGTACTTTATGGGTTACGAGACCGCCGATCTCGCCGCTACGTACAGCCGCGAGCTGTCGCGCGGGTTTGTCCAGCTGTCCGGCTCGTGGCAGTTCCGCCTCTTTGAGGGGCCTGCTGCCGTTTCCAACGAGGAACTCTCTACGTACGAGCCCGAGTGGGATCACGTGGAGGTTCCGCACCTGTGGCAGGTGGATGGCTATGGCAACCTTGCCTACACCGACGAGGGTTTCCCGTTCCCGGTGGATCAGCCGTTCGTTCCCTCCGACGACCCCACGGGCGTCTACCAGCGCATCGTCAACCTTCCCGCCGTGCCTGCCGGCGCTCGCGAGATCATTCGCTTTGACGGCATCGAGAGCTATGGTGAGCTGTACGTCAACGGTCAGTTTATCGGCATGACCAAGGGCTCGCGCCTGTCTGCCGAGTTCGACGTGACCGACGCGCTCGTCGAGGGCGACAACCTGTTTGCGGTCAAGGTCCTGCAGTACAGCGATGGCAGCTATATCGAGGATCAGGACATGTGGTGGGCCTCGGGCATCTTCCGCGATGTGTACCTTATGCAGCGTCCCGCCGCGCACCTGGTCGACTTTAGGTTCCGCACGCACCGCGAGGGCGATGCCGCTCTGATCACGCTCGATACGGTGGCGGAGGGCGCTTCCCGCGTCGTGTTTACGCTCAGCGATGGCGAGAACGTGGTCGCTACGGGCGAGTGCGTCGATGGCCATGCCGAGTGCAGCGTTGCCGATGCCCACTTCTGGAACCCCGAGGACCCCTTCCTCTATGACCTTACGTTTGAGGTCTACGACGGCGACGAGGTCAGCGAGTACGTTCCGCATCACCAGGGACTTGCCGAGGTGACGGTCGAGGGCAATCATATCTACCTCAACGGCACTTACTTTAAGATGCATGGCGTCAACCGCCACGATCACGACGATCACAAGGGTCGCGCCGTGGGCCTCGATCGCATGCGCCGCGACCTGGAGCTCATGAAGCGGCACAACATCAACGCGGTGCGCACCTCTCACTATGCCAATGACCCGCGCTTCTACGAGCTGTGTGATGAGTATGGCATCATGCTGGTCGCCGAGACCGATATGGAGAGCCACGGCTTCGAGAATATCGGCAACATCGCCCTGGTCACCGACGATCCGGCATGGGAGCCGGCCTACGTCGACCGCATTGAGCGCCTGGTGATGCAGGAGCGCAACCACGCCTGCATCATTATGTGGTCGATGGGCAACGAGAGCGGCTATGGCTGCAACATCCGCGCGATGTACGCCAAGGCTCACGAGCTCGATGATCGTCCGGTCCATTACGAGGAGGACCGCAACGCCGATACCGTCGACGTCATTTCCACGATGTACTCCCGTGTGTCGCAGATGAACGACTTTGGCGAGCATCCGTTCCCCAAGCCGCGCATCAACTGCGAGTACGGCCACTCCATGGGCAATGGCCCCGGAGGCCTGTCCGAGTACCAGGAGGTCTTCGATCGCTGGGATTGCATCCAAGGCCAGTTTATCTGGGAATGGTGCGACCACGGTTTGGCTGCTGTGGCCGAGGACGGCGTTGCCTACGATATGTATGGTGGCGACAACGGCGATTACCCCAACAACAGCAACTTCTGCATCGATGGCATGGTGTTCCCCTGGCAGCAGCCGAGCCCGGGCCTTACCGAGTACGGCCAGGTCATCTGCCCGATTCGCATGGCTTATGACGCCGAGGCAGGCGAGCTGACCGTCACCAACAAGCGTTGGTTCACCACCCTCGAGGATGTCTGCCTGTCGGCCGAGACCCTGGTGGACGGCGACGTGGTCTGCCGCAAGACGCTCATGCCCGGCGCGGTTGCCCCCGGCGAGTCCGTCCAGCTGCCGCTGGTGATTCGCGAGGCCGCAGTGGGCGAGACCCTGCTGACCGTGCGCGCCTACACCATGGCCGCTCACGTCTGGTGCGAGCCGATGTTCCAGCTGGGCGCAAGCCAGTTTGCCATCGCAAACCATCCGGCGCCGGCCATCGTGCCCCCCGCTCGTCCTGAGCTTACGGTTGAGGAGACCGAGCAGGAGATCCGCATCCACTCCCTCAACGGCGAGCTGACCTTCAGCAAAGTCAACGGTACCGTGAGCGAGTGGAAGGCATCCGGCCGCGACGTAATGGCCTCTGGTCCCCAGGTTGGTTTTTGGCATCCGCTCGTCGATAACCATGCCCAGGAGTATGACTCACTGTGGAAGGACAACTTCATCGATGTGATGCAGACGTCTACCCGCAAGGTTTCTTGGAAGCAGGATGGCAATGCGGTCGTCGTTACCGTGAGCCAGCGTATCGCTCCTCCCGTCCGCGCGTTCGGCATGCGCGTCGAGCTCGTCTACACCGTGCTTCCGAGCGGTCGCGTCGACCTCAAGGTTTCCGGCGAGCCCTACGGCGATTACTCGGATATCATCCCGCGCATCGGCATCTCCTTCGAGGTCCCCGGTTGCGATCGTGCCGTCGAGTGGTATGGCCACGGCCCGGGCGAGAACTATCCGGACTCGCTGCGCGCCAACCCGGTCGGTCATTACCGCACTACGGTCGACGACATGTTCACGCCCTACGTTATGCCTCAGGATTGCGCTAACCGCGAGGGCACCCGTTGGGTCGCCCTGCGCTCTAGCCACGGTGACGGTCTGGTCGTGACGCGTCCGAGCGACGCCGCTTCCAACCCGTTCTCGTTCTCGGCATGGCCCTATAGCTGCGAGGCCATCGATAACGCCAAGCACGTCTACGACCTTGTCAAGGGCGACACGGTTACGGTCAATATCAACGACCAGCTGCTCGGCCTTGGTTCGAACTCTTGGGGTTCCGAGGTGCTCGATTCCTACCGCACCCGTTTTGAGAGCTTCAGCTTTGAGGTGTCCCTGCGACCGCTGACGTCTGCCGATCTGGCTCAGGCGCTGGCACCCATTAAGGAGGCATAAGTCATGCATGTCTTTAACTCGCGCGCCGATTTCGACGCTCAGATGAAGTCTGTCAAGAAGTGGATGCGCACCGGTCAGGCGCTCGATGGCGTTGCCGACCTGCAGCACGACGTGGCTTACTCCATCGGCGACTCGTTGGTGTACTGGTGGGTCTATGCCCGCGAGGCCGCTACCGCCGATCTGGTCGGTCACCGTCGCTACCATGCCGTGCTCGCTCCGCTCGACGGCGACCTGACCGTCGAGGTGGCTTCCAAGGCGGATCTTACCTGCACGCGCACTTACAGCGATATCGACGATCGCGAGCGCTTTGAGGGTATGGGGGAGACCGTGACGATTCCCGCCGGCGGCGTTGCCGTCGTCGAAATTGACGAGGCCTACCGTGTCGTGGCCGATGTCGCGGATTCCCGCGTCGTGGTACTGCACGTGACGGTTGAAGGTTATTCCTTCCCCAACAAGTAGTATTCGTCCGTTTGGGCGTTTGCTTAGCGCCGTTAAGGGGGATGGCTTTGTTGACTCCCTTTTCCCCATTCCCCTTAGCAGGTGCGCCGTCCACGATTGCGCTTGCAGTCCGGACGGTTTTAGATGAGATATAACGGATGATTGGGAGGGCTTATGAGCTCTGAAAAACGAGGAACGATTGGTTCGTTCGCTCTGCTGGGCATGACGGTCGCCGCCGTGTTCGGTATCAAGAACATCATCAACAACAACGCGGCCATCGGCTTGGCAGCTGCGCCGTCGTTCTTCTTCGCCACGCTTTTGTACTTTGTCCCCTATACCCTGGTTACCGCCGAGTTCGTCGGCCTTAACAAGGACTCCGAGTCGGGCGTGTACGCCTGGGTCAAGACCTCGATGGGCGGCCGCTGGGCATTCCTGACGGCATTTAGCTACTGGTTCGTTAACCTGTTCTACTTTGCGTCCGTCCTGCCCAACGTCATCATCTACGCGAGCTACGTGTTCTTTGGTGCCAATGCAGAGCTTTCGCAGCTGTGGATCACCATTATCGAGATCGTCGTCTTTGCTATCGCCACGTGGGTTTCGACCAAGGGCGCTAAGTGGATCGGCTCCATTTCCTCCTTCGGCTCGACCGCGGCTCTCGGCCTGACTGCCGTGTTCATCTTGCTGTCCCTGGCTGCTGCCTTTGGCGGCGTCGAGTTCGCTACGGCTCCTACCCCCGCTAACATGGCTCCCGACATGAGCAACTTCGCAACTATGTGGGGCTTCTTCGGTACGCTTGCCTGGATCATCCAGGGCGTTGGCGGCGCTGAGTCTGTCGGCGTGTTCCTTAACGACCTTAAGGGCGGCGTCAAGGCCTTCGTGCGCACCGTCGTTATCGCCGGCCTGACCATCGGCCTTCTGTACGCAGGCGCTTCGCTGCTGGTCAACCTGTTCATTCCCGAGGGCGGCGTTGCCATCTCCACCGGTATCTTCGACGTATTCGGCGCTGTCTTTGCCCACTTTGGCATTCCCATGGAAGTGTCCACGCGCGTCATTGGCCTGATCCTTCTCGCTGCCACGCTGGGCTCCCTCATGATGTGGACCTCTGCTCCCATCAAGGTCTTCTTCACCGAGATCCCCAAGGGCGTCTTTGGTAGCAAGATCGTCGAGCTCAACGAGCACGGCATTCCTGCCCGCGCTGCCTGGCTGCAGTTTGCCATCGTCGTCCCCATCCTGATCATCCCGGCCCTGGGCTCCGGCAACCTAGACGACCTGCTCATGATCGTCACCAACATGACGGCTGCCACCGCTCTGCTCCCGCCGCTGCTGATCCTGCTTGCCTACTTTATGCTGCGCAAGAACTTCGACGCTGCTCCCCGTGGCTTCCGCATGGGTTCGCGTACCTTTGGCCTGGCCATTGCTGCATTCCTGCTTGTGGTCTTCTGCTTCGTGCTTATCTGCGGCACCATCCCGCTCGATCAGCCTCTGTGGCTGACACTGGTCTACAACGTTGGCGGTGTAGTTATCTTCCTGGGCCTTGCCGTGATGTGGTACAACCGCTACATCAACCGCCTGCGCGAGACCGATCCCGAGGCTGCCGAGAGCGAGCTTCGCCCCTCCGTCCTCGACATGATGGAGTAGCGGCTAGGATTAATCTGCGGCTGTGGAATAAATCGATTCCCTTTCCTAAGGAGGGGCCTTACGAGGTCCCTCCTTTTGTGTTTTGGGACATGGTTTTGGATCCCGTGGTCAAAAAATGCCAAATATGAGTACTGTTGCAAAAGAGGTGTCATATTTTTCGGCCCGTTCTGAGCGAAAATGGGCTCAAAATCAATTTATCTAACCCCCTTTAAAGGGCGTTTGACGGCTTTCAACCTCTTCGAATCGCTCAAAGTAGGCACTTTGCTCTCGATTTTGCTGCTACTAAATTGGTGACAGTACTCATATTTGCCACTTTTTGCCCACGAGGTGTTCAGAGGAGCTCTCGACAAGCATCTAACGCTACAATAACTACCACGTGGCTGGGTTTGCTGGCCGAATGTGCGATATCGTGGGAGGGGACATGGTCGAGTTTACAAAGACGATTAAAGATCCGTTGGGACTGCATGCCCGCCCGGTTGCGCTGCTCTACGACATCATTGCCAAGCACCGTAGCGACGTGTCGGTCAGTATCGGCGAGCGCCATACCGACGGTCGCGATGTGATGGGGCTCATGGCGCTCTACGGCGAATGCGGCGAGGACATCGTCTTTCGCGTTTCGGGCGTGGACGAGGCCTCGTGCGTCACGTCGATCAGAAACCTCTCGCTCTAAAGCGCAACAATGTGACGAAGGGACAGTCCCTTTGTCACATCTTTCTTTGTTGCATATAGGAAACTTTTCCGAAAACTGAATAGGAACCCTTTCCAAAAAGTTAGCCACGTGCTAGTTTACTGTAGCGAACATAGACGTGGTTAACTTTTGCTGCGTCGATGTTGAGGACGAACTGACGTTAGGAGCTCACTCATGTCTTGCGGACCGCAGATGCCGGCTATGCCGCTTTCGATGGTAAAAGCGGGCGAAACCGTGCGCGTGTCTCGCGTAAAGGGCAATGAGGACATGAAGCACCACCTCAAGGACCTCGGCTTTGTCGAGGGCAACGAGATTCACGTGGTGAGCTCGAGTGGCGCCAATATCATCGTCACCGTGCTCGGCGCGCGCTTTGGCATCGATTCCAAGGTTGCCATGCACATCATGACTGTCGGTTAGTTCGCAGCATTCCATAAAAGCTGAAAGGGGGAAAAGAATATGAAGACGTTGGGTGACGTTAAGGTGGGCGAGAGCTCTACCATCGTCAAACTTCACGGCGAGGGCGCACTTCGCCGTCACCTTATGGACCTGGGGCTCATCAAGGGCACTTCGTTCAAGGTCGTAAAGGTTGCACCGCTCGGAGATCCGGTCGAGATCAACGTGCGCGGCTACGAGCTCTCCATCCGCAAGGAGGAGGCTGCCGTCGTCGAGGTCCAGTAAGGGCCGGCGGCACATATTTCTGCAGATAAAGTTAGGTTTTTCTAACTTAATGCAGCATCTTTGAAGCACATTATCCAGCCTGCGCGGAGAAAGCAGCGCGGGCACACAAGGAAGAAGGATTGAATGGCGGATTCTCAGATCCATGTCGCGCTGGCGGGTAACCCCAACTGCGGCAAGACCACGCTTTTCAACCTGATCACCGGCGCCAACGGCTACGTTGGCAACTGGCCCGGCGTCACGGTTGAGAAAAAGGAAGCCAAGCTCCTAAGCGACAAGAACGTCACGATTACGGACCTCCCCGGCATCTACTCGCTTTCCCCCTACAGCCCCGAGGAGCAGTGCTCGCGCGACTACCTCATGAGCGGCGAGCCCGATGTCGTCGTCCAGGTGGTCGATGCCACCAACCTCGAGCGCAACCTGTACCTGGCGCTTCAGGTTATCGAGACCGGCCTGCCCGTGGTCGTCGCCCTCAACATGGCCGACCTGGTCGAGAAGAACGGCGATAAGATCGACACGGACAAGCTCTCCAAGAAGCTCGGCTGCCCGGTCATGATGATCTCGGCTCTTAAGAACAAGGGCATCACGGAGCTGTTCGAGCAGGTCAAGAAGTCCGCTGCTTCCAAGGGCCAGGTGCCGGAGCACAAGTTCGATTCCTCCATCGAGGACGTTCTGGACCACATCGAGAACAACCTGCCGGCGAGCGTTCCCGCCAACAAGCGTCGCTACTACGCCGTCAAGCTGTTCGAGCGCGACGCGGACGCCTGCAAGCTCATCAACCTCACTAAGGAGAAGGCCGCTCGCGTCGAGCAGCTGGTCGCCCAGTGCGAGCAGGATTGCGACGACGACGCCGAGTCCATCATCACCGGCGAGCGCTACGGCGTGATCGCCCACATCATCGACGAGTGCCTCACCAAGGCTCCGGCCAAGATGAGCACCTCCGAGAAGATCGACCGTGTGGTTACCAACCGTATCTTGGGCCTGCCGATCTTTGTGGTCATCATGTTCTGCGTGTACTACATTGCCGTCTCTACCTTGGGCGGCACGGTGACCGACTTCACCAACGACCAGCTCTTTGGCACCGACGGTTGGTATGTGCTCGGCCAGGGCCGCGACGCCTACGACGCAGCTGTCGAGGCTGCGGGTGACGCCGCCGACTCGGTCGACCCGGCACAGTACGGCCCCTATGTTCCGGGTATTACCACCGTGGTGCACGATGCCCTTGTGGCGGGCGGCACCGAGGACGGTGGCCTGGTCGATTCGCTGGTCTGTGACGGTATCGTCGGCGGTCTGGGCGCCATCTTCGGCTTCGTGCCGCAGATGTTCCTGCTGTTCGTGATGCTGTCTTTCTTGGAGGACTGCGGCTACATGGCCCGCGTCGCCTTCATCATGGACCGCGTGTTCCGCCGCTTTGGCCTGTCCGGTAAGTCCTTTATCCCCATGCTCGTGTCCTCGGGCTGCGGCGTCCCCGGCGTCATGGCTACCAAGACAATCGAGAACGAGAAGGACCGCCGCATGACGGTCATGACCACCACGTTCATTCCCTGTGGCGCCAAGCTGCCGATCATCGCCCTGCTCATGGGCTCCATCATCGGCGATTCTTCCACCACCGCCGCATGGATCAGCCCGCTCTTCTACTTCTTGGGCGTCTTTGCCGTCATCGCCTCGGGCCTCATGCTCAAGAAGACCAAGCTCTTCGCCGGTCGCCCGACGCCGTTCGTCATGGAGCTTCCCGCCTATCACTTCCCGGCGATCCGCTCTTGGGCGCTGCACGTGTGGGAGCGCTGCTGGGCCTTTATCAAGAAGGCCGGCACGGTCATCTTCGCGTCCACTGTCGTGGTTTGGTTCCTGTCCAACTTTGGTAGCTACAACGGTTCCTTTGGCTTCCTGCCTGCGATGGACGGCATCCCCGAGGAGTTCATGGACTACTCCGTGCTTGCCATGCTCGGCAACCTGGTCGCCTGGATCTTCGCCCCGCTCGGCTTTAGCACCTGGCAGGCAACCGCGCTGACCGTCTCTGGCCTTGTCGCCAAGGAGAACGTTGTCGCCACCGCCGGTTCGCTGCTGTCCGTTGCCGACGCCGCCGAGACCGACCCGAGCCTGTGGACCGCGTTTGCGGCTATGTTCCCGACCATGGGCGCTTGCGTTGCCTTTGGCGCTTTCAACCTGCTGTGCGCTCCGTGCTTTGCCGCTATGGGTACCATCCGCAACCAGATGGACTCCGGCAAGTGGACCGCAATTGCCATTGGCTACGAGTGCGCCTTTGCTTGGGTGATCGGCCTGTTCATCAACCAGTTCTACAACCTGTTTGTGCTGGGACAGTTTGGTATCTGGACGATTGTGGCCATCGTGCTGCTCGTTGCGATGCTCTTCCAGATCTTCCGTCCCATGCCCAAACACGCATGGACCGACGAGGACGAGACCAACACCGCTTCTGCCACGGTTTCCGCTTAAGTCCGAATAAGGATTAGCCCCTTTTCACGAGCCCGGGTGTCCCAGCGACACTCGGGCTTTTTGGTGCAATGGGGGACAGATTGCTTTGCTCCAGAAGTTAAGATGTGACGTTTCCGCAGATAAAACCGACCAAAATAAACCTGTCCCTTTTTGGCAGGTGGAAGATGGGGTAAAGTAAGTGGTGGTTAACTAGAGGAGGCTTGCTATGGCACCTATCGATATTGTTGTGCTGGCCGTTATCGGCATTGCGTTTGTCGCCGTGTGCGTGCGCATCTACCGTAAGGGCACCTGCGCCGACTGCGCTCAGGGTGGCGTTTGCACGGGGCATTGCTCCAACAAAAAGACCTGTGCCGCGCTTAAGGGCGTGGATAAAATCGCCGAAGACTTGGGCCGCGGTATCAAATAAGGCCCGGACATCAAAGCGCCCCGCGAGCATTCGTTCGCGGGGCGCTTTGCGCATTTGGACGCGAGCGCGGCGAGTTGAAGAGTATTTTTAGGGTATCGTTAAATCAGTTGCGGTGAAATACGGACTGTTTTGGCTGTCAAAGGCCTTATCTACTCCGTATTCCACCGCAACTTTTTGTGGGGTGGGCTAGAGACGCTGCATGCGGTACCCGACACCCATGTGCGTCTGAATCATCTTAGGGTGAGAGGGGTCTGCCTCGATCTTCTTGCGCAGGGTGCGCATGAACACGCGCAGGCTCGCCAGATCGCTGTCCCAGCTCGTGCCCCATATCTCGCGGGTGATGAAGGTGTGGGTGAGCACCTTGTCGACGTTTTTCGCCAGAAGGACGAGCAATTTGTACTCGGTTGGGGTGAGCGAGAGCTCGCGTCCGTCTTTCGTCGCGTATCCCGCGGCGTAGTCGATATGCAGCGGACCGTTGTCGAACGTGCTCGCTTCTGTCGACTCACTCGACGCCATCGAGGAGCGCCTCAAATTCGCGCGGACGCGCGCGAGCAACTCATCCACAGAAAAGGGCTTGGTGAGGTAGTCGTCTGCCCCTGCGTCAAGTGCTGCAATCTTGTCGGAATCTTCGGTGCGCGCCGAAATGACGATAATGGGGACTGCCGACCAGCTTCGGATCTTCGTGATGACCTCGATACCGTCAATGTCGGGAAGGCCGAGGTCGAGCATGATGAGGCTAGGGCCGTGCGACACCGCATCCATGATGGCGGCCTGGCCGTTGCAAACCTTGCTCACGACATAGCCGTGGAGGTCAAGCGCGGTCGAAACGAGGTTTTGAACGGTCAGGTCATCTTCGACCAGGAGGATGCGTGGCTTAGCGGCATTATTCATGAATCTCGATCTCCTCGGCGGGCAGGGTAAAACGGAAGACGGCCCCATGGGGGTGGTTGTCGCGAGCTTCGATGACGCCGCCATGCGCCTCCACGATGGAGCGGCAGAGCGACAGCCCAAGGCCGATGCTTCGACGCGAATCCACGGGCCGCATATTGCGTGAGGTGAAGAAGCGCTCAAAGATATGAGGCTTGTCGCAGTCTGCCACACCCGGCCCATCGTCTGCGACGTCCACCACGACGAACGCGCCCTCGCGACGTGCGCTGATGGTGACAGTCGAGTCCTCGGGCGTGTATTTGAAGGCGTTCATGATGAGATTCGTAAGCACCTGCATGATGAGATGGACGTCGATGCGTACCAGCAGGATGTCGTCAGTGTGCTCGATGGTGACAACACGTCCATGCGATGCTTGTGCGACATGGCTGAGGGCGGCCTCGATGACCTCGTCGATAAGCTCGGATGTGAAGTTGAGGCGAATGGTGCCGTCCTCGACGCGTGTGATGGCGAGGAGGTTCTCCACGGTATCGATAAGCCAGAGGGAGTCGTCGTAGATGGCATCGGCGAGATCGCAGCGTTGTTCGAGGCTGAGCTTCTCGTCGCTCTTCCGAAGGATTGCCGCAGATCCGGATATAGCCGTGAGGGGTGTCCTCAAATCATGGCCGATGGAGCGCAAAAGGTTGGCGCGCAGCTGCTCGTTTTTCGCCAAGACCGCAGCCTCTTCGCGCTCTTGCGCCGCCCGGTCACTTTCGAGCGCCAAGGCGCATTCACCTACGATAGATAGGACGATCGAATGCTCGAAGGCTTCGATCTCGCGCCCCTCCAGGGCGATGCCGATGACACCGAATACCTTGTCGCCGGTGCGAACCGCGAGGTAGAGACAGCGCGCCTCAGGCAGGGTCCGCGTGCTTGCGCCCGCGCGCTTGTTGTTGGTGAAGGTCCAGGTTGCAACGGCGCGCTCGTAGTCGGTGAGCAGCGACGCGGATCGGTTTTCGGTGCCAGCGGACTCATAGAGCGCCTTGCCGAGCGTGCCGTGTTCGGCGGGGTAGAAGACCACGTCGAGTTTTAGCAGTTTGACGAGTTGGTTCATGGCGACGCGGGCGCACTCCTCCGCGCTATGGGCTTGCTGTAAGAGCTGGTTCGTTTCGAGGAGTACGCGCGTTTTGAATGCGTTCTCGGCGGAGGTACGGGCATTGTCGGCGATGCGCGCAGTTAACTCGCCGGCGACCATAGCGGTAGCGAACATGATGCCGAACGTGACCAGATAGCTTCGGTCGTAGCTGGCGAGCGAAAACAGAGGCGTTACGAAGCAGAAGTTGTAAAGCACTACAGAGAGCACGCTCGATACGATCGTGCAGATACGCCCCGTCGTGGTGACGGCGGTCAGCAGGGCCGTGAGGATATAGAGGGATATGATGCTGGAATCGGCAAATCCCAGATGGCGGAAAGCCGTGCCGATCGCCGTGGCGACAAGAGAGAGGGCCAGCGTGCGAAGCACGTTTCGGCTGCTGGGCGGCTGCAGGGCGAGCGCATGGCGGCGTCCTTTGGGTCGGGAGGGCGGAGTCGACTGGTCTGGAATGATGTAAATGTCGAGGTTCGGGGCGAATGTTATGAGCTGTTCTACGAGAGATTTGCGGCCAAAGAGGGCCTGACGGACGCTGCTGTGCTCGCCCGTGCGCCCCATGACGATCTTCGAAATACCCGACAGG
Source organism: Coriobacteriaceae bacterium (assembly GCA_905209215.1). Classification (GTDB taxonomy): domain Bacteria; phylum Actinomycetota; class Coriobacteriia; order Coriobacteriales; family Coriobacteriaceae; genus Collinsella. The sequence goes on along the minus strand of CAJLRY010000003.1, from coordinate 81,226 downwards.
CGCGCGAACTCGGAGATCTGAAACGCGACGTCGTCGCCATAGACGGTTTCCATATGTGCTCCGAGCTGCTCGGCTAGGGCGATATTGTCTGCAAGCTTGGCGCGCTCATCATCGCTCATGGCTTGCGTGCGTGGGCTCTCTACGAACAGGGCGACGAGCTCGCTGCGAAACGCTTTCGCCATGCGTGCGGCGGCACGGACGATGCGGGGATTGGTCGGCGCCGGGGAGACACAGACTAAGATACGCTCCTTGGTGTAGTAGTCACGGTTTCCCAGCACGCGTGCGGCGTCTGTGAGGTGGCCGGTGCGATCGGCGCAGCGGCGCAGCGCGATTTCTCGGAGTGCGGTGAGGTTCTCGACGGTAAAAAAATGCTGTTGCGCTCGCTCGGCTTGTGCGGGACGGTAGACGAGGCCGGCGCGAAGGCGCTCAAGTAGGTCTTCGGGCTCTATGTCGACGAGCTCGACCTGGTCGGCATCATCGAAGATGCGGTCGGGGATTCGTTCGCTCACGACAACGCCGGTGATGGATGCAACCATGTCGTTTAGGCTCTCGATATGCTGAACGTTCACGGTCGTATAGACGTCGATGCCTGCATGTAGAAGTTCCTCGACGTCTTGATAGCGTTTGTCGTGGCGAGACCTCGGCGCATTCGTATGGGCGAGCTCGTCGACAAGGATGAGCTGAGGGGCGCGTTCGATAGCCGCATCTAGATCGAACTCGCTGAGCGCAATGCCGTTGTGCTCGATGAGTTTGCAGGGCACGTTCTCAAGCCCTTGTGCAAGATGGGCAGTTGCCGGACGTTCGTGCGGCTCGATGTATCCCGCGACGACGTCGACACCTCGCCGCTTGGCGGCGTGGGCGGCTTGAAGCATCGCATAGGTTTTGCCTGCACCAGCAGCGTAGCCAAAGAAAATCTTGAGGTGTCCCCGGCTGGTTCGAGCGTCATCGGCGACCTCGTCTTTCTCAATTGCCTTGAGGATGAGGTCTGGATTGACGCGAGTGTCCGATGCGTCGCGCTGCATAGCGTAGCCTTTCTGAAACGTTGTCCATGCGTGCATGCGCGGTGAGGACGCCACTGTATGCTCGCGAGGTCGAGTATAGGCGCACTGCAGCCGCAATAGTGCTTTCTACCTGCATCTTTACGGCATCTTAAGGTCGTGAGCCCCAGCCCTCACGCCTCTTTAACACCTAGAAGCGTTTACTGTCCCCAGACGCTTGCGAGGGCAGGCGTCCGAGACATCGGACCGCGCGTGAAAGGGGCGGTAATGGACATCCTCATTCCCATTATCGGAGTCGTCTGCATTGGACTCCTTATCTATTACATCTACATTCTGATGAGGAGTGATTCGTAAACTATGGACGCTGCGATTCAGTACATCTTGTACTTTGCCGTGCTCGTCGTCCTGGCCGTTCCGCTCGGTCGGTTCATGGCCCATATCATGGATGGTGAGCATACGTTCCTGTCGCCTGTGATTGCTCCTGTGGAGCGTGGCGTCTATCGTCTGCTTCGCATCGACGCGGCAGAGCAGATGGGGTGTAGGCGCTATCTGGCAAGCGTGCTGGCCTTTTCGGGGATCGGCCTCGTGGCTCTTGTGGCACTCCAGGCGCTTCAGTCCTTCTTGCCAGGCAATCCCCAGCACCTGCCGGGTGTGCCATGGGACCTGTCGTTCAATACGGCTGCTTCCTTCATAACCAACACCAACTGGCAGTCCTACTCCGGTGAGACCACCCTGTCCTACTTCGTGCAGTTCATGGGCCTCACCGTGCAGAACTTCGTTTCCGCTGGTACCGGTATCGCGGTCATGTTCGCGCTGATCCGCGGCTTCCGTCAGATCAAGGAGCAGGGTCTGGGTTCCTTCTGGGTCGACCTCACCCGCACCGTCCTGTATGTGCTCATCCCGCTGAACCTCGTGTTCGGCATCTGCCTGGCTGCCGGTGGCGTCATCTCCAACTTCCAGCCGGCTCAGAAGGCTGAGCTCGTAGAGCCCGTCGCTGTCCAGCCTAATGCAGACGGCGGCTGGAGCGTCATCGACGGCGCCCAGATCGAGGGCGACACGGTCAAGGTCGACGGCAAGGTTGTCGAGGGCGCGCGCGTGGTCACCGAGCAGTTCCTGCCCCAGGGGCCCGCGGCTCCTCAGGTCGCCATCAAGCAGTCCGGCACCAACGGCGGCGGCTTCTTCGGTGTGAACTCCGCCCATCCGTATGAGAATCCCAGTGCCTTCACCAACATCATCGAGATGACCAGCCTGCTGCTGATCCCGGCCGCCTGCTGCTTCACCTTCGGTATCGGCGTCAAGAACACCAAGCAGGGCAAGGCCATCTTCGCGGCGATGCTTATCCTGCTCGTGGTCTTTACCGGCATCATCGCCGTTAACGAGCATATGGGTACGCCGCAGCTGGCCGATGGCGGCGCGGTCAACATCGAGATGACCGATGGCCAGGCGGGCGGCAATATGGAGGGCAAGGAGAGCCGCTTTGGCATCGCCTCCTCTTCCACCTGGTCCGCTTTCACGACGGCTGCTTCCAATGGCTCGGTCAACTCCATGCACGACTCCTACACCCCGCTCGGCGGGTTTGTCCAGATGCTCCAGATGGCTCTGGGCGAGGTCGTCTTCGGCGGCGTGGGCTGCGGCCTGTACGGCATGATCGGCTTCGCCATCCTCACAGTGTTCATCGCCGGCCTTATGGTCGGACGCACGCCTGAGTTCCTGGGCAAGAAGATCGAGCCGGGCGAGATGCGCTGGGCAGTTGTCCTGTGCCTGGCAACTCCGTTTGCCATTCTGGTGTGCTCGGCCATCGCCTGCATGGTGCCCGGTCTTGCCGACCAGCTCAACAATGGTGGCGCGCACGGCTTCTCCGAGGTGCTGTATGCCTTCACCTCATGCGGTGGCAACAACGGCTCGGCGTTTGCAGGCATGAACTGCAACAATCCCTGGATCAACGTCATGCTCGGCCTCGAGATGCTGTTTGCCCGCTTCATGCCCATCATCGGTACGCTGGCTATCGCCGGCTCGCTGGCCAAGAAGGGTAGGGTCGCCGAGAGCGCCGGTACCCTGTCTACCACCAACGGCATGTTCGTATTCCTGCTCGTGTTCATCGTTCTGCTGATCGGTGCCCTGAGCTTCTTCCCGGCCCTGGCGCTTGGCCCCGTTGCCGAGTTCTTCCAGATGATTGCGTAAAGGAGGACGCAGATTTATGGCTATGCAAAAAGACATGATGGGCCGCGCGGTCCGCGACTCGTTTGCCAAACTGGATCCTCGCGTCCAGATTCAAAACCCGGTCATGTTCCTGGTGTGGCTTTCCGCCGTCATGACCTCCGTCCTGGCCGTCGCTTCCATCTTCGGTGTGCAGGACGCGGGTGTGCCCACCTACTATGTGGTCACCATCGCGGTCATCCTGTGGCTCACCGACCTGTTCTCGAACTTCGCCGAGGCGCTTGCCGAGGGCCGCGGTAAGGCTCAGGCCGATTCCCTGCGTGCGGCCAAGAAGGATGTCGAGGCCCATCGTATCGAGTCCGTTGAGGACAAGGAGCACTTCACCGTCGTTCCCGGCACCGAGCTCACGCGCGGCGACCTGGTGATCGTACGCGCCGGCGAGCAGATTCCCGGCGATGGCGACGTCATCGAGGGCGCTGCCTCCGTTGACGAGTCCGCCATCACCGGCGAGTCCGCCCCCGTGGTCCGCGAGGCCGGCGGCGACCGCTCTGCCGTTACCGGCGGTACCACGGTGCTGTCCGACTGGATCATCGTCAAGATCTCCAGTGAGCCCGGCCAGAGCTTCCTGGACAAGATGATCGCGATGGTCGAGGGTGCCGCGCGCAAGAAGACCCCTAACGAGATCGCTCTGGAGATCTTCCTGGTGGCCCTTTCCATCGTCTTTATCCTGGTCACGCTGGCCCTGTATTGTTACTCCTGCTTCTCGGCCGGTCTTAACGACATGGTCAACCCCACGGCCGTGACCACGCTCGTGGCACTGCTCGTGTGCTTGGCTCCCACTACCATCGGCGCCCTTCTGTCCGCCATCGGCATCGCCGGCATGAGCCGTCTGAACGAGGCCAACGTGCTGGCCATGTCCGGCCGCGCCATCGAGGCCGCCGGCGACGTCGACATCCTCATGCTCGACAAGACCGGCACCATCACCCTGGGTAACCGCCAAGCCGCCGAGTTCATCCCGGTCGACGGCGTCGATCCCGCGGAGCTGGCCGATGCCGCTCAGCTTTCCTCGCTGGCCGACGAGACCCCCGAGGGTCGTTCCATCGTCGTGCTCGCCAAGGAGCAGTTTGGGCTGCGCGGCCGCACACTCGAGGATAAGGGCATGGAGTTCATCCCCTTCACCGCGGCGACTCGCATGTCCGGTGTGAACTACGAGGGCAATGAGATCCGCAAGGGCGCTGCCGATTCCGTGCGCACCTATGTGGAGGCAGCCGGCGGCGTGTTCTCCCAGGAGTGCGACGAGGCCGTCGAACGCATCGCCAAGGCCGGCGGCACCCCGCTGGTCGTGACCAAGAACTGCCGCGTGCTGGGCGTTGTGTACCTCAAGGACATCATCAAGTCCGGCGTTAAGGAGAAGTTCGCCGACCTGCGCAAGATGGGCATCAAGACCATCATGGTGACGGGCGACAATCCGCTCACCGCCGCGGCAATCGCCGCCGAGGCCGGCGTTGACGACTTCCTGGCCGAGGCCACCCCCGAGGGCAAACTCGAGAAGATCCGCGAGTTCCAGCGTGAGGGTCACCTGGTCGCCATGACCGGCGACGGCACCAACGACGCGCCGGCGCTCGCCCAGGCGGACGTCGCCGTGGCCATGAACACCGGAACCCAGGCTGCCAAGGAGGCCGGCAACATGGTCGACCTCGACTCCAGCCCCACCAAGCTCATCGAGGTCGTGCGTATTGGCAAGCAGCTGCTCATGACCCGCGGCTCGCTCACGACCTTCTCGGTGGCCAACGACGTGGCGAAGTACTTCGCTATCATCCCGGCCCTGTTCTCGCCGATCTATTCGGGACTGGGCGCCCTCAACATCCTGGGCCTCACCAACCCGTTGACGGCCGTGCTGTCCGCCATCATCTACAACGCGCTGGTCATCGTCGCGCTAATTCCGGCGGCTCTCAAGGGCGTTAAGTACCGCGAGGTCCCGTCCGGACAGCTGCTGACCCACAACCTGCTGGTGTGGGGTCTGGGCGGTATCGTGGCGCCGTTCGTATTCATCAAGATTATCGACATGCTGCTGGCCTTGTTCGGCATTGGCATGATGTAGACGGAGGTTTGTATGTTCAAAGGTATCGCACCGCGCGCACTTGGCGTGTTCGCGTTGTTTACCATCGTCTGCGGCCTGGGATACACGCTCGTGGTGACCGGCATCGCTCAGGTTACGTTCCCGTATCAGGCGAACGGATCGCTCATTACGGTCGACGGCAAGGTTGTGGGTTCCGAGCTCATCGGCCAGAACTTCGATGACGATGCCCACATGTGGGGTCGTATCCAGAACGTGTCAATTGTCGAAGGCGAAGACGGCGAGCTCATGGCGTATGGTGCCCCGTCCAACCTGTCCCCGGCGAGTGAGGAGTATCGGCAGCTTGTGGATGCGCGCGTGAAGAAGATCCGCGCCGCCAACCCCGATGCCGATATGGACGCTGTGCCCGTCGACCTGGTGACGTGTTCGGGGTCCGGCCTCGACCCGGAGATCTCCCCCGATGCCGCCGAGTACCAGGTACCGCGCCTGGCGAAGGCCACGGGCAAGAGCGAAGGCGAGGTGCGCGACATCATCGCCCGGTGCACCAGGGGCCGATTCCTGGGCGTCTTCGGCGAGCCCACGGTCAACGTGCTCAAGGTGAACCTTATGCTGGACGGCGCGCTGTAGGTGAGGGAGTGGCGGATGAGGGCATGACTGACTATCTGAGCCCTCAATTCCACCCCGCCCATCAGTTGCGGTGAAATACGGACTGTTTTGCCTGTCAAAAGCCTCATCTACTCCGTATTCCACCGCAACTTTTTGTGAGGGTCGGGATTGAAGGTGGAGAGTGCGAGCGAGTGCAGATATGGCGGTTGCTGATACGATAGATAGGTCAGTAACTGCCGCCGAGCGGCTCAAACGAAAGGAAGCCTGTATGGAGTCTTCTGCCTACCCGATGCTCTTTAGCCCAATCAAGGTCGGTACGACCGAGGTCAAGAACCGCGTCTTTATGCCGCCGGTATCCACCAACCTGGCCGACCATGGCTATGTGACCGACGATTTGGTCGATCATTACCGCGCCCGTGCCAAAGGCGGCGTGGGCCTGATCATCACCGAGGTCGTGACGGTCGAGCCCACCTATACCTATCTGCCGGGCGACATGTGCTGCTACGACGACACGTTTATCCCCGGCTGGGAAAAGCTCGCTGCGGCCGTCCATGAGTACGGCTGCAAGATCATGCCGCAGCTCTTCCACCCTGCCTACATGGCCTTTAACATTCCGGGCACGCCGCGCCTGGTCGCTCCGTCCTTTGTGGGTCCGTCCTATGCCCGCGAGGCGCCGCGCCCCATCACGGTTGATGAGATCCACGAGCTCACGCATCAGTTCGGCGACGCCGCCGTGCGTATGCAGAAGGCCGGCGTCGATGGCGTCGAGGTCCATGCGGCGCACGCCCACGGCATGCTCGGTGGCTTTTTGACCCCGCTCTACAACAAGCGTACCGACGAGTACGGCGGCTCGCTCGACGCCCGCATGCGCTTCTTGCTCGAGGTCATCGCCGAGATTCGCGAGCGCTGCGGCAAGGACTTCATCATCGACGTCCGTATCTCGGGTGACGAGTACACCGATGGCGGCCTGACCCTCAACGACATGATCTACGTCTCGCGCCGTCTGGAGAAGGCCGGCGTCGACATGATTCACGTGTCGGGCGGTACCACCATCAAGCGCGGCTCTGCAATTCCGGCCGCCGGCACCCAGCAGGCCTCGCACGCCGCCTGCTCGCGCGAGATCAAAAAGCATGTGAACATTCCCGTTGCCACCGTCGGCCGCATCAATGAGGCATGGATTGCCGAGGAGCTGATTGAGGACGGCGCCGCCGATATCTGCATGATGGGCCGCGCCAATCTGTGCGACGCCGAGTTCTGCAACAAGGCGGCCGCCGGCAACGCCGACGAGATCCGTCCCTGCATCGGTTGTCTGCGCTGCCTGAACGGCATCATGTTTGGCAAGCGCATCTCCTGCACCGTCAACCCGGACGTTGAGCGCGACGAGGCCGGCTACGAGCCTGCCGCCGAGGCAAAGAACGTGCTGGTTGTGGGCGCCGGTCCTGCGGGCATGGAGGCAGCCTACATTGCCGCCAAGCGCGGCCATAACGTGGTGCTCGTGGATAAGCAGGACGAGCCGGGCGGCGAGATGCGCATTGCGGCCGTTCCGCCGGCAAAGCAGGAGCTCACCCGCGTAATCAAGTATCAGTACCGTCGCCTAGCCGAGGCAGGCGTCACGTGCGTCTTTGGTACCGAGCTTTCGGCCGAGGACATTCAGCGCGACTACGCGGGCTACGAGGTCGTCCTGGCTTATGGTGCCGAGCCCATCGCTCCGGCCTTCATGCAGGGCTTTAAGCAGGTTATGACGGCCGACGACCTGCTGGGCGGCAAGGCTTTCCCGGGCAAGAAGATCGTCATCGTGGGCGGTGGCACCGTTGGCTGCGAGACGGCCGATTACCTGGCCCCGCTGGTCAACGACCTTTCGCCGGCCAATCGCGATGTCACCGTTATCGAGATGACCAAGACGCTCGCCGCCAACGAGGGCGGTGCCGGTCGTGCGGTGCTCATCACGCGCATGCTCTCCAAGGGCGTTCACGTGCTGACCGAGGCCAAGGTGACCGAGATCACCGAGGACACCATCAGCTACGAGAAGGACGGCGAGGTCCACACCATCGCCGATGCCGATACGCTGGTGCTTGCCATGGGCTACCGTCCCAATACCAAGCTGGCCGATGACCTTACCGCTGCCGGCGTTGCCGCCCACGTGCTGGGTGATGCCCAGAAGTGTGGCAACATCCGCGACGCCATCGGCGATGGCTACAAGGCTGCCTGCGAACTCTAGTCAACCCCTTGCTGCATGAGGAGGGGCGTCTCTGCGCCATCCGATAGCAAAACAGCGGTGGTGTCCCGGGTTTTGGGATGCCGCCGCTTGCTCTTGTGATCCTGGCGACGCGAGCGCGCCCTATTTCACCTCAACTGAGGGAATGGGGGATGCGATAGTATTGCATGGTGGTATTCGACAAACCGTGGGCTTCATCCGAGGGCTTTATGGAACAACACCAGCATTATCAGAGCCTGCAAGACCAGGCATACAACGCATTGCGCTCCAAGATCATCTATGCCGAGCTCAAGCCCGGCACGCGCCTTTCGGCGATTGGTCTGGAAAAGGAGACGGGAATCGGGCGCACGCCCATTCGCGAGTCCTTTGTACGCCTGCGTGAGCAGGAGCTGGTGGAAACGCGCCCCAAAAGCGGCACCTACGTCTCTAAGATCAGCATGGAACACGCCGAAAACGCCTGCTTCTTGCGTGAGAAGCTCGAGAGAAGCGTGCTTATTAAATGCTGTTCGGCCGCCACGCCCGAGCAAAAGCATCGGCTCGAGCAGATTCTTGCCGAGTCCGAGTCGCTCGACCATAGCGAAACGCGTCGCTTTTTCGATCTGGACAACCTGTTCCATGAGACGTGTTTTGAGATTGCCGGCCGCCACATGTTGTGGGATTGGATGAAGAGCGTCAATACGCATTTTGAGCGATACAACTGGTTGCGTATGGTGTCGCAGAATCTGGATTGGGAACCGATTCGTCGGCAGCATCGCCGGATTCTCGAGGCCATTAAGAAGGGCGACACCGACACGGCGAGCTATCTGGCAGAGACGCACCTGCACCTGATGCCCGAGGAGCAGGGCCCGGTTATCGCCTTGCATCCCGACTATTTTGAGCTGCCTAAAGACTCGTCCATCTAGCCCATCATCGCATCTGCTCGAGATGCAAAAACGACGCTGCTCACCTACAACGTTTTGCAAGCGAGATTTTTAAAAAATGCCTAAAATGGCTCAGACTGCCGACAATTGGGGAACGGGGTGCGCTATGGCGCAGATGAGGATTAAGGACATTGCCGTCGAGGCGGGCGTGAGCCCGGCCACGGTCTCGCGCTATCTCAACAACCGCCCCGGGCAGATGACCGAGGAAACCCGTGCTCGCATCGCGGCGGTTATCGAGCGCACCGGCTATCGCCCGCGTGCCGCCGCGCGCAACCTGCGCAGCTCGCGCACCAACCTCATCGGCGTGATTCTGGCCGACATTAGCAACCCGTTCTCCAGCGCCATGCTTGAGGACCTTTCCGCCAGCGCCGCTGCGCGCGGCTGCTCGCTCATGACGACCATTAGCGGCAACGACCCCGCCAAGGAGGCAGAGTCGCTCACCAGACTTATCGATGCCGGCGTGGACGGCCTGGTCGTCAACACCTGCGGAGGCAACGACAAGGCGATCGCCGCGGCAGCGGGACGCTTGCCCGTCGTGCTGCTCGACCGCGATGTTGCCGACGGTGGCATCGATCTGGTGACCTCTAACAACCGCGAGCTGGTTGCCGGCCTGGTAGACGCCTTGGCCGCTGCTGGCAGCGAGCGCCTGTGCCTGCTCACCGAGGCAAGCGATGACAGCCCCGTGCGTCGCGAGCGCGCCGAGGCCTTTGCCGACGAGCTTTCGCGCCGCGGCCTTGCGGGTGAGGTCGTCACCCTGGCCGACGGTGGTGCCACGGGTGTCAGCCGTCTGGACGGAGCTATCCGTGACTATGCGGGTAAAAAGCTCGGCCTCATTGCCGTCAACGGTCTGGTCTTCCTGCGCCTGACCGAGGCGCTGGCACAGTTGGGACCTTCGTTGCCGGCTGGCCTCAAGATTGCGACGTTTGACGATTACCCCTGGAACCACGTGCTCTTTGGCGGTGTGACCACGGCCGCGCAGGACACCCTCACCATTGCCGAGCGCGTGGTCGAGCGCCTGTCCGAGCGCATCGACGTCGTTACCACTACGGTGGGCGATGCCGCAAAGCTCGCCCCCAAGCGCATCGAGGTCCCCGGCCACATCGAACACCGCGCTTCGACCTCGCGCTAGTCTGTGTGATAATATATAGACAATGTCATACAGGAGGTATACATGGCTGCGTCTGTGCTGAGTGTGCGAGTGGACTCGTCAATTAAAGATTCATTTGCCGAGCTGTGCGAAGAACTTGGCATGACTTCGTCTGTTGCAGTCAATATGTTTATGAGACAGATGCTGCGCGAGCGTTCGCTGCCGTTTGTCCCTTCACTCGGTAAAAGCTCTGCGAGCGGAAGCGTCGCGGCGGGCATTTTGGATACCGCTCAGATTGAGTCCGCTGTCCGTGAGGCGGCCAGCCCGATTCCCGCCATCAAAAGCGTGATTCTTTTTGGCTCGTATGCTCGTGGCGACGCGCGTGCCGATAGTGACATTGACTTGCGTCTCGAAGTCGATCGCGATCAGGGCTTTGGCCTTTTCGCGTTGTCGGCATTCGGCGAGGCGGTGCGCAAAGAAACTGGGAGGCAGGTTGATCTTGTCTCGAGCGACCATCTTGATGCCGATCTTGCCGCGGTAATCGAGCGCGAAGGAGTGATCCTTTATGATCGCGCGTAAGTCAGACGGCCTCCGCGCCCAAGAGGTCTTGGACGCCATCTCTGAAACGAACGAGCGCATCAAGGCTTTTGATATCACCGAGGACCAGTTTCTGCATGCGAATGACGTGCGGACGAGGGCGTTGACGGACTCTCTTTTGATGTGCGCGCTTAGGGTGACGGAAGAAGCGGGCAAGTTGTCGGAACGCTCGCAGCGGCTTCATCCCGAAATTGAGTGGCGTGGAATTATCGGCATGAGAAATTACCTCGCGCATGATTACGGCAATGTCGACCGATCGGTTGTTTGGGATGCGGTGACGATGGAGTTCCCAGCGCTGGAACGAGCGTGTAGGCAAATTGTTTCCGAATCTGAACGCTAGCCATTCGTTCGTGACCGCCTGTTCGCGCACGTTTTTTGAGCGCTTGATACGCTTTAACCCTGCGGAAACATTTTTCTGCGATAGTATCTGCGGTATAGACCAGTCGAAACCCGCCCGAAAGAAAGGGGAGCGACATGAACCAGCAGAACATCGATTACGTACTCCGCTCCGTAGAACAGCGTGACATCCGCTTTGTGCGTCTGTGGTTTGTTGACATTCTCGGCCGCCTCAAAAACTTTGCCATTAGCCCCGAGGACCTCGAGGTCGCATTTGAGGAGGGCATTGGCTTTGACGGCTCGGCCATCGAGGGCTTTGCCACGCCCGAGGAAGCCGACATGCTGGCGTTCCCTGATGCCTCGACCTTCCAGATTTTGCCGTGGCGTCCGAGCCACAACGGCGTCGCCCGTGTGTTCTGCGACGTGTGCACTCCCGATCGCGAGCCCTTCGCCGGCGACCCGCGCGCTGCGCTGCGTCGCATGTTCCATAAGGCCGAGAAGGCCGGCTACCTGCTCAACGTTGGTGCCGAGCTGGAGTACTACTATTTCCCCGACGAGCGCACGCCCGAGCCGCTCGACAACGTGGGCTACTTCGATCTTTCGGTGAGCGACGCCGCGCGCGACCTGCGCCGCAACACGGTCCTTACGCTCGAGAAGATGTCCGTGCCCGTGGAGTACACCTTCCACGCCGCCGGTCGCTCGCAGCACGGTATGAGCCTGCGCCACGCCGAGGCCCTGAGCATGTCCGACGCCATCACCACGGCCAAGCTCATCATTAAGCAGCAGGCCTACGAGAGCGGTTGCCACGCCTCCTTTATGCCCAAGCCGTTGGCGGGCGAGGACGGCAGCGCCATGTTTTTGCATCAGTCGCTGTTCGACCACGACGGCAACAACGTCTTTTGGGGCGAGGCCGACGAGAGGTACCATCTCTCCGACGTCGCCAAGCACTACATGGCCGGTATCTTGGCGCACGCGCGCGAGATCAGCGCCATCACCAACCCCACCGTCAACTCGTACAAGCGCATCACCACGGGCGGCGACTCTGTGCCGCAGTACGCCACGTGGGGCCTGCGCAACCGCGCGAGCATGGTCCGCATCCCGGTCTACAAGCCCGGCAAGCAGCTGTCCACGCGCATTGAGCTTCGCAGCCCCGATCCCATGGCAAACCCGTACCTGGTCAACGCCGTCACGCTGGCGGCTGGTCTGGACGGCATCGAGCGCAAGCTGGAGCTCCCGCCCGAGGCAACGGCCGAGACGCTCAAGCTTACCGACCGTCAGATGGTCGAGGCCGGCTACACGCCGCTGCCGCGCTCACTCAAAGAGGCGCTCGACGTGTTTGAGGACTCGCAGTTTATGAAGGATGCCCTCGGCGAGCACATCCACAGTTTCTTCCTCAAAAAGAAGCGCGACGAGTGGCATAAGTTTGAGTCCACGATCACCGAGTGGGAGATCAAGCATTATCTGGCGAACTCCTAATCGCGCTGGCTTGTTCCAGTACGATTGAGCTCATTTCTTTGGAGGCCGATATGTCCGAAAAGAGTGCCCTGTTCATGGCGCGCACGACGCGCTTCCACGAGTTTGCCCGCAGCCTGACGACTACCCTGGGTGTCGAGGTGAGCCTGGCAACCCCCGATTCGCCGACTGCGGCGCACGACTTTGACCTGCTGATCCTCGATTCCGATGGCATCCGCAGCGACCGCATCGATCAGATTGCCAAGTGGCTTGACGATCGCGGCGGTGTCCCCATGCTGGTGATCGTTGACGACGAGGCACTCGGTACCCTGCGCCTGCCGAATCACGCGCATGCCGACTTTGTGTGCCCCACGGCGACGCCCAACGAGCTTAAGGCTCGCGCGCAGCGCCTGATGGGCGAGGAGGAGACCGTCACCGCCGACGATGTGCTCAACATCGATAACCTCGAGATCAACCTGGCCACCTACCAGGTGACACTCGATAACGAGCCCATCGACCTGACGCTGATGGAGTACTCGCTGCTGAGCTTTTTGGCGACGCACCCCAACCGCGCCTACAGCCGCGAAGTGCTGCTGCACCGCGTGTGGGGCTTTGAGTACTGCGGCGGCACGCGCACCGTCGACGTACACATTCGACGCATCCGCTCCAAGGTGGGCCCGCAGATCGCGGCGCACATCACCACCGTCCGCGGCGTGGGCTATCTGTTTAAGGACTAGATTTCCGCCACAAAGGGAACAGGCGCCTTTGTGGTGGTTTTGCCACAGGTGAGGGGCCCTTTCGGGTCTGCAACAGAACTTAAGCCTTCCTAAAAGATTGCGTTCTCATACACTTGCACCCGCATATTGGGGTACAACTCAACGTGAACAATGATGGCCCGCCACATGTTTGGCGGGCCTTTGGTTATTTGACGAAAGGATCGCAGCTATGAGCGAGAATGATTCCCAGCGTCCCCAGGATGCGGGCAACGCCGGCGAGACCCAACAGCAGCCGCGTGTGCAGGTAGAGTCGACGCCTGCCGACAGCAACATTCCCTACGTGCAGGCCTACGACACGCAGACCGGAAAGCCGCTGGGCAGCCAGCAGGTTGTAAACAAGCACACAGTGGTCAAGACTAAGACCAAAAAGCTGCCGATCTTTATTACGGCACTCGCCGGCTGTGCCTGCGGCGCCCTGCTGGTCATTGCGCTCATTATGAGTGGCACGCTCAACATTGGCGGCGGAAAGAATGCCGTGACGGCGGGTGCTTCGGGTTCATCGACGCAAAAGATTACGATTGATTCCGAGGACACCACGCTGGCCGAGGCCGTTTCTGCCAAGGCGTTGCCCTCCGTCGTTTCCATTACCGCCACCTCGAGCGGTAGCCAGGACAATACGCTTTCGCAGTCTGCCGACGAGTCGGATGGTTCGGGCAGCGTCGGTTCGGGCGTTGTGCTCGATACCGAGGGCCACATCCTCACCAACAACCACGTGGTCGATGGTTACGACCAGTACGTGGTGACCATGGACGACGGAACCACGTACGAGGCCGAGTTCGTGGGCAACGATGCTTCGAGCGACCTGGCCGTCATCAAACTCAAGGATGCTGACGCCTCCAAGCTCACGCCGATCGAGATTGGTGATTCCTCCAAGCTCAACGTGGGCGAGTGGGTCATGGCCATCGGTTCGCCGTTCGGCAACGAGCAGTCCGTCTCCACGGGCATCGTGTCGGCGCTGTATCGCTCCACGGCCATGAGCTCTACCAGCGGCAACACCATCTACGCCAACATGATCCAGACCGATGCCGCCATCAACCCGGGCAACTCCGGCGGCGCGCTCGTCAACGACAACGGCGAGCTCGTGGGTATTAACTCGCTCATCGAGAGCTACTCGGGCTCCAGCTCGGGCGTGGGCTTTGCCATTCCGGTCAACTATGCCAAGAACATTGCCGACCAGATCATCGACGGCAAGACGCCGGTTCATCCGTACATGGGCGCTACGCTTTCGAGCGTCAATGCGCTCAACGCCCGCACCAACAAGCTGAGCACCGATAGCGGCGCGTATGTGGCGAGCGTCGTCGAGGACGGTCCTGCTGCCAAGGCCGGCATTCAGGAGGGCGACGTCATCACCAAGCTGGGCGACGACGAAATCACGAGCGCCGATGGCCTGATCATCGCGCTGCGCAGCCACGAGGTGGGCGAGAAGGTCGAGATCTCGCTTATGCGCGGCAAGGAAGAGAAGAAGGTCACCGTCGAGCTGGGTTCCGATGAGGAGCTGCAGAACCAGCAGCAGGACGACAGTTCGACCGACACCGGCAATGGCGGTATTACCGACGAGCAGCTGCGCCAGTACCTGGAGGAGCTGCTAGGCCAGCAGGGCCAGGGTCAGGGCTACGGCCAGGGTTACTAACGAGCCGTATCGCACATATCGAAGCCAGAGGGGTTGTCCCACCAACGCGGGACAGCCCCTCTTTTCTTATTGATCCGTTGGGGACGGAGGAAAACGGATCACTTGGGGCTGACAAGAGGCCTGGTTCGTAATGGTCTGGACAGTTAGTTCAGATACGTATAAATCTGGGACAGCTTGGAATGCGTTTTGAGCAATTTTTGATTGGGATGGGGCTCGAATGGGTGTTTGGAAGGGAGAGTGGGACGTTTACATGGTCTCGAGGAGCCCGAATTCGTCGAAACAGGGGTGTTCGTGCCTGATTTAGCTCTAGGATTTATACGTATCTGAACTAACTGTCCACCCCAGTCTGGCGGCTGCCGATTCGGTGCGGTTTGAGACCGCTATTCGGCCTCATTGCGACCGGTGGTACTCTAGTATCCGTTTGAAATCGAGCGAAGGAGTGCCGCTATGGAGCAATCGAGCCTGTTTGGTGACGGCGTGGACATCGATACCGAAACGTCCACGACCGCGGAAGCCACCGCACCGACCGATGCCCGTGCCCAGGCGGCAGCACGTGCGGCCGAGCTGCGCCACGAGCTCGATTACCACGCCTATCGCTACTACATGCTCGATGCGCCCGAGATCACGGACGCTGCCTTTGACAAAATGCTCGTTGAGCTGCAGGAAATTGAGGCGACCTACCCCGATCTGGTGACGCCCGACAGCTATACCCAGCGTGTGGGCGGCTACGTGAGCGAGCAGTTTACGTCGGTCACGCATATGGCGCGCATGTATTCCATGGACGATGCCATGGATCTGGACGAACTCGACGCGTGGCTCCAGCGCGCCGAGGATGCGCTCGGTGCCGGCAGCGTCACCTATACCTGCGAGCTTAAGATCGACGGTCTGGGCGTGGCCCTTACCTACCAAAACGGCACCTTCGTACGTGCGGCCACACGTGGCGATGGCACCACGGGCGAGGACGTGTCGCTCAACGTGCGCACCATCAAGGATGTGCCCATGCACCTGTCCGAGCCGGCGCTCGCCCACATGGGCGCCGACCGCGAGCGTGCCATCGAAGTGCGCGGCGAGGTCTATATGCCCAAGGGCAGCTTTGTTCGTCTGAATGAAGAGGCCGATGCCGAGGGCCGCGACCCCTTCGCCAACCCGCGCAACGCCGCCGCCGGATCGTTGCGCCAGAAGGATCCCAAGGTCACGGCGCGCCGCGACCTGGCCACCTTTATCTACGCCATTGCCGATACCGATCCGCTGCACGTCCACAGCCAGCGTGAGTTCCTCGACTGGCTGCGCAGCGCCGGTTTTAGCGTCAACCCCAACGTGGCCCGCTGCGCCACGCCGGCCGAGGTCCACGAGTTCTGTGCCCAGGCCCTCGAGCATCGCGGCGACTTGGACTACGACATCGACGGCGTGGTCGTAAAGGTCGACAGCTTCCAGCAGCAGCTCGACCTGGGCTTTACTGCTCGCGCACCGCGCTGGGCCATTGCCTTTAAGTTCCCGCCCGAGGAAAAGCAGACCGTCCTACGCGAAATTCGCATCCAGGTGGGCCGCACCGGTGTGCTCACGCCGGTCGCCGAGTTCGACCCGGTGACGGTTGCCGGCTCCACCATCGCGCGCGCCACGCTGCACAACATCGACGAGATCCGTCGTAAAAACGTGCGCGAGGGCGATACCATCATCGTGCACAAGGCGGGCGACGTGATTCCCGAGGTCGTGGGGCCGGTGCTCGACAAGCGCCCGGCCGATTCGGTCGACTGGCACATGCCCGAGGTCTGCCCCGTGTGCGGTAGCCCCGTGGTCCACGAGGACGGCGAGGTGGCATACCGCTGCGTGTCCATCGACTGCCCCGCGCAGCTCAAGGAGCGCCTGCTCCACTGGGTGAGCCGCGGCTGTATGGACGTCGATGGCCTAGGCGACGAGATCGTCGACAAGATGATCGCCGCCGGGCTGATTCACGACGTCGCGGACTTCTACCAGCTCACGGTCGATGACATCGCCGGACTGGACACGGGCCGCACCTATGCCAGCTCCAACAGCAAAAAGGGCGTCAAGAAGGGCGACCCCATCCCGGTGGGCCTCAAGACGGCCGAGAAAATCATCGCCGAGCTCAACAAGTCCAAGAGCCAGCCACTCGGTCGCGTGCTGTTTGCCCTGGGTATCCGCCACGTGGGCAAGAGTGTGGGCGAGGTCATCGCCGAGCGGTTTCTGTCGATCGACAAGCTCATCTTGGCGAGCGAAGAGGACATCGCCGAGTGCGAGGGCATCGGTCCCAAGATTGCGGCGAGCGTCAAGCAGTTCCTGGCCGTGCCCGAAAACCTTGCCGTGCTGGAGCGCCTGCGCCAGGCGGGCCTGTCGCTCGAGGTCGACTTGGGCGCCGCGCATGCACAAGCCGCAGCCGACGCTGGCGTGGCAGGCGATCTCGCCGACGCCCAGCCGCTCGCGGGCCTGACGTTTGTGCTGACCGGCACGCTCGTCAACCGCACACGCGACGAGGCGGGTGCGGCGCTCAAGGTGCTCGGCGCCAAGGTTTCGGGCAGCGTGTCGAAGAAGACGAGCTATCTGGTCGCCGGCCCCAAAGCGGGCTCCAAGCTCACCAAGGCCGAGCAGCTGGGCGTACCCGTGCTGGATGAGGACGCGCTCGAGCAGATCTTAGCTACCGGCGAGGTACCCCAGGCTTAGCGCATCGATAACCAAATTGAAGATCCGCCCGGAAAGCATGATGCCTTCCGGGCGGATCTTACTTTGCTGGGGCAACCGGCACCGTGATCTGTGTCACGTAGGTTGCCGGATCATCGCTGATGATGTCGTCGATGAGGGCGATCTCGCGCGAGGGGCCGGCGGATGCCAGGCCGTGCTCGTGCATATAGCCGAGCAACCGCTCGTAGCGTGGGGCTGCTTGCCCGTGCGTGCCGCGGAAGCTTATGGTCAGGCAGCGCGCGGCAGGTCGTGTCTCAACGTCGCCTAGGTAATCATCGGTGTCATCGAGCAGCAGGAAGACCTCGTCGTAGCCATCAAAATCACCGGCGGCGAGGCGCTCGGCGCCGATCCCGACGCCCAAGTTGCCCAGAAAGACAAAGGTCTCTTGCTGACCCTTCTGCAGTTGACGAATCTGCCACTCCAGCGCATAGGCGTCAGTGGGGTTGACGCGTTCGCGCAGCACGGCGCAGCGAAGCTCGGGTGCATCGATTGAGCTAATGGTATCGAGCTCGGTGTTCAAGGCATCGTGAAGTAGGGCAAGTCGGTTGTCAATCTTGCGCGACACGCGCTCCAGCTCGCGGCGCTTGCGCTCGATGAGCTCTTGCTGCTGAGCCAGCTGCCGCTGCATAAGGTTCACATCGCGCGTGGTCACAAACTCACGGATTTGTGCGAGCGGCAAGTCGAGAACGCGCAGATGGCTGATGGTGTTAAGGGCGGAGAGCTGCCGCGATCCGTAGTAGCGGTACCCGCTCGCCGGATCGATGTGCGCCGGGTCGAGCAAGTCCATCTGCTCGTAATGGCGCAGCGTGCCCACGCTCAGGTTAAACAGGCGTGCCACTTCGCCAATGCGGAGCAGGCCCTCGGTATGTTCAGTAGGCGTGTCGGTCATGGGACCGCTCCTTTCGATGCGCGGGGGAGGCGCCGAGGCCATGCAGCGCAGGCGTCGTATGATACGAACGAGCCACTACGCCATCAGCTTGTCAAAAGCTCCGCGACGGTTGAGTACGGTAAATGCCACCACGCAAATAATTACCGACAGAATCGAGCCGCACGGCGAGGCGATGCCCATGGGGAACAGCGTGTCAGAATAGGCGTTCGACAGCAGCCATGCACCGGGTACGCGAATGAGCACCACTGCCAGCACGTTGTGTGCAAAGCCGATGTAGCTCTTGCCGTACGCAGCGAAAAAACCGCTAAAGCAAATGTGGATGCCGGCAAAGATTGCGTCAAAAATATAACTGCGCATATAGCCGCTGCCGGCTGCGACCACCGCGGCGTCCTTGGCAAAAAAGCCGAGAAATGCCGGCGCCACCAGCAACATCAGCACCGTAATTAGGCAGCCGTACACCACCGAGATGGTCATGGCATCCTTGAGCACCTGACGCGCGCGGTCGCCCTTGCCCGCGCCGGCGTTTTGCGCCGTGAGCGCGCTGACGGTCGCGCCCATGGAGCTCGGCACGATAAACAAAAAGCTGATCATCTTCTCGACCAGGCCCACGGCGGCGGCGTCGACGAGCCCTCGGTGGTTGGCGATGACGGTGATGAACATAAACGCCACCTGGATGCAGCCATCCTGCACGGCTACGGGCACACCGATCTTAAGGATGCTGCTGAGCACCTCGGGCTGGGGGTGCAGGTCGCTGCGCTTGAGGTGAATGTGCGTGCGGCGGCTCTTGAGCCACACGAGCGCGAGGGCGACGCTTGCCGTCTGGGCGGTTACCGTGCCGAGTGCCGCGCCCACGGGGCCAAGTCCCATGTGGCCGATAAACAAAAAGTCGAGCGCGATGTTGATGATGCACGCCACGCCGATCACGTACATGGGCGAGCGCGAATCGCCCAGGCCGCGAAAGATGGCCGAGAGGATGTTGTACGCGGCGATAAACGGAATGCCGACAAAGCAGATGCGCAGGTAGGCAGCGGTGCCTTCGACCGCTTCGGCCGGCGTGCCAATGAGCGCCACGATCTGCGGGCACAGCGCAAACAAGACGGCGGCCAGCACCACCGAGACGCCCATAAAGAGCGTGATGGTGTTGCCGATGGTGGCCTCGGCGCGGTCAAAGCGGCGCGAACCCACGGCGTGGCCGACGATTACCGTCGTTCCCATGGCCAGGCCCACGAGCGTCACGGTAATGATATAGAGCGTCTGCGCGCCGTTGCCCACGGCGGTGATGCCGGCGGCGCCGCTAAACTGTCCCATCATGTACAGGTCGGCCATGCCGTAGAGCATCTGCAAAAAGTACGAGAGCATATAGGGCAGGGCAAAGACCGCGACGGTCTTGAGGACGTTGCCGCGTGTGAGGTCGTGTTCCATGGGCGGGGCTTTCTGGCTGGGTTCGTTTTGCTACCAGTGTAGTGAAAACCCTACAACGAATGTAGAGTCAAGGTTTATGTTGGCAGTGGGGCGAAAAAAGTCACGCTCGCGTTCATTTCCAATTGAATACAGGGGCGCGTCTTGCGAGCTTGGTGCCTGCGCCAACCTTGCAGAAATCGATTTCGGAACACTTGACACCGCCACGCGGCGCGCCATAATACGTGGGTTTGCGAACAACGTTTGATGGGGGATGAACCTGCGTGCGCAATCTCAAGATTCTGTTTTCCTACCTGGGGGCATACCGCCGCGACGCCATACTCGGCGTGTTCTTTGTGACGGCCGAGACGGCGCTCGAGCTGTTTATCCCGGTCATCATGGCAAATATCATCGACGTGGGCGTTCCCGCGGGCGACATCAACTACATGCTGTTGCAGGGCGCGTATATGCTGGTATGCGCCGCATGTTCGCTGGTACTTGGCTTGGGTTATGCACGCACGTCCGCCCGCGTTGCCTCGGGGCTGGGCGCTAACCTGCGCGAGGCCGAGTATCGCAAGATCCAGACGCTCGCTTTTGGCAATCTGGACAACTACGACGCCAGCTCGCTTGTCACTCGCATGACCACCGACATCACCGTGATTCAAAACGCCGTAGGTAACGGCTTCCGCCCCATGGTGCGCGGGCCGGTAAATCTGGTCATGGGCCTCGTCTACGCTTTTGCGCTCTCGCGTGAGCTCGCGGCGGTCTTTGCCGTCATTCTGCCGATGCTCGCCATCGTGCTCGGTATCATTACCGTGCGCGTGAGCCCGCTCTACCGCCAACTCCAGACCTCGATGGACCACCTCAGCGGCGTGGTGCAAGAGGACCTTACCGCCGTGCGCGCCGTGAAGGCTTACGTGCGCGCCGAGCACGAGTGCGACAAGTTCGACACCGTCAATACCGAGCTCGCCGGCACGGCGACCAAGACCTTCGGCACCGCTGTGCTCAACCTGCCGGTGTTCCAACTCTCGATGTATGTTGCCGCGGTCTCGATCCTGTGGATTGGCGGCCGCATGATCATCGAAGGTCGCTTGGGCGTGGGCTCGCTTACGGGCTTTATGAGCTACGTACTGCTGATCATGAACTCGCTCATGATGATTTCCAACGTGTTTTTGCTGCTCACGCGTGCTCTCACGAGTGTGGGCCGTATCGCAGAGGTGCTCGATGAGGAGCCCTTTATCGCCAACCCTGCGGGAGACCTCGCGACTGCGGCGCCAACGGACGGCAGTATCGAGTTTCGCGACGTTTCCTTTAAATACCGCGCGGATGCTGCCGAGGACGTGCTCGAGCATATCGACCTTCGCATCGAGAGCGGCTCAACGGTGGGCATCCTCGGCGGCACGGGCTCGGGCAAGAGCTCACTTGTGCAGCTGATTGCGCGCTTGTACGACGCCACCGAGGGCGCCGTACTTGTGGGCGGACACGACGTGCGCGACTACGACCTGGCTACCTTGCGCGACGCCGTGGGCATTGTGCTGCAGAAGAATGTGCTGTTCACGGGCACCGTGCGTGAGAACCTGCAGTGGGGCAATCCGCAGGCGTCGGACGATGAGCTCCTCGCGGCTTGCCGCGCGGCGTGCGTGGACGAGTTCCTTGATCGCATCGGCGGGCTCGACGGTGAGCTGGGCCAAGGCGGCGCCGGTGTTTCGGGTGGCCAGAAGCAACGCCTGTGCATCGCGCGCACGCTGCTCAAGCATCCGCGCGTGCTCATTTTTGATGACTCCACCAGCGCGGTCGATATGGCGACCGACGCTAAGATTTGCGAGCACATCGCTCGGATTCCCAATACGACCGTGCTCATCATCGCCCAGCGCATCGCGAGCGTCATGGATGCCGATCGCATTGTGGTGTTGGACGACGGTCGTGTCCACGGCGTGGGCACGCACGAGGAACTGCTGGCGAGCGACAACATATACCAGGAGATTTACGCCTCACAGATGGAGTTTGCGGAGGATGCTGACGCCGCCGGAGGCAGCGACGATGGTTGCGCGAATGATCCGTTTTCCTCCGTCCCCAGCGAATCGCCCTTGGAAGGGGGTGAGCGCCATGCCTAAGACCGCAGCCCAAGCACGCCCGGCCGACCTCAAGCGCACTGTGCGCCGCTTACTCTCCTACATGGGGCATGCCAAGTTCTCGTTGCTGGCGGTGGGCGTGCTCGCCTCCGTCGCCGCCATCGCGAGCCTCGCCGGCACCTACATGGTGCGCCCTATCGTTAACGGTTTGGCTACGGGCGGGGAGGAACTGCTCGCCAAGCAGGTCATCCTGACGGCGATCATCTACGCCGCGGGCGTGCTCTCGGCCCTGGGCTACTCGCAGATTATGGTGCGCGCAGCCCAACGTGTGGTGTCCGATATTCGCCGCGACCTGTTCGCGCACATCCAGACGCTGCCGCTCAGTTATTTTGACAGCACGCGCTCGGGCGACATCATGAGCTTTTTCACCAACGACGTCGACACCGTCTCCGAGGCGCTCAACAACAGCTTTGCCAACGTGATTCAGGCGAGCATCCAGGTGGTCGGCACCACGGCCATGCTCATCATCCTCAACTGGCAGCTCACGATTATCACGCTCGTGTGCGATGTGCCCATTGTGCTGTACGCGCGCTACTCGGGCATGCGTTCCAAGCGCTTTTTTGCCGCCCAACAGGCGTCGCTGGGCGATTTGGACGGATATATCGAAGAGATGGTCTCGGGCCAAAAGGTCATCAAGGTCTTTAATCACGAGCAAGCCAACGTGGCTGGTTTTGACGCGCGCAACCAAGAGCTGCGCCGCACCGGTGGTGCCGCGCAGGCCTACGCCAACTCGATGGTGCCCATGACCGTGGTGATCGGCTATGCCAACTACGCCATCGTCGCCGTGGCGGGCGGCATGCTCTGCATCAAGGGGCTCGCCGACGTGGGCGCGCTTGCAAGTTACCTGGTCTTTGTACGCCAGGCCGCCATGCCCATCAACCAGTTTACGCAGCTGGGCAACTTTTTGCTCAACGCGCTGGCCGGTGCCGAGCGCCTGTTTGCCGCCATGGATCTTGAGCCCGAGGTGGACGAGGGCTGCGTGGAGCTGGTGCAGACGGGCGACGCCGCGTGGACATGGAAGATTCCCGAGGGCCAGGGCGTGGGCGCGTACGGGCACCTGCATGATGTGGCTGCCGTTGATGAGTCGGGCCGTGCGGTGGCTGCCGACGGCACCGAGCTCACGTGCGGCTTGGTCCCACTTGCCGGCGACGTGCGCTTCCATGCCGTGGACTTTTCCTACGTGCCGGGCACCCGTGTGCTCACGGACCTCAACCTGTTTGCCAAGCCGGGGCAAAAGATCGCGTTTGTGGGCTCGACAGGCGCCGGAAAGACGACCATCACCAACCTCATCAACCGCTTCTACGAGGTCGATGACGGCGAGATCACGTACGACGGCATCGACGTCAAGCACATTGCCAAGGCCAGCCTGCGCGGGTCGCTCGGCATTGTGCTGCAGGACACGCACCTGTTTAGCGGCACCATCGCACAGAACATCCGCTTTGGCAAGCTCGACGCGACCGACGAGGAAGTGCGCGCCGCTGCCGAGGCTGCCTGCGCGGATTCGTTTATCCGCCGCCTGCCTAGAGGCTACGACACACCGGTCACGGCCGACGGCGCCAACCTGTCGCAGGGCCAGCGCCAGCTGCTCGCCATCGCGCGCGTGGCCGTTGCCGACCCGCCGGTGCTCATCTTGGACGAGGCCACGAGCTCCATCGACACGCGCACCGAAAAGCTCATCGAGCGCGGCATGGACCGCATCATGCGCGGACGCACCACGTTTAT
Source organism: Coriobacteriaceae bacterium (assembly GCA_905209215.1). GTDB lineage: Bacteria > Actinomycetota > Coriobacteriia > Coriobacteriales > Coriobacteriaceae > Collinsella. Next base: position 57,540 of record CAJLRY010000003.1, on the reverse strand, counting down.
GATCGCGCACCGCCTGTCCACCGTTCGCGACGCCGACGCCATCATGGTCCTCGAACACGGCCGCATCATCGAGCGCGGCACGCACGAAGAGCTGCTCGCTCAGCACGGCGAGTACTGGCAGCTGGCACATGGCTTAAAAGAGTTGGATTAACCCGTTCGAGCACGATGCTTTGGCCCTCCGTGCCCCCTCACCTAGCCTCAAACCATCACAACATTCGACGTTTTTCGCCAAAAACGGGAAAAGCATCGAATGTTGCGATGGTTTTTCTACCACTCGATCGGGCGGAATCGCTTTCTTGCGCACGAAGGTGTGCGGACCCGTGGGCAGGGGAATAAGGTTGGTTATCCGACTCCATTGGAGGGCTCATGGACCTGCCGATCGTCCTGTCCCATAAGACTGCCTGGCTGTACCACAACGTGGCGCGCCCGTCCGAGCCGCTCTCGCGAGCAAGCAGCCTATACGATGAGGACTCGCTTGCTATCGAGGCGGAGCCGACCGCGAGCCTGCCCAAATTGGGACTCGATGCCAAGGGGCTGAGGGCTTCAACGGCAGTTGGGATCGTTACCGACTATCTGGTTTCGCTTGGTATTCCACGAGAAGAGCTCGATCGTATCGATACGCTCGTCAACTTCGATTTTGAGCGCTCGACGCCGGCTGGATTTAGGTGCCACGTGTTTGGAGCGCCGGTACCTCCAGGCCATCTTATCGAGGTGGCAGAGGGCCTTCTGGTGGTTGATGAGGTCATGTGTTTTGTCCAAGCGGGTTCGTGGATGAGCGAACCCGAGCAGCTGGAATATGGCTACGAGATCTGTGCCCGGTACCATTTGAATCATCTGTCGACAGGCGATTATATCGAGATGGGGCAGAGGTATACCGTTGCCGATTTGATTGCCTATTGCAATGAGAACCGATCTCGTCAGGGGGCTATACGCGCGGCCGCCGTGCTCAGGCGCGTGCACGATGGCGCGCGATCGCCCATGGAGACGGCCACCGCAATCATGGTCGTAGCAAAACGCTCCCAGGGCGGGCTGGGATACGCCAAGATCGAGCTCAACCATCGGGTCGATGTTCCCAACGAGTTCAAGTATCTCGCTAAGTCCGGGTATTTCGAGATCGACGTATATGCGCCTGCGAGCGGTACGGGGATTGAATACAATGGCTCGGACCATCTTGATAAACAACGCAGCGCGTCGGATGCGGAGCGTATGACCGTGCTGAGCGCGCTGGGCTTTAGGATGATCGTCCTCACCGGGACTCAGTTTGCCCACCAGCTGCAATTGCACCGGGCGATGAACGCCATTGCGCTCGCTATGGGTCTCAAGTGCGACCGAAGCGAAGCGTTCCAAAAGCGGCAGAACGACCTGCGAGAATTCGTGATTCGGCACTGGGACGGCGTCCTTTAGGGACGTTCCGGTCCTTCTGCGGGGTGCCGTGGGCAGGCAAACCATCACAACATTCGACGTTTTTTGCCAAAAACGGGAAAAGCATCGAATGTTGTGATGGTCTGTGCTGAGGATGGGCTTGGAAAGTCCGTTTTGCTCGAAGCGGCCTGTCCTGTCGTACGGGTGTCGGCATGATTCTCCCGTAGGGTATTATGTTTTCCGAAGAATAAAACGCCGCGTGAGGGGAGGGCTGCGTGGACGGGCACGTGCAACATGACGGCTTTGGCCGCGATATCAACTACCTGCGCATTGCCGTTACCGACAAGTGCAATTTCCGCTGCATTTACTGCATGCCGGCCGATGGCGTGGCGCCCCGCGCGCACGACGAGCTGCTCAGCGCCGAGGAAATCGCCCGCTTTGTGCGCCTGGTGGCGGGGGAGGGCATTCGTCGCGTGCGCCTGACGGGCGGCGAGCCGCTGGTCAGCCGCCGTATCATCCCGCTCATTCGTGACATCCGCGCGATTCCGCAGATCGAGGACATCTCGCTTACCACCAACGGCGCCTTGCTGCCCAAGCTGGCGCCGCAGCTCAAAGACGCGGGGCTTAACCGCGTCAACATCTCGCTCGACACGCTCGACCCTACGCTCTTTGGAAAGATCACGCGCCTGGGTCGACTCGAGCAGACCATGGCTGGCATCGACGCGGCGCTGGCTTGGGGCTTTGAGCCCGTTAAGGTCAACTGCGTTGTCGTGCGCCGACTCAACCAAGATGTGGCGGCCCTCGCGCGGCTGACCGTCGACCGCCCCATCCACCTGCGCTTTATCGAATACATGCCCATCGGCGATGAGCACACGAGCTCGCATTGTGCCGTAGACCCTCACGCGCCCGCGCTCAATCCCGAGCTGTGGGACGCGAGCGATACCGTGCCGAGCGACGAGCTGCGGGCGCGCATCAATGCCGGGGCCGCCGCGACGGGACTGGGCGAGCTCGAGCCGCTCGACATCAACGACGCTCCTGCCGGCGCGGGCCCTGCGCGCTATTGGCACTTTCCGGGCGCGGCGGGAACGGTCGGCTTCATCAGCGCCATGTCCAACCATTTTTGCGCGAATTGCAACCGTCTGCGCCTGACGGCCGACGGTAACGTGCGTCCGTGCCTGTTCAGTGATGCCGAGTATTCGGTGCGCGATGCCCTGCGCCGTGGTGATGATATGCAGGTAGTTTCGATTTGGCGCGATGCCGTGGCCCACAAACCGCAGGAACACGCGATAATTGAGGGCACGCAACGATTTATGTCCCAAATCGGAGGATGATCATATGGCCAAGAGCAGGTACGCCGATGCCACCAAGGCCGCTCGCAGGGCCGCGATGTCTGCCCACAAAGTCACGGCTGCGGCGAATACAGGCAACGCCGCCGTGCCCGCGCAGCCGACTGCCAGCGCTGTCGCCGAGCCCGCCCGCGATGCCCGTCGCGACGAGCTGACGCACGTGGACGCCAAGGGCGAGGTGCGCATGGTCGACGTGTCCGACAAGGCCGAGACCCATCGCATTGCCATCGCCGAGGGCACCATTCTTATGCACTCCGAGACGCAGGCCATGGTGCTGCAGGACCGCGCCAAAAAGGGCGACGTGCTTGCCTGCGCGCGCGTGGCGGGCATTATGGCCATCAAGCGCACGAGCGACATCATCCCCATGTGTCATCCGCTGCTCATTACCAAGAGTAAATGCGACATTGCGCCCATCGCTGCGGCGGGGACGCCTGCCGAGGACGTGCCCGAGGGCTGGGTGCCGGCGCGCACGGACGGGCAGGTTGGCTTTCACGTGCTGGTCACGGCGGGCGTGACGGGCAAGACGGGTATTGAGATGGAGGCTCTGACTGGAGCGAGTGCCGCGTGCCTAACGATCTATGACATGTGCAAGGCGGTCGATCGCGGCATGGAGATCGTCGACGTGCGCCTGCTGCACAAGGAGGGCGGCCGCTCGGGCGTGTGGGATCGTGCAGGGCGTCAGGCCGCTGCTGTTGAAGCCGTGGCCGCTGACGGTGCCGCGCCCGCGAGCGCACCCGTCGCCGTCGCGCCCGCAGCTCCGACACCGGCCGTCCCCGCGATCGCGTTTATCGGCTACCAGAACTCGGGCAAGACCACGCTCGTCGAGAAGGTCATTGCCGAGCTCACCCGCCGCGGTCTGCGCGTGGGTTCGCTCAAGCATCACGGGCATCACGGCTTTGATATCGATGTACCCGCTAAGGACACCTGGCGCCATCACCAAGCCGGATCCAAGCATGTGGGCCTCATCTGCGCCACGCGTTGGGCGGAGTACGCCGACACGCGCGAGGAGGACGAGATGCCCGCGCGCGAGCTGCTGTCGCGCTACAACGATGTCGACGTGGTGATCATTGAGGGCTACAAGACCGAGGGCTTCGACAACATCGTGGTCGCGCGCTCCGGTGTCGACCGTCTGCGCGGCAAGAGCTCACTCGACCTGGTCGACGGTCACACGCTGGCCCTTGCCTGCAACGAGGCCCTGGCACGCCAGGCCTTCGACGCCGGCTTCGCGACCCGAGCCATCAACATCAACGACGCCCGAGCCATCTGCGATCTCATCCAAGATCACCTCGCCTAAAACCTGCCAAAAAGGGACAGGTTTATTTTGGCAGGTTTTATCTGGGCAAATGCCAGTTCCACCACGAGGGGCTGGACGCTTTTGCGATATTTTGGCTAACATGTATTGACTTAAAGTTACTTTAAGGTGCCATAATCGCTGACAAACGATTGCGATTATGGAGGCAACTATGTCCAAGCTGTACTTTATGCGTCACGGTCAAACGCTCTTCAACCTGCTTCGTCGCAAACAGGGCTGGTGCGATTCCCCGCTTACCGAGCTCGGCATCGAGCAGGCAAAGACCGTGGGCGACCTTGTGCGCGAGCGCGGCATCTCGTTCGATCACGCCTACTCCAGCACCTCCGAGCGCGCGTGCGACACGCTTGAGCTCGCGTTTCCCGGCATGCCCTATACCCGCGTCAAGGGTCTTAAGGAATGGAACTTCGGCCGCTTTGAGGGTGCCAGCGAGGACCTCAACCCCAAGCTGCCCTATGGTGATTTCTTTAAGCAATATGGCGGCGAGGACGAGGTCGAGCTTCGCGAGCGCCTGATGAAGACCATCACCGAGATCATGCAGCGCCCCGGTCACGAGAGCGTGCTCTGCGTGAGCCACGGTGCGGCGACGGCGCAGGTCATGCGCGCGGTGGGCGTGGAGCCGCTCGACCTCAAGAACCGCATCGGCAACTGTGCCATGCTCGAGCTCGATTTTGACGGCGAGAACTTTACCTACGTGGACCTCTTCAACCCCTACGGCACGCCAAGGGAGTAGCGGCGAAGGACACCGCCCTCGGCGTTTGCCCAGATAAAACCTGCCAAAATAAACCTGTCCCTTTTTGGCAGGTACCGTTCGCCGATGTTTTTCTACCGTTCACCGGTAAAGAACGGCTCGTACCCCACACAACGTCCAGGTTTCATCCTAGAATCACCCACGTGCTCACAAGTTTGTTACTCCTCGGGAGGCATCACTTGCGCATAATAGAAGACGAGGAATATCGCCCCGTCGTCTAGCGCCGATGTCCGAGGAGTTTTTTCATGCTCATTTTAAAGAAGATCAACAATAACGTTGCTCTTGCCGCCAGCGATGACGGCCGAGAGGTTGTTGTCTTTGGCAAGGGCATCGGTTTCCACGAGATGCCCTACGAGCTTGCCGATGAGTCCCTTATCCAGCGCAAATTCTATAACGTTCCCGAGAGCCTGCAGGATATGGTGGGCACCCTTCCCGACGACGTCCTGCTCGCCGCGAGCGACATTGCCTGCTTCGCGTCGCAGCAGCTTGGCTGCAAGCTATCCGGTGGCCTGCCCTTTATCCTGGCTGATCACCTGCAGTTTGCCGTCCAGTGCGACGACGACCAGCTCAGCGCTCCCAACCCGCTCGAGCACGAGGTAGCCTTCATCTACCCGCGCGAGCTCGAGATCGGCCAGGCCGCGCTCGCCATCGTGCAAAAGCACACCGGCGCCAAGCTGGGTCAGAACGAGGCCACGAGCATCGCGCTCCACATCGTTAACGCCGAGGTCGATGGCATGGGCCGCGCCAAGGACATGGACTTCATCATGAAGAGCACCCGCGTGCTCGACGAGGTGACCCATTCCGTGGAAAAGCAGCTTGGCTGCTCGCTCGACACGGCGTCGTACTGCTACATTCGCTTTCTTGCGCACCTGCGCTTTTTGGTTCGCCGCCTCTGCAAGGGCAAGTGCACGCAGACCGAGAACTCCTCACTGTTTATGCAGGCCGCCCGCGATTTTCCCGAGGCCTACCAGTGCGCATACGCCATCAACCGCGTGTTCGAGAAAGAGTTCAAGCAGAGCTGCTCGGACGAGGAACTCTTGTATCTGATGATGCATATCAACCGTCTGCGATCGGCTTCGCAGACCGAGTGAGTAAAGCCGCCAGCCCGGCGGCAATCGCAACAATCCTTTTTGGTTTCTAACTGCGGGCAAGGTACCGGCTCGCGGTAGGGGATATTTTTGTCGAAATTTGGAAAAGAGAGGACAGATCATGGCAGGTAAATACGACGATCTTGCTTCCCAGATCGTAGAGCTGGTTGGCGGTAAGTCCAACGTCAAGTGCGTGGCGCACTGCATTACCCGCGTTCGTTTTAAGCTCAAGGACGAGTCGAAGGCCAACGACGAGGCAATCTCTCAGCTGCCCAACGTCATCAAGGTCATGCGCGCCAACGGCCAGTACCAGATTGTTGTGGGCAACATCGTCGAGGACGTCTACGATGCCGTCCTCAAGGCCGGCGGTTTTAGCGACGGCGGCGCCGTCGACGCCGATGACGACGAGGCCGCTCCCAAGAGCGCTACCGATGTGATCATCGACCTCATCTCGGGCATCTTCGCCCCCATGCTCGGCACCTTCGCCGCCGCCGGTATCATGAAGGGCCTGCTGGCGCTCGCTACCTTCCTGGTCCCGAGCTTTGCCAACGACGGCGCCTATACGCTGCTCTACACCGTCGCCGACGGCATGTTCTACTTCCTGCCCGTGGTGCTTGGCTACACCGCCGCCAAGAAGTTCAAGATGAGCGAGTTCAACGGCATGGCCATTGCCTTTGCCCTGGTGTATCCCACCATGGTTGCCCTGACCTCGGGCGAGGTTGTCGGCTCCGTCGAGCTCGGCTTTGCCGGTACCTTCTCTTGGTACACCACGTTCCTGGGCCTGCCGCTCATCATGCCTGCCTCGGGTTACACCAGCTCCGTTATCCCCATCCTGCTCATGGTTTGGTTTGGCTCCACCCTCGAGCACTGGGTTAAGAAGTGGATGCCCGCTTCTATGAAGATGTTCTTCACCCCGCTGATCGTCGTCAGCGTCACCGTTACCCTTGGCTACCTGGTCATTGGCCCCATCGCCACGCTCATCACCAACCTGCTCGGTGAGTTCTTCGCACTGCTGTTTGGCCTGCCCATGATCGGCTCCCTCTTGGGCTGCACCCTCGTCGGTGCCTTCTGGATGTGCCTGGTCATCTTTGGCTTCCACTGGTCGCTCGTGCCCATCGCGCTGGTCAACCTGTCCACTCTGGGCCACGACTACATCCTGGGCTCCGTTATCGCCCACTCCTTCTCGCTGGGCGCCGTGCTCTTTGCCATGTATCTCAAGAACAAGGACGAGAAGTTCCGCGGCATCGCGCTGCCGGCCATGATCTCTGCCTTCTTCTTTGGCGTCACCGAGCCCGCTATCTACGGTGTCGCCCTGCCCGATAAGAAGGCCTTCATCAACGCCAGCATCGGTTCTGCTGTGGGTGGCCTCATCATCGGCATCTCCGGCGCCGTGGTGTACATGTCCGGCGGTCTGGGCGTCTTCAACTGGCTGTCCTTCATCGACCCCTCCGGTGTTAACGGCATCAACCACATGATCTGGGCTATTGTTGCCTCGCTCGTGGGTGCCGCCGTGGGCTTCGCGATCGAGTTCGTCACCTACAAGCCCGAGGCTGCCAAGTAGCCCAAACGACAAAGACTCGGTACCAGGCCGGCGGGGGAGCGCCCCGCCGGCTTTTTTCAAATGGACGAGGGGTCCCGCACAGGCGTCGATAGAGGCCTCGCCACGAAACTGGCCTATCTACTACCTTTTAACGGTAGGGGCCAACCATACGGCGGTTTACCAAAAATCGCCAAGCCGTCTACCTGCGGTTTTATTTTTGGCAATTGCGGTGTGGTCAGGGGTTTGCGGTAAAAAGTAGTAGATAGGCCGGTTTCGTGGCGGCGGTTCCTGCGCGGGCCTCGCTCCGGACGCAAATTTCCCTGCGGACGCCGCTTCGACGTCCGCGCAACCACCCCCAACACGTACGAAAGGAGCCAACATGGCTTTTCCCGATGGATTTCTGTGGGGCGGCGCCACTGCCGCCAATCAGTGCGAAGGTGGATACAACGAGGACGGCAAGGGCCTCGGTGTTCCCGACATCATGACCGGCGGTACGGTCTCCGAGCCGCGCCACATTACCGACGGCATTCTGCCCCAGTACCACTATCCCAGCCACGAGGCCGTGGATATGTACCATCACTACCTCGACGACATCAAGCTCTTTGGCGAGATGGGCTTTAAGTGCTACCGCATGTCCATCAACTGGAGCCGCATCTTCCCCAACGGCGACGAGGCCGAGCCCAACCAGGCCGGCATCGAGTTCTACCGCCGCGTGTTCCAGGCCTGTCAGGAGCAGGGCATCGAGCCCATGGTTACCCTCAGCCACTACGAGCTGCCCTATGGCCTGTCCAAAAACTACGGCGGCTGGAAGAATCCCAAGCTCATCGATTTCTACCTCAACTACGTCCGCACCGTCATGACCGAATACAAGGGCCTGGTGCGCTACTGGCTCACCTTTAACGAGATCAATTGCCTGCTCATGGGCGGCTTTGGCGGCGTGATGGGCGGCGGCATGGTGCCCAAGGCAACTGACACGCCCATGGCCTTTGGCAACTGCGACTGGGACGATCCACAGGCGCGCTTCGATGCCCTGCACCACCAGTTCCTGGCGAGCGCCAAGTGCGTCACCATGGGCCATCAGATCGATCCCCAGAACAAGATCGGCTGCATGATCGCCGGCAACGCCTGCTACCCGCACACGTGCAATCCGGCAGACGTTCTGGCCGCACAAAAGCAGCAGCGCGAGATGAACTTCTACTGCGGCGACGTGCAGGTGCGCGGTGCGTATCCCTCGTGGGCGCCCAGCGTGTGGCTCCGCGAAGGCGTGCACGTGGAGGTTTCGCCCGAGGACGCCGCCACGCTGGCCGTCGGCAAGGTCGACTTCTACAGCTTTAGCTACTACATGAGCGCCACCGCCACGGCCGATCCGGTGCTGCTGGAGCAAGGCAACATTTTTGGTGGCGCCGGCAACGAGTATCTCAAGAAGAGCGATTGGGGTTGGGCGATCGACCCCGAGGGCCTGCGCTACTACCTGGAGGAGGTCTACGACCGCTACCAGGTGCCGCTGATGATTGTCGAGAACGGCCTGGGCGCGGTGGACGAGGTCGAGGCGGACGGTTCGATTCACGACAGCTACCGCATCGATTACCTGCGCGAGCATATCAAGCAGATGGAGATTGCCATCGAGGACGGTGTGGACCTGATGGGCTACACCATGTGGGGCTGCATCGATTTGGTGAGCGCCTCGACCGGCGAGATGAAGAAGCGCTACGGCTTTATCTACGTCGACAAGGACAACGACGGCAACGGCACGCTCGCCCGCAGCCGCAAGGACAGCTTCTTCTGGTACAAGAAGGTCATCGAGTCCAACGGCGCCGACCTGGCCTAGCCAAGTCTCAACCAGCGTAAACGTCGCAACCACCACAAAGGGGTCAGGCACCTTTGTGGTGGTTTTTTCTTTGGTAGATGCGTGGGACATGCCTTACAATCTACCAAGTAGTTCATGACGGGCGAAAAACGGAGAAAAGGGGCTTGATGTGTCCTTAACGTTTCATGCGGATAGATTGATTTGACAGACGGTGGTGAATGCCCGCCGTCCGCATTCGTATGAAACAAGGAGTCTCCATGCTCGCATCTCTTTTCTCAAAGCCTCAATCATCGCTGTCCGTGCAGGCCAAGCGGCTGGTGGCGATGCGCTTTCTCATCTACACCGGGTTTCAGACCAGTTATTTTATCGGCGTCATCGGAACGCTCACCTATGCGGACGATGCCTCAGTCGTGGCGACATCGCTGGCCGTTCTGTTTATGAACGTTTTCGTGATCCTGGGATCCTTTGCGGGTGGCGCTGCGCTCGACGCATGGGGTCCGCGCCGCCATTTCTTGCTGAGCATCATCGGCGCTCTCGCAACTGGCACGGCAATCATCGCCTTTGGCAGCGCGACCGGCGTCGTCCTACTCGGCGCGGTGTTTCTGGGCTTTGTGATGGGATTCGCCCAGCCCGTCGCCACATCCTATCCGGCTTACCTCACCGACGATCCTGTCGAGCTCAAAGACATCAACTCCGCCATCGCCATGTTTTCAAACGTGAGTATCATCGTTGGCCCCACGCTGGGCGGCTTTGTCGCGGCGGCTGCGTCGTCGCGCGCGGTGTTTGTGCTCATGATGCTCTTTACCGTGCTGGCGCTCGTCGCCGGTTGGGGCTTTAGGCCGCAGACCAGCCATGTCGCCGGGCATGCGGATGCCGATTCGGCAGAGGAAGGGGAGCGTGCGGGACAAAGCTCCAACCCCAGCGCATCCTCCCGCGCTACCTTCGCAGCCAGCATCAAGACAGTCTTTACCAACAGCGTTCTCGCCCTGCTGTTTTGCATCATCTTCCTCTCGAACTTTGGCTACGGTGCCTTCGATCCGCTCGAGTCGTTTTTCTATCGCGATGTTCTGCACGTTGGCGTTGAGTGGATGGGCTGGCTCTCGTCTGCCTGCGGTGTCGGCGCGGTGCTGGGTGCCGTGCTCGCGCTCCGCTTGCCGCCGCACCTGGTCAACCTTAAAACGCTGCTCGTGGCGCTTATGTCCGTGGGCCTGGGAAGCCTGCTCTATGTGGGGACGCCGTACGTGGGCGTGGCCCTTGTCGGCCAGATTGCACTGGGCATAGCTTGGGGCATCGTCAACCCGCTCCACAACACCATCGTGCAAACGACGGCACCGCTCGAGCAGCTCGGTCGCGTGAACTCGGTCATGGGCTTTGGCAATATGTTCGCCGGCGTGGCGCCGCTGGCGATTGCCCCGTGGCTGGCGGCGACATTTGGCGTGCAGCAGACGCTCGTTGGTGCGGGCATGGTCGTGACGGCGGTTCCCGCGGCACTGCTGCTGTTTGGACGCCGACATTTTGATCGTGCCGCAAGGCAGTAAAAACCATCACAACATTCGATGAAAATTGCGATTTTGCCGAAAAACATCGAATGTTGTGATGCTTTGCACCTCGGGCCAGGCCACCCTTCTGGTCCGGCCACCACAAAGGGGCCAGGCACCTTTGTGGTGGTTTTTGCTTTGACGGGCCGCGGCTGCGCCTTGGTATACCATGTACGCCGTTCACGACCACACCCCACACCGCCGCACAACCCAGAAAGGCCCCCATGGACACCACCTTCAGCCACATCAAAGCCGTGTTCTGCGATATCGACGGCACGCTGCTCACGAGCCAGCACACGGTGTCCCCGCGCACCGTGGCGGCGATCCGCGCCCTGCGCGAGCGCGGCGTGCTCTTTGGCCTGTGCACCGGGCGCGACGCCCATGCGACCGAGGCCATGTACGAGCTCTGGGGCATCGAAGGCCTGGTGGACGTGCTCGTGGGCTGCGGTGGCGCCGAGGTCATCGACCGCGCGCACGACATCAACGAGCTGAGCTATCCACTGCTGGGCGAGACTATCGCGCGCATCTGCAAGCACATGGCGGACCTTCCGGCAACGCCCGTCTGCCCCCGAGACGGCGTGTTCTACGTGCCCGAGAGCAACGCGTGCGTCGAGCACCTGTCGCGCGTCGACGGCGTGCCCTACCAGGTGGTCGATTTTGCCGAGTTTTTGCGCGAGCCGCAGCCCAAGGTGATGTTTACCATGGCGCCCGAGGTAATGCCGCGGGTGATTGAGCGGGCGTCGACGTTTGCCGATAACACTGTTAAGGCGGCGGCTCTGCAAACCACGCAGCGGCTCTACGAGTTCATGGATCCGCGCGTGTCCAAGACGCGCGGCCTTGTGCGCGTGGCGGAGCTCAACGACATGGAGCTCCAGGACATCTGCGTGTTTGGCGATGCCGATAACGACACCTGCATGGTGGCTGACGCCGGCGTGGGGGTGGCCATGGCAAATGGCAGCGACGCCACCTGCTCCGCCGCCGATTTTGTAACCGCCAGCAACGACAAAGACGGCATCGCGATCTTTATCGAGGAACATCTGCTGTAGCGCTGGGGGAGAACCACCGCAGAAGGGGGCAGGCTCTTTTTGCGGTGGCCTCAGGCGATTTGGGCGAATTGATACCTAAAATCTGTGCGAAAATTCAAATATTGTTGTCTGAACATCACGCTTCTAACTACCGATGGGTTAAAGATATTCTCATCAATTTGGTAGGATATTCATCCCGGTTAATGACCTACCGCTCACGGTCGATTTTCGACCGTTCACAGGATGTTTGCTCTTGAGCAAAATGTTGTGCAAATAAATCTAATGCCATTAAAAAATAATAGGCAACTAAATTACCAGCAGAAACAAATAATAGATAGCGAATAAACGAAGGTAAATCTGAGCAAATGTCAAGAGAATTGAGAACTCGCTACAAAAATGTCGGTTTTGTTGCTCAGATGTTTAAACAATCGTTATAATTGCATTACTAAACGAGCGCAATTACAGATTGCGCAGATACGTTTGATGGTGAAAGAGCAAGATCGCGGTCTCTTGGGGAGGAGACATCGATGAAAGCGAATTCAGACAAATCTGAGCAGAGTAAAAAAGTGACGCGCCGTGTACTGGCAGGCGTTTTGTGCGGAGCCTCCGTTTTGAGCCTGGTACTGTCGCTCGTCATGCCCCCGATCTCGCAGGCCATTGCCAACGATGCCCAGGCAGTTTCTGCCGAGGAAACTGTGATGGGGGGGGGGTTCCTCAGGTGAGTCTACTGGCGTAGACAACACTGCCAACGGGGATGCCGAAAACCAGAATAGCGATGATGCTGAGACCGGCGACGACGATACCCAGTCGGAGGAGCAGTCCAAGGACAAGTCCCAGGCAGAAGATAATGAAGCGATGGACGCTAACGCTGTCTTGTCAGCCGAGGAGGCTGTGGAGAGCGAAGAGGCAACTACAGATATTAATAATGCCGAAGATTTGCGAGCAAAGCTTCTAAGCGTTGGGGAAAATCAAGCAGCCAGTTTTAAGCTTACAGCTGATATTGACTATGCTGGCGAAATCACACTTAACAGCGGCATTAAAATAACGCTGAACTTAAACGGCTGTAAAATCACGCATTCGGGTGACAATTCAACCAAGCCGCTCTTCAACATCGCCAATAGCGCGACGCTTACCCTTAAAGATTCTAGCCAAGGGCAGGATCAAAAGTCGGTTCAGAATGGCGATAATAATGGGCGAGTCGCCTCGATGGAGTACGACACCAGCTCTGGCATTCCGACCAAGCTCACGTATTACGTGACCGAATCGACGCCGAACGGTACGGGGACAACCGAGACTCTCTATAGGCACGAGGTCAGCATCAACGGTGCCATCGTGGGTACCGCTGCCGGCTCCACGATGAGGCTCATCAACGTTTATGCGGGCGGTACGTTTAATCTCGACAGTGGCGTACTTACCCAAAAGGATAATTGCAACGTCGGCAACCTCATCTATGCCGAGAACGGCTCTGCCGTCAACATGAGCGGCGGCTACGTGTGTGGCGCTTCTAGCTCGGGTGCGGGCGCGGGCATTATGGTGTCCAACGAGAAAGGTGATGCCTCGACCCTTAATTTGACCGGTGGCGTAATTGCTGGCAACAGTGCTCCTAGTGGCGGCGGTGTGTATGCTAAAGACTCCACGGTCACCATGACTAATGGCGTAATCTCCGGCAACAGCACGCTTCCTTCTGGTGCTGGTTTCGGCGGCGGCATCATGGCTTCGGGCGGCAGCGTTACTGTTTCCGGCGGCTACATCACTAACAATAAATATGCCAAGTTCTGTGGCAAGGATGGTTATGGCGATCATGGCGGTGCTGGACTTGCCGCTAAAAACGGTACTCATGTCACCATTTCGGGCGGCCAGATTACGGGTAACTATTCTCAGGAAGCTGGCGGTGGCGTTTACATTACCGATGTCGATCGACACGGGGCGAGTTCTCGCGAGACAATGGCATGGCTCAACATTACGGGGGGAACTATTGCCGCAAACGTGAGCAACCGTTCCGAGGGTGCTGGCATTCGCGTGGGCCAGATGGTTGACGCGATGATAGAAGGTGCGTCAAAATCTACTCCAGTCTATATCACTAATAACTCCTGCATGTCTCGCTTTGACTGGGGCGGAGGCGGTATCTTTGTCCAGGGCGATTCGGATACCGCATCTAATGCGGGCAGGCTATTTGTCTATAACTCCTATATAAGCAGCAATGAGGCCGGTGGCTACGGTGGCGGCGTTGCGGTTTGCCCGACGGGTAAGACCTTGGTGACGAATACCGACGGCACGGCAATTTTTGGCAATACGTCTGCTCTAAACCAGCAGGGTGCAAATGACTATGATCCTGAAAACAATAGAGGCAACGATGGCGCCCCTCACCTATCCGCTGGTGGCTACGAAGGCCTTGTCCAAAAAAAGAACCAGGATACTGACGCCTACAATAGTTCTTTCTTTCGCGAAAACGGCCACGCGGACTTCTTCCTTGCGGCGGAGGGTCATAAGACCCCGATCGCGGCGGTGATTGGCAAAATGCTTGGCGGCGGTGACGCCGAATACTCGGGAAGTAAAGAGCTTACGCAAGCCATTACTATCCCCGCTAACGGTGGCGTGCAGGTATATAACAGCATCGGCCTGAGCTCGGGTGTTACAGCTCAAGACGAAGCCGCGATCAATGCGCAAAAAGTTGCGACAACGTTCATCACGGGCAATTATTCCTGGAACCATGGCGGCGGCATCATGTCGAACGGCGACCTGTACTTGGGCGTGCCTGCGGATACGTATGTCTATCCGAGCCTTAAGCTGAAGGCAACCAAGGCGCTGAAAATGAAAAATAAGCAGACCGAGGAAAGCATAGCGCTCGCCAAAGACCAGTTCTCCTTCTCGGTCTACCGTAAGGATTCGGATGGCGCGACGGAGCCCTCTTGGAATGACAAGACATTCAACAGTGGCGGCTGCACCTTGGTCGGAACCGCCAAGAATGATGCGGACGGTAACATCACCTTTGACCTTGGCGAACAGTTCATTGATAAGACTGTTGAGGCTAACAAGATTACATACTACTTGGTCGAAAATGCTGGCAATGATCTCGACATCACGTACGACCCAGCCGTGTACAAGATTGTGGTGACGGTTCAGGACAACCAAACGCTACTCATGAAGGTGCCGAGCAGGGAAAATCCAAACTCGGACGTTCCTCTTTACGTTCACAACTACACGATCACAAGCGTGAGTCCGGGAGATTCAACTAACTCGCTGGAAAAGGACGACCAAGGCTATTATTCGATTAACGGCCCCGGCGGGGAAAAGACCTTCACCAACAAGTACACTCCGTACACCTCTACCGGCACCTGGACTCCTAAGGTGACCAAGGTCGTAAAGGGCGGCGAGATGAAGGAGTTTAAGCTCGAGTTTGCGGATAACGCGGACTTCAAAAATGCCAAGACGGTTGTGACCAACCTCAAGGGCGAGATTATCACCACTGCCGACGGCGGCAAGTCCCAGACCCTGAGCTTCGACAAGATCGAGTACAAACTCGATCAACTCAACAAACTTCCGACTGACTCCACTGGCCGCGGTGCAAGCAAGACCTTTACTTATTACGTTCGCGAGCAGCAGCCGACCACGCCGTTTACGAACTACAAGTACGACCAGTCGATTTATCAGATTACGGTCAATGCAGTTGATAACACTGACCACAAGATCAACGTCACTGCGACCTACAAGCAGATTCAGGATCGTGACGGCAATGAAGTGACCACCGACACGGACCACAACCTCACCGACTCCACCCCCACCTTCACCAACACCTACTCCACCTCTTTGCCCCTTTCTGGTATGTCGGGCGTCACTCTGACGTACCTTGCCGGCGCGGCGGTGCTTTGCGCTGCTGCGGCCTGGATGCACATTCGTCGCAAGGCGAATGCGAAGGGAGGCGAGCGTCGTGAATAAGAAAGTTTGCTCCTTCCCAATCTTGTTTGCGCTGCTTGCCCTCCTGATCGGCACCTGCGCGGTTGTGTTCCCCGCTTCCGCGCAGGCCGCGCCGACCTCGACCGGTTCCATCACGGTGAGCGGCACCGTGGCGCGCAGCTACGACGCCTACCAGATCTTTAGCGCCAACGTCGTCGACGGCGACAGCGACGCCAAGATCGCCACCGACCTCGCCTGGGCAAGCGACGCCGCGCGCGACGCCGTCCTGCCAGTGCTGCGCAGCGCGGGCATGCCCAATTCCCAGACCACCGCGCAGGAAGCTGCCGAGTGGCTCAACACCGATTCCCACCTTACGAGCGCGCTGAGCGCACAGCTCGCTCGTTCCCTCCAGAGCTCTGGTGCCGTGTCTGTGGCCCTTAACGCGGGTACGGCGGCCGAGCTGCCCTGCGGCTACTGGCTCATCGTCGCCGACGACGACGCCATCGCCCAGGGCGAGGCCGGCACCGCGCCGATCATGGCCCTGGTCGGCGGCAGCGCCGTCACCGTCAAGCCCAAGGCGGCGACGCCCAAGGTTGCCAAGCACGTGCTGGAGGACAGCGCCGCCGCATGGCAGAAGGCCGCCGACGCCACTGTCGCCGACAACCTGTACTGGCGCCTCTCTGCCACGGTCCCGGCGGGCCTCACGGCCTACGACACCTATACGGTGCGGTTCGTCGACACCATGGGCGCGGGGCTCGACCCCTCCAAGGTGGCCGCGAGCATGCGCGTGTACGTGGCGGCGGGCGCGGACGGCGGCTTCGACGCCGTCTCGACCGGCAAGGACGGGCGCGCCGGCACCGAGCCCGCGCGGGGCTGGACCGATATCACGGCCCAGTGCGCCACCAAGGTGGCGGCGGACGGGACCTTCACCGCGCGCACCGGCGACCTCATCGCCGCGCTCGGCGGGGCCGACGCCTTCACCGCGGGCGCCCGCGTGGTCGCCGTGTACAACGCGCCGCTCAGCAGCGCATGCAACCACGGCATCGCGAAGGGCAACCCCAACGAGGTCTACCTGCGCTACCCGCGCTCTCCCTTTGCCGACCAGTCCGGCGACGCCGGCTTCACCCGCACGCCGAGCGATGACGCGTGCGCCTACACCTGGGATCTCGCGCTCACCAAGCGCGGCAGCGACGGCGACAAGCCGCTTGCCGGGGCGGTCCTGAGCATCGCCGACGACCGCGGTCGCACACTGGCGGCCGACGGCACGTGGGATACAGAGGGCAAGGCCACCGTCACCACGGGCGAGGACGGCCGCGTGACCGCCTCGGGCGTGGACTCGGGCAAGCTGGAAGTCCGCGAGCTCAAGGCGCCCAAGGGCTACACCGCCTTTGAGGGCACACGCTCTGTGACAGTCAAGGCCGAGGGCCTGGACGTCGACCAGGTGGCCGCCGCCAAGCCCAAGCTCACCATCACGGCCGAGTCGCCCCTGCGCGCCGACAGCGCGGACGGGTCGACGGGCAGCCTGGAGGCGTCGCTCATCAACACGCCCACCGGCACACCCCCTAGCATTACCACCGGAGGCTTTATGCCCTCGACTGGCGATATGGCAATGTACGCCGCGGCCGCCGCAGCGGTCGCCGGAGCCGCGCTCATCGTGGTCGCGCTCCTGGTCAAGCGGGGAGGTGGCAGCCATAAAGAGTAGCTGGCAGCCCCACAGAGAGCGGGGCGAGACGTAGCGAAGCAGATGCTAAGACACAGACAGACAGATTTAGATCAAATGAACTTCAAGCAGAAAGCAGAGGAAAAGAAGATGAGCATGAGCAAGAACATCGCACGCCTGGCAGTAACCGCCGGCCTCACAGCAGCGTTGAGCTTTGGTGGCGTCATGGCCCCGGTGACCATGGCGTTTGCGGCCGAGGGTGACGGCAGCATCACCATTAGTCAGGCCGAGAAAAACGATGGCACCACGTTCAAGGCGTACCAGATCTTTAAGGCTACGGTGACCGACACTGAAAACGGTGGCAAGACCGCTCAGAACATCACGTGGGCGAGCGATACGGTTAGCACGAAGGTGATTGATGCCATTAGGAAAGACTGGAAGGGTTATGGCGGCTTGGAGGTTAAGGATCAGCTGTCTGACAAACCTACGGCCCAGGAAGTAGCCGACTTCCTCATGGCACATGCGGGTTCCACTACTGCAGGATCAACATCGACTGATGGAACGCGAATCGCTACCAACAATGTTCTCTACGCAGTTGCGAATGCCGTTAAGAGTGAGAAACCTGCCGCGACTAACATCCCTACTGGTAATTCTTGGACTCCTGATCTGGCGAATGGCAACGGTTACTACCTGTTTGTGACCAGCGATCTCGATTCGACCAAGCCGAACACTGGCACGTCCCCGATCTTTGCAGTCGTGGGCGGTAGCGCCGTAACTGTCCATGAGAAGACCAGCATCCCCACGGTTGAGAAAAAGATCCTCGATGATTCTAAGGTGAAGGGCGGTGACATTACCGGCGAGATTGACTGGGTGGACGCTGCCGACTCCCAGATCGGCCAGGAGGTCAACTACCGGCTCACCGGTACGATTGCGGACAACTACGATAGCTACGACACCTATTCCTACAAGTTCAAGGATCAGCTGACGGACGGTCTCGACTACATCACTGACTCGATCAGCGTTTATGCGCTGAATAATGGTGAATACACCGAGATTAATCCGACTAGCTACGATGTGGATGCCCCTTCTGAGTCAAATCAGCGTGTTTTGACAGTTAACTTTAATGGAACCAATGGGCTGAAGTCAGCCATCGCGAAAAATGGCGGAACGCTTACGATCAATGCCAACACCAATATTGTTGTCTTCTACAAGGCAAAGCTCAACGCAAAGGCGGTTATTGCAGGGGCCAACAACAAGCTGGAGGGCAACCCCAATACTGTTACGCTCGAGTATTCTAACAACCCCATGGTCGCAGGTACTGGCACCTCGGAATCCGATACGGTCAAGGACTACACCTACGGCCTCAAGATCAACAAGGTTGACCTTGGCACTGAGAAGGCGCTGGAAGGTGCTACGTTCACCATCGCAGCTGGTGACACAACTAACGGTGACGAGAACAGCGCAAACGTTAAATATGTCAAGAGTGACGGCACTTTGAGCGACAACAAGGTTGAGCTTTCGATGAACCCCGATGGTGTCATTACGCTTACCGGTCTCGATGCTGGCGTCTATACGGTCACGGAAACTTCTGCTCCCGATGGTTACACCAAGGTCGAACCCTTCACCTTCGAGATCAAGCCGACCATGAACACCATTGATCCGAACGCTGGTCTTACTGCGCTCTCTGGCACGCTTGATAGCAAGAACCAGAGTGACAAGGTCATCGCTGGCCTTACCGATGAGAATGCCGGTGATAACAGGCTAACGGCGCAGGCCGGCTCGGACAAGGTCACCGATGGCTACTTCAACATCACCGTTGGCGATACCAAGCAGGTTGGCCTCCCACTGACCGGTCTTAACGGCGTGACCTTCACTTGGATCGCTGGTGGCGCGGTGCTGTGCATTGGCGTGGCACACCTCATCCGCAGCCGTAAGCAGGCTGAGGAGTCCGAGCAGGAGTAACGCTCGCTCACCCATCCCTTTGGCAGGTGGGATGTGATGGCCATGAGACTTGCGGACACTTTTCTCGTCCATTGACGTTCTTGCTTTGCCATTCTCTTTTCGGGGCAGACTCCGCACTGGAGTCTGCCCCGTTTTTTTGGGATAACACAGCCAGCCTTCATCGTCCGATGCGGGCACGTTCGTCATCGCGTTTCTTGACTCGTATGAAGTTCGGTTTAAGGTCCGTAGGCGCACGCGCAGTGCGGGCGTTAGAAGGCATTTGCGCCGCAACAAGCGCAAATAAGAATGCCCGGGGGTCGGATCCCGGGCATTTAACAAAAACTGAAAACTAGGCTGCCCGCGCTCTCGTACACTTACGCGGGATGCGTCGTTTTCTATTGACATTGTATCCCGAATCGCCCCGCCGATCCGGGATATTCTGAAAACGCAAACACGTCGGGCAAACCCGGACAATGCGGTCAGGCTCTGCTGGACGAGGAATCGTGTTTGTAACTACCGAACAAATGTTTGTCAAAATCGCGTTTAGCAGCTGTGGGTGCATGCACTCGCAGTAAAATACCCTTGCGACGCATTCCGTGCGCGGGCGGCCGACGACTCGATCGGAGGTCCCCAAATGCTGAAATTCCTTAACGCGCTCGCCGCCCTCGCGGCGGTTGGCACGTTCGTCATCGCGTTTCTTGACTCGTATGAGGTTCGGTTTAAGGTCCGTAGGCGCACGCGCGGTGCGGACGGTAGAAGGCATTTGCGCCGCAACAAGCGCAAATAAGAATGCCCGGGGTTAGAGGCCCGGGCATTTAACAACACCGGAAACTGGTCGCCCGCGCTTTCGATCACTTACGCGGGGTGCGTCGTTTCCTGTAGCTATTGTATCCCGAATCTCCCCGCCGATTCGGGATATTTTGAAAACTCAAATGCGGGCCCATACTCGCGCTGTGCAATGATGTCAGGCTGCGTTGTCCGGTGCATGAGTTTGCTAATCGGCTATTATTTGTTTAGACAACCTGAGCTGTAGAGGAGTGACTGGCGATGGTGCAGGGCGCCAAACATATGAAGAGCAATAACGCCGCGGCCAACGGCGGCTCAAGCCCTCAGCCCAAACCTCAACCAAAGCCCAAGCGCCGCCGCAAGCGACTGCCGCGCTGGGCCGACCGGCTCATCACCATCGTCATCATCCTTATCGGCGTGGGCCTTATGACCTGGCCGTGGATCTTGGACCGGCTCGAGGCCTCGGGCGTGTTCAACCAGATCAGCACCGTGTCCAGCACCGTGGACGCGCTCTCTGCCGAGGAGCGCGAACGCATCCTGCTCCAGGCGCGCTCCTTTAACGAACAGCTGGCGGGCGAGGCCACCGAGCTTCCCGCCGACCAGATCGAGCCCTACGCCCAGCAGCTCATCTTTGACCGCGACCCTATGATGAGCTGGGTCGAGATCCCCTCCATCGACGTGAGCATGCCCATCTACCACGGTACGAGCGAGGAAGTCCTTATGGCGGGCGTCGGCCACCTGGAGGGCACGAGCCTGCCGGTGGGCGGCACCTCGACGCATTGCGTGCTCACCGCGCACTCGGGCATGCGCAACCTGAGCATGTTCGACGACATCCACTCGCTGGAGCCCGGCGACCTGGTGCTGCTGCACACCATGAACAAGACGCTCGCCTACAAGATGGTGGACTCCGAGGTGGTGCTGCCCGAGGAGATGGAGTCGCTGACCATCGAGCCCGGCGCCGACAAGGTGACGCTCGTCACCTGCACGCCCTACGGCGTGAACGACCATCGCCTGCTGGTGCATTGCGTGCGCACCAAGTACAACAAGAAGGACGTCGACAAGCAAAAGTCGCTGGCCGGCCGCCACTGGGGCAAGCGCGAGTTTGCCGTGCTCATCGTGGTCCTAGCCATTGTGCTGTTGCTGCTGGACATCGTGATCCACGCGGTCCGCAAGCACCGCAAGGCCAAGGCCTCGGCATAAGACATCGTCCAGAACCACCACAAAGGGGACAGGCACCTTTGTGGTGGTCGGGGGCTTCCAAACCATCACAGCATTCGATGAAAATCGCGATTTTGGCGAAAAACATCGAATGTTGTGACGGTTTTCGTTGTGGGCGAGACGGTTTTCGCTATTGACGGTGCGGTTTCGCTGCAGAACGGCCAGTCCGCCGCCTGCCAGTCCGCCGCCCTCGTTACGTTTTCGCTGCATTTGGGTAAAGCGCCTGCTCCAAGCGGCGTTGCCTTGTATACTAGAGCGGTTTATCTGTTATGCGGAAGGGAGCGCCTATGGCACTCAGCGAGAAAGACGTGCGCGGCATCGCCGAGTACGCAAAGATCGCACTGACCGATGACGAGCTCACCCAGATGACGTCCTACCTGAACGACGCCGTCCAGATGCTCGAGCCCGTCCTGCAATATGACTTACCCGACGTGGAGCCCACGTTCCATCCCATCGGAAGCCTGTCCAACGTGATGGGCGATGACCTGCGCGAGCCCGAGCGCGACCTGCCGCTCGATGTTGCGCTGGAAAACGCCGGCAGCGCGCGCGACCGCTACTTCCGCGTGCCGTCCATTTTGGGAGAGGGGGAGAGCGAGTAATGGCGCAGAGCTTCGATTCCCTTACCGCCGCCCAGATCGCCGCGGGCGTTGCCGCCGGCGACTTTACCGCTACCGAGGTGGCCCAAGCCTCCCTTGCCGCCATCGAGGCGCGCGAGGGCGGGGTCCAGGCATTCCTGCAGGTGGCGCCCGAGCTTGCGCTCGAGGCCGCTGCGCGCGTGGATGCCGACCGTGCCGCAGGCAAGCCGCTGCCCCCGCTTGCGGGCGTGCCGTTGGCCATCAAGGACAACATGAACCTCGTTGGCACGCGCGCCACCTGCGCTTCCCGTATGCTCGAGAACTACCAGAGCGTCTACACCGCCACCTGCGTCCAGCGCATGCTCGACGCCGGCTGCCTGCCCATGGGCAAGGCCAACATGGACGAGTTTGCCTTTGGCAGCTCTACCGAGTCCTCGGCGTTCCACCGCACCAACAACCCTTGGGATACCGAGCGCGTGCCCGGTGGCTCCTCGGGCGGCTCCGCTGCCGCCGTCGCCGCGGGCGAGGTTGCGCTCTCGCTGGGCTCGGACACCGGCGGTTCCATTCGCCAGCCGGCGAGCCTGTGCGGCGTGGTGGGCTTTAAGCCCACGTATGGCGCCGTGAGCCGTTACGGCGTGGTCGCCTTTGGCTCGTCGCTCGACCAGGTGGGGCCTTTTGGCCGCACGGTCGAGGACGTTGCGCTGGCCATGAACGCGCTTACCGGCGCGGCCCACGATCCGTATGACTGCACCAGCCAGGATTGCGCCGTCGACTTTACCGAGCATCTCAACGACAGCATCGAGGGCAAGCGCGTGGGCATCATCCCCGCGTTTATGGAGGCCGAGGGCCTGACGCCCGAGGTCAAGGCCGCTGTTGAGCGTGCCGCCCAAGAGCTGCAGAACCAGGGCGCCGAGCTCGTGGAGGTCGACCTGCCGCACCTGGACGCCGCCATCGCCGCCTACTACGTCATCGGCCCGGCCGAGGCGTTCTCCAACCTGGCACGTTTCGATGGCATTCGCTACGGCTACCAGGAGGAGGGCTGCGCCAACCTGTCCGACCAGAGCTCGCTCTCGCGCGCCCACGGCTTTGGCGCCGAGGCCAAGCGCCGTCAGATGCTCGGCGCCTACCTGCTGAGCTCGGGCGTGTACGACAAGTACTACTACGCCGCGCAAAAGGCCCGCACGCTCATCACGCAGGACTACGACGCTGCGTATGCCAAGGTGGACACCATCCTCATGCCCGCCTCGCCGCGCACGGCTTTTAAGTTTGGCGAGATCAGCGACCCCACGCAGATGTATCTCTCCGACCTGTACACCATTTCGCTCAACATTTGCGGCAACGGTGGCATCTCGGTGCCGCTGGGCCTGGGCGAGGACAGCAAGCTGCCCGTTTCTGCCCAGCTGGTGGGTCCGGCCTTTAAGGACCGTCAGCTGCTTACGTTTGCCCGCGCCCTGGAGCGCGGCTTTGCCGATGCCGCCACGGGTGCGCCCGCGCTTTCCGTCGCGCCCGATTTTGCCGGGAAGGGAGGCGAGCTGTAATGAAGGAGCTTTCCGAGGTCCTGCAGGATTGGGAGGCCGTGATCGGCCTGGAGATCCATACCGAGCTCACCGCACTCGATACCAAGATGTTCTGCAACTGCAAGCTCAGCCACGACGACGAGCCCAACGCCAACGTGTGCCCGGTGTGCCTGGGCCTGCCCGGTGCCCTGCCGGTGCCCAACAAGCGCGCCATCGAGAGCATCGTCAAGGCCGGTCTTGCCACCAACTGCGAGATTCAGCGCCACTCGATGTTCTACCGCAAGCACTACTTCTATCCCGATATGGCCAAGAACTTCCAGACCACGCAGGGTCCGGTCGCCTTTGCCATGTACGGCCACCTGGACCTGGACGTGACCGGCCGTGGTGCCGCCGAGCGCCCCGACTGCGCGTTTGGCGAGGCCGAGGCACAGAGCCTGGCGAGCGCTTCGGCCAACGCCGAGGGCCTGTCCACGTCCATGACGTCGACCATGCGCGAGGGCAATCAGCACGCCGGCCATCTGGCCAGCTATGACGCGTCCAACCTGCAGATGCCCGAGCGTCGCGAGGACGGTTCCTACACGGTGCCCATCCGCATCCTGCGCATCCATATGGAGGAGGACGCCGCCAAGATGGTCCACGTGGGCGGTGCCGAGGGCCGCATTACCGCCGCTGCCGAGTCGCTCGTCGACTACAACCGCTGCGGCACGCCGCTGATTGAGCTCGTGACCGAGCCCGATCTGCGTACGCCCGAGGAGGCGCGTCTGTTTATGGAAAAGCTCCGTCGCATTTTTGTGACGCTGGGTATTTCCGACTGCTCCATGGAGAAGGGCTCCATGCGCTGCGACGGCAACGTGTCGCTGCGCCGCCGCGGTGAGACCAAGCTGGGCACCAAGACCGAGCTCAAGAACCTCAACTCGTTCAAGAGCCTGCACGATGGCCTTGCCTACGAGATTTGCCGTCAGGCCGAGGTGCTCGAGGAGGGCGGCATTATCTACCAGGAGACCCGTCACTGGGAGCCCAGCCGCAAGCGCACCGTGGTCATGCGCGTGAAGGAGACGGCCGACGACTATCGTTTGTTCCCCGACCCCGATCTGGCGCCGTTCGATCTGGACGACGAGTTTATCGACCGCTGCCGTGGCGAGATTCCCGAGCTGCCCGATGCCAAGCGCGCCCGCTTTGAGGCCGACTTTGGCATTAAGGCGGCCGATGCCGAGCAGATTGCCGGCGACCCCGAGTTTGCCGACTTCTTTGAGGCCGCCGCTGCCGGTATGGCCGGCAAGGAGGCCCAGACGGTCGCGAACCTGCTGGTGAACGAGATGATCGCCTACCTTAAGGGCGCGGGTGTGTCGCTCGCCGAGTCCGGCATTGCGCCGGCTCAGGTAGCAGCGCTGGCTAAGCTGCTGGCGACCGATGCCATCAGCTCCAACCAGGCGCACGAGGTCTTTGAGGCCATGGCCCAGACCGGCGACGACCCCAACAAGATCGTCGATGAGCGCGGCATGCGCCAGGTGAGCGACGCCGGCGCGCTGCAGCCGATCGTGGACGAGGTACTGGCTAACTGTGCCGATCAGGCGCAGCAGTATCGTGACGGCAACCAGAAGGTCATCGGCTTTTTGGTGGGCCAGTGCATGAAGGCGAGCCGCGGCAAAGGCAACCCGAAGCTCTTCAACGAGTTGCTGAGAACGTCGCTCTCGTAGCTGCGAGGCCGGGGAAGCCCCGAGTCGCCGGGGTGTTTGCTCCAAATTTCAAACAGTCCTATGCAAGACGAAGGCCACATTTAGTGGCCTTCTTTGCATGCGGAACTCATTTGGAGCAAACACCCCGGCGACTCGGGGCTTCCCCGGCCAGACGACTCGGCCGTTCGGGTCAGGCGGGCTGGATGGAATAGAGTGAATGGGCGTGCCGTCGGCACGCCCATTGTTTTGAAGGGAACTCATTGAGAGGCAAGGCCCTGCGCCCGGCCCCTCGGTTCCGTAACGACTCGGCCGTTCGGGTCAGGCGGGGCTGAATGGAATTTGGTGAATGAGGGCGCCGTTGGCGCCTTCATTCCTTATATATGTTGGGAGCGCCAAGCGGTGGGGGTGGTGCTGGTGTATTGTCTGAATGCTTGGGCGAAGGCGGCCTGCTGAGGGTAGCCTAGACGCTCTGCCACCTGCGCTATCGTGAGCGTGCTATCGGCCAAAAGGTCCTGTGCTCGTTCCATACGACGTCTGCGAATGTAGGCGCCCAGGGATTCGCCAGTTTGGGCCTTAAAGGTGGCGCATAGTTTGGAGCGGCTTGTGTAGAGCCTTTCGGCCACTTCGTTGACACCCACACGCCTGCCTTTGTCGAGCGCGCGCTCAATCATTGCCGCCGCTTCCTCGGCAATGGTAACGCTGGCGCGCGTGTCTGTCGCTTGCTGCGCTTGCCTGTGGGCCGCGCGCGAACAGGCGAGCTCCGCGACCATGGTCTCTACGATGCCTTGCATATAGACGTGTCCGCCTACGGTACGGGCGCGTTCCTCGTTAATCCTGCGCAGCGTGTGGTAGATGGCAGACGCTGCCTCCTCGTGCCATGACTCGGCAAACGCCTCAAAGACCCCCGCGAACTCGGTGGGATAGCGGTGCTCCAGTTCGTCAAAATATCCAGGCAAAAAGAGGACCGAGCGCGAGTGGTAGAGCTGCCCTGCAAACAGCGGGCTTAGCTCCTCACCGCAGCTATCTTGGACAAAGCTGCAGATCGCGCTGTTCGGCCACGGTCCATGCAGGGGTTTAAGGTTCGCAGGCGTTATGCCGGCTTCGGGCATGCACATGAGCGTGGGCGCGCTGACCTCGCTCACGCACGCGTACGGTTCGGGCGTGTATTCGGCTAGCTGCATGTTGTGCGTCGGGGTAATGAAATGCTCCATGACGATGCAGGTGGGGGAAAGGGGCATGATCCATGCGCGTCCGTGTGCCCGATCGTTTGCCACCTCGCCGGTAAAGACGGCGCCCTTGCCGGAAAGCTGCAGACCAAACTGCTCAAACTGCGGTGCGTAGAGCTCGGTTATATCGGTTGCTGCCCGCCGCATTTTCAAAAGCGTCCCCTTCATTTGCGAAAACGTCCACGCCTGGCCCAATTGTGTGCCCTGGCTAACACGCCCATGATAAGTTTCTTACGGTTAACTCTCAAGCCGTTAGAAAGGAATCTCATGGCAAAGGGATCAAAAAAGGAAGGCGGCGGCATCGGCGAGCTACTTGCATATGCCGGTGACCGTAAATTCCTAACGTATTTGGGCATGGCCCTCTCGGCGTTCTCGCAGCTGTTGAGCTTTGGCCCGTACGTGTGCATCTGGCTTGTTGCGCGAGACCTGATTGCCGTGGCGCCCAACTGGAGCGAGGCCGCCGACATCGCGATGTATGGTTGGTGGGCTGTTGGTTTTGCCCTGGCAAGCATCGTGGTCTATTTCGTGGGACTCATGTGCACGCACCTGTCCGCGTTTCGCTGCGCATCCAATATCCGCAAGGCTACGAGCGAGCATCTGCTTAAGCTGCCGCTCGGCTACTTTGACACGCACGCCACCGGTGAGCTGCGCCGTATCGTAGACGGCTGTGCCGCCTCCACCGAGACGCTGCTCGCACACATGCTGCCCGATATCGCCGGTGCCACCGCCATGGTCGTGGGCCTGCTTGTGCTGCTATTTTCCCTCGATTGGCGTTTGGGCGCGGCATGCTTAATCTCGGTCGTCGTTTCGTTTTGCGCCATGGCCACCATGATGAGCGGCAAGGGCGCCGAGTTTATGAAGGCTTACATGGGCGCGCTGGTCAAGATGAACAAGACCGGCACCGAATACGTACGCGGCATCCCCGTGGTCAAGGTATTCCAGCAGACGGTCTACTCCTTTAAGGCGTTCCACGATGCGATCGCCGAATACGCCGATATGGCGCAAAACTATGCGGGTACGTTTTGCCGGGGTCCGCAGGTGCTCAACCTTACTGCGCTCAACGGCCTTGTGGCATTTCTTTTGCCTGTGGCGCTGCTGCTGGCGCCGGGCGAGACGGACTTCGCGCACTTTATGGTCAATTTTACGTTTTACGCGATCTTTTCGGCCGTGGTGCCGACGGCCATGACCAAGCTTATGTTTGTGGGCGAGGCGTCTCAGATGAGTGCTGATTCGCTGGCTCGCATCCGAAGCGTTATGGATTCCAAGCAGCTCTCCGTGCCCGCTCAACCCAAGCACCCCGCTGGCAGCGATGTGCGCTTTGAGGACGTGAGCTTTACCTACGAGGGTGCTGAGGCGCCTGCCGTCGATCATGTGAGCTTTAGCGTTCCCGCAGGTAGCACCCTTGCGTTGGTTGGTCCCTCGGGCGGCGGTAAGTCGACCTGCGCAAGCCTGATCCCGCGTTTTTGGGATGTTTCCTTGGGTCGTGTGCTCGTGGGCGGCGTAGACGTTCGCGACATGGATCCGCACGAGCTCATGGACCAGGTCGCCTTTGTGTTTCAGACCAACCAGCTGTTCCGCCAAACACTTGCCGATAACGTGCGCGCCTCCAAGCCTGGAGCCACTGACGACGAAGTGCGCGCGGCCCTCTCCGCGGCCCAGTGCGACGATATCGTGGCCAAGCTCCCGCAGGGCATCGACACCATGCTCGGCGCCGGCGGGGCGTACCTTTCGGGCGGCGAGGTCCAGCGCGTGGCGCTCGCCCGCGCAATCCTTAAGGACGCGCCCATCGTGGTGCTCGACGAGGCCACAGCCTTTGCCGACCCCGAGAACGAGGCGCTCATCCAGCGCGCCTTTAGCAAACTGGCGGCGGGTCGCACAGTCATTATGATCGCGCACCGGCTTTCGACCGTGGTGGGGGCCGACAAGATCGTGGTGCTCAACCAAGGTAGCGTGCAGGAGACTGGCACCCATGCCGAGCTGCTGTCCCAAAAGGGTCTATACGCCAAGATGTGGGCTGAATACGAACAGGCCGCGAGCTGGAAAATCACTGCAGCGACCGCGGATGCCGCCGTCACGAAGGGAGGCGAGGCCTAAATGTTCGCCTCATTCCAAAAGAAGTATTTCCTATCCGATAAAGGCGTCGCCGGCGTAAAACGCGGCATTTTCTGGACCACGCTCACTAATCTCATTGCCATGGCCGGCATGGGCTTTTTATTCCTGGTCATGGGCGGTTTTGTCGAACATCTCGCCAGCGGGGCTGACCTGCCGGATGCCCTGCCGATTGTGGGCGGCCTCCTGGTCTTTTTCGTGTTGCTCTTTGCCTCTAACTGGCAGCAGTATTACTACACCTACTGCATCTTTTACGAGGAGTGCGGCAAGCAGCGTATGGAGATCGCCGAGCGCTTGCGCAAGCTGCCGCTGTCGTTTTTTGGCCGTCGTGATCTGGCCGATTTAACCGAGACCATCATGGGCGACGTCCAGGCCATGGAGCACGCCTACAGCCACGTGCTGGGAGAGCTTTGGGGTGCCATCATCGCAAGTGCCATCGTGTTCGTGGCGTCACTGTTCTTTTGCTGGCAGCTGGCGATTGCGGCGTTTTGGAGCGTGCCCGTGGCCTTTGCCGTGCTGTATCTGACACGCGGCCCCATGACCCCGGTGTTCGACCATGTGCGTGCCGAGAAGGTCAAGGTTACCGAGGCGATCCAGGAGACGCTCGACTGCGTGCGCGAGATCCGCGCCACCAACCAGGAGGCTCATTATCTTGAGGGGCTCAACGTCGTGATCGATGCCGAGGAGCGCGAGACCACCAAGGGCGAGCTCGCCAATGGGCTTTTGGTCAACTCCGCCTTTGCCATCCTGCGCCTGGGGATTGCCACCACGTTGGTCACGGGCGCTGCGATGGTCGCCTCCGGCCAGGTCGACTTTTTGGTGATGTTTGCCTTCCTGCTTATGGTGAGCCGCATCTATGCGCCCTTTGATCAGGCGCTGATGCTGATGTCCGAGCTGTTTGCCGCCGAGTCGTCGGCCAAGCGCATGCGTTCCATCATGGAAGAGCCCGTGGCGCGGGGCAGCGAGAAATTTGAGCCCGTGGGCCACGATGTGGTGTTCGATCACGTGGCATTTGGCTATGGTGCGGGCGAGGACGGCCGCGCCGGCGAGAAAGTTCTTACCGACGTGAGCTTTACCGCCAAGGAAGGCGAAGTTACGGCACTGGTCGGTCCTTCGGGTTCCGGCAAGTCTACGGTGAGCCGCCTGGCTGCGCGCTTTTGGGACGCCACCGAAGGCACGGTCACCGTGGGTGGCGTGGATGTTGCGAGCGTGGATCCCGAGGTGCTGCTGCGCGACTACGCCATTGTGTTCCAAGACGTGCTGCTCTTTGACGACACGGTGATGGGAAACATCCGCCTCGGGCGTCGTGGCGCCACCGATGAGCAAGTGCTTGCGGCTGCGCGTGCCGCCAACTGCGACGAGTTTGTGAGCCGCATGCCGCAGGGCTACAACACCATGATCGGCGAGAACGGCTCCAAGCTGTCCGGCGGTGAGCGCCAGCGCATCTCTATCGCCCGCGCGCTGCTCAAAGACGCGCCGATCGTGTTGCTGGACGAGGCGACGGCGAGTTTGGATGTGGAGAACGAGACCGTGGTTCAGCAGGCGCTCTCCCGTCTGCTTGCAGGTAAGACGGTTATCGTTATTGCCCACCGTATGCGTACGGTGGAAAATGCCGACAAAATCGTTGTACTCAAGGATGGTGTGGTTGCCGAGCAGGGCACTCCGGCGCAGCTCAAGGCGGCAGGTGGAGAATTCGCCCGCATGGTGGCGCTGCAAAAGGAAGCAGCTACCTGGCAGTTGTAAGAAGGGGCAAAGGGACAGTCCCTTTCTCACATTGACAATCGGTTACTCCGCATCGTTAATTTTCAAAAGGTTAGCCATGGCTGACCTAGATAGTTAGATAAAATTGAGATATTTCAAAAGCGTGCTCGAGCAAACTTGTTTACTCGGGTGCTGAAGCACCATGCCGCGTCCAATGCGGCAAAAGGGAGAAGCAACATGAAGAAGTCGACGTTCAATACCCTGCTTGTCGGTGGCGGTTTTCTGCTTGGCACGGCCGGCATCAAGCTGCTTACCAGCGCTCCGGTCAAGAATGCCTGCGTTCAGGGCATTGCGTGCGGCATGCGCATCAAGAACGGCTACCAGGACATGGTCGAGCAGGCCAAGGCTAATGTCGACGACATGGTTGCCGAGGCTGCTTACATCACCCAGAGCGAGGCCGCTGCTGACGAGGCAGCCGAGTAACGCTCCCAGGCACAAACTATGAGATTCTCGATTATTAGCGAGATCCCCGGCAGGACCCGTCTTCAATTGGCGGGTCCTGTGCCAGAGAGCGATCTCGATGCACTTCTTAAGCTTGGCGGCGACATCGACGGCGTGCACAAGGTGCGCGTCTACGGCCG
The DNA here is from genome assembly GCA_905209215.1 of Coriobacteriaceae bacterium. Classification (GTDB taxonomy): domain Bacteria; phylum Actinomycetota; class Coriobacteriia; order Coriobacteriales; family Coriobacteriaceae; genus Collinsella. The sequence continues at coordinate 26,830 of CAJLRY010000003.1, read as the reverse complement.
CATCGGCCAGATGGCACTCGAATACGACGAGTCGCGCCGCGATGCCGTGCTGGCCGCCGTCGGTGCGCTCGACGCTCAGGCCATTGCCGACGCAAAGACAGGCTACGTGATGCAGCTTGAGCCACGCAAGCACAAGCTCGTCATGGATCTTGCCACACTTATCGGTGCCCATTACGCACGTCGCTGGTTCTTGCCGACGCCTCTGCGTGCGGTGTTTGTCGTGGCCGGTTACATGGCATTTTTGCGCGCCGCCCTTCATGAGCTCGCGCAGCCGCGCCTGACCGTTCCCGTGCTCGACGCTTCGGCCATCGGCATTTCGTTCGTCAAGCGTGATGTCGACACCGCGGGCCAGACAATGTTCCTGCTCAACGTGGGCGAGCTGCTCGAGGACTACACCCGCGCCATGAGCGAAAACGAGCTCATCAACTCGCTGCTCGACGTGCCTGATAAGGCACAAAAAGTGGTCGGCGACACCGAGGTGAGCGTTGCCGCCACCGAGCTTGAGCCCGGCGATCTGGTCGCCGTGCGCACTGGCATGTCCATTTGCATCGACGGTGTTGTCGAGCAGGGGAGCGCTATGGTCAACCAGGCGACCCTGACCGGCGAGCCGCTGGCCGTTGAGCGCAGCGTGGGCGACGACGTGTTCGCCGGTACCGTCGTGGAAGACGGCAGCATCTTGGTGCGCGTGCGCGCCAACACGGCGCAGACCAAACTGCGCTCGATCGTCTCGCTCGTGCAGACGGCCGACTCGCTCAAATCCGAGGGCCAGTCGCATATGGAGGACCTCGCCAACAAGATCGTCCCGTGGAACTTCCTGCTCGCGGGCCTGGTTGCGCTCACCACGCGCAGCCTTATCAAGACCTCGGCGGCGCTGATGGTCGACTACTCGTGCGCACTCAAGCTCACGGGTTCCGTCGCCGTCATGACCGCTATGAGCGATGCTGCCAAGATGGGCGTCATGGTCAAGGGCGCAAAGTACTTTGAGTCGTTTGCCAAGGCCGACACCATTGTGTTTGATAAGACTGGCACGCTCACCGAGGCGCAGCCGCGCCTGGCTTGCGTGCTGACGACCGACGGCTGGAGCGAGGACGAGGTCCTGCGCCTTTCTGCCTGCCTGGAGGAGCATTTCCCGCATCCGGTGGCGCGTGCCGTGGTCAACGCCGCCCGCGAGCGCGGGCTCGAGCACCGCGAGCGCCATGCTGCGGTCGAGTACATCGTGGCGCATGGTATTGCTTCGTCCATCGAAGGGCGTCGCGCGATTATCGGCTCGGCACACTTTGTGTTTGAGGACGAGAGCGCGCAGCTCGATTCTGACATTAAGGAGCGCATTGAGTCCCAGATGCAGGGCCTGTCGCCGCTGTATCTGGCGGTCGATGGAAAGGTCGTCGGCGTGCTCGGCATCGAGGATCCGCTCAAGGCCGGGGTCCGTGAGGCCATCGCCGACCTGCACGCGTTGGGCGTTAAGCATGTCGTTATGCTCACGGGCGACTCGGAGCGCACGGCCGAGCGCATTGCTCGCGAGGCGGGGGTCGACGAGTTTAAGGCCGAGCTGCTGCCCGAGGACAAGTACGCGTATGTGGAGCGCATTAAGGGCGAGGGGCGCCACGTTGCCATGGTGGGCGACGGTGTCAACGATTCGCCGGCGCTCGGTTTGGCCGACGTGGGCTTGGCGATGGGTGGCGGAAGCGACATCGCCAAGGAGGTTGCCGACATCATCCTGACCGATACGGACCTGGCCGCAATCGTGCGCCTGCGCCGCATGAGCCAGGGCCTCGTTGATCGTCTGACGAGCTCCTATTCTAAGGTGATGCTCACTAACTCGGCGCTGTTGGCACTGGGCATTACCGGAACGATTACCCCGCAGGCGTCGTCGCTGCTGCACAACGGTTCGACGATTGCCTACAGTCTGAGCAACGCGAAGGCTTACCTGCGTTAGCAGGCGTGTTCGCCCACGTTATCTGGCCTGCGCCCCGACGGCATCGGTGTCGTCCGGGCGCAGGCCTTTTGCGTTTGACCATGTGCTAGCTTCTCTATATAGTGTTGCTAGCAGGGCTAGCAATTGAAGGGAGCGGGATCGACGTGGGTGCTGTTAGCGGCATGGCACAGGTGAACGTTCGCGTAGATCGCCAGGTCAAGAACCGTGCCGAGGAGGTGCTGCGGCTTTCGGGCGGGTCACTGCCCGAGCTCATCAAAAAGGTGGTGGCCAAGGTCGCGCAGGGTGGCGGGCAGTGCGAGGAAGTGCTTGCGGCCGTCGACGACCGGCAGCAGTCCGTCGCGCCCGATACTCCGTTCGCCGCATCATGGGCGGCAGCGGACCAGCTTTACGCGGACCTGGGCATCGCTACCTCGTCCGTATCCGATGCCCGCGGTTGGGACACAATCTATTCCGAAACCATGGATGAGCATTATCGCCAAAAGGGGATGATCCTGTGAGCGGGGCTCCCCTCAAAATAATGGTGGATGCCAACGTATGGGTCGATTCGTTTTGCGTCGACCATGCCGAGTCGCTTGCCGCGCGTGCGTTTATTGGGCGGGCGACGGAATCGGGCGCAACGTTGTTCTTTCCGGTGCATATCGCCAAGGACGTGCTGTACGTTGTCCAACACGAGCTGAAGCGTAGCGTTCTTGCCAGCGGGGGAGCGCTTGACGAGGCATCTGCCCGTGCAATTGGCGATGCGGCGCTGGCGTTTGTTCGGAACATGACCGAAAACGCCACGGCCGTGGGCGCAGATGCGTCGGACCTTTGGCTGGCCGACAAATACTTAGCGCTCCATCGCGATTACGAGGACAACTTGGTGCTCGCTGCGTGCAAGCGCGCACAGGTCGATTACTTGGTGACCAACGATCGCAAACTGCTCGAACATGCCGATCTTGCAGCAAAGACCCCGCGCCAAATGATGCCGATTTTGGCCTTGGCCGAACGCGGCGGCGCGGCTATCGGTTGACGCGAACTGTTTGCGGGCCTCTTGGACGACGATGCGCCAAGGGACCCGCGTCTGCTATTTACAAAAGCTCGGCCTTAATGGCGGGACTTTCTGCGAGCTGCTCGGCTGCCTTTTCGTCGGAGCTGTCGAGTGCTGCCAGGCTGCGGTAGACCCACTCGTTGACCTGGGTGTTCTTGACGCCTGCGGTCTGCATAAGGGCGCCTACCTCGCGGATTGCTGCGAGCAGATCGGCTTTGGGACCCGCGAGCTCGACCTCGATGCCGTGGTAGGCGGTCACGCCGCGGTTCTCGCTCACGTGGTCGATAAAGCCTTCGACGGTCTCAAGCTGCTGGGCGAGAGCTGCATCATCGTCAGCGTCCAGCGCAACAAGGGCGTTCGAAACCGTGAGGGCGGGATGTCCGCAGGGGACAAAGCCTTCGATGACATCCATAGCTTCGGTAATGGTTGAGCCCAGGCCTGCGAGGGCATTGACGAGTTGCTGCTTGGTATCCATAACGGTCCTTTCGACGGGTCAATTTTGCTTGGCGAAAATATACGTGACGCGATCGGTAACAAAAGTGCGAAGTGCGGCGCACATTGGGGTCTTCACAGCTCGTGCATAGAACAGCTGTCCGCTTTCAGAACGTGGTAAGATAACACTCCACAAGCGGGGCTCGCCCCGTATGTTCCTTGAAAAGTCGACGGTTATCGGGTGTTTGCAGGCCCGATACCATCCAGACTTTCCCAACATTCGGGGGCGACTGGTTTCGACACGATAGCTCTGAGAGAGGAAGCAAGCCGAGGTCTCCTCGCCTCGTTAAACAGGGGTACCGTCAAATTGAATTGACAACAACTCTTCTTTTGAGCCTATGGCTCTCGCTGCTTAATTTATAGCGGCGCGTCAACCCGGTGATTTCCCCGACACCGGCGCGACGTCATTTTAGGGGAATGCTCCTGCGCACGTAATCGGTATGGCGCGGGCTAAGACCGAACCGGTTAGGACGCCGCGAGCGTGTCGCTGCGCGCAAAGCGTCCGAGACTAAACCAGCGACTGAGCTTGGAGATGCCAATCAGGGGGCTTTCGTGGACCGGAGTTCGATTCTCCGCGCCTCCACCAACTGTTCAGTAGGCGAACATATGCAGGTGTTCGTCGTTAGGCGGGCGGTCGTATTGCTCGTCGAATAGAAGAAGCCGCTCCATACGGGGCGGCTTCTTTGCGTTCTAGGCCTGCGGCATGATCTCCTGCTCGCCGTCCTCGTCCATGTACGGCATGAGGAACACGCCGCCCTGCTCGGTGGTAAGCAGCAGGTACTCGCGGTTGTGCTCGTCGCACACGATTTCCTGGCCGATGCCCTCGGGCAGGTCGTATATGGGGCCGTCCGTGCGGGCTTGCCTCACGGTCACGTCTTGCGCTCCCATGGCCTGCGACGCGCAGCTGGCGGCGGCCAGGACGATGAACAGCAGGACGACCGCCGCGAGGATGGGGCCGCACCCGCCGTTGCGCTCCTCGTCTGCGGGGCTCGGGTACGGCATGGCCTATCCCACCTTCACCAGATAGTCGTCGGCCTCTGGCTTGCCCGTTGCCTTGCCCACGGCGATGTAGCGCGTTGCGCCGCTGTAGCCCGTGTATCGGCCCCACACGTAGCCGTCGGCGATCTTGTACCAGTTATCCAGCGTCACGGTCTCGCCGCTGGAATAGTGCGCCACCTCGGTGCCGCCCAGGCCGGGGGCGTCGCGCACGCGCAGGTAGTCCACAGTGCAGCGGTAGGTGCCGCCGAAGTTCTCGGTCGTTTCCTGCTGCGCAGGCTGCGGCTGCGGGACGGCTGCGGGGGCGCTTCCAGCAGTGATGCCGAAGCATTCCAGGTAGATGCGCGCCAGCTCGTCCAGGTTGCCGTTGAACTTCTCGCGGTCGCCGTCGTTGTCGATGAAGCCGTTCTCGCACAGGCGGTAGTTGATGCCGCGCGCGGCGGCTCGGTTCGGGTTCGCGAGGTCGGAACGGCGCACCAGCTTCTCGGAGCGCCCGGGCATGAACGCCGCCAGCTTGTCGGCCAGCGCATTGTCGTACTCGTCAGGCTCAAAGCCCTCCTTGATGATGACGTGCGCGCCGTGGGCCGTGGCGATGCCGCTGGCGTCCATGTGCAGCTCCACCACTGGCGCGTCGGTGCTCAGGCGGTTAAGCCCGCCGTCGGCGTACCAGTTGCGGGACGTATCGCCCAGCTCGACCTCGGAACCGCCCAGTTCCTTGATTCGCTGGCCCAGGGCGCGAACGCGCTCGGCCTCGGTGCAGCCGCCTGCGCAGCAGCCGGGGTCGCCAGCGCCGTGGCCGCAGATGATGAACAGTTTAGCCATTGCCTACTCCTTCCCGCCTACGGTCACGCCCAGCAGGGCGTCGAGCCACTTGGATGTGATGCCTACCGACTTGAACAGCGTGTAGGCCGCCTGCACGCCGCCTACCACGGCGAAGGCGCACGTGACCCATGCGCCCGGGTCTGCGGGCACGCCGCCCACGAAGCCGGTCACGACGCCCGCCAGGAGCGAGCAGCCCAGCGCCAGGATGCGCGCGGCCTTGCCGGTCATGGCCTCGGTCTTGATCAGCTGCACCGCGAACGGCACGGCGAAAGACAGCACGATGGCTGCGATTGCTTGCATTTCTGTCATTTCGGATTCCTTTCTATCGAGCCGATTCCTTGTAGAGCAGGTCAACGCGGTCGGCGATGTGGTCGACCTTCGCCGCCATGCCCTGGCTGCGCGCCTGGCTGTTCGCCAGGTCGGCGTGCAGCACCTCATTGGAGGTCACGACGGACTCCATGAGCGCCTTCATAGCCTCCATCAGCGCGTTGCTGCGTTCCATCTGCGCGGCGATGCGGCCCTCCATCTGGCTGCGCTCGCGGTCGCGCTGCGCCCGCTCGTTCACCTCGTCTTGCTTTCGTTCTTCACGCTTGAGGTCGATGTTCGCCTTGCGCTCGTTCTGGGCCTTGAACTCTTCGAGGAACTGCTTGCCGAAGTACAGGACCACTAGGACGAGCAGTGCGCCGAAAAGCGACCCGGGGCCGTACGGCGCGAAGATTTCCAGCACGTCGGTCATTCGTTTTCTCACCTCCTCGAATCGCTGCCGCGATTGTCCGCGAGGTGTCGCCGGGCAAAAGAAAAGCGCCCCCGAAGGGGCGCTCGCTACTCCTGCGGCGCTTCCGGCTGGTCGGGCTCCATGGCTTCCAGCTCGTTGATGCGGTCGCGCCACGTCTGGCGCTGCGAGATGATCTCGGCCACCTCCTTGGCAGCTGCGGCGATGGCCGAGAGCAGGTCGGTGATGGACGATGCGGAGAAGATGCGCTCCACCGCCTTCATGACCTTGTAGTCGCTCTGCTCAAGCTGCTGTTTGTAGCCGTTGATCTCCCCGGCGATTTCCCGTTCCGTCATGGGTCGCTCCTTCCGTTGCTAGGGTAGGGGCATGTTCCCATCCGTGTCGCCTCCAGGTTTGGATTGCATTGAGCAACCCCCCCGCGGGATTTCCGAACAGGCTGCGGTACAGCGCGTCCATGGCCCGCACGCTGCGGTGCGCGTCCAGCCGCTTCATGCCTCCGCGCCAGCTCTGGTAGCTCTGCTCCACCTGCTCGGGGGTCATGACGCCATCGGCGACCATGCGGGCCATCTTCTTGAGCTTGTGGCGCTCCCGCGTTATGGAGTCTCGGCACGGCTTCACGACTATGCGGCCCGTCTCCGTGTAGAAGATGCGCTTCTTCAGCCACGTGAACCCGCGCGTGAGCTTCACCACGCGCGTCTTGCGCGGGTTCAGCTCGATGCCCAGCTCGGCGCATTTGCCCTCTATCAGCAGCAGGCACACCTGCAAGTAGTCCTTGGACTCGTGTATCAGGTAGAAGTCGTCCATGTAGCGCCCGTAAGACTCGGGGCGCAGCATCTCGGTCACGTAGTGGTCGATGCGATTGGGGTGGGCCACGGCGCATATCTGGTTCGGCTCGCTGCCAAGCCCCAGGCCCACATCGCCCTGCGCGTCTATCAGGCGGTGCTCCAAGGCGACCACGCGCGGATCTAGCAGCGCGGAGGCCACCTGGTCTTTGACGGGTCGGTGCGCTATGCGCGCGAAGTAGTCGGAGAAGTCGCCCAGGAGGATGTAGCCCTCGCGGCCGTGCCGCCTCCAGTGGTCGGCCAGGTGGCGCTTGAGCAGCTTCAGGGCGTAGTCGGTGCCGCGCCCCTTGATGTTCGCGGAGTTCGCGGCTATGAGGGTGGGCGCGATCGCGGGCACGAGCGCGTTCTGCGACAGCGACTTCTGCACCACGCGCTCGGGGAAGTGCACGGCGCTGATATGCCTCAGCTTGCCGCGCTCCCATAGGTCGAACCGTATGAAGCCCCGGCATATGTCGCGGCCCTCCAAAAGGTCGCGGCGGGACAGGACGGCGTTGCGCAGGTAGCTTCTCATGTACCTCTGCGTGGACGACTTCCACATGACGCCCCGCGCGGCCTGCTTTGAAGCCTTGCACAGGCTGTTGAGGTCGGCCACGGTCTCAAGCGTGCACGCCTTGACGCGCTCGGCCTTTGCCTTGGCCCGCTTCTCCTCGCGGCGCTTGCGGCGTGCGGCCCTTCTTTGCTCTGAGTTCATAGAGAGCACCCCGCGCGGCTTGCAATGTGGCTCTGGCAGCCGCTTGAGGTATGGCCATGAAACGCGGCGAAGCCACGGAGCGCCGCGCCATGCAAGCAGCGTCCGGCCACCCTCGCGGGGTGCGTATTTACGGGCGCATGCCCGACGGTCGCGCCTTCCTTCCTCTCCGCGCTCTGCTTTCGGCCCTGGGGCCTACTCGGTCTGGCAGTAAGGGAATCCGGGGCGGGGGCGAACCCAGACGTTCGTCGCGGAGTTGTAGTTGGCATTGCCGTTGTTGTTGACGTAGCACACGTTGGACGACGAGCCACCCATGACGGAACGCAGCCACCAATTGTACCGATAAACAAGGCGCGACCGCCGTCCATTATAGCGAACGCAGGCGCTCTAGCTCGGCCTCGGCCTCGGCTATGCGCTCCTCGGTGGACTTCTTGCCCGTCACGCGCACGTTCTTGCGTGCGCCCTTCAGCAGCCTGATCTCCTCCTCGACCATGGCCGCCAGCTCCTCGAAGCGGTTGGCGTTCACGGGCAGGCCGATATCCATGAGGCACTGCATGTCCAGCATCAGCTGCTCGCAGTCCGCTATGGCCAGCGTCAGGTAGCGTTTCCTCTCCAGCGCGTTGAACGAGCTGTTGGGGTAGAAGCTGTCGGCGCGGTTGACGTTGTACACGATGCTGCGCGCCGTCTCCACGGTCGGCACGGCGTTGAGCAGACGATAGGCCTTCGGAACCACGGAGGACGACGCCATCAGCTTGTTGACCTCCACGCGGATGGCGATTGCTTGAGTGAAAAACTTGTACTCGGAAACCTCGCGGTTGCGCTGGTAGACGCCGCTCACGTGCACCTCCTGGGGAAACTGGCGGAAAAAAAACGGCCCGCTTCGCGGGCGAGAGGCGACCGCGCAAGGCGGTCGCCTAAAAGCAGAGTATAGAGCACTCGGCTGGCTAGCCGACGAGGAAGCCGGGGCGGGGGCGAACCCAGACGTACGTCGCGGAGTAGCAGTTGGCAGTGCCGTAGCCGTTGACGTAGCACACGTTGGACGACGAGCCACCCAGGACGGAACGCAGCCACCAATTGTACCGAGTTCCGTTGATTCGGTGCGCGGTGTCCCTGAACAGGTCCCACTGGCAGTCAAAGCCGACGCTGTAGCCCTTGGTGCCCCACACTGGGCAGCCGTACACCTCCATCTCGGACAGCGAGAACACCTTGCCGATATCCTGCCAGCTCCACGAGTTGGAGTCGTTGAGCGCGCCGCTGGCGCTGTAACGCTCCTCAAGCAGGACGCGCTGGGTCAGCAGGTACTTGGTCAGGCTCTCGGGCAGGCACGCCTCGAAGGCCGTCTCCCACGCCTTGAGGTTGCTGTTGGGGTAGGGGCATTTCTGGTCGGCGGTGCCCTGGTTCGTGTTGGTCGTGTTCCACATCAGGAAGCTGTCGTTGGCAACGCCGGTCACGGTCTTGGCCACGGCGATGGGCGCGGAGGCCACGAAGGCGATGTGGTGGCCTTTGGAGCTGTCGCCGCAGCAGTAGTACGGGTCGAAGTGCGCCAGGAGGAAGCGCACGGACTGCTGGGCCGCCACGCCCGACGCGCTTACCAGCGGCACGTCGATGTAGTCTCCCACGCGCAGGCCCGCGAAGTTGCCGCTGGCGGCTCGCTTGTGCAGCGCGTCGTACACGCTGCCGCTGCCGATCTCTCCCGCCAGGATGGTGGCGATGTTCTGCCCGCCGTACTTGCCGATTTGGCCCTGGCGGTTGTACTCGGCGTTGTTGAGCGCCGTCTGCGCGTTGCTGCGCGCGGTATCGTCGATGACCTCGTAGCCGATGCCGCCCACCGACAGGGTTTTCGCTTGTGCCATTTCGTTGCCTTTCTACTTGAGGTTGAGGGTTGTGCCGGACGCCGTGCAGGTGCTCCCGAACGTGATGGTGCTGCCAGATGCACTGGCCTTGGAGGCGGGGCAGTACACGGTGCCGTCGTCGTAGATGAACGCGTCCGTGGCGTCGGCCAGCTTGCCGTACAGGTCGGCTATCTGCTGCTTCTGCTTGGCCATGTCCGAGCTGCCCGCGCTGCCCTGCGCCACGCTGTTGGCTATCTGCAGGGCGATGTTTGCCGCCGCGTCGGCGTTCGAGGCCGCGCCGTTTGCCGCAGCCGTGGCGGCTTGCGAGGCCGTCTTCAGCTGCGACGCCTCGGTCACGCGGTCGCTTTCCGCCGCGGCTCGCTTCTTCTCGGCCTCTGCGCGCTTGGTTTCGTCGGTCTGGCGTGCCTTCTCGTTCGTGGCGCGCTGGTTTTCCGCGCTCGCGCGGGAGGCCTCGGCCTTCTGCATCTGCGCGTTCAGCGCGCTCACGTCGGCTAGCTGCCCTTCGAGGTTCGCGATGATCGCCTCCACCGCATCGACGTACGGGCCGGATATCTCGCCCGACGCGCTCGCCGAGGGCAGCACGTTCACCAGGACGTTCTCGGTGGTGGCGTCCAGCCCTGCCGCGTTCCGCACGCGCACGTAGCACACCTTGAGCAGCCCGGCCACGCCGAAGACGGCGGGGTCGACCGTCACGGTGGCCACGTTGTCGCTGATGCCAGTGAACTGCTGCTCAACGTAGGTGTGGTCGGGCTTCGCAGCCATGAGGTGCACCTTGCAGCCCGTCAGGGCCGCCTTCTTGTCGCCGTCGTAGATGGCGGCCTTCAGGACCTCGGCGCTGTCGCCCTGGTGCACGGTGATGACGGGCGGCGCTATGTTGGTCTTCTTGAGGTTGAGCGTAAGCTCGTGCGTTGCCATGCCTCATTCCTTTCCTTCGGCCGCAAGTGTCCGCGATATGTCGCCGGGCTGCGCTCTGTGGACCCCGCATATCTCCTCGTCGGTGAGCGCCGAGAAGTCCACGGCGTTAGCCTCGCCGCCTTCCGCGTCCATGACGGCCACGGGGCTGGACACGAGCGTGAAGCCGCCCTTGCCGTCGAACTCGAACACGTCTTCCGATTCCACGATGGCCCGCGCCGTGGCCGGGTCGCTGATGCACTCGAACACCGGAAGCGCCTCGGGCGGCTTCGGCGCGCCGTCGAGCGCCTGCGGCGCTTCGGGCTGCTGCACAAGGTGGTAGAACATTCCGTTTCCTCTCTCGCTGGTCTAGTTTCCCGTGATGCTGCTCATGCCGGTGATGATTCCGTTCACCACGTTGATAGTGCCCCACGTCCAGTTGTTGCCGTTGTTGGTGATGCACCCGATGAACTGCGTGGAGCCCGTGTACCCGTAGGTGCCGCCGCTGCTCGGACTGGTTCCTATGGCGAACTTCGGGGCGAGTATCCTGGCGGTGCCCGACGACCCAATGTCTGCGCGGCTGCTATCCAGGTACACGTAGTTGTTGGAGTTCTCCTGCAGCTTCACGTACGCCGAGCCGCCCGCGTTGCTGTTGCCGCTCCTCATGTACAGCTGCTCGTCGGGATGGCTCATGTAGCCCGCGTAGTAGGGGGTCGTCAGCCACGTCTGGCGGTAGTAGCGGTTGACTGCCAGGAAGCCGTAGCCGCAGGCGGATATGCCCACGCCGTCGGTCGAGCTCGCCGTGGGGCTGTCCTTCGCGTGGACGGCCTCGATGGTGCAGTACTCGGTCGAGCCGTTCACGAACGACGCTCCCGGGTGGTTGTTCGTCGTCGTGCCGGTGGTGATGTAGTTGGTTGACGACGTGCCGACCATGTTGCAGCGGAACATGGAGGTGCTGCCCACCAGCACGGTGCCCGCGATGATGGAGCCGTTCTTGTCGTATATCTGGAAGCCGTTGGTGGCGTTGATATAGACCCTGTTGCCGTTGCTGTCGGTCATGAAGATGGAGCCGTCGCGCAGGTAGAAGGCCCCGCTGTCGAGGTCCCAGTACGAGTTCCCGCCTTTGATGCGGCCCGTGGTCAGCTCGTCGGCGGTCACGCCGTCGCCGGTTATGGCCGTGCGCCACTTCCACGCGCCGCTGGAGTACTTGGAGTTGGCCACGCCGATGATTCCGCCGCCTATCTTGACGCACTTGGTGGCGATCTCGGGCTTTTTGTCGTACACCAGGATGCCTTGGCCGGGCTCCTCGTACACCCAGCCACCCGTGGTGTTCACCTCGCTGTTGAGCATGTCAACGATCTTCTTGCGGATATCCGTCGGCAGCTGGTCGAGCTGTTTCTGCAGCCCATCCACCTCGCCCTCGGCGCTCGTCAGCCGTTCGTCCAACTTGCCCGTGACGCCTTCCAGGTACTCCTTGTTGGCCTCGTCTATCTGCTTGAGCACGCTCTCGCTTTGCTCTATCGACGTGTCGGTGTACAGGCGCAGCACCTCGTCCAGGGCCAGGTTGCCGTCGTCGGAGTACTTCTTCAGCGCCTCCTCCAGCGTGGTGTCCCCGTTGTCGGCGTACTCCTTGAGGGCCTTGTCCAGCTCGTCCCTTATCTGGTCGGTGTAATCCTGGGCGGCGCCGCCGACCTCCTTGGCGTACGACTTCTGGCGCTCCTCGGCGGCCGCCAGGCTCTCGCCCCATTTGCCGGTCGATGCCTTGTTCGAGGCGTTCACGGCCTCGGTCACGGTCGCCCGGATGGTCGAGGCGGTGGACTTGGCGGCCGACTTCTGCGCGGCCATCAGCTCGGCGACCGTCTGGTAGTTGCCGAACGTGTAGGTGACCTCGCCGGGGCGCAGCTGGTCCTCCACCACCTTGGTGATGCGCGTGCGCACGCGCAGCGGCGGGTCGTACACCTTGTCCACCACGGTCACCAGGTCGCCCTCGTCCGCGCCCTCGAAGCCCTCGCCGGCGCGCGCAAGCGCCACGGCGTCCACGGTGTAGGACACGGTGGGCACGCACGACTTCGCCAGCTGCGCCTCGGTGAGCTTCTTCAGCTCGGCGGCGTCCTCGCAGTCTGAGAACTCCACGTCGCCGAACACGTGCGCCTTGCCGCCCTTGCCGTCGGGCCGTCCCCAGCGCGCCAGCGCGTCGGCCGACCCCACCCAGTTCTGCCCGCCGTTCACGCCGCCGAAGGTCAGCTTGCGATCGTAGCCGCCCGTCAGGTTGCCGTCCTCGTCGGCGGTCTGCAGGGACTTGCCGTAGCCGTACAGGGCGGTACACACGTTGCCCTCGTCCACGCTGCGCTTGACGCTCACGAGGTCCTTGGCGTAGGTGAAACGCTTGCCGTTGTCCTCGCCGACCTGCCTGGCCATGCACACGCGGCGTGCGGTCACCTTGGTGCCGCTCACCTGGATTTCGAACGACAGCTCGCCGCCCCAAGTGTCTGCCACGTCGTGGATGGCCGCCCATGCGCTGGTGTGGTAGAAGTTCGTGCCGGCCTGCCCGAGGTCGGCCACGGTTCCGACCTGCCAGCGCGAGGAGGACAGCGCCGAGGCCAGCGCGGCGTAGGCGCTCACGTCGTAGGGGCGCTTGTCCTCCAGGTAGTCGCCCAGGAGCTCGATTTGCGCCGAGGTCGGGCAGTAGTACGTGTAGAGGATGCCCGCGCTTGCGCGCTCCTCCTCCACGCCGTCCACGATGTTCTCGTGCCAGCGGCCCTTGAGGTCGCGCCACACCAGGCGGTCGCCCTTGTCCAGGCGCGCCAGCGTTGTGATGCTCAGGGCGTTCTCGCCGTTGACCTCGCGCGTGTCCTCGCACTCGAACAGCGTCTTGATGGGTCCCTTGTACGCCTCCCAGCGGTCGCATGCCCACAGAATCATCAGCCCACGTACCTTTCCGTCCACTGTACCGTCGCGGTGCCGCTGGACAGCTTGAGGCTGTTGGCCCCCGGCTCCAGCGGGAAGAAGTCACTCTCGAAGGTCACGGGCGCGGGGCTGCCGTCCACCGTGGCCTGCGGGGCGGCCATGTCGATGACCACCGCGCTCGATGCCGTCACCGCCTTGTCGATCTGCACGAACTCGCCCGTGCCCATGTTCGTCAGCCGCAGCGTCGACGTGCTGCCGCCGGGCCTGACGGTCACGGTGGGGTAGGTGCGGAACGTCCCGCCCACCTGCACGCCCGAGGTGCCCGACACGGTTGCGCGCCCCTCGGCCCCGTAGGCCACGGGGTCGTATGCCGTGAACGTCAGCGTGGCCTCGCCGGTGTGCCACAACGTGTCGAGCGCGCCCGGCGAGGTCAGCACGGCCATGTAGCGCAGGCCCAGGTGCCTCTCGTCGTCCAGCCACAGCTCGGCCTCCTTGAGGCACAGCAGGCGCGAGGCCATGAGGCGGCGAAGGGCCGCCATATCGTCGGCGGGGCGTGCCCTCCAGGCCGCCGCCACGTCTATCGTCAGGGGTTTCAGCTCTGCGCGCATGAAGCGCGAGCCGGGCTGCCCGGGCACGTCGCGCGTGGCGATTTCGTACTCGGGCAGCAGCGAGCGGGTCACGAGCCGGGTGTCGAACCACGGCGCGAAGTCGAAGCCGTTGTATATCATGCGAAGCACTCCTGCCGTTTGATTTCCTTGGCTATCTGGCGGGAGATTTTCTCGATGTCGGCCTCCTCCCGCACGGTCGCGTACAGGTTGATTGTCACGTTCGTGTCGCCATGGGCCGCGCCGCCCTTGCCATCGAGCAGCTTGGCGATGCCCTCGGCCAGCGGGCGCGCGCCGCGCTCGTTGAACGGCACCACGCCCTCGGGGCCCGCCTCGCCGACGCCGATGACGCTGGGGCCGTTGAACACGCCGCCCTTGGCGTACCAGTCGATGCCGAAATGCGGCACGCTCGGCGGGTAGATGCTGAAGCTGCCGGAGATGGACAGGTGCGGCAGCTTCAGGTGGGGCAGCGACCACGAGAAGTTGAAGAACCCCTTGATGGAGTCGATGACGTTGCGCACGGTGTCGCGGGCGTTCTGTATCGGCGTCTCGATGGCGCTCTTGATGGAGTTCCACACGCTGCTCACGGTGTCCTTGGCGGCGTTGAACACGCTGGAGATCGTGTCGCGGATGCCGTTCACGATGCCGGATATGGTCGAGCTGATGCCGTTCCACACGTTCGACGCCGTGGTGCTCACGGCACCCCAAACGGAGTCCCACACGGCCTGTATCGCCGACAGCACCGCCGATATGGTGGAGCTGATGGCGTCGATGGCCGCGCCTATCGCCGAGGTGATGGCATCCCATACGCCGGAAGCGGTTAAGCTGACGGCACCCCACACCGTGTCCCACACGCCCTGAATCACCTCAAGGGCCGCGCTTATCACGTCGCTCACGTATTGGATGTACGTGCCGACCGCGCCGCATATGAGGTCCCACGCCGCCGTGAGCACGCCGCCGAAGTTCTCCCAGACGAAGTTCCAGGGTATAAGCAGCGTCTCGATGGCTAGGTTGAGTATTTCCGCGAGCAGCATCACGGCCACCTGCACAACGTTGCAGATGCCGTCCCATACGCCCGCGAGCGTCGCGCCCAGCCCGGAGAAGAACGCGCCTATCGACTCGGCGACCCCGCCGGCAACGCCGACGGCCACCTGGAACGCGGCGCACACGGCATCCCACACGGCGGTCACGGCGTCGCGGAACTCCTCGCAGTTGTTCCACAGCAGCACCACGGCGGCGATGATGGCCGCTATGGCCGCTATCACGGGGTGCGCGGCTATAAGCCCCAGCGCGGCAGTGCCCGCCTTGCCTACGGCGGAGAAGGCAGCACCGATTTGCGGCACCACGCTGATGATGGTGCCGACGGTGGACAGCACCGGCCCGATGGCCGCCACTATGGCCGCTATGGCCAGCACGGCGGTCTGGCCGCCCTCGCCGATGCCGGCGAACCACTCGGAGAACGACTTGACGACGCCCGCCACGTTGGTGGCGATGTTGAGCATCGGCTCGCCAAGCGGCTCGATGGAGCCCTGCAGCTCGCGCATGGCCTCCTGCGATTTCACGGCGAAGCTGTCGGAGGCGGCCTCCTGGGCCTGCTGCGCAGCGCCCGCCACGTCGCCGAAGCTGTCCTGCACGCCCGCCAGGGACTCGATCATGCCCATGGCATTGTCCTCGCCCAGCGAGGACCACAGGGTGGAGGCAAGCGCGGCCTTGTCGTACTCGTTTGGCATCTGCGTGAGGTCGCCCAGCACCGCCTGCAGCATGTCCTCGGCGGTGGCGCTGCCGTTCTTGAAGTTCTCGAAGACCTCCTGCGTGCCCTCGCTGAACGAGCCGATGGATTCCTCCATGCGGCCGTCGGACAGCGCCGTCAGGAACTCGTTGAGGTAGTCGCCCACCTTGTCCAGGTTGTACGCGCCGTTGGACGTGCCCGCTTCTAGCAGCGAGAAGTACTCGCTGGCGCTCATTCCCGCCTCGCCCCATCGCACGGAGTATTCGCTCAGGTTGTCGCCCAGCTCGTCGGTGTAGTTCAGGCCGCGCTGCATGCCCGCCGTCAGCAGGTCGCTGGCCTCGGTGGCGGACAGCCCGAAGCCCTCCATGAGGGCGTTGGTGCCGCGTATGGACTCGTTCACGTCTGCGCCGAAGGTGTCCGACAGCATGAGTGCGTTGGTGGTGACGGTCTGCAGATCCTCGTCGGACACGTCGCGAAGGGTGGACTTGCACTGGATCAGCGCATCGTTGACCTCGTCCAGGGACTGGCCCCAGCCACCCTCGTATATGCGCTTGCCTATGCCGCTGAAACGCTCGGCCTCCTCGCCGGACACACCGAACGCGGCGGCTATGCGGGCGTTGGCCTGCTCGTAGTCGCTGGCCACGCCGAATACGGCCTTGCCGGCGGCCACCACGGGCGCGGTCAGCGTCACCGTGGCGGCCGTGCCGGCCTTCTTGAACGAGGACGACAGCTTCGCGGCCTTCTCGTCGCCCTCGGTTATGTTCTTCCAGGAGATGCCCTGGAGGTCGCGCTCCAGGGCCTTGATGTTCTTGGATACGTCAACGGTGTCGAGCACCGCTTTGATGATGACGTTGCCGTCCATGCTCACCTCGTCGCTCTCTTGAGCGCGGCGAACACATCGCGCATCGCCGCGTCGCTTCCTTCCTCAGAGCCGTGTGAGCTGCGGCCTTTGCCGAGTTCGAACGCCTTGTGGGCGGCGTTCCAGGCCTCGACCTCCTGCCTGTTGTATTTGGTTGGCTTCGGCTTGGTCGCCGGGTTGCGGTAGTGGATGGCCGCGCCGAGCGGCGTGTCCTGCGGGCAGCCGCCCACGAGTGCCACGAACTCGGCGAAGCTGATGCGACCGCGCACCTCGTCCCACTCGATGCCGTAGGCCTGGCGGAAGCTGGTGCGTATGCGAGCCGCGTCCTCCTCCAAGTCCCACAGCGGGGTCTCGTGCGGGCGGTCGCCGCTCAGGTCGAGTCCGCACATGTCCCATACCGCCGCGTCGCGCATCCGCACGAACTCGGCGGCGTCGTAGTCGCATGCGCACCACGCGTCCGTCCAGTCCACGAAGAACAGCGCCAGGAACTCGTCCCGTCGCTGGTCGTCGGACTTGCCCTCGTCGGTCAGCACCTCGATGACGCGGATGATCGTGAGCGCGTCGTCGCGCACCAGCACCTCCTCGCCGTTCCACGGGTAGCGCGTGGCGCTCGTGCCGTCGGGCAGCCGCACCCGCTCGGCCGTGAGCGCGGCTGGCAGCATTACTTGCCGCCCTTCTTCTTGCGCTTGGCCTTGGCGCGGCGCTGGGCGCGGTTGAGCGCCTGGACCTGATCGGCGCGCTCGCTGTATGCAAGGCCGCACGCCATCAGCTGCTCGCTGGTCGCGTGGCGCGCCAACATGTTGAGGAACGTGGCGAAGACCTCGCCCAGGATGCGGATGTTCTCCTCGGGCGCGATGGGGCCCTCGTCGCCGCCCATCCACGCGAGCAGCTGCTCCCAGCCCTCGGTGCCGATGAACGCCGAGATGGTGCGCTTCATGAGGCGGGCCTGCGCGGCGCTGGCCTCGGCCGCCTTCTCGGGGGTGTCGGCCTCGCGGGCCATCTGCTCGTTGGCCTGCGCGCGGTCGATGGCGTTGCCGACCTTGGCCAGGTACTCCTCGATGTGCTTGTCGTCGAACCACACGCGGAAGCGCGGCGTGTCGGGGTTCTCCTCGGGGTCCTCGAAGAACACGTCCTCGTACGCGCGGATGTTTTTCAGAAGTTCCATTTGTTGCCCCTTTCGTGAGCGGTGAGCGTCGGGCATAGAAAAGGGGCGCGGGCCGCTCACTAGCCCGCGCCCCCATGTCCAGGAGGTTATGTCTGGTGTCGCCTGCGGCTACTTCGCCGCCACGGTGACCTTCACCTGCGTGCAGATGCTCGGCTTGGACGCGCAGCGCACGGTGATGACCGCCTCGCCTGCGGCCACGCCCGTCACGTTGCCGTCGCTGTCGACGGTGGCCACGTCGGTGTTGCCCGATGCGAAGAAGCACTTGGCGTTCGCCTCGGCGGGCGTGACGGTCGGCGCGAGCTTCATGGACTTGCCCACGGCCGGGCCGGTCGGCGCGGTGCAGGTGACGCCCGTGGGCTGCTTGAGCTTGTTGGCGGGGATGTAGCGCATAGCGCCAGCGCCCGAGATTGTGCAGGAGAACGCGCCGGGGTCGGACGCCGCGCCCTGCTGCGAGCCGACGGTCAGGCCCAGGTAGGTGCAGTCGCCCTCCACCACGTCGCCGTTGGGGTCGGTGTGGCGGAAGTGGCCCGTGCGGCCCTCGCCGGTCTCAAGCGCCAGGCTGGCAACGAAGTCCTGCGCGGGGTCGCCGTAGCAGCGGTCGCCTGTGACCTCGTACTGCGGCTGCACGCTCTTCACCTTGTCGGTGGGAGTGCCGTAGCCGTCGTAGTAGTCCTTGGTCTCGGTGGTCTCGTTGGTGGTCGGCTTCACCTCGGTGATGCCGCGCGAGAAGATGGCCCACGTGGGGCTGGCCGCGTCTGGCGTGGTGTCGATCTCCAGCGCGCTCATGTAGTTGGGCGCGAAGCCCAGGTCTTGGTTCTTTGCCATCGTTATCCCTTCTCTATGGTTATGGTCGCTTTGATTCGGAACTCCCACAGGTACGGCCCGCCCTCGGGCGGCGTTATCTCCTGCGGCTCGGTGTACAGCGACGCGCTCGTGAAGCCGTAGGCGCCTGTGGGCGAGGACAGGTCGGCCCCGTCCAGCGCGTCGGCCAGGTCGTAGGCGTCGCCCATGGCCTTGGCCTCGGAGGTGTCCTTCACGATGACCTGCAGCACGTATCCCACGCGGCGGGTGCCGTCCATGTGGCGCACCACGTCGGTGGTGGGCATGGGCCGCAGCACCACCGCGTCGTCGTGGCCGCGCGAGGCGGCCAGGCGGGTGAGGAGCACCGGGCCGTAGCCCAGGGCCTCTATGGCGGCCTTCGCCGCCTCCATCACGTCCGGGGCCATGTCACGCCCCCTCGGTCAGGAGGTCGACGGCCAGGCGCTCCCAGTCCTCGCCGTGCGCTTCCTTCGCGGCCTTCGGCCAGTCGGCCTTGGCCCTCGGGTTCTTGCCGTGCTTGATGGAGCTGTCGGGCAGGTCGCGCACGTAGGCGGCGTAGTCGGCGTCCCATATGACGAGGCCCTGCCTGAAGTCGGAGGCGGCCTGCATGGAGTTGTGCATGCGCTTGGTGTCCTCTGGCGTGAACGCGTTCATGTCCTCGGCCACGCTCATGGCGAACTTCACCTGCTTGGCCTCCAGCTCCTTCGCGCCGAAACGCTTCATGAGCTTGGTCAGGTCGACCGTAACTGCTGCGGGCATGGCTACCTCACCTCCAGTTCCCAGTGGTGGGGACGGGTGCCGAACGCGCGGCGGGGCGTGCACCTCGCCACGTTCATCCACTCGCCCCCGTCGATGCTCACGCGGCTGCCCACTGGCACGTCGAACATGCCGGGGCTGTCCGCGCCGTCCGCTATCACGAGGCCCTGCGCGCCGTCGCCCAGGGCGTACTCGCGCACGAGCCACGCCGAGACGGGCTCGAAGCGCACGCGGCGCACCTCGACGGGCTGCTCGAACTCGCCGCCGTAGCCGCCCTCCCTGGGCACCTTGACGGACATGGTGGAGGGCCGCGCCGAGCGCGGCACCCGCATCATCTGGTACCCCCGATGCCCGCGTAGAGCAGCGGCGTTCCAAGCAGCTCGCGGCGGACGGCGGCCTCCATGTCGCTGCGGTAGGTGCTGGCCCCTTCGGTACCGGGGTTCCACGAGAACGAGCCGACGGTGAAGCCGCCGCCCTCCATGATGCCGCCCGAGCATCCGTACGCGGCGTCGACCTCGCAGGCCGCCATGACCGCGCGCGCCCACTCCTCGGAGCCGTCCGGCTCGTTGGGGAAGATCAGGTCGCGCACGGCTGCCGTGGCGTGGGGGAGCGCCGCCTTGAACTCCTCGGCGGACAGCTCCCCGCGCCCGGCTGCCAGGTAGTCCTCGTGGGTCGGGGCTCTAGTTTCCATCGTCCTCGGCCGCCTCGGGCTTTTCCGCCTTGTCCTTGGCGGGCTGCTCGTCTGCGGCCTTCGCCTCGGGCTTTTCCGCCTTGCCCTTTGCGGGCTTGGCCTTCTTCGGGGCCTCCTTCTCGAAGGCCAGTCCAACGGTGCGCATGTCGCGCCTCCTTCCTACGCGGCCTTCATGCCTGCGGTGATGTAGTGCGCCAGGTTCTCGCGCACGCCGCACACGCCGTACTTGCGGTACTTGAACAGGTGGCCGAAGCCCTGCTGGTTGTCTTCGGCGTCGATGACCTTGCCGTGCGCGAAGTTCCAGCGCAGCACCACGGCGTCCTTGTGGACGATGAGGAAGTTCATGTCCACCGCGCCGGTGCCCTTCTTGTAGTGGCCGATCTCCTCGTCCTTGGTGGTGCCGTCCAAGAGGTCGATGGCGCTGTAGAAGCGGGACTGCGGCACCTTCACGATGGAGGAGAAGCCGTCCAGCGCCTCTCGGGACTTGGTGGTGTCCAGGTCCTTCACCATACCCAGCAGGGTGGGGGTGATGAACAGCACGCGGCCCTCTTCCGGCACCTCCTTCTCGTCCATGTCGCACATGGCGGCGTTCAGGCCCTTGAGCATGTCCGCGCCGTCGGAGTAGGTCTTCTGCTCCTTGGTGATGCCGGTGCCTGCGCACAGCGTGGAGAACACGAACGCGTCTCCCTCGGGCACCACCTTGGTGCGGTTGAAGTGCGCGGCGGCGTTGCCGAACGCCAGGTTGAAGGACTGGGCGTCCACTTTCTGGTCGATTTCCAGGATGGTGCCGCGGTCGTAGTTGGCGCTGATGGGCTTCCAAGTCAGGGACGCGCCGCTGTTCTGCGGCAGTCGCCCGTTGGCCTGCACGTCGCCCAGGCCGCCCATGGAGTAGACGGGGTAGTAGAACTCGCCCAGCTGCTCCATCTGCGCGATGTTGCCCTGCGGCGCGGCGCTCTCAAGCACTGCGGTCAGGGATTCCTTGCGGTACGCCTCCATGAGCACGTTCTCGTAGCCCTTGGGCAGTTCGATGCTGTTTGGCATGATTTACTCCTTTGAAGATTCGTCGGTGAGTCCGAAGGCTGCGCGGAAGTCGGCCAGGCCGTCGGAGCCTGCGCCGCCCTTGGGGTCGCCGCCCGCGCTCTCGCGGGGCTGGTCGGTGAACATGTAGGCGTTGTCCTTCTTCAGGGCCTCGAAGTCGATGCCCGTGAGGTTGCCCTGCTCGTCCAGCTTCGCGTCGGCGATGTTCGGGATGATCGCGCGCGCCGCCTTGGCGTTGCGCACCCCCATCTGCGCCAGCTTGGTGTCGATGGCGAAGTCGCGGCGCATGTCGGCCTCGCGCTTCTCGGCGTCGGCCTTGTACGCCTCGTTGTCGGCCTTGGCCTTGTCGAGCGCGGCCTGCAGCTCGTCGGCGTTGCCCGCCTTGGCGGTGAACTCCTCGATCTGCTTGTCGCGCTGCTCCAGCTCGGCCTTGAGGGCCTTCACCTGCTCCTGGTACTCGTCGGTCTCGCGCTTGTACTTCGCGTAGGACACGACCTCCTTCTGGGACTCGGTCTGCTGGCCTTCGCCGCCCTCGTTTCCCTGGGGCTTGTTGTCTTCAGCCATCGCTTGCTCCTTCCGTGTTTGGTTGTCGCGCTTCCCTGCGCGCTTGGATGGCCCACCGTTGTCGCCGTGGTCGCGTGCGGGGCATGTTGTCGCCGCCCCATCGCGTGCCTGCATCTTCCCCGAGGTGTCGCCAGGCAAAAGAAAAGGCCGCCCGTTCGTGGGCGGCCTTGATGCCGTGCGTCTACTCGGTTGTCGCTTGGTCTACTTCATCAGCCCCGCGTCGCGCAGAACCTTGCGGGACTTGGCAAAAAGCTCCTCGCGCTCTTCTTTGGTCAGCTTTTCGGCGGCTTTCGACTCGGAGGCGCTGTCATCTATGACGAGCACCCAGTCCTCTGGCGTCACTTCTTTTTTGTCAGCCTGAACCATTTCGCTTCCTCGTTTCGCTCGTAGAGCATTTCGGTGGCAAGCTGGTCGATAACATCGCCGCCCGCGTTCGGGCACTCTCTTTTCGCCAGCTCTCGCAGCTCCTCGTACGCTTGTACGACGCTGCGGTCGTTCACCTTGATTTCGTAGATTGTACCATCGTGGCACGCCACCACCGAGCTGCGCACCCAGTCGTTTTCCGCCACCGTTCGAATGTCGGTCCACGACGGCGGCGAGCTCATGGGGTGGTTGTGGATCAGCACCACGCCGCCCTTGGTGCGCCTGCACGCCTCCACCTGCTTGGCGGTCAGGCCGCACGCCTGGCTCTTCAGGCCGTGCCCGAAGGTGTCGGTGACGCGCTCGCCCTTCTTCCACGACACGACGGACATGCGTTCGTAGCCCGTGCCGTCGCGGTCGCGCAGGATGCGGCGGCTCTCGGCGTACACGGCCTCGCTTGCGCGCTTCGGGATGGGAAGGGACGCCACCTTGTCGTGGTAGGCCCTGCCGTTCACGGCGCGGCGGCTCACGTCTGCGGCGGTGCCCGCGCCCTTGCCCGGCATGAACTTCTCGCGCACCCAGGTCTTGTCCGTGGCAAGCGGGTAGATGCGCTCCTTCGATTCCACGGCGGCCTCGCGCGTGCGCTCGCGGGACAGGTAGGGATGGGCGGCTATGTGCTCGCGCTGGCGCTTCTGCAGCTTGCCCAGGCGCAGGCGCTCCTTGGTGTTGTCGAGCCCGGCGGCCTCCAGGGCCGTTGCCTCGCGCTTGGCGGCGCGTATGCCGCGCTCAAGCTCGCGCTGCTTCTGCTCTGCCTGGTATCGCTCCTCGCGCTTCTCGTCGCCGCCGTCCGGGTCGCGCTCGTACCTCAGCGGCTGGCCCTCCACGTAGATGCCGAAGTCGTGCTTGCAGTTCGCGCCGCACAGCCCGTCCACCGAGCCGTAGCCCGTCTCGCGGTAGAACGGCGGGTACTTCTTGGACTTGCCCGACAGGCTGAACACGCGGCCCTGCCACTTGGCGTGGCTCTCTCGCGCGCCGCCGTGCGAGGAGGTCTGCACGAGGTCGTGCCCGGTCTCCTCAAGCAGCTCCAGCGTGTTGCGGCTGCCGGCCTGCACCGCCTGCGTGCGCACGTGGCGGCGCATGGCCACGTCGGCCTGCGCCCACGCGCCGCTCTTGTAGTCCACGACGGACACGCCGCGCCTGGCCAGCTTCAGCACGGCCTCGCGGGTGGCCTGCTCGTAGCCGGCCATGCCGGAGTTCACCCGCGCCACTGCCTGCGCCACCACCTCAAGGTAGGCGCGCTGCACGTTGGCGGGCATCTTGAGGTTGTCGCGGCTCACGACGTCCTGCACGCCTGCGGCGGTCGCGCGGGCGGAGTTGTGCAGCCTCCACTGCATGGCCTTGGACAGCGCGCCCATGGCCGTGCCCAGCGTGGCCAGGTCGGCCTCGGCGCTCTTGGCCACGGCCTCGGCGGCGGCCTTGGCAGCCTCGCGCGCGGCTCTGCGGCCCTCCTCGTTCATGGCCTTCTGCACGTCCTTGGCGGCAAGCGCCGCCTTGCGGGCGGCCTGCGAGTAGGCGCTGTCGCCCTCGAAGTCGATGGAGCCTATGAGCGCGGCGTAGATGCACACCAGGCGCAGGGTGTATTCGTCCATGGCCCCCTGCGCTGCGTCGGTGAAGTGCTCTATGTAGTCCGGCCCCAGCATCAGGCGAGCCCGTCGCCCAGCATGTCGAACGCGCCGCCCTGCTGCTCGGGCACGTTGGCCTTGGCCTCGTTGCTGGTCTCGCCGTAGAAGCGGCGGCGGTACTCCCACGGGGCCATGATGCCCGCGCCGACCTCGCTCATGGCCATCTCGCGCGCGCTCTGCGTGTCGCTGATGATGGAGTCGTCGAAGTCCACGGTGACGTCGCCGTAGGGCACGGCCTCGCCCTTGATGCTGCGGCACGCGTCGGCCATACCGTTCACGAGGCACACGATGGACTTGCGCAGGGCGTTCTCGTGCCGGTGGATGGATCGCATCAGCTGCGAGTTGTCGGCCGCCACCTCCTTGGCGGTCTTCAGGCCCGTGTGCGACTCCCAGGAGAAGTAGCCGTTGCCGAAGCCGCACGCCACCGACAGCAGGCGCAGGCCCGTGTTGATGGCGCTGGCGTTCTCGTCGGCCTTGAGGTCGCTCTGAACGGTCTGAATCTTGGCCGACCCCTCGTCGCCGGGGTTCATGCTGAAGATGGTGTCGTCGGCCTCGCCGAAGGCGTAGTAGGTCTTCGTGAGGCTGCCGTCCGGCCCCTTGTCGGTCTTGGACTCTATGAGGGTCTTGTCCACGAACGTGCGCGGGCGGCCCACGCGAATGTGGTCGAGCAGGGAGGTGGCGGCCTCGTCGACCACCTTCATGGCCCCCACGGCGTTGCAGTACACGCTCGCGCCCATCGCGCAGTAGTCGTAGAAGCGGTTCGACACGGCGGGGCGCACCAGCGCGAAAAGCGGGCGGGTGCAGCGCGTGTCCATGTCGGCGCTGATCCCCTCGACCGTCACCTGCTTGTGCGTGTGGGTGTCGAACAGCTGCGTGAGGATGTGGTAGGTGCCGCCCTTGAGCACGTGGGCCTGGCACTGGTCATAGTCGCGCCCGGCGACCTCCACGCGGCCCACGAACGCGCACTGCGTGCAGTCGTCGGCGCTCCACGTGAGCGGGATTATCTGGCTTGCGTCGTAGCGCACGATGCGCAGCTCGGCGTCGGGCGTGTAGGCGCTGTCGGTCACGCCCCGCGGCTCGATGACCCACGCGCCCGTGCCCATGGCGAACGCGCGGGCTATGAAGTCGGCGTTGTCCATGGCGAACGATGTGGGCGCGTCGCCGTCCTCTGCCGGCTGCGGCGCGGCCTGGCCGTCCTCGTGCCCCTCGTCGCCGACGCCGCCCGTCGCCGTGGGGTTGGCGAAGTAGCGCGCCATCCAGGCGCGGCGCTCGTCGCTCGTGCTGGAGATGATCGTGCTCTCGTTCATGAGCAGACTGGCCCACTCGTCGGCCACGAGCGCCGCCGGGTGCAGGCTGGCGCGCTCGCGCTTGTACACGCGGAAGCCGCGCCGCTCGCTGTAGTGGTACCAGCCGTTGTTCGCCGCGAACCAGCCGAACCAGACGCCCACCATGCCCTGCATGCGGGTGTCCGGCTGGTATCCCATGCGGCGCAGCCACGCCTCGGCGTAGCCCGTGTTTCCCCGTTTCTCCATCAGAGGTTGCTCCTTATCCAAAGCCCTGCGGCGTACCCCGCCGCGTCTATCGGGTCGTCGTTCACCTTCGGCAGTGTCTCGGTTATGTCGCCCTGACCGTTCGACACGTACTCGAACTCGGGGAACTCCTTGGCGGCGAGCGGGCAACGGTCGGGGTCGATGACCACGCGCGTCAGGTTCTGCATCCACCTGACGCGGTTCTTGGGCGAGTTGAGGCCCTGCTTGAACGCCTTCTGGGCGCTGATGCCCTGCTCCTGGTAGTACAAGATCATGCCGCGCGCCGCGCTGTCGCACCACACGTCTGCGGCGGGGTCGCCGGCCTCGTCCAGCTTCGCGGCCACCAGCTCGGCGGTCTTCGGGTCGACGGCCTCGACGCCCTGGCGGCTCTCCTCGTCCAGCAGGTACAGCACGCGCTCGTTCTCGTCGTAGCCGACCTCCACGAACACCCACGGGTGCACGCTGCCCGCGTCCACGCCGAACGAGCGCAGGGAGATGGACGCGCGCTCCTCGTCCGTTATGGGCCTGATCTCCAGCAGCTCGTCGGAGAACACCTCGGAGCCGGTGCCCGTTACCTTGCCGAGCCACTGCCAGGCGTACGAGTCGGGCGTCTTGCGGCGGCTGCGCTCTGCCTCCGCCAGCGCGGTGGCGCTTATCCATTCGGGGTGCTCGTCTATGACGTCCAGGTACGTGGTGTGGCATATGAAGCGCCCGTCCTCGCCCGGGTGGGCCTCCAGGTCGCGCGCCTCCTTGTTCACCCAGTTGCGCGCCGAGCGCGGGGGGTTGTAGCTGTAGAACACCCAGAACATGTCGCCGCCGCGCAGGAACGTGGCCAGCACGCTGCGCACCTCGTCCATGCCGTCGAACTCGTCTACCTCCTCGAACCACACCACGGCGCAGTAGCCGGTGCGGAACTTCGCGGACTTCAGCTTCTTCGGCTTGTCGCATCCCACGAAGCGTATGACCTGCCCGGTGGGGCGGTACGTCACCTCCATGGGGGACAGGCCGAAGTCGAACAGGTGCGCCACGCCCAGCACGTCGCACGCCCAGCCTATCTGCTCGTACACGGACGTGCGCAGCGTGTTGCCGACCTTGCGCAGCACGACGGCGTTGGCCTCCGGGTTGAGCATGATCAGCAGCACGATGGCGATGGATATGAACGACGACTTGGTGGAGTTGCGCCCGCCCTTGAACCAGTAGTGCGTGAACTCGTGCGCCTTGATGGAGCGCCACACGCCGGCGAACACGGAGGCCACGACGTCCGAGAGCCTAACCGAGGTCGTCAACGATAGTCACCCCCGCCTCCGCCATGGCGGCCTTCGCGCCGTCCACGCCGAACATGTCGTTGAGCAGCTTCACGCTCTCGGTTATGGCCAGGCGAGCATCGCCGTTGATGCTGCCCTCGGCCGCCTGGCGGCGGAAGATGGGCAGCGCGCCGTCCAGCACCTCGAACAGCGGGGCGGCCGCGTCCTGCAGCTCCCAGCGGCAGTCCTTGGCGGCCGCGTCGCGGATTTCCTGGATTCTGTGCGCGATTCGTGGGTCGCGCATCAGCTTGGAGGCGGCGCAGCTTATCGAGTTGTAGTTCATGCGCTTGCAGTCGTAGGCCGCGCGGTACGCGTCCTGCTGCTTGGCGCGGGGCTTGGCCATCTCGCGGGCGAACGCTTCCTGCTTCGCCGTGAGCGGCTTGTCCTTCTTGGGCACCTGCGGCCTCCTTCCTGATTAGTTTCGCGCTAGCCAAGCGACGCGATCACATCGCGCTCGCGCGGCGAAAGCGCGAAACGCTCTGCGGCTGCACGCTCTGCGGCTGCACGCTCTGCGGCTGCACGCTCTGCGGCTGCACGCTCTG
>CAJLRY010000002.1:0-176813 GCA_905209215.1 Coriobacteriaceae bacterium | reverse complement strand
CTGCGGAAACGCGGGGTCCGTTCAGACTGTTGCGTTGAGATTGAAAATCAACCCGGTTCTATAAATCGGCACGTCAGAGGCATCAGCCGGCAGCAAGAAGTTTTTCGCTCAGAGCCGCACGGGCAAACTCACTTGGCGTCATCCCCTCGGCAGCCGCCCGTCGACGAATGGCCTCCTTCATTCCCAGAGGAATCTTGACCGACAGCGTTGCCGTCCCCTCACCTGAGAGTGGGGGCCGTCCATGCACGATCCCACCAACGGTGTGTTCGCCATCCGGAAACTCTCCGCGCTCGTACGACTCGCACCACGCGTCAATCGTTTCATCCGTTACAACCTGACCATTAGCGGCCGTATACGTCTTGCCCATCATCGACCCCTTTGCCGAGCCCGTTCAATCTCCTGCCAAAATTTCTTCTGGACTGGAGACAAGGCATGAATGATAAGCCACCCACGGACAAGCTCGACCGCGACAAGCTCCACGCTTCGTCTGTCTGGGAGCCATCCAATCGCAAGCCATCTCGGCGGCTCGTCCTTCGACTCGCGACGAATGCACTCAGTAACCGCAAGCCAAACGCTAAGCACCTGCTTTTCTGTCAGGTGCTTTTTAGCGTTGGGATGGATCTCAACATCCATGCATCTTCTCCTCCATCTTACCCAATTTCGTATGACGAAAGTCCGCTGTCGCCAATTCTTAAGCCGGCACGCGTTGGAGAGCAGGGGTCGAAACAATGATTGAAGAGCGCTCTAGTGCGGCCCAGGCGCCGGGGCAGGAGCACATACGCCAGGGACATACGTTTTCGTAGCGCGCGAGGATATTGCCGTCGCGATCGATGAAGGCGATGTCGATGGGATAGGCCATAAAACACGTATGGACCGAAGAGCAGCGTGGAAACGCCATGACGAGCGGCAAGCCGTTGGCGGCAACCGGACGCCGTCCCAGCATGCCGCGCAGGCGCACGACAAACGACTCCGCCACCGCAAACTCGGCCGGCGTCCAACCCAGCCTGTTGAGTGCCCGCGCGTAGGCGATGTAGGACGAGACCGCGGTCACATGACCACCCCCGGACGCCATGGATCGACCGTCACCGCGCGCTCGTGCGACAACGTTGTCGGCGCCCCCAGCGGAACGCCAGCGATGCTGAGAGAAGTCGGCCACGGCTCATAGTGCATGGTGCAGGTGTAGGTCCTAAACGTACCGGATAGGGAGAGCAGACCACCATCCGATGCCTCCGCGCCTTGCTCGCTCGACACTTCGATCTGCAAGTCATAGCCTTCCATGGCATTCAGAATTTGAGTCTGGACCGTCGCCGAGGCATCGACAGAGCTTTCGTCGCCCTCCCCCTCCGACGCCACGGCGTGCGCCAACACGATGTCGGGCACCACGCGGTCGAAGCGCGCGACAGCACTGGCAAAGATCATGACGTTGTACACGATGAGTGCCAGCACCAGCAAAACGGGCGTAACCACTGCCATCTCCACCGTCGCTTGGGCGTGCTCCTCGCGCAGACGCATGCGGATACTCATTACGACCCACCGCCCAGAGCGCCAACCAGCGTGGCGACATCGACGGTGAGCGGGATGGAGCTGCCGCCGGGCAGAGGAATCTCCGCAAGCGTGAACACCGTACCGCTGATGGTGCGTTCGACTTGATATTCCAACGCCTCGCAAAGCGCCTTGGGATCGGTCACGCCCAACGGAATACTTCGCAGCTTGTCTTGCGCTTGAGAGAGACCGGCAATGTCAGACCCCGGACTCTTAATGACGTTGGCGGAATCGGTCAGCACCGGCTTTCGCAGGCGCAAGTCGCACGGTTCCAAACCCAGCGCCGCCACGGACGCCGAAACGGTATCGCCGAGCCACGATGCAATGGAGTCCAACGCACCGTTGCCCCCTCCTAGGCCCTTAATCATCTCGTCCATAAGTTCGTCGGCCGAACCTTGGATGTCTCCGTATCCCACAAGCAGCCGTCCCCAAACATCCATGACGCCATCGAGTACGCCGGCAACGCCACCCGAGCGTTCCTTCAATGTCGAGAAAAATCGCGAAAGCACGTTGTTTTGCGCCGTCGCCTCATCGGGCGCCAGCACCGCGGCAGAGATGGCACCGCGACTGCCAAGCTCAACCGCCGTGTTAAACGAAGAGTTAAGTTGATCGGGGCTGGTAATATCACCCGAAACTGCAAAGGCGACTACGCCGTTGCGGCCAGGTGGGGCGATACGCGGACGCTCACCGGAAAGTTCTTTGATGGCGGTATCGAACGCATTGCCCGCACGGTCGGCTTCGTCCTCGGTCTGACGCTCGAGCTCGAGCTCCTTGTTGCGACAGTCGACGTAGTCCTCCAGGGCGTCTTTAAACTTGTCAAAGTGATACTCAAAGCCGTTTTCGATAGAGGTTGAAGGCGCCGCAACAGCACCAAGCGACAAAACGCCAAAATGGCATTTGCTGCATTTATCCTGTCCATCGTAATCGGCAACCGAAGCAAATCCGCTCGGCGTCCCTTTCTTATAGTTAGGGCAGGTCGTCCCGTAATGCAGATACGCCTTGTCATCGTTCACGCTAGTCGGCCACACCGCATCGGTATAGAGTTCCGTCGCCCGAACCTCATCAGAGTTGCGCGGCAGCAGCGGAATATAGGAGGAAACCCTGTCTCCGTTCTCGGTTATATATGCCCGATCGACCTCCGCGTTCGCATAGGTATAAAACGCCTTACGCGCCGCAGACTCTGCCTTCATCTCGACACTCGAGCCCTGGGGCTTCTCATTTGTCAGACGCCAATGGTAGTAGTCCTTCGCGCGATCAAGGGCAACTTGAGGCTCCCACGTAACGCTCGATGAGTAATGCGGATTTTGAACACCGGAGAGATCCGTTAGGCTTTTTGCGCGCTCCCACATACAAGAACAGCTGCCGACCGAGCCCTTGTCAGACCCACCACAATCCGCCAGCCAAGCGCGCTCCTTTGCCTTCGCCGTCTCCTCCGAGGCCTTCCGCAGCTCCTCGGCCGCACGCTCTAAATCATCTGATGTGTCTTTAATGGTATCGGTCGAGATCTCTGACCCTTTGAGCGCAGCAAAGTCCGACTCGGATGTCCTGGGCACGGCAAGCGCCGTACCGGTATAGGTCACACTATCGGTATCCTGCGCCGACACCGCCTGCGTGGCACGCGCGGCGATCAGATACGGCAGAGCCGTCTCGATTTTCTGTAAGCCTTCCGATGCGCTTTTTGCAAACTTGTTGCGCGTTTTAATGATCTCAATCCCGGTGTCGACCATATTGCCGGCAACTGGTTCGGCACCCGGGATGAGGATGGCGACCAGGCCCGTCCCGATCGTGGCAAACCCCGCCAGCCCCAGACTCAAGATGCTCGCATCAACCACCGTGGCAGCCGTGTGATAGGACGACACTACGTTGGCACCCGCCAGCGCGCCGCTATCGGCCGCCACCTGGGTATCCCCGGCACGCGACATGCTCCATATCGCCGCCGTCGACGAAAACAGCAGCGTGAGCACCACCAAGATGACCACCGCAGAGGAGAGCGTGGTGTAGGCACCGTCTTCGATAAACAGATCGACACCGGCTCGACCCATAAAGCCGCCTCGCTTGCGATGGCAGCTCGGACGGCACGTCAAAACGCGTCTAGACCAGAAACGCTTAATCCCATGTAGCAATCCACGAATCATAGTCTCCCTCCAGCCATTCGGGACGCGATTGATACGAGACATCGACTTTGAGCTCAACGTAGCCGCCCTCGGCGGTACCACCCATAGCCTGCGCAAACGCACCGATCACAGGCAACGGCTTGACCTCGCCGGAAACGGACACGGACGAGACGCTACCCGCATCTGCCCGGCCAAGCTCGATATCCCACGACAACGGCCCGCCGGCATGAAAGATCGAAACGTTGGGCACTGCGGCAAGCCGGCGGCGGGTAAACTCCTTAAGATCGTCGTCCTCCGCCGCCGTCGTGGTCATGAGCCGCGCGGTCTCGGCGGCGGCAGACTCCATGACCGCGCGCGTATAGAGCAGGCACACCGGTTGCAGTGCGAGAAGGATGAGCGTCAGAAACGTCGGCAGCAAAAAAGCGGCCTCGACCGTTGACTGCGCCCGGTCCTCACGCGCGATATCAATACAACGCGATGTCCTTAGCGCCCGCAGCGGCGTCGATAACCGATGTCGAGGCAACGCCATGGGATGCCGCCCGCTCAACCAGCGCCGCCAAGCGCCCATCGGTGCCAGCGCGCCAAAGCCCCGCGATCGCCAGCACGATCGATAACAGCGCCACCGTGACGATGGCGTATTCCACAGTCGCTTGGGCAACCTCTTCACGCAGAACGCCATGCATTTCACGATCCCTCCTTTGAGCTTATTGTTTGCGGGACCAGGCGCACGGCGCGCAGACGACACGAAGCATCGCCAGTATCCGCGGCAACCGTCACCATATCGACCCAGCCGCGTCCGTCACGCACGATAGCGCCCCACACGTTTCCCTTGATGTCGAGATAGCCGCTCAGAGCAAGTTGTGCCGTGGGTACCTCGCGATAGGCACGCAGCATATCCTCCGCCGCTTCGGTCATCGGTCGGTCCTCGGACCATGCAAGCCGGACCGCAATCGCGTTGCCCTCAGGCGAATCCGTCGCAGTGCCAGACCGCTTGTCGAGCGTCCGCAGAAAGGTTTGCGCCGTGATAGCGACATCCGAATCGTCCGCATCTCGCATCTCATCTTCTTGAGACGCCACCGCCGAATCTGAGCCCAAATCGGAGGCGGTCCCAGGACGCTGCTGCCGCGCGACGTTAAGCCCCCAAAGCACCGCCGCTATCGCCACGGTCAGGCAAGCAACCACCAGCAGCACCCCGATGGGGCGCTCGCCCTCTACAGGCTGTTGATGCCCTCGCTGATAGCGTTCCATAGATCTTGGACCTTGCCTTTAAATGCAACGATGGCAATAATCGCGATCACCACGAGCACGCCGACCAAGATGGCATACTCGGTGGTACCCTGTGCACTCTCCTCCTGCAGTAGCTCCTTGGCGCGCTGACGAACACGTGCCGCCCGGCAAAACGCCCAGCCCTGGACCTTGCCAGCAGCGTCAGTCATCGTATTCATGTATACCTCCCTACATCATCCCGCCTGCTCCCAGCAGCGGGCCCAATATGGACAGAAGTAACGCCGGCAAGATGAGCGTGCCGGTGGGAATCAGCAGCTTGACGGGCGCACGCTCGATCTCGCGCTCGACCGCGGCGCGATGAGCTGCACGGATCTCGCGACTTTGAGCGGCCAGCGTCTCGGCAAGTGGGGCACCCAGGGCGAGCGCCTGCCCCACCGTGATGGCAAAGGTCTCGAGCGCTCGCACGTCCAGGTCGCGCGCGGCGGCCAACAACTCGTCCTCACGCGTGCCCACGCCCACCTGCCACGCCATGCAGGCTCGCTCAAAGCGAAGAGTCAGCACTGACCGGCGGTTGGCGCAGAAAATCTCAAGCGCCGCATCAAACGAAAGACCGGCCGAAAGGCCCAAGCGCACAACATCGATCATCTCGGACACTTCGCCGAGCGACACTCGCGCCGGGCCGCCCGCTCCAACTGCGCCCCTCACTCGCGCGGTCAGGGCATCGACCACCAAGCAGCCCGCAGCAGCGACCAGCACCGCCTCGCGCTTGCAGGCCCCTGCGATCTTGCGCGCATCCGCCCGATCCAAACCCGTCGCGACAAATACACTCAGGGCGCACAGGCAAGCCGCAACTGCAACCGGGGCGCTCATAGCTCCACCCGCATAATGCGTCGGATAGCCACCAGGGCAACGGCGTTGAGGGCAAGACCCAGCACCACAGCGCCCGCGCCGGCAGGCGTCGCAAGACCGCGACGAAAATCTGCCGAAAGCAGCGCCAACACCGCGCACATGCCCACCGGCATCGCCGCGACCATATGCGCAGACATGCGAGCCTGCGACGTCTTAACATCCAGGAGGCGCTTGAGCTCAATGCGCTCCCCCACCATGCTCGACGCCTCGGACAGTAAGTCGGCAAGCGGAGCGCCGGTGCGCTGAGACACCTTAAGCGCCAAGGTCACAAGCGAAAGGCCGGGGGCTTCGATGCGCACGAGCAAGTCATCGAGCGCGTCGGTCGCCGAGATGCCGCAATCGATCGCCGCCGCCACCCGCAAAAACTCGGTATGCACCGGCTCTTGCGCATGAGCGCCCACAAAGCGCATGCCCTGGGCCAGCGAATGTCCCGAGGCAAGCGACATGGAAAGTGCGGTAAACGCCTCGGGCATGGCCTCTTCTGCATCGTGTTGTTCGCGCCGGCTCTCAAAGCCATCCCGGGCGGCGCCAACGGCAAACGGAGCAACAAGTCCCAAGGCAAATCCGAGGGGCGATAACGACACCATCGTTAGTAAAACGCAGCAGACACCGCTCGATAGCAGCAGAAACGCCAAACGCCCCGAAGCATCTTCGATCACGAGGCCAAGGCGATGCGCCGGAGCCAGCGATGCCCACGAACGGGCGATCTTTTTCAGCAGACCGTTTTCCACCAGCTCACGCGGCAGCTTCTCTGCCACCGTCTCGAGCGCCTGACGCGCCAGCTCCGCCGGCGATACCTGCGGCACACGAGGTTCCGCCCCGCACGCCGTCGCGACAGAAAGCCCTGCCAAGCCCCCTACGACGAAGGGCACAGTGATCTCCATTCGTCCACCTCCTCTTGTGTGAGCGTCCCCGACCGCAGGCCTTCTGCAATAAACGGCGGCTCGCGATCAAGCGTCCAGGTGCACTCGGCGGCATCGAACGTCACATAGCGCTCGAGCTCTACGCCGCCCGATGTGGCGCGTCGCACCCCCGAATACGAGGAGACGAAGCGCCTGCCATCGGCGTGGCGCTCGGACATCACGATGCCGTCGAGCGCCATGGCAATCTGCTCCTCGATGAGCTCGCTCGGCAGATCGATGCCATAACGTGCAAGCAACGTCAGACGCACCACGGTCTCCTGTTCTGAACCCGCATGAAGTGTGGTGAGCGACCCGTCGTGGCCCGTGTTCATGGCCTGCAACATGTCGCAGCACTCGGCACCGCGCACCTCGCCCACCACGATGCGGTCGGGGCGCATGCGCAGGGCATTAGTTACCAGGTCGCGGATCGTCACCGCGCCCTCACCCTCAATTGAAGCCTCGCGCGCCTCTAGGCGCACCACGTGCGGATGATGCGCAAACTTGAGCTCGGCAGAGTCCTCGATCGTCACGATGCGCTCGCCGGTGGAAATCTCGCATGACAACGCGTTGAGCAGGGTGGTCTTACCAGATCCCGTGCCTCCCGCAACCGCCAGGTCCTGTCGCAGCGACACCGCGCATGACAACAGCTGCGCATACCAAAGCGGCAGCGACCCCAGCCCCACAAGCTCGTCCAGCGAGCAGATGCGGTCCGAGAACTTTCGGATGGTGAGAATCGGTCCGTCAATCGCCACGGGCGGAATCACCGCGTTGACGCGATAGCCCGTTTTGAGGCGGGCGTTGACGATGGGGCTGCGCTCGTCGATACGGCGGCCAAGTGGCGAGATGATGCGATCGATAAGCACACGGATCTGCTCATCATCCTCAAACGCATGCTCGATGGGGTACAAGACGCCGCCGCGTTCAAAGAAAGCCGAGCGGCAGCCGTTGATCATGATCTCGGTAACGGTATCGTCCTCGATGAGCGGCTGCAACGGCCCCAAGCCCACCACGTCATCCAAAATCTCGTCGATGATGGTCTCGCGCTCGGGCGTCGCGAGATCGGTCGGCTCCTCAACATTGAGCGCCGCCTCCACCGCGGGACGCAATTCCGAGCGGGCAAGTGCCGGGTCGATATAGGCGCTGATACGCGCCACTTCGTCGTAACCCATGCGGTCCATCACGGCGCGCTTGGTGCGTCGTTTCACGGCGCGGCGACGCCCCGCATCTACAGGCGCTGCCGCCGCTGCAGCGCCGGCAGCCTTAATCCTTGTTTGCAGGCTCATCGCTGATCACCCTCGCGCGACCAGGGAAGGCGAATACGCGGGCGTTCAGTGCGCGTTGCACGGTCGGCGACCATATCGCTCCAGGGGCCGACGGCGCACCCCAGTTCCACGAGCATCTCGCGCGTGGCCTCGCGCACGCTGGTCGCAAAAGCGCTCGTCTGACCCACTGCCTCGTCAGCGCGTCCAAACGCCATGAGCGCGGCGAGATCCTGCCCGCCATCGGCGATACGAATCTTGGAGCTCAACGCACAGGCAATCTCAAAGCGCATGGCGACGTCCTCGTCTGCCCCGCGCGCACCGAACCGGTTGAACACGGCGCTCATGCGCGTGCGCGGCACACCTACTCGACTTGCCAGTTCAATGACGCGCGACGCCGATGTCGCGGACGACACCGCCGCATCGCCAACGACCAGGCAACGGTCGCTCGCTGCCACCGCAGCCGCCACGGCGTCGCCCCAAAAGACCGAGGTATCGATAAAGACCACGTCGGATTCGCGACGCAGAACATCAAGCAGTAGCTCCACCGGACGTGCCATGAGCTCGGCTTGCTCGGGAGCCGCAACGGGACCCCAGAGCGTAACGCCCGGCGCCACGCGCATCGAAGTGGCTACGATATCCGGCTCGGTGAGCGCGCCCGCCGCCGACGGCTCGATAAGTGCCGCCATATCGCGCGGAGCATCGACGCCTAACAAGTCGTAAAGGTTTCCAAACATCAGGTCCAGGTCGAGCACGGCGGCACGCAAGCCCAACAGCGACGATGTGTGTGCCATGGTGGCAACGATCGTCGACTTGCCGCAACCGCCCGAACCCGAAATGGCGCAGATGACCGGAGCTCGATGCGGCGGAGCGGCAGCGTCTGCCGGCGGCATCGGAGGCGGCGGGGCGGGCGTCGGTGACAGCGTCCCCGTCTCCCCCGCCGCAACCACACGCTGTGTCCAAGCCGGCATGGCGGCTTGCTCGGTCTGCGAGGCAGGCTCGTTCTGTGCAATCTGCTCATGCTGCATCAGCGACAACTCGCCGCACCCGGCAAAGCCCTCAACTTCGTCGAGTTCATCCGCCAGATTCACGCCGTGCACGTATCCCATATCTACAGCCGGGTAGTCGCCAGCATGCTGCGCCGGCCCTCCAGCGTCATCATATACAAGGGGGTTCCGGGGGCGCCGACCATGCTCGGCTTCCGCTTTTCCATAATCATCAACACGCGGGCCTCTTGTAGCGCGAGGCGCCCCGGGTTCCCTATCAACAAAAGCATCGGGCTCAATCGTCATGCGCCGATCGGAATCAACCGCTCCCTCGCCCGCGCGCCCGTTGCCGCATATACTGTGCGCAGCGATGACCTCGGTCGCCCCCGCGCGAAACAGCCCCTCGATATCCGACGGATCGAGCGCTTCTATCAACACGACCACGCGACTCACGCGGCCTTCGGCCGTCAGGCGCGCAACAGTCTTGCGCACATCTTCGGTATCAAACAGAGACGCCGCGATGATGGCAGCCCCGCGGCGCGACGGAAACGCCCGCGCCATGGAAACCAGCCCGTCCAGGTCACCCACGCGAAGCACCTGTGCACCCGCGTCACGGCCCTCGACTTCCCGCTGCAACAGCCCGTAATCGCCGCACGCGCAGCACGCAAGCCAGATCGCCTTCATCACTCGTCGCCTCCGCTCTTTTTGCCGCGCGCCGTGGCGGGAATCGTCAAGCTGACCGTTCCCTTGCCCGAGGCGCCCAGCAGTTCCTTGACGTCTTCGGGGTCAGCCGCCAGCGTCACCCATTCGATCTTGCCCTCGCGCGTGGCACCGGAATCCTCACTGGTATCGATCACGTACGCGCCGCACAGCCGATCGGTTACGCCGTCTTTTTGCACATACACATCCACGTAGCTGCCCACGCCCGTGGCGCCGCCGACCGAGTGCTCGGCATCGACCGCCACCGAAACGGCGACCTTGCCCTTAGGCACCTCGAGCTTGTGGCTCTCGGCCTTGGTGTAGACATTGCAGATCACGGCGTTTTTGGGAATACGCGAAGTCGTCACGTCGCCGCGCACCTGGCGTAGCTCGGTCGCCGCGTCACGCGGCAGCAGACTCGTCAGCCACTCCTGGGTTATGACATTGGTCTCATCGAGGGTCTCACCCACATCGATATCGCGCGCCGCGACGCATACCTCGACGCGATCGCCACCGTACTTGGCCAAGGTCTCAGCCTGGACCTGTTCGGCTTGCGAGCGGATCGACGAGCCGTAAACCATGCAGAGCAGAGCAGCGAGCACGCCCGCGACCAGACTGATGGCGATGCGCTTGCTCTTGTTCACGGCCGCTCCTCTCATGGCAGTGCCGGGCGAATGCCCGTACCACCATTGTCTGGGCGGCCAGAGTGCAAAGCGGCGCAATCGCAATCTTGGTTTTCGATGTCAAACCAATCGCTGACCAAAAGCTGACCAGCCCGTCAAGCTCGTGGCAAGGTTTTGGTCAGCACGTCAGCAAACTGCATGTTTCGAGGCTTTTCCGCAGCAAAAAAGCCGTCTCCCGAACAGTTGGGAGACGGCTGTCATAGGAAAAATCAATTACAGATGGACATCGGGATCGAGCATTTGAGCGCTCACGCGCATGGATGACGCCAGATTTTGGAACGTTTCCAGACGCAGGCTGTCGATCTGCCCGGCGTCCTCGGCCTCGCGAACGGCGCAACCCGGTTCGTGGGTATGCGTGCAGTCGCCAAACCGGCACGCACGCGATGCCTCGACAATCTCGGGGAAGGCGCGTGCCAGACCCCGCTCGTGACCCACGAGCGGCAAACTGCGCAGACCCGGGGCATCGGCGATCACGCCGGCGTCGCCCGGCAGCGCCACCATCACGCGCGCGACGGTAGTGTGACGGCCCTGGTCGTCGCGTTCGCGCACACCGCCGGTCGCCAACGTATCGTGGCCCAGCAGTGCATTGAGCAGCGTCGACTTGCCGGCACCCGACTCGCCCAGAATCATGGCGCAGCTCCCGGCAGGCACGCAGGCACGGACCTCGTCCAGACCGCGGCCCTCGGCAGAAGACGTCAAGATCACGCGCACGTCCGGACCCACCAGACGGCGCACGCGGTCCAGATCGCGCTCGAGCTCCCCGGCATCGCAGCGGTCAGCCTTGGTGAGCACCACCACCGGCTCGGCATCGCAGTCGAGCGCCAACACCAGCGAGCGCGCCACACGGTCGAGCAGCACCTCGCCGGCACCGAGCGCCTGCACGATTAGCACGCTATCCACGTTGGAGCAGAGCACCTGGCGCTCTCCGCGGGCACGGCCGCGCCAACGCTCAAAGCTCGTACGGCGCGGCAGTACGCATTCAATCACGCCCATATCGTGCCCGGGAGCGCGGCGCACCGCCACACGATCGCCCACGGCAGGCAGCAGGACCTCGTCCCCACCGCGCGACTTGGCAAATCCCACGGCATGCTCGGCGCGGAAGGTATCGTCGGCAGTCGCCACCAGCGGAAACCCACGATCCAAGCGCACCACGGCGCCAAGCTGCATCTGCTCGGGCTCCTCGGCATGTGCGCAGAAATCATCAAAGGCAGCCTGCTGAGCTTCATCGACCGGCAGGTCATCGAACGCCGGAACGTCCTGCAGCGCGTCGAGTCCCGGCACGCTCGCCAGCAGCTCCTCGGCAGACGCGGGAGCCTCGGTCGCGAGCTTCCGACGACGATCGCGCTTAGCCCGCGCCCCCGTCGTCTTTTTCTTCGCCTTAGCCTTAGCCTTAGCCACAAACGCCTCCCAGCACCAAAAATCACAACTGAGCAGGTATTTTCCCACAAAAAAGAGTCGGTCGAGCAAATGCTCGACCGACTCACACACTTTCCCTCAGCCTTTATCATCCACACGGGAGAAAAGTCAGCAACGTCACCGCAGGGCCCGCCCGCCGAGAGGGGTTTCCAAAGGGCACATCCTTTATTCAAAACGAGCGGCCGAGCAATTGCTCGGCCGCTCACCTTCTTTCCCTCAGCCCTTTTTCATCCGCGCGGGAGAAAAGCCAGTAAGGATACCGTAGGGCCCACCCTGGGAGTGTTTTCTTCTGAGCGATCCCGCAGCGCGAAGCGCGAGGACCAGCGAAGAAGAAAACACGCAGGGGCGGGCCCGGACAGGTTAACTTACTCCTTCTCGACCGCGCGCATGATCGCCTTGTAGATCTCCATCAACGGGATGATCAGGAAGGCCAGGCCCAGCGCGGCAAGAACGCCCTTGAGCTCAAGCGTCACAGGGCCAAAGAACATCTCGGCAAGCGTCGGCTGCACGGTCACGATCACCGTCAGCACCAGTGCCAGAGCGGCGGAAGCCCACAGCCACTTGTTCTGCTTCTTCATGGTGAACAGCGACGCACGACGGCTGCGCATATTGAAGCAGTGGAAAATCTCGACCATGTTGAGCGTGATGAACGCCATCATCACGCCTTCCTCGTCGGCATTGCCGGCGATCATATCGGCGATGTGGATGTAGCCCATGTCAAAGTACACGCCCACAAAGAAGCTCGCCAGCACCAGCACGGTGATGATTAGGCCCTGGACCACGCAGTCCAGACCCATATGTCCGGCAAAGACACCATCCTTGGCGTTGCGCGGCTTGCGCTTCATGATGTCGCCCTCGGCGTCCTCCATGCCCAGCGCGAGCGCAGGGAAGCAGTCGGTAACCAGGTTCACCCACAGCAGCTGCACCGGCTGGAAGATGGTAAAGCCGATGAGCGTGGCGATAAACACCGAGAACACCTCGGCAAGGTTGGCCGAAAGCAGGAACTGGATGACCTTGCGGATGTTGTCGTAGATGCGACGACCCTCTTCGCAGGCGCCGATGATGGTAGCGAAGTTGTCATCGGCAAGTACCATGTCGGCGACGTTCTTGGTGACGTCGGTACCGGTGATGCCCATACCAACGCCAATGTCGGCGCGCTTGATGGACGGGGCGTCGTTGACGCCATCGCCCGTCATGGCCACGATCTGGTCGCGCGACTTCCAAGCCTCGACGATGCGTGTCTTGTGCTCGGGCTGGACGCGGGCGTACACGCCGTAGTCCTCGATGTGCGCGTCGAGTTCCTCGTCGCTCATGCGATCGAGGTCGGCACCGGTGATGGCCTGGCTGCGATCGGCGACGATGCCCAGCTGCTTGGCGATGGCCACGGCGGTGTCGATGTGGTCGCCCGTGATCATGACGGTGCGGATACCGGCGTCGTGCGCCTCGTGGATAGCGTCGGCCACCTCGGGACGGACCGGGTCGATCATGCCGGACAGGCCACAGAAGACCAGGTCATGCTCGAGCGCAGCGGGGCTGCAGTCGTCGGGAACCTCGGTGTAGGTGCGGCTTGCCAGCGCCAGTACGCGCAGGGCCTCGTCGGCCATGGCCTTGTTGGCCGCCACGAGCTCGGCGCGGCGCTCCTCGGTCAGGGGGACGACCTTATCGCCCTCGTAGATATGGGTGCACAGGCCGATCACCACGTCGGGCGCACCCTTGGTGTACTGCTCGTACTCGCCATCCAGGGTCTCGACGACCACGGACATCATCTTGCGGCCCGAGTCAAACGGGGCCTCGCCCACGCGCGGATGCTCGGCAGTCAGGCCAGTGAGGCCCGCCTTGCCGGCGTCGTTGACGAGCGCGCACTCAGTCGGCTCGCCCACGGCCTCGCCCAGCTCCTCGTCCCACTGAGCATCGGAGCACAGCGCCATGCCGGCCAGGAACTTCTCCTTGGGCGCAGCGAGCTCGTGCTTGACGACGGTCATCTTGTTTTGGGTAAGGGTACCGGTCTTGTCGGAGCAGATGGTCTGCGTGCAGCCGAGAGTCTCGACGGCAGAGAGCTTGCGGATGATTGCCTGGCGCTTAGCCATCTTGGTCACGCCAAGCGATAGCACGATGGTCACGACGGCGACCAGGCCCTCGGGGATGGCAGCGACGGCGAGCGAGACGGCGACCATAAAGGTATCGAGCAGGGCGGTCGGGTCGGTAAGAACGTTGCCCACGCCGTGGCGGATGATATCAACGCCAAAGATGACGACGCAGATGACGATAACCATAATGGTAAGGATGCGGCTGAGCTCGGCGAGCTTCACTTGCAACGGCGTGAGCTCTTCCTTGGCCTCGGCCAGGGCGCCGGCGATCTTGCCCATCTCGGTGTTCATGCCGGTGCCGACCACGACGGCGCGACCACGGCCGTACACGACGGTGGAGCCCATATAGCACATGTTCTTACGGTCGCCGAGCGGCACGTCATCGGTGCCCGCAGCGAGCTCGATCACGTTGGCGTGCTTCTCTACGGGCACGGACTCGCCGGTGAGCGCGGCCTCTTCGATCTTCATCGTGGCGCTCTCGAGCACGCGGCAGTCGGCCGGGACGGAGTCGCCCGCCTCGAGCATGATCACGTCGCCGGGCACGAGCTCGGCGCTCGGCAGGTGCACGAGCTTGCCGTCGCGCAGCACCTTGGACTGCGCCGCACTCATCTCCTGCAGGGCCTCGAGGGCCTCCTCGCTCTTGGCTTCCTGGACCACGCCCAGCACCGAGTTGACGATAACGACGAACATGATGATGGCAACATCGGCAAAGTCGGGCTCGCCCTTGACCATGCCCGTGAGCGCACTGATGACGGCGGCAACGATCAGCATGATGACCATGGGGTCGGCCATCTGCTCAAAGAAACGCTTCCACAGCGGTGTCTTCTCGGCTTCCTCGAGCTTGTTAGGGCCTGTCTTGGCGAGGCGCGAAGACGCCTCGTCGTTGCTCAGGCCGAGGTTCTCATCGACACCTTGGTCGCTGAGCACCTCCGCCGCGGCGGACAGGTATTCCTTTTGCATATAGAGTCCCCTCCTGGGATTCGGGCCACTCAGCAGATTGATGCCCGATCATAATTCCCAGGAGAAGGGCAA
This sequence comes from Coriobacteriaceae bacterium, assembly GCA_905209215.1. GTDB lineage: Bacteria > Actinomycetota > Coriobacteriia > Coriobacteriales > Coriobacteriaceae > Collinsella. The sequence continues at coordinate 161,957 of CAJLRY010000002.1, read as the reverse complement.
GGGCTCATCAAGGCTGCCGTGCTGAGCGGCAGTTGATAGTGGAGCTATGGTACCCCAAAGCGACGCGTCTAGCCAAAACAATCGGTTTGGAAATATGGTCCGCACGCAACGGTGCAGACCGTGTGATGCTCAACATTGGTAAAACGTTTTTTCTTCGGCACATCGCCAAACTGACATATCTCCCAGATAGCAGCGGTTGGAGTGGTTGGTAAAGATTTTTCATATACTGTTTTTCCCGCAAAAAATGAACTTCCATTTCGGCATACGGTCGATTTTTTGGGGTATTCGGTCGGCATTTCGTTATAATCATCTCGGTTTTATTTCTTATGGTTTATCTATCAGCGCAAGACGATGTCAGATGGAGGTCTGAATGTACAAGCGCACTAAGATTGTATGCACCATGGGTCCCGCCTGCGATAGCGACGAGACCATCCGCGAGATGATCAAGGCGGGCATGAACGTCGCCCGTTTTAACTTCTCGCACGGCTCCTACGACGAGCACCACGGTCGCATCGAGCGCGTCCGCCGTATTTCCAAGGAGCTCGGTCTGCCTGTCGGCATCCTGCTCGACACCAAGGGCCCCGAGGTCCGCACCGGCCTTCTGGTCGACGGCAAGAAGGTTGCCGTCAAGACCGGCGATAAGATCGTCGTCACCGCTCAGCCCACGTCCGAGGATTTCCACGGCACCGCTGAGCACATCTCCCTCGACTACCTGGCTCTGCCTTCCGAGGTCGAGAAGGGCTCCCTCATCCTGATTGATGACGGCCTGGTTGCCCTCGAGGTCGAGTCCGTCAGCGGCCAGGACATGACCTGCGTCGTTAAGAACGACGGCCTGATCGGCGAGCGCAAGGGCGTCAACATGCCCAACGTCAACATCTCGCTGCCCGCCATCACCGAGCGCGATCGTCAGGACATCCTCTTTGGCCTGACCGAGAACATCGACTACATCGCCGCTTCCTTCATCCGTGACGGCGAGTCCGTCCGCGGCATCCGCAAGCTTTGCCGCGAGAACGGTGGCGAGCACGTGACGATCTTCCCGAAGATCGAGTGCGCCCTGGGCGTCGAGAACTTCGACGAGATCCTCGAGGCTTCCGACGGCATCATGGTCGCCCGTGGCGACCTGGGTATCGAGATCAAGCCCGAGCTCGTTCCGCACATCCAGAAGGAGATCATCGCCAAGTGCAACGCGGCCTACAAGCCCGTTATCACCGCTACGCAGATGCTCGACTCCATGCAGCAGAACCCGCGCCCGACGCGCGCCGAGGTTGCCGACGTTGCTAACGCCATCTACGACGGCACCGACGCCGTTATGCTCTCTGGCGAGTCCGCTGCCGGTAAGTACCCGGTCGAGGCCGTTAAGATGCAGGCCAGCATTGCTCTCGAGACCGAGAAGTACCTCCCGGCCCACGCTCCGCTCGAGGTTCCGGCCGACGCTCACGGCACCCGCGTCGTCAACAACGTTGTGGGTATGTCCGCTGTGAACATGGCCACCACCGTTGGCGCCAAGTGCATCACCGTGCCGACGACCACCGGTCGTACCGCACGCCTGATCTCGCACTTCCGTCCCAACATGCCGATCTGCGCGTTCTCCCGCCACGAGTGGGCCGTCCAGCAGATGATCATGTACTGGGGCGTTATCCCGCACCAGGCCGAGATTACCCAGGGCACCGTCAACGGCACGATCGTCAAGGCGATCGAGACCGCTAAGGAGCTCGGCTACGTCGAGGCCGGCGATCTGACCGTCGCTACCGCCGGCGATCCCCGCATGAGTGTTCAGCTCGAGGACAAGGTCTCCTCGACCAACGTCGCTTACGTCGCTCAGGTGCGCTAAATCGCACTTGCAAGCACGCTTGCATTGCAAAAGGGCCCGGAAGGCTTTGCCTTCCGGGCCCTTTTTAGACCTTCTTCGTATGCCGCATCATCGATTTGTGTTCAGTCGCAAGCCTCTCCGATGCCGAGCGCACCACCGAAGACGCCCTGCGACGGGAGCCGTTGGTCAATTGGAATGAACTGTTCACCGTTAAGCCGGCCGGCTAGCAGCTAGCGATCAGGGGGACTGCGGGAACGTCAGAAGCAGCAACGCGAGCCGCAAATCCCGCCTCGGTCAGCTCGATGACCTCGGTAAACGTTGCATCGAAAAACTCCTCGGTTAGCAGGCGATACGGCGGATGATCGGGCTCGCCGGGGTTTTCGCGTACAATCTCGTGCATGACGCCGATAGTCTTGAGCACATATTCTTTATGGATGGGATACTGCCCAAAACGCGTCGCAGCGGTATAGAGGCGATCGGTCGCACGCGGAATGGAAACGATGCCCAGCGTCTTGCCAAACCAGTCAAAATCGCCCTGCTTTTTAATGCGGAATTCCTCGCACGGCTTGCCGCCGTGTGCTTCCAGATACTGGTTCACACGCGTGTTCCATACCGTGTCGGCCACCAGATGCGACCAGACGCCCAGCGTTAAATCGAGCAGCGACTGCGCCACATCTTCGGACGCAAGCGAGAACTCACAGGCGCCGGGACCGACAACCGGCTCGGCATCCCTGTAGCGCTGAGGATAGTGCACGCGGTTCAGTCGCTCGCGCTCCTCGACAATCGAGGTAGCCTCAGCAGGTTCGCCCGCGGGTGCGCCTTTAAGCAGCGGCGCCACATAGGTATCCCAGAACTCGTGCTCGCGCGGCTTAGGGATAGGCTCGGGCTTTGCAAAGTGCGTAATGCGATACGGAATGGGATCGGCGATGCCAGGGACCATATAGCCCACGAAGATATCCGGAACCACGCAGCCAAACAAAAAGGCATTGCGGTCGCGCACGCTATCGGCAAGCACGCTAGCACGTGCCAGCAAGCGCTCCGTTTGAGCGATATGAATGTTCCAACTTGGCATAGCCACCCCCATAAAACCTGGTTAACTATACCATCACGGCAGAGTCGCACAGGCGGCCATACATACCCTACGCAGCAACTATTCCGCAGCACCGCTTTCGGTTCCATACGACGGCACGGGCGCCTCGACCACATGGTGATATCGATCGATATAGATGGCACGGGCCTCCAGGCGGCGCACCAAATCTTGATGGTGCGTACTCATCAAAACCGTCTTACCGGCAGCAACGTAGGCCAGCAAAAAGTTGACTACGATGTCGCACGAGTCCTCATCGAGCCCGTTGGTGGGCTCATCGAGCACTAGGATATCGGGGTTCATCGACACCACCGCAGCCAGCGCAACGCGCTTCTTTTGCCCGCCCGAAAGCTGATAGGGCGAGGCATCGACCAGATCGACAACCTGGAACAGCTCCATGGCATCGCGGACGCGGCGCTCGAGCTCGTCTGTCGGCAGCCCCATCTGCGCGGGGCCAAAAGCAACTTCCTCGCCCACCGTAGCGCAGAACAGCTGGGCGTCGGCATTCTGGAACACAAAGCCCACGCGCTGATGAAAACGCTGAGCGGCTGCGGAATCCTTGAGATATGCCGCATCGATCACGTGCCCGTCAAACAGGTACGCACCCGCGTCCGCTAGTTCAAGACCGTTGATAAGGCGCATAATCGTCGTCTTACCGCAGCCGTTGGGACCGAGTAGGGCAACGAGTTCACCACGATCGACCTGCAGCGACACACCATCGACAACCGTATGCCCCGCATAGGAGAACAGCACGTCGCGAAACTCGATGAGCGGCACGCTCTTGGCGCCAGTAGCACCGCTCGCGCCCATCACGCCATTCGTATCGTTTGCCAAAACGTCGCCCTTCCCTATCCACATCGACGGCTCGGCCGCCCGCGCTACAGCACCGCGCACAACACGGCGAGCAGCACCACGACGACCGCATAGACCGCATCGCGCCAGCCAAAGCCGCTCCGCGCGGGAGTCGGATACGCACCGGCAAAGCCACGGCAAAGCATAGCCTCGTCCATCGCGCGGCTGCATTCCATCGCCTTGATAAAGGTCATGCCCATGATACCCGCGATCGAATCGGTACGCGAAAAACCCGCAGGCGCACGACCCACACTGCGCAGCATGACCGATTCGGTCAGATCGTGCGCCGTGCGTCCCAGCACCTCGATGTGCTTGAGCGCCATATCAAACGTAAAGATGACCTCGTCGGGCAGCTGTAGCGTCTTGAGCGCCGCCGACATGCGGCTCCAGGTGAGCGTCCACGAAACGCCCAGCACGAACGACACGTTAATGAACGTCTTGAGCGCGATCTTGAGCATGGCGCCCGCGGCAGAAGCGCCCAGCAGCAGGGCAGGCAGTGCCAGAACCACCGCAAGCCCCGTGGCGCCGAGCGCCGGTACAAAGGTCGCACGCAGCCCGCGTACGGGGCGCACGGCAACGAGCACCAGCGCGATGGCCGCCATCAACATGAGGTACAGCGGGCTCTGCGTCAGACACACGCACAGGACGCAAACGAACATCCCCACCAGGCGCACCGGAGCCGAAACGCAAGAAAGGGCGCGGTCGACCATCGACCCGCCCTCGTGCGCGCCTCCACCCAGGCGAACCCGCTCAAGCAGGCTCGCCAGGTGCAGGACATTCTTTTGCATCACACGATGCCGAGCCCCCGCGGGCTCGTAACGCTCCTCGGCCGCAAGCCAACTAGGCAGCTCGGCTATTGCCATGAGCACCGCTTTCCTTGACCGTCAGCGAGACCAGGCGGAATGTGATGGTGAGCACCGCCACGCCAATCACGCCCGAAAGAATATACATCGCAGCCTGGCCGGCAAAGCCAAGGCCCTGCTCCTCGGAATAGGCCTGCAGATAATCGCCCGTGGGCAGGGCGTCGGCAAAGGTCGGGGTGTCGAGGCCGACCGAAGCCTGCAGGCTGTCGTCGCCAGCCTCCTGAACGGCGGTCGCGGCGCCCTCGGCGTCCCACTCACCCCAGGCGTCACCGGTGGCGAGCAAGCCGAGCGGCGTAGCCACGACAAGCACGGCGACCAGAATGAGCGTGGGAATCAGGGAAGTCTTCTTGGCGGTACCATCGGCGGCAAGCTGGCCATCGGCGGCTTCGGGGCCGACGATAATGCTCGGCGCCGTCTTCTTAATGAAGCCGTAGATGGCGGCCGTCGCCACGCCCTCGATCACGCCGGCAACCAGCATATGCGGGATCAACATGGCCGGAATAGCCACGGACAGCGGGAAGGGGCAGTACAGAGGGGCGCCCGAAGCGTTGGTGAAGAGCATCGGCTGAATACCAAACTCGATTGCCGCGCACAGGGCCGCCAGGCACAGGCCGACCCAACCGCTCACGATGGCAGAAACCGAGGTGCCCCAGCTCTTGTCGTGCAGACGGCTGTTGAGCGCACGGAACACGATAGCAGCGGTAAACGGCAGCACAAAGGCCATGTTAAAGCAGTTGGCGCCAAAGGACAGAACGCCGCCGTCGCCAAACAGCAGCGCCTGCAGCGCCAGCGCGACCGAGACAGCGATAGCCGCGGCCTCGGGGCCCAGCAGCAGCGCGATGAGTGCGCCGCCGACGGCGTGGCCTGTGGTGCCGCCGGGCAGCGGAACGTTAAACATCATGAGCAAAAAGGAGAACGCAGCGCAAATACCCAGAAAGGCCATATGCTCGCGATCGAGCGTGGCGCGCACTTTCTTGATGCAGTGAACCCATACGGGCACCATCGCCACCGCCATAACGGCATCGGTCTGCGGGGACAGATAATTATCGGGAATATGCATGAGCCCTCTCAATCAGAACGTTGCGTGTTACGTTTCCAACAATCCGTAACACCGACTCTGCATACTAACAAAAAGGCGCACCGCCCACAACGCAGCACGCCCTTGCAATACGTACGTTATTAACCCAAGTCCACACACCGCCCAATAAAGGGCCCATGCACTCCCAACTTTCCGGTCACCCGGAAGAAGGTGCGGTCCGCTCGCAACAAGATTAACGCAGGAACCCGCCCCCGAGAGGGGTTTTCTAAGGCAACATCCCGCAGCCGCGAAGCGGCGAGGACGTTGCCGTAAAACCCCGCAGGGGGCGGGTTCCAAACGGCAAAGATTACGAGCGGACCTCGCCGTTTACGCCCTTGCACACCTTGGTGACAATCTTCTGGTGCGCCTTCTCGACCTCTTCGCTGGTGAGCGTGTGGTCGTCTGAGCGATACGTGAGCGCAAAGGCCATGGACTTTTTGCCCACGCCCACGCGGACCGGATCGCGGTAGACATCGAACAGGCGCACGCCCTCGAGCAGCTTGCCGCCGGCGCTGGTGATGCGACGCTCAAGGTCCTCGCAAGTCACGGCGTTGTCGACCACAATGGCAAGATCGTGCTCAACAGCCGGGTACTGCGAGAACTCGCGATAGTTCTCCTGGTTGCGGGCGCCCTTGATCAGCTTGTCCAGATCGAGCTCAAAGGCAACGACGACCTCATCGATGCCCATCGCCTCGCGCGCCTCGGGGTGAATCTCGCCGACCCAACCCAGCACGGTGCCGCCGGACAGAACCTCGGCGGCACGACCCGGCTGCAAGAAAGCGTAGCCCTCGCCCTCGACGGGACGGAAGCGAACCTTCTCGATGCGCAGTTGGGCGAGCAGCTCCTCGACAATGCCCTTGCCAAAGAAAAAGCGCAGCTTGCGGTACTTCATGTTCCAAGACTGCTCGCTCCACTGGCCCGAAAGCACGCCCGCGACGGACTTGGTCTCCTTGGGCAGGCTGGCGTTTTCGCGGCCATGGAACAGGCTGCCGACCTCGTACAAGTGCACGTTGGGCGTACCGTGCGCCTCGTTGTAGGCCACGGATTGCAGCAGGCCCGGCAGCAGCGAGCGGCGCATCTCGGTCTGCTCGGCCACCAGCGGGTTCATGAGCACCACGGGGCAGCCGCGACCCTCGGTGGGCATGCCGATCTTCTCCAGGTCGCCCGGGGCGGCAAAGCCAAAGGTCGTGGTCTCGTTGAGGCCGCAGGCGCGCAGGATCTCGCCGACCTTGCGGGTGAGCTTCTGCTCGCGGGTCAGGCCGCCGATGTGGTTCTTAGCGGCCGGGATGGTCGCCGCCACACGGCCCATGCCCCATAGGCGCAGGACCTCCTCGATCAGGTCGATCTCGCGCGGCAGGTCGGGACGGAAGCTCGGCGGGGTAACCATAAAGTCCTCGCCGTCGCGCTCGACGGTGCAGCCCAGACGGGTGAGCGAACGCTCGATAAAGTCGGGCTCGATGTCGGCACCGCAAATGGCGTGCACGCGGGCCAGGCGCAGCTTAATGCTGTCGATGGTCTTGGGCGCGGGGAAAACGTCGACATAGCCGGGAGCAACCTCGCCGCCGGCGATCTCCTCGATCAGCGCGCAGGTAACGTTGGCGACATCCACGCAGCCGGTCTCGTCGACCTGGCGCTCAAAGCGAATGGAGGCGTCGGAGATCAGCGACAGATCGCGGCTGGTGTGCGAGGTGCGACCGGCGTTGAAGCAGGCGCTCTCGACCATCACGTCGACGGTATCGTCCTCGATCTCGGAATCCATGCCGCCCATAACGCCGGCCAGCGCCACGGGGCGCTCGCCGTCGGTGATAAGGCCCATGCCGGCGTCGAGCGTACGCTCCTCGCCGTCGAGCGTCGTGAACTTCTCATCCTGCTGGGCGGCGCGAACCACCACGCGGCGGTGGCCATCGCGCTCGGCAAAGGTGTCCAGGTCAAAGGCGTGCAGCGGCTGACCGGTGAGCATCATCACATAGTTGGTGATGTCGACGATATTGTTGTGCGGGCGCACGCCCAGGGCGTTAAGGCGCTTGACCATCCAGTCGGGCGAGGGGCCGACCTTCACGTTACGTACGATGCGGGCGACGTAGCGGTCGCACAGGCCCTCGTCGGCAATCTCGACGGAAAGCTCGTCGTCGGTCGCGCGGCCGGTCTCGGCCTTGATGGCGGGCAGCTCAACGTGGAAATCGCGGTCGAAGATGGCGCCGGTCTCGCGGGCCATGCCGATCATGGACAGGCAGTCGGGGCGGTTGGGCGTGATCTCGCAGTCGAGCACAGTGTCGCTCGAACCCACGTACTCGGCAAACGGCATGCCGCAGGGCGTATCCTCGGGCAGGATCATAATGCCGGAGTGGTCGCCGCCCAGGCCGAGCTCGCGTGCGGAGCAGTTCATGCCCATGGACACGACGCCGCGGAGCTTGCTCTTCTTGATTTTGACGTCGCCGGGAAGCACGGCGCCGATCATGGCCGTGACGATGTGGTCGCCGGCCTCGAAGTTCTGCGCGCCGCAGACGATTTGCAGTGGAGCGGGATTGCCGTCGGCGTCGAGGTTCTTGTCACCCACGTCGACCGAGCACACATACATGTGGTCGCTATCGGGGTGCGGGGTCTTGGTGAGCACCTTGGCGGTCACCACGTGGTCGAAGGACTCGCCCACGGTGTCGATCGCCTCGACCTCGGTGCCGGTACGGATATATTCGTCCGAAAGGGTCTTGGGATCCTCCGGAATATCGATCATGGTCTTGAGCCAGTCGTAAGAAACGCGCATCTAACTGGTCTCCTTTCATAAATGCGGCTTTGAGCCAAAAACTGCAACGGAGACGGGTTTTCCAAGTGCCGCAGATTGCCTTGAAAGAGGAGGGCCGCGTACTTAGGTACGCAACCGACGATTGAAAGGCAAGGTGCGGTGCTTGGGAAAGCCGCCGGGCCTAGAACTGATTTAAGAAGCGCATATCGCCCGTCATAAGCGTTCTGAGGTCGGGCAGGTCGTAGCGCAGGGCCGCGACGCGCTCGGCGCCAATACCAAAGGCGAAGCCGGTGTACTTCTCGGGGTCGATGCCGCAGTTGATCAGGACGTTGGGGTCGACCATGCCGCAGCCCAGGATCTCGATCCAACCGCTGTGCTTGCAGAAGTTGCAGCCCTTGCCGCCGCAGACGTGGCAGCTCACGTCCACCTCACAGCTGGGCTCGGTGAAGGGGAAGAAGTGCGGGCGGTAACGCGTCTTGCGATCCTCGCCAAACATGCACTTAACAAAGTAGTCGAGCGTGCCCTTGAGGTCGCCAAAGGTGATACCCTCGTCGACGACCAGGCCCTCGATCTGGTTGAACTGCGGCAGGTGGCAGGCGTCGGCCGTGTCGGGACGATAGACGGTGCCCGGGCAGATCATGTAGATGGGCGGCTTCTGCGACTCCATAGTGTGGATCTGCACGCCCGAAGTCTGGGTGCGCAGCAGCACGTCGGACTCGCCGTGGGCGTGAGCCTCGGGGTGCGCGACGCTGCCGGGGTTGTTGTCGACCACGTAGAAGGTATCGCGGGCCGAGCGGCTCGGGTGATCCATGGGGGCGTTGAGCGCGGTGAAGTTGTAGTAGGAGGTGTCGACCATGGGGCCGGACTCGACGGTGTAGCCGATGCCGCAGAAGATGTCCTCGGCCTCCTCGATAATCTGCTTGATCAGGTGCTGGTGGCCGATCTGCGGACGGATGCCCGGCAGCGTGATGTCGACGGCGTCGTGCTCCAGTGCGCGCTTGAGGGCGGCGGCCTTCATCTCGGTGTTGCGCTCGTCGAGCATGCCCTCAATCAGCTGGCGCATCTCGTTGGCTCGCTTGCCCATCACGGGACGATCCTCGGGGGCGAGCTTGCCCATCATGCGCATCAGGCCGGTGATGCGGCCCTTGCGGCCGAGCAGCTCAACGCGCGCAGCCTCGAGCTTGGCTGCGTCGTCGGCGCCTGCGACGAGCTCCTTGGCCTCTTCCTCGAGTTTGACCAGATCATCAATCAGACTCATGTCTTCCCTTTCGTCTCTCGCGCTCTCCGTTTGCCGAGGCGGCTGCCACCGTCTGGCGTTGTGAAAACGCGGCCCGGTTCGGTAATAAAAAAACCGTCCTCGGGCATGTGCATTGCCCAAGGACGGTTGAATTCCGCGGTACCACCTTGTTTGACCCGGCGGATGTCTGGCCCGCCGCGCCCACTCTGTGCCCCTTGTCGCGAGGCTCACGGCTTCCCTACTGGGGCTTCGCCGCCGCTGGCTGCGTGCCCGTTGAGGTCGCTGCTCGGGAGTGAACGCTTGGCCCTTGTCACCGCAGGAAGGCTCGCAGCCCATGACCTTCCCTCTCTTGCCGGCGACGCGGCGGGCAAAACCCTCTCCGTCAACGCATTGGGCTATAGGATAACACATTCTGCGTGTGCATCGCCGCGTTCCGTTTTGTTCGCACTGGGTACAAGGCGGGTAGCTGTGCAAACTGGCCGCACGCCCACCCGTGGCGCTCGACCTGCGAGATCAAGGATATAGGTATGGGAAAGAAACTCGATAAGAAAGCCAAGGCGGGCAAGAGCATCAAGAAGCTCCGCAAGCTCGAAGGCAAGCTGTGGACTCGCGAGTACCTGCTCAAGATTGCCGAGTTCGATGGAGCGACGATTGCTCCTGCCAACGGCGCAGCAGCGCGTGCCGACGCCATGGGCACGCTTGCCGGCGAGCATCACAAGCTGCTGACCAGCGAGAAGTCCGTTGAGCTCGTACGCTCGTTAGCGCGCGAGACCGTCGCCGGCGGCAAAATCGACGACCCTCAGCTGCTCGACGAGATCCGTGTGCTCGGCCGCGATCAACGTGAGGCCAGTGCCATCCCCACCGAAGAAGCCGAGGCCTGGACCAGGCTCACCTGCGAGGCGGACGCCGTGTGGCACAAGGCCAAGGCTGCCAACGACTGGGCGAGCTTTGAGACCTATGTGGATAGAATCGTCGCCCAACTTAAGCATCAGGCCGAGCTCATGGACCCCAAGCGCGATCCATACGACGTTTGGCTCGACCAGTACGAGCGCGGCCTTTCCGCCAAGAGCTTCGACGCGTTTTGCGATGAGGTCAAGGCCACGGTCGTGCCGCTCGTGCACGCCATCGGCGAGCGCGGCCAGCAGCCGGCTGCCGACTTTTTGCACGCCCACGTGCCCGAGGCTGCCCAGCGCGCCATGAGCTTCGACCTTATGAAGCTTGTCGGCCTGGACCTGGACGACACCACGCTTGCCTTTACCGAGCATCCGTTTAGCGAGGGCTTTGCCGTGGGTGATGCGCGCATCGCGACGCACATCTACGAGGACGACTGCATCTCCAACGTCTACAGCATCATCCACGAGGCGGGGCACACCATGTACGAGCTGGGCGTCAATCCCGCCTATGCGCGCACGTGCTTGGAGGGCGGCACCTCCATGGGCATCCACGAGAGCCAGAGCCGCTTTTTCGAGAACACCGTGGGTCGCAGCCGCGCCTTTATGGGCCCGCTGCTCGAGGTGCTGCGTCGTCACGCGCCCGAGGTCTACGGCGACGTCGACGAAGACACGCTCTACCGCGCCGTGAACATCGCGCAGCCGTCGTTGATCCGCACCGAGGCCGACGAGCTCACCTATCCGCTGCATATTATGGTGCGCTACCAGATCGAGCGCATGCTGTTTGCCGGCGAGGCTGCGGCCAAGGACATCCCCGCGCTTTGGAACCGCTTTATGGACGAGTACCTGGGCATTCCCGTTCCCGACGACACGCACGGCTGCCTGCAGGATACGCATTGGAGCGGCGGTTCGTTTGGCTACTTCCCCACGTATGCGCTGGGTAGCGCCTACGATGCCATGTTTGTGCCGGCCATGTGCCGCGACGGCGTCGACCTTACCGGTGCCTGCGCGAGCGGCGACTTGGCACCCGTCCGCGCGTGGCTGGGCGAGCACATTTGGCAGTGGGGCCGCGCCAAGGACGCGCCGGAACTCATCAAGGGTGCCTGCGGCATGGATTTTGACGCCCGCTACTACTGCAGCTACCTGCAGGACAAGTTCACCACGCTGTACGAGCTGTAAGGATTGACCAGCACGCCATCGCCAACGCCAACTATGTTGACGCCAATGTCTTGGCAACGTCAGCGAAAACGACCCTAAGCGAGCAAGGTGACGTGAAATGAAAGGGCGCTGACCTTCTGGTCGCGCCCTTGAAATTGAACGTCAGATTGCCGCTTAGGGGCGTTTGCAGCGTCGAGCAGTTACGCGGTTTGGTAAAACCGCGTAACTACAGAGCCTCGAGTGCGTTGGCGATGCGCTTCATGGCGGCATCGGCGGATGCTTGGTCGGGCGCCTCGGCCAGCACGCGGATAACCGACTCGGTTCCGCTCTTGCGTACGAGCACGCGGCCCTCGCCTGCCAGCGCAGCCTCGGCCTCGGCGATGGCGTTCTGCACGCCCATGTTCTCGAGCGCGGCGTCCTTGTCCGCCACGCGCACGGCCACCTGCGCCTGCGGTAGCAGCTTGCACGGAGCCGTGAGCTGCGAGAGCGTCTCGCGCTCGGCGCGGATCACTTCCATCACGCGCAGCGAGGTCATAATGCCGTCGCCCGTGCGCTCGATATCGCCAAAGATCGTATGGCCCGTCTGCTCGCCGCCCAGGCTGTAACCGCCCTCGCGCATCTTGGCATACACGTGGCGGTCGCCCACACCGCTGGTCACGGCACTTAGGCCGGCAAGCTCCAACGACTTGATCAGGCCAAAGTTGCTGGCAATCGTCGGAACCACGGTACCGCCCGAAAGGCGACCGTGCTTGTTCAGGTACACGCCGCACACGTACAGGATCTGGTCGCCATCGACCACGCGGCCGCGCTCGTCCACGGCCAGGCAGCGGTCGGCATCGCCGTCATAGGCAAAGCCCACGTCCAAGCCCTGCTCCACCACGTGGCGCTGCAGACGCTCCATATGCGTGGAGCCGCAGTCGACGTTGATGTTAAAACCATCAGGCGCGGCATTGATCACGCGCACGTCGGCGCCCAGCGCGTCGAACACCGGCTTGGCCACCGAGGACGCCGAGCCGTTGGCGCAGTCGATGCCGATCTTGACGCCCTGCAGCGAAAAGTTCGCGCTGGCGATGAGCGAGGCAATGTAGCGGTTGCGGCCCTGCATGTAGTCCACCGTGGCGCCGATGTGGTTGCCCGTGGCCAGCGGCACCTCGCTCTTGCCATCGACGTAGTCCTCGATGAGCTCCAGTACGTCCTCGTCCATCTTAAAACCGTCGCTATTGACGAGCTTAATGCCGTTATCGCAAAACGGGTTGTGGCTCGCGCTGATCATGATGCCGCAATCGAAGCAGCCTTCCACGGTCTGATGCGCTACACCCGGTGTGGGGATCACGTGCAGCATATAGGCGTCCGCACCGCTCGCGACCAGGCCACTCACCAGCGCCGCCTCGAACATATAACTCGAGCGACGCGTGTCCTTACCCACGATGACGCGCGCCTTGCGCTCGCGGTTGGCGCCGTAATACCAGCCCACAAAACGGCCAATCTTATAAGCGTGCTCTACCGTCAGCCCAACGTTAGCCTCACCGCGAAAGCCGTCGGTGCCAAAGTACTTCATGCGCTCTCCTTACAAAATAGGGGCGAACAGATTGCCTGTCCGCCCCAAAATGGTACTCGATTATCTGCGCTACCAGAAAAACCCTACGCCGACGCGCTGTCGCGAGCCGCCTGGCATGTAGGAGTCTGACGCAGCGTAAGCGGCTTGTCCCCCGCCTCGGCTGACGTGGTCAGCGTATATGTGATCGTCGTCGTCTCGCCAGCATGCAGGTCAACGGTGCCCGAATAGAAGGGGATTCCATGCCACGTAGCGGCGCCAAGACCAAACTGGGTGCCCTCGACGGTCAGATCAGTAATGTTGCCGCCCGTCGGGGCAAACAACGAGACATTCAGACGCTCGTCGTCGCGCGCGGCATCGGGCGCGCTCGCCGCGACGTAGTCGGGCAGCTTGCCGGCCTCCTCCTGCGTCATGATGTTCGTCAGGGTAACGGTGATGCGATACGAGCATGTGCCGTCACCGTTCTTGATGCCCTGGCCAATCTGCGTATCGGCATTCAGGTACCAGTCGAGCTTGGAGAAGCTCAGGTTGTTAAAGTAGACACCAGCAACGGGATCTTCACTCGGGTCATCCGGATCGGGCAGCGAGGCGTCGATGTTCATCTCCTTGATAGCGTTCTGCTCGTCATCGTTTTTCATCCACGCGATCAGGCGGCCCTCTTCGGCACCGCGCTCAACGGCGCTGACAAGCTTCGTAACATCGACATCGCCGATACCGCCAAGGATCTTGTCGAAGGCAGCGCTGGCGACGGATGCAAAGATGCCGTCCGACTCCTCGACCGGATAGTTCCAGTACACATCGTGCATGAGGACCTTTGCGGCGTTGGTGCCGTCGACAACCGTTCCGTCGGGCAGCGACACGTTACCGACCAGGCCCAGCAGATACTGCAGGAACACCGGGTCGATACCCACGACGCCGTCAACGTCCTGGCCATATTGAGATTTCCACAGGGCTGCGACACGCTGCGAGTTGCGGGGCCAATCAGGCGAATAGGTATTGCCCGAGTTGTACAGGTTACTGTGGTTGCCGAACAGCGCCTCATCCTCTTCGTCGACGCTCTCGACTGCCTCATCCTCGCTGAGTCCAATGCGGGGAACAAACTCGCCGATCGACATCTGGCCGTCGGTGACCGAAATCAGGCCCTGCGAACCGCCAAAGCCGCCGCAGGCACGAATCTCGACGTTGTTCATGGCGTACATAAGGTAGTTGCGCGTCTGGCCGTTGGCGCCGAGCATCTGGGGAAGGACGGGGGCGACCTTCTCCGCCGCGTCAACCGCGCCGTTGAGGGTGGCAAAGCCGTCCTTGGCCTTATCGACCAGCTCGGTCACCTGGGAAATATGAGTATCGCCAATGCCCTGGATCTTTTCGTTGGCGCTCTTGAACACCTTCGAGCTGTTGGAAAGCGAATCGGCGACCGCCTGCAGCGCGGACACGTTAATCATGCCATCCTGGAACAGCTTGCCGGGCGTTGCCCGCGAGAGGTTGTCGGCCATGGGAATCAGCGCGCCGCTAGAGACATCGGACAGGGCGTCGATCATGGTGCGGGCAGCATTGATGTCGCTGCCATACACCGGGATAAACGAAGCCGCCGTCCACAGCGGGCTCGAGGTCTCCGCCTTCATGCTGTCGCAGAGCTCATCAATCTTCTTCGCGTCGTCAGGCAGCGTCGAAAAATCGCCCGACGTGACCTTGTCCTTAAGGCCACCGACGATCTCGACAGCCTCCTTCGCTTCGCTCTTTACGGTCTTTGCCGAGTTAAGCAGCATAAAGCCGCTTGCGCCAAGCGCAACGAGAAGCACCGCGACTACAGCGGCAATAATGGCGCCAGTGTGACGCTTTTTGCGCTCGCCCTTGCGATGGCGATGACGGACCAGACCGTCAGAGGTCGAACTCGACGAAGCGTCGCTACCGTAGTTCAAGCCAAAATCGTAATAATCTTCCTTGGAACCCGAGCCCGCAAACTCGGCACCGCTATCATCCAGGCGGGCGAACGTGCCAGTCTCGGAGGCGCCGGTGTAAATCGTGCCAAGGTTACCCGTAAGCCCCGCGCCACCGGCAGAGGGAGTATTGTTGGCGGCCTTGCCGGCATTAACGTTGCCGGCGGTATTCGCGGCGTTGGCAGCACCTGCGTTGTTCGCAGGTATCGAAGGGGCCCCGCTCGGCTGCGACGTGGAGGTTGCACCGCCCGCAAAGACATTCCCTCTTGCACGGCCGGTCTTTTTTGCCTTTTGAGACTGCTCGTACAGAGCGGTAAACATCGCCGTCTCGCCCGGGGACACGCGCTTACCGGAACCGCCCTGCCCAGCGCCGCCCGGCGTGCCGGCCTTACCAGCCCCGTTCGGACGCGGCGGAACTGCAGGACGGCCGCTATCGCTGCCCTTAAAGTGATTACCAGCCATAAAGAAATCCTCGCAATTGAGTCGCAATGAAAAAGTCCATAACGTTACTAGTTTATGGCATTTTGAGCATCGACAGCTAAACTCCAGACACGGACATCAATTGGCGAAAATGTGGCACAACGCCTTTTCCGTCTTGGCGGCGGCGCCAGCTACACCGTGAGGAACATCATCACGATGATCATGGCAAAGCCGATAAGGTCGGTCGGCAAAAACACCGTGCCCAGCATAACGGCGCTGGTGATGGTCGCCGAAACCGGCTCCACAGTTCCGATGAGGCTCGCACGCACCGAGCCGATGTCCTTAACGCCCTGCATATAGAGCATGTAAGCAAAAAACGAGCCGATAACCACGAATACCGCGAGCGCCTCGACGCCGGCAGCGTCGAGTGCCGGCATATGCGCCCAAGGCTGCACGAAGACGCACGAGACCACGCCCGCCGTGAGCATTGCCGAGCCCGTGACGATGGGGCTGCCGTATTCGGGCAGGATCTTGGCGGGAATCACCGCCATACACGTGGCGCTGACCGCACACATAAGGCCTGCGACCAGGCCAAGCGGCGATATGCTCAGACTGGTAGGGTCGCCGCCGGTAGCGATTAAAAAGGTGCCGCCCAGGGCCAACCCAATGCCAACGGCCTCACGCACGCGAGGCATGCGATGGTCGATCACGCAGGTGTAGCCCATAATGATGACCAGTTGCAGGCATTGGAGCACCGTCGCGGTTCCGGCATTGGTCAGGCGCACGGCCGAAAGATAACAAAACTGGTTGAACAGCAGACCAAAGGCGGTAAAGAGCAGCAGCTGCTTGCGATCGGCGGGTGTGGTCCAGAGCTTAATCAGGCGCTCGCGGTCGCGCGTAACAACCACGGCCATAAAGAGTAGACCGGCGAGAATCTGACGCACGCTCATAAGCCACAAGGTGTCGACGTGGTAGGTATCGAACAGAAAGCTCGCGCTGGTGCCCGAGAAGCCCCAAAACGAACCGCCCACCAGCGTAGCCAAGACGCCCGTGATCATCTTGCGCGTCGAAGCGCTGTTCAGGCGCTCGCGCCAAGCGCGGCGGGTGCTACGGCTGAGCTCATCGGTGCCCTCGGGCACATCAATGTTCGATATATCGGTCATCGGCACCGAAGCCCCTGCGCCTTCGACCTGCTCGACACGCTCTTTGCTCATTCCATTCCCTCGAAGCAGCCTGGAAACAATTCGGCTTACCTTACCACGGCGAAGGCACCAGCTGGAGGCTTGTCCGCTTATCGGTAGGACAATTCCGCAGACGTCTTTCCATAGCTCGATACCGCAATGGCCTTGCATTATGCGACAGTCAAATCGCGGCAGCAGGCTCTTTTGAAATGGATATGACAAAGCCCCCGAATTCCACAATGTAAGCGATTTTTAAAAATGTTCTTGCCACCGAGTTCAGGCTCCGTTATATTATCCCTTGCGCGCTTGCGCACCCTTGATCGGGCGTTTAGCTCAGGGGGAGAGCGCTTCCCTGACACGGAAGAGGTCAGAAGTTCAAATCTTCTAACGCCCACCAAATGTTCGCAGCTCAGAGGCTATGTCCTCTGGGCTGTTTTGTTTTTTGTCGCTAAATCCGCTGGCAGTTCCAACCGTCATCGCAACGTAACAACAATTCACCTGACGAATGGCAGCCAAATATATTCAATACCCCAACATCAACAATAGCCAGGCACAAAACTGCGCCGCAAGCTGCTCCAACCGCCCAACTGGTCAAAAGCCGACCATCTACTTGCCAATTTATCTAACGGCGTAACCAAGCAGTCCGCGCCGCAACTTCTCAACAAAACGCCGCGATGTCTGCGCCCTGCGGTATCCTTGAGCCACTCGCACCTGCAGCACCAAGGAGCCGCCATGCGCACCGAGCTCGATGTCCCCTTTTCGCACAAAGAAGAAGCCAAGGCGCTGGGCGCCAAATGGGACCGGACCAAGAAGATCTGGTATGTACCCAGCGGCGTCAACCCCGAGCCCTTTGCCGAGTGGCTGCCCGGTGTTGACCGATCCGACCCCTCAGCGCCGTATATATATCTAGTACTGGGCAAGCGCGAGTGCTGGAAGTGTCACAAAGAGACCTCGGTCGCGGCCTTCGGCATTCCCTATCGAATCGATGACGACAAGGGCATCGCCATCGCGCACGCGCCCAACGAAGCCGGGCACATTACCATCGACACGGCCAATGCCAACGCGCTCGCCATTGTTCCCGCTCTTGGCTGCGTGCCGGGCGAGATCCGCGACTATCTTTCTAAGCGCTGCGGCTACAAGCCCGTAGGCGCGCGAGCCTCCAAAGCCCCGTCGCTCGGCAACACGTGCACCAGTTGCGACGCGCTGCAAGGCAGCCGCTATCTGTTCGAGGAGCCCTCGTCCCCGTTTGCCCTCACTGCCATCAACAAACTGCCGGCACTGGAGTTTGTGCGCGTCGAAGTTGCCGGCGTCTTCGGCGTCCCAGCCACGCGCACCGACTTTGACCAGGCGCTCTTTACCTGGGCACGCGACCATCACGCCAAGTTCCACAAGCAGCTCGGTGAGGGGGTTTATTTATAGAGATGACATCGAGGCATTGAGGAGCAGGAGCTCGATCGTTAAACAATCCCAAAACGCTACAGCCCCAGAATGTGCTCCAGATAGCCCTTGTTGAACCAGAACGATTGCTTCGTCATCCAGCGCCCGTCGGGCAGTTCGCAAGCATTCCTTGCGATGTCACCAATCTCTGTTCCATCGGCAAACTTGTAAGCCGCTTTTGACGTATGCGGGCGAACGTGAACAATTGGGTTGTCCGCCATACCGGGCAGATTGTTAGTCACTTTGAGCTTTCCGCTCGCATCCCAATACGGATTGAGCTCAACGCCCTCACGTATTACCTTTCGCGTCTCATCCCAACAAGCTTTCGCAGGACCTTCGATTTCGTTTTCTCCCATCGCCCAGAACAAACAACGGTCGAGACGCAGCACGCCATCGTGGTCCTCGCGAAACACAACGAAGAAGAAGCGGTTGGTCTCAAGGCACGCATGAAAAGGCGACGTTTCCCAGTCTTCCTCAATCAAACGCTTGAACTCAAACGGCGGGAACGACATAGCCTGCTCGATGTGCCCCCTGTTGTTAACTCGAACGGTTCGGACGGAAATGCCTGCCTTGACGAATTCCTCGGCAGCATTGTTTTTGATTCCGAGCATACGATAGACGAGCGTTGTCCATTGCGCCTTATTGCCCGTGTACGCTAGTCCATACTGTTCGGCAATTTGGCGATCGGTCTCACCGTAATGACGCTCGATAAGTCCAGTTACGTAACTTTCGAAATCAATGGACTCATCGCCAGCTTGAACGATACTCTCGCCAACGCGCGGGGCACCGAGCACGTAGGTATGAAGCACATAGTCCATATACGAGCGCTTGAGGGAAAAGGCGCGACGCTTTGCGCGATGGCGCTCAATCTCACCCGTATCGGTATTGAAGTACTCGTAATATTGGTCAACCCACATCGTCGCTTCAGTTGCGCCCTTTGTGCAGGCACCCAAGTAGGTGGTCATCCCTTCCGATAGCTCGTCCGCGCGACCATCCTGAATGTACGAAATGATCTTTTCGTAGTCGGCGCGAATGATCTTCATATCCTCTTCGGGCAGGCGAACCATGACCGCGCGCTCAATGCGTTGGTCGTATTTATCGATGGAACGATCTCGACCGTAATAAATCAACAAGATATTGCCGAGCTTGGTCTTAAGGTGCGAATTGTCATAGTCGAGCGAAACGGGACGGTCGTAGGGAATCATCGTCAAGACAAGACGTTCGCCGGCAGATTTTCGACCGTCTTTAAGTACGTCAAAACACGTTGCCTTAAGCTCGACGCCCGCCTCGGGAAAGTCCGGCCGATCATCGCTGTTGGCCTTGTAGCCAAAGTAACGCTCCTCAATCAGGGTTCCCATACCGCCCTTGTACTTCTTGGATCCAAAGTCCTTAGGCGCGCTCTCCCCCTCCGGCGCAATGCCAAGCTCGAGAATATCGCGAAACGTCATCCCGTCGAGATTGGCAGCATACCGCTCGATGCTAGAGGGGTCAGAAAAATCAGTATCGTCAAGCATGCGCTTGAAATCGAGGTGCTTCTTGGACATAGGGTACCTCCGAACGTCGCAGTTAACCTCATGGTAGTTCAGGGCAGCATATTCCTCCATGAAATTGAGGTCTTGATCTTGTCCGCTCGATCGGCTATTGTTGTGAGCACCATAAACGGACACAGCAGCGATTGGAGAAACGTGTCTGAGATTAACATTGCCGAGCTTTTTGCGGGCGTCGGCG
Organism: Coriobacteriaceae bacterium; assembly: GCA_905209215.1. Taxonomy (GTDB): domain Bacteria; phylum Actinomycetota; class Coriobacteriia; order Coriobacteriales; family Coriobacteriaceae; genus Collinsella. The sequence goes on along the minus strand of CAJLRY010000002.1, from coordinate 141,984 downwards.
GATTTCGTCTGGGTCTTGAAGGCTATGCCGACCCGCGTCATCCCGAGTTTTACATGAAGCCCGCTGGCCCCTTCCATACCATTTGGGCAAACCAGTGGGAACCGCCCGGAACCAAAACTCGTCAGTTCGCGGCACGTTGCTATATGGACCGCTTTGGCGAAGATTCCGTTGTCAACGAAGATATCAATAAGGTCTTGGATCAGGTTGAAGCCGGCAAAATTAAAATCCCCGACGTGCAAATGGTCGTCGGTGGCTTCCCTTGCCAGGACTACTCTGTTGCACGCCCGCTCAATCAGGCGCACGGCATCGAGGGCAAGAAGGGTGTCCTTTGGTGGGACATCTATCACTTCCTCGAAATGAAGAAGCCCAAGTTCGGTCTCTTTGAGAACGTCGACCGCCTGCTCAAGTCGCCCGCGTCTCAACGCGGTCGCGACTTCGCCATCATCCTAAGCTGTCTTGCCGACCTCGACTACACGGTCGAATGGCGCGTGGTCAACTCTGCCGAATACGGTTTCCCCCAGCGTCGCAAGCGTGTTTATATCTTTTGCGAAAAGGGCGCTGGCAAGGTTGATCTCGTTGATCGCATGCACAACGGCGTCATGGCTAAAGCCTTCCCCGCCATCTATCCCGACGAGATGTCCGAACTCGACGTTTTACCCGACCCCTACGAGAACTCAACTCGTTTTGGCATCGGCCAAAAGACCTCTCAATTCAAGAATGCTGGCGTCATGCAGGGCTGTCATGTTCTGACCTGCGACTTTGCCGAGGACTATCACGGTGAGCGCCGCGTGCTTGGCGACGTGCTTGTCGACGTGGCTGATGTCCCGGATCAGTTCTACATCTCCGACGAAAAGCTTCCCGACTGGCGCTACCTTAAGGGCAGCAAGCGCGAAGAACGCACTAACAAAAAGACAGGCTTTACGTACACGTATTCCGAGGGAGCCATGAGCTTCCCGGATGCCACCGACAAGCCGAGCCGCACCATCCTCACAGGAGAAGGCGGCACGGGAGCGAGCCGCTTCAAGCACGTCATCGAATGTCCCGATGGCCGTTTCCGCCGTCTTGTTCCCGACGAGCTCGATCAGCTTCAGGGATTCCCGAAAGGCTGGACCGATACGGGCATGACTGACGGCCATCGAGCCTTCTGCATGGGCAACGCACTCGTCACCGGCGTGCCCCATCGCATTGGCGAAGCCATGGTCGAAGTGTACGGCCTCTAAGGCAAGCGATCCGGAGCCGGCAGTTCACGCTGTCGACTCCGTTTTTTCCATCCCGCTCCCCTGTATACTGATGTAGCACGTGTTTCATCCGGGCCTGTTGGGCCGGGTCGTTCATGGGAGGTTTTTGTGGCTGCTTCGAATCCGCCTAAGGGGAGCGTTTCTTCTTCGTCCATCAAGCCGGTTACGCGCAAGGCCGTGCGTTGCCAGCGCGAGGTCGCTTGGCTTGTCACGCAGGCGGCGGGCAGGCTTGTGGCGACCACTCAGGACGTCAATGCGCCTACGCCGAGCTTTGTGTTAGCGGCGGCGCTGGATTTTGTGCGCCAATTGGAGCTTGCCGCACAGGATGCCAGCGGCCACCTCGACTACCAGAATGTTATGGCGCCCGACCTGCAAACGTTCTGCCACATGGCCAAGTTGCCCGCCGCGCCCAATGCGCTTTCGGACGTAGGCTACATGTTTACGCTTTCGGGCGCGGACCTTATCCGTGACATCTATGCATACTGCAGTGAGCTCGCCGAGCGTCACGTCTTTGGCACGGCTGAAGTCAAACCGGGAAATGTCATCAAGCTGGTTCTTAGGCTGTTCTTGATGGACGGGTTCGGGGCCATGCCGGCGTAAGCCGAGTCTTTAGCATCACCGTCGACTGAGCAACAACCGCTTTACCTTAGTGGGCGCCAATTGAGGGTCAATTATTGGGTTGCCTCGTCCACTAACGCATTTATTCCACGCGCTCTGATAGTCGATATTTGCGGTTGCGGCTCGTCGCCGGCGCCGTGGGCTCAAGCTCGCCTTGAGCAATGAGCGCGTTGACGCGCGACCTAACCTGGGAAATTGTAAGCTCCGTGCGTTCTGCCAGCTCACGCGTCCCCAGCTCGCCGTAATGTTTGAGTGCCGTCACAATTAAGCCCCCGCCATGATCGACCGGCTCGATCTTTGAACGGTAAAGTACGACCTTGAACCGATCGAACCCCGGGCAGAACAGGGGCTCGGCCAGACCATGCGCGCGCATGGCATCGATCATCATCGGGATGCCCGAGCCATTGCCCTCAGCCGGCGAACCTGCGCCATCCGGAAGCGGGACAATCGACATGAGTTTCACGAGCGTCGCGTTACGGCATCGGGAGCTGCCGTCAAACAAGTTCTCGCGAGTCTTTCCCCCGTAAAGGCCGCCAGGATTCGTTACCTCGACACGATCGTCAAAGACGTCGATGGCAATCGATTGTCCACAGAACCGATCCCCGTATTCTCGATGGATTACGGCGTTGGCGATTGCCTCGCGCAGAACCTCCTCGGGAATCTCCAGCGAGTCGACACGCGAGACGCCTTGGACGGTCGAGATGCGGCGCAGGTTTTTGGCGACAGCTGCGACGGCATCCGAAATCATCTCGCCTAGGGTGCCCTCGCAGACTGTGCGGTCCATAAACCTTAGTGGCCCCGCAGCTCCCTTTTGAGTTCCCACGTGGACAGCCACATCAATGAAGAGCTTGGGATAGAACTGCTGAGGGTAAACGCCCGCGGCAAGGAGGCCGGCCTTGGTAACATTGCCCTGGAAGTCGAGGAAATTCAGACGCTCCATCTTTGTCTTCTTGTCCGCCGCACCGCGCATCGCTCGAGGCGTCAGCGAATAGGCACGCTCTATCGTGCGGTCGACCATCGACTCGTCGAGATCGCCCACACTCGTACCGGGCACCGCATCGCGATCGCTAGGACTCGTCCGTTCATATGACGACAGTGCCAAAACCTCGGTCGACGAAAGCGGGACATCTTTGTCATCGATGCGTTTGTAGCTGCCACCTTGAGCGCCCCGCTCTATTACATAGCAAGGCTTGCTCGACGGGTCGAGCTCCTCAATCGTGATAACGAGAATAACGGTACCCCGAAGCCCCACGCGCTCAATGGTGTATTTGGGCGGATTGGCCAGCTTTCCGCGACCGCCAGCATCGCCCATGCCCGCCACGAATTGGTTGAGTACCTTCTCGGTCTCAAAGTTTGCAACTGGGACAAAACCCGCGCGCTCGCTCACTCCGAGTACGATGATGCCGCCGGCGGTGTTTGCGAAAGCGCTGACTGTTTCCCATACGTCGCGGGAAAGCGTCATGGCGCTCTCTTTTACTTCGACGCTAAGGTCATCCGAACCCATTCGCTTTAAAGACTCGAGCAAACCGGCCAGCTCGTTTTCGTTCATCTGCACGTCCCTTCGCTCGGTCCTGCGGAGAATACTGCAGACGGATTTCCCTCGTCTCTCAGTTATCTCTCGTAATTATCTCTCATATTTCTGTTATCTCTCATATTGGAGAGGAGTGAAAGATGAAAGATAAGATGTCTGTCATCTGTTTCATTTAAACATGTTTTCGCTGGTAAAACAATCTATATTGAAACAATACCATGGTTGCCTGTCTCTTTGCAGCATTGTTATCTCTCATATTTATCTCTCATCTTTCTGTTATCTCTCGTATTAGTGATGAATGAGAGATGAGAGATACGTGAGTGATGCATGGGCCTGGACTATTGGACGGTCGGAAAATCCCTCAAACAAAAAACGGGGCCGGCCTTACGCCGAGCCCCGTTATCAAACGGTCAGTTAGTTATCCAACGCGCGAGCATGGCAGTCAACATTACGCCGCTGCGAACACTCCCAAACCCGTTCCGATGATGCAGATCGCGAAGATACCAATAATAATCCAAATGGTCTTGACGCCCTTTTTGTACAGGGCAACGCAAGCGAACGTTGCCAGCAAGGGCAGCAGACCAGGGAAGATCGAATCGAACAGATCCTGCAGGACAATCTCCGAACCACCCACGTCAAAGGTCAAAGCCGTGGACAGCGAGACCTGCGCCGCAATCATGGCGCCGATAACGGTCATTCCGAGGACACCGGCTGCATGCGTCATGCGAGACATAAGGTTGTTCTCTTCGGACTGCTGCAGGAACTTGGTTCCCAAGTCGTATCCCAGATGGGCGGCGACGATACGCGTTGCAAAGTTAATCACCGAGTAGATGAGCGCATACACGATGGGGCCGAGCGGGTTGCCCGTCGAAGCGATACCGATACCAATGCCGGCGGCGACCACGCGGAACGTACCCCAGTAGAACGAATCGCCGATGCCGGAAAGCGGCCCCATGAGACCAACCTTCATGGCGTTGATCGAGGACGTGTCAAAGTTCTTATCGGCAGCCGCCTGCTCTTCCATCGAAACCGTTAGGCCGGCTACAAACGGAAGCACATGAGGCGTGATGTTAAAGAACTCTGTATGGCGATCGAGCGCCGCATAGTAATCGTCGTCGTTAGGATAGATCTTTCGCAGGGGCTTCTGAATGGTGTACATGAAGCCCATTGCCATCATCTTGTCGTACGACTGCGAGCACTGGCTCGTAAACTGGCGAAGGAACATGCTCCGATACATATCGGGAGTCATAATCGCATCCTTCTTGGCCTCTTTGAGGTCGGTGTTCTGGGTAGCCATTAGAAGTCCTCCTCTTCATCTGCAGCAACCGCCTGCGGACCGGACGAACCCTCGCGGAAGGCCAGGAGCAGCGCGACGCAAATGGCAGCTGCGGCGACGCCGACAACGTCCATCTTGAGGTAGATGACCATAATGAATCCCAGGAACAGCCAGGGAAGAAGCTTGTTATCGCCCATGGTCCTGATAAGAAGTGCGAAGCCGATGCAGACCATGACGCCGGATGCAACGTTGAGGCCGTCCATCACAAACTGCGGAATCGCATTGAGCGCATTGTTGATGAGGTCGGCACCAAAGAACAGCGAGCCAAACACCAGCAGTGCAGACGGAATGCCAATCGACAGCGGCACGATGGTCAGATGGTACAGATTCGCCTTGGCAAGATCGCGATTTGCCAGAGCGGTCTCAATCTTCTTGCAGGCAAAGGCACCCGGAACGGCGTAGCAGAAGTTGCGCCACACCTGAAGGAAGACGGAGACGGGAAGGGCGAGCGCGACGGCAGTTGCCGTGCCCGTACCCGTAATGACGGCAAACGCGCAGCCAAGCACACCGGAGGCATAGACCTCTGGAGGAACCGCCGCGCCGACCATGATGGCGCCCATGAACATGGACTCCAAAGCAGCGCCGACGATAACGCCCTGCTGGACATCGCCAAGGATCAAGCCGACAAACAGGCTCGTAAACAGCGGACGACCAAGCATCGTAATGCCAAATAATTGCTCGTCCATGGACGCAATAAATGCGACCAGTGCAACTAGAAGATACTGGACAACCATTTCGATCAACCCCAGAAATAGGTCTGCAAGCGAGGCGTTCTGCGCAGCTCGCCTGCAGACAATCGCAGCAATTTGAGAGGATTAGTAGTTCATCTGGTGATAGTAACGACGCGTGGTGAGCGGGTGGTTACGGACGTGCTCGAGATGGCAGCTCAGACGCTCGGTGATGGTGTAGGTGACCATCGGGGAGACGATCTTGCGGAACTCGGGGTCGCTGAACGGCAGCTCAACCTCGGCGGTGTCAAACTTGTTCACGCGGACGTTGACGCCCTTCTCGTCGGCGAGCATGTGAGTGAAGTTGTCCACGCGGTCCATGAGCTTACGGGTGTCGTCCTCGCCGTAGAGCATGATGAGACTCGTGCCCTCCTCGCACAGCTCGATGGTGCCGTGGAAGAACTCGGCGGCGTGGATGGACTTGGTCTTGATCCACTGCATCTCCTCGAGGATGCACATGGCGTAGTCGTAGGCCTCGCCCCAGAGCATGCCGGAGCCGATTACCATGTGGTAGTCGGTGTCCTTGAAGTCCTCGGCCATGGCGGCGCAACGCTCGTCCTGGGCGTCCTTGGCCTTGATGAGGAACGGGGCGATCTTGCCAAACTCCTCCATGAAGGTGTCGTACTTGGGGAAGGCGCCGGCGTTCTTGAGGAAGCGAGCGACCAGCGTGATCTGGTAGGTGTAGATGGCCTCGCACAGAACGTCGTCCTCGGCGAAGCTGAAGAACTTGTAATCGGCGTACTCGGTGGCCGGAGTGTTGTCGTTGGAGACATACATCAGCGTGCGGGCGCCCTGCTCCTGGCAGAACTTGGCAGCCTCAATGATCTCGGGGGTGGTGCCGGTACGGGTAGAGAAGACGCAGACCGAATCCTTGTTGAAGGTCTTAGGCGGGCACGCGAGGAACTCAGCGGCGATCTCGCAGTGGACGTCGACGTCGGCCGTGGTGGTCTCGACCCAATACTTCATCGGGAGCGTGTGGGCCCAGGTGCCGCCGCAGCCGATGAAGAAGATGTTGGAATAACCCTGCTCGCAGACCTCGTCCACGGCAGCCTCAATCTGAGGACGGAGAGCGAGGGCATCGCTCACAACCTTCTCGTAACGAGGCTCATCGAAATTGAACATCCCTTACTCCTAACTCACTTGGATGAACCCTTCATTCATCCCATGACGTTATAATACTTTATATAACTAACTATGCAAGAACCATTTCAGATTTTTTTGATTTTTCTTTAATAAAAAGCCCGCCGATCAAATGATCGACGGGCATAGACATAGAGCATCGGTTCAATAAATGCCGAACACCAGCATGTTTTCGGCTAAAAAACGTCCTTGGCAAACACCTTAGCGTCATTGGGAACCTGACGGATTTCGATAGCCACGCCATCGCCCAGGAGCTCTTGGATATGCTCGGCATCTTTCTCGGTCACGAAGATTGCAGGGGTCGGATGAAGCGTGGTCTCGGGGGTCTTTCGGGTTCCACCCAGATTGATCTCTTTGATGTCTTTGCAACCCTTAGCGAGACGATAGACATCTTCAATCGTCTCAGCGATGATAAACAGCGAATACTTGTCGGTAACGCCGCTGTTGAGCGCCTCGATAGCAGCGTCAACATCCTTGATGACGAGTTTAACGCCGTTGGGGCGGGCGAGTCTCAAGGCCGCCTTCCTCATGTCGTCTTTTGCCACAGCATCGCTGGCAAGCAGGATGCAATCTACATCCAAAGCGTGAGTCCAGGACATGGCAACTTGGCCGTGAATCAGTCGGTAATCAACTCTCGTAAGCTTAATCATCGTTATCATCTCCGCACGTGATAAAGGGAATGACAGGTGTGACCCTTAGCTAGGGCTCGAACCAGAACTAACTAGAAATCTTCTTCCTCGGCGCCGGCAAGCATGTCCGCCGCCTCGCAAAGCTGAATAAACGAACGCGATCCCTCGACCGCGGCTTTGGCCTTGCCCGCATCCAGGGAGTCCAGCTGTGTAACCATTTCCACCAGCAGCGGCAAGTTCATTCCGGCGATCAACGTAAACGATTCGGCAGTCTGCCTCTGAATGAATTCGTTGTTTACAGAGCCGCCAAAGATGTCAGTCACGACAAACCAAGAGTCGGCAGGGTCCCTCGTCTCCATCCATGCATCAATCAACGCCGCGACGTCCCTTGAATCGTCATCGACATAGGCGCACAGGCACTCGATTCGGTCGTTGGTGCCCATCAGAATCTCCAGAGAGCTTTTCATGCCTTGGGCGAGATAACCATGACTCGCTAGCAATATCTTATTCATAGTTCTCCAATACCAATAGGACGTACTATATTGTCATAACAAAGTATATTAGCAATCTACCCTACGCGGCGTGTCTATTTTCCAAATCCGCGAACGGTAACAATTAGTCGGTAAATCGACCAATCTATCTCTAATTTACAAGTAGAACTTCAGTCGCTCGGTGCAGTACACCTGACGGGAGATGAAGAGCGGCTCGCCGCTTGGGGCATAGCGCCTATCGACAAACAGAAGCAGCGAAGAGTCCAGCTCCACGTTAAGGTATGCCGCCTCGAGCTCGCTCGCATAGCAGACCTCGAGCGTACGCGTGTTGGGGCCCATCTTGATCCCCTGGCGATCGAGTACCGCCATCAGCGAATCATCGAGGGACTCATGCTCCAAAAAAGAAAGCGCAGCGGAATAGCTATTGGTTTCCAGCATCGTGGGCTTGCCATCCACAAGGCGCAGACGACGACTACGCAATACCTTTTGGGTATCGTCTACGCCCAGGAACTTCGCGTCTCGCAGGCTTGGGAAGTCCCAGCCCATTTCGAGAACCCTGGTAGACGCCTGTTTGCCCGCAAGCTGGCACGAATGGGTAAAGCTCTCACGGTCGTCCGCGGCATACATCTGCGTGTCCGACGAAACAAACGTGCCCTTGCCGCGGGCCCTCTCAACAAGCCCAGCATCTTCCATTTCTTTAATTGCGGAGCGAACCGTTATTCGGCTCACGCCAAATTGCTCGATAAGCTCCGCCTCGGTCGGGAGCTTATCTCCCGGGCGGTACGTGCCGTTGGCAATCGAATCAGAAAGCGCACGAACAATCTGTTTGTACAGGGGGATAACGCTATTTGCTTCAACCATATCAACCATACCTTTACAAGAAATCAGCAGCTTATAGATAAATGGCTTATATTGTATTAGAACTTTTTAGCACTCCACGCCATTTCCTATAATGTTTTAGCAAACGAGGGGTTATTCTGCGTAAGCGGTGTAGAGTCCATCCATTTCCGCATACAACTTCAATCTGATGGCGGTATATGCATCCGATAAGCCGATTGATTTTTATCTTCTACCTGTCTCACATTCATCCCTCGTCGTAGAGATGAATGTGAGGTGAGAGATACGTAGTTGACGCACGAGCGTGGTTATTTGGACGGTTTCTAGGCTTTTGGCGGCCGATTTCGTCCGAAAATCCACTGCTATTTGGCGGGCGTCCGAATTTCCACGCTCGTGTGTCCGAAAATCCACGCTCGTGCGGCAGATTGGTCGAAGGCCCCATATGGGTATACTCTCGAGGATTCGACTCGATTCGCCCCCGCTGGGGTGTCAAAGGAGACTGCATATGCCCACCACCTCAACCGACCCGCGCGCCGCTGCCGCCGCGCTGCTAGTGCCCGGCACCACCTGCCACGGCTTTGCCGTCGAGCGCTGCGAGACCGTGCCCGAGCTCGACTCGGACGCCTATGTGCTGCGCCACACTGCCTCGGGCGCTCGCCTGCTGTACCTGGCGTGCAACGACGAAAACAAGGCCTTTGCCATTGGTTTTAAAACGCCGCCGGCCGATTCCACTGGCGTGTTCCATATTCTTGAGCACTCGGTGCTGTGCGGATCGGCCAAGTTCCCCGTCAAGGAGCCGTTCGTGGACCTGATCAAGAGCTCCATGCAGACGTTCCTCAATGCTATGACCTACCCCGACAAGACCATCTACCCCGTTGCCACCACCAACGAGCAGGATTTGTACAACCTGATGGACGTGTACCTGGACGCGGTGTTCAACCCGGCCATCTATACCAAGCCCACCATTTTTGAGCAGGAAGGCTGGCACTACGAGCTGGACCTGCCGGAGAGTGTCGAGGGCGAAGGCGGCGACAGCCCCGCCAGCCTGCGCGAGGGCACGCTACGCTATAACGGCGTGGTGTTCAACGAGATGAAGGGCGCGCTGTCCGACCCCATGAGCGTGCTGGACGACGCCGTCAACGCCGCGCTCTATCCTGACACCGCCTACGCGCACGAGAGCGGTGGCGACCCGCGCGCGATTCCCGCACTCACCTACGAGCAGTTCCTGGACACGCACGCGCGCCACTACAATCCTTCCAACTCCTACATCACGCTCTACGGCGACCTGGACGTGGACCGCGCCCTGGCCTTTTTGGACGAGCGCTATCTGTCGCAGCCGAGTGCCGCGAGCCGCCGCATGGACGCAGCCGTTGCCGCCGGCGAGGACCCGTCCGCGCTGGCGCCCAATCCGCTGGGCGTACAGGCGCCTGTGACCTGCGAGTACAAGCGCATCGAGATGGCTACCACGCCCGAGAACGCCCTGGTGGGCCTGGGTCTTGTGCTGGGCAGCGCGCTCGACCGCAAGCGCACGATCGCGGCGGACATCCTGTTCGAGGCGCTGCTGGGCTCCAACGAGGCACCAGTTAAGAAGGCCATTCTGGCCGCCGGCCTGGGCGGCAACGTGGTGAGCTACACCGCGGCCGAGAGCCTGCAGCCCTACGAGCTCATCATGCTGCAAAACGCGCAGCCCGGCGTGGCGCGCGAGCTGCGTCGCGTGTTCCAGGACGCCTGCCGCGACCTGTGTGAACACGGCGTTCCGCGCGAGCGCCTAGAGGCCATCATCAGCAGCAACGAATACGACCTTCGCCAGCGCGACTACGGTATCGCCGACGGCGTGGCTATTGCGTGCGACGCGCTGAGCACCTGGCTCTACGATGACGACGCCGCGACGCTAGCACTCAAGTACGGCCCGGTGTACGAGGAGCTGCGCGGCGAGCTGGACGGCAGCTACTTTGAGGACCTGCTGCGCGAGCTGGTGCTGGAAAACGACCACATGGCGCTGGTCGAACTGGTGCCGGTGGACGCCGCCGAGGGCGCGGAGAGCGCCGAGGCCGCCGAGCTGGCAGCCAAGCGGGACGCCATGACCGATGCCGAGCTGACCGACGTGGTCGAGCGCACGGCTGTGCTGCGTGCCGCGCAGGAGGCGGATGACACGCCCGAGGACAAGGCCACGCTGCCGCGCCTGCGTGTGTCCGACATTGGCGAGGCGCGCCCCGAGCCGCCGCTGGTCGTGGACACGACCGCGCCTATCCCCTGCCTGCGCCACGGCATCCCCACCAACCGTCTTGCCTACGCCATGCAGTATTTCGACCTGAGCTGCGTCGCATTTGAGGACCTGCCCTACGTGACGCTGCTCTGCCGCCTGCTCAAACAGCTGCCCACACGCGAGCACTCGGCCGAGGAACTCGACAACCTGCTCGCCGGCAAGCTGGGCTTTTTGAGCTTTACGACCGAGGTCATGACGCAGCCCGACGTGGACGGCGTGCGCCCCTACCTGCTGGTGAGCGCCGGCGCCCTGTCCGAAAAGATCGACGCGCTGGCGAGCCTGCCGCGCGAGGTGTGGTCGAGCACGCTGTTGCTCGATGCTGACGCCGACCGCGTTCGCGACGTGCTCACGCAGGTTCGCATTGGGCTTGAACAGGGCTTTATCAACAACGGACACTCGGCGGCGCTGGGTCGCGCGATGAGCTACAGCTCGCCTTCGGCCATGGTGCGCGAGCAGCTTTCGGGCGTGGACTTCTACCTGTTCCTGCGCCATCTGCTCGAGCACTTTGACGAGCGCTTGGATAGCCTGCGCGCCAAGCTTGCCGAGCTGGCAAACCGCATCTTTGTGGCCGATGGCTGCATGGCGAGCTTTACCGGCAGCGACGAGGACTTTGACACGTACTGGGCCACCGCGGGCGACCTGGGGCTTGGCGTGGGCGACGGCGCTGGCAGCGGCACGCTCGTGGTGCCGGAGCCGCGCGACCGTCACGAGGCCTTTGTCATCCCCAGCGATATCTGCTTTGCGGCGAGCGCGTGTGACCCGCGTCGCCTGGACATTAACGTGACGGGCGCCTGGGCGGTTGCCGCCAACGCGCTCTCCTACGACTACCTGTGGAACGAGATCCGCGTGAAGGGCGGTGCGTACGGATGCGGATTCCGCGCGGCCGGCGAGCGCCAGACGGCGTTCTACACCTACCGCGACCCGGCGGTCGATCCTTCGGTTGAGCGCATGGAACGCGCGGGCGAATGGCTCGGCAGCTTTGAGCCCGACGAGGCCGCCTTTGAGGGCTTTATCGTGAGCTGCGTGAGCGGCATGGACGCGCCCGTGAAGCCGTACGCGCTCACCAAGCGCCGCAATACGACCTACCTGGCCGGGCTCGATCCGCACGCACGCGAGGAACGTCGCGCCCAGATGCTCGCGGCCACACCCGCTGAGCTGCGCTCGTTCGGCGCCGATGTGACGCGCATCGCAGCCGAGTCGCCCACCTGCGTCTTTGGCGGCCGCGATGTCATCGCAAAGAGCAACGCCGGCTTTAACGTCATCGACCTGCTGGGCTAGCCACAGCAAGCAAAACCACCACAAAGGGGACAGGCACCTTTGTGGTGGTTTCGACATTTGCCCAGATAAAACCTGCCAAAATAAACCTGTCCCTTTTTGGTGGGTTTGGGAGAGGGGGCTGAAATGGATAAGGCTGAGTTGCGGCGGGCGGTGATTGCTCGGCGCGATGCGATTGATTTGGATGTTCGGAAGGCAAAGTCTGCTGTCATTTGCACGCGGCTGGTTGAGCTGCTGGGCCGCTTGGATGCCGCGGCGCCGCGCACCGTTGCCGTCTATGCCGCGATGGGTTCCGAGGCAGACCCTGCCGCGTTTGCCGCTGCGGCCGCCGCGCGCGGCTGGCGCGCAGCCTATCCGTGCATGCTCTCGGTAGCCGAAGCCGCAGCTTGTGGCCAGCGTATGTGCATGCGGGCAGTTGCCGCCGACGATGCGTCCGCGGCTCCGTTTATCACTCATCCCACGCGAACCTTCGCTGCCGCGGACATCGGCAGCAACCGCTTCCCCATCGTGCCTGCCGAAGCACTCGACATGATTGTTGTGCCGCTCGTGGCCTTCGACCAAACCGGCGCGCGCCTGGGCTACGGCGGCGGCTGCTACGACCGTTACCTGTCCATGCTCTCGCCCGCATGTCAAATCGTCGGCATCGCCTTTGACGAACAGCGCATCGACCACGTCCCCACCGACGTCCACGACCTGCCGCTGCCCAACATCGTCAGCGCCTAAATGTCGTTGTATCGCACCCGCAAGATAAGCGTGGAAAAACTCCCACTTTGGGACTGTTCGGGGGCAAAAAACGGGAGATTATCCACGCTCATTATTCAAACGTCCGATAATCCACGCTCGTATGTCTGAAAATCCACGCTCAATCAACGCGCGTCCAGATTTCCGCGCTCGTGTGTCCGATTATCCGCGCTCGTGCAGCTTAACGCCCCGCAACCGCCTCAACATGCACGCGGCACGCCGGCAACTTTGAGCTTGCGATCGAGCTTTGCCGGATCCCTCAGATCATCCCAGCACAAGCGCACGATCCTGCAGTTATCAAGCAGCGAAAGCCTCGACTCGCGCTGGCGCTCATCAAACTGCGCCTTTGCGAGCTTGCCCTCCTCCGCTGCCTTCTCGCTTTTAACGAATCCGTCAAATTCCCCGATGATCAGCCGATCTTCCACGCGCCACAAGTAGTCGACGCGATACGGCCGTCCCGGCTCAACCGGGTCGAACAGCTCAATTTGCAGCTCCGGCGTCTGCCAGCCGCGCTCGATCATCAGGGCGCGCGCCTTGGACTCGCCACCGCTTTCTGACAGGCCATCGGCATACCGTGCAACCCTGCGCGCCGTCACAACACCGCGACGATTTAAGCCAAGCTTGTTGACTGCCTCAACGAGATGCTCCTTCGACAACAGCTGCTCATGAAGCGCCGAGTCCGCAATGATCAGTCCCTCGACAAACGATGCATCGACCAGGCAATCCGTAATCGTTTGATCGATATCGGTCACGGCAATGTCCATCTGGGTGGCCCGTGTTTGACGAACATAACGATGGCGAACGACCTGAGAGTCCGGCGTCGTTGATTGTGCCGGTGCCACGGCGATATGGATGTGCGTCAAATTGGCATGCGAAACCGAAAGGCCATAGATAACAGCCGCCGTATAGGAGCAAAACGTCCAGTCGGGATGCTTTTGCGCAAGGGCCCGCACCCGATGCAGATAACGCTGTCGAAACTTGAGTTCGGACCAATATTCCGGACGCGCATACAGCCCTGGCATGACCGCCTCGAGACTTCCCGCCGCCACCCGTCGCTCAATCTGCTTTGCCTCCGCCGCAGTTCGCGCGTACACGCAGCTCATCTGCTGTTCGCATGCCTTAATGTGACCTGCAAGTCTTTGATTCGCCGTCATGTTTGCCATGTCGCCTCCAAACTCTTGGAACGGCGCCAACGTACCAGACGGTTTCATGCGAAGTCTGACCAAATGCTGTCCAGCAGCTGACCAAATGCTTGACGGTTTTGGACGTTTTAGGCCAATGCTCTATATCTGCAGGTAGAGCGGTTGTCCAGAGGTCCCTGTCTCCACATCTTTATGCCTCAAAAGCCGTCGATTTCCTTAAAAGAAAATATGCTGTGGCTCGAAACTACCTAGTTTGCGATGCTGTCCGTAAACACTCGACGCGTGGTGCTGCCGCCTACGACAGCCGCAGAAAAATCGAGCGTGGAAAATCTCCCACTTTGGGCCTGTTCCTCGACCAAAAGTGGGAGATTATCCACGCTCATTCAACATGCGTCCGATTATCCACGCTCGTCGCGTAGCGGCCACGATAACCGCCGCAGCCACAGCCACGACAGCGGCCTAGTGCTCTTCGCCGGCGCGGGCCAGGTCGTAGGGCGTGGTCTGGTAGACGTAGTAGTTGAGCCAGTTGGTGTAGAGCAGCTGAGCCTGGCTGCGCCAGACGTTACGCGGCTCGGCGGCGGGATCGTCGCCCGGGAAGTAATGCGCCGGCACCTGAGGGTTGAGCCCGCGCTTCACGTCGCGCTCGTACTCCAGGCGCAGCGTGTCGGTATCGTACTCGGGATGGCCAAAGACAAAGAAGCGACGACTGTCCGTCGACTTGACGATGTACAGGCCTACCTCGTCGGACACGGCCACGACCTCAACCTGCGGCTCAGCCTCCACGTCCTCGCGGCGCACATCGGTGTTGCGCGAATGCACGGCATAGAAGCGGTCGTCGAAGCCGCGGACCAGCGGGCTTTGCGGCTTCACCAGATAATGCTCGAACACGCCGCTCGCCTTTGCCGGCAGATCGTACTTCTGGATACCGTAATGATGGTACAGACCGGCCTGCGCGCCCCAACAAATGTGCAGCGTAGAGTGCACGTGCGTGGTGGACCAATCCATGATCTGGCAGAGCTCGGGCCAGTAGTCGACCTCCTCGAACGGCATCTGCTCCACCGGCGCGCCCGTGATGATCAGGCCGTCGTAGTGGATGTCGCGGATGTCGTCGAAGGTGCGATAGAACGTCTCCAGGTGGCCGGCGCTCACGTGCGTGGCCTCGTGCGTCTTGGTACGCAGCAGGTCCACCTCCACCTGCAGCGGCGTGTTGGAGAGCTTGCGCATGATCTGCGTCTCGGTGGCAATCTTGGTGGGCATGAGGTTGAGGATGAGCACGCGCAGCGGACGGATGTCCTGGTGCAGCGCGCGGTACTCGGTCATGACAAAGATGTTCTCGCTCTCGAGCTGCGCAGCGGCAGGGAGGGCGTCGGGGATGCGAATGGGCATGGATGCTCCTTACGAGTCAGTTGCAGCTATGGTACAACGAGCGGCCCCATCCGCGCGAGCACATCGCCCAGCGATGCCGTCAGCGGCCCAAATCACTCCAAAAGTAGAGATTAGGGCATGTCCCAAAAATCTGCGACGCTTTAGCCTAGCAAAGTGACGGTAGGACGCTACAATGGTTCGACGCGAAAAACTCGGCCGAAAGGATACATATATGTACCAGACGCGTAAGATCGGTGTGGTCGGCCAGGGCCACGTAGGAGCACATGTCGCCAACAGCCTGCTTATGCAGGGCATTGCCGATGAGCTGTACCTGTGCGATATCAACGAAGCCAAGGTGACGTCCGAGGTCCAGGACCTGCGCGACTCCCTTTCGTTTGTCCCGTACAACACCAAGATCGTCAACTGCTACGACCACTACGAGGAGCTTGCCTGCTGCGACGTCATCGTCAACGCCGCCGGCAAGGTCGCGCTGGCCGCCGGCAACCGCGACGGCGAGCTGTTCTTTACCACCGACGCCGCCCGCACCTTTGCCAAGCGCATCGTCGGCGCCGGCTTTGACGGCATCTTTGTGAGCATCTCCAACCCCTGCGACGTCGTGTGCACCGAGCTGTGGCACCTGACCGGCTATGATCCCAAGAAGATCATCGGCTCGGGCTGCGGTCTGGACTCCGCCCGCCTGCGCACCGAGATCTCCAAGAAGGTCGGCGTGAGCCCCAAGTCCATCGACGCCTACATGATCGGCGAGCATGGCTTTAGCCAGCTGGCCGCCTTTAAGGCCGCAACCATCGCCGGCAAGAGCCTCAACGAGCTTCAGGCCGAGAACCCCGACAAGTACGCCTTTGACCACATGGAGGTCGAGGAGCTTGCACGCAAGGGCGGCTACGTAACCTACCAGGGCAAGCAGTGCACCGAGTACGCCGTCGCCAACTCCGCCGCACGCGTCTGCGCCGCCGTGCTGCACAACGAGCACGCCGTGCTTTCCGCCTCCACGCTCATGACCGGCCAATATGGCGAGGAGGGCATCTTTACCTCCCTGCCGTGCGTGATCGGTGCCGAGGGCGTCGAGGAGGTCTACACGCTGGACCTGTCCGAGTACGAGCTCGAGGGCTTCCACAAGAGTTGCCAGCACATCCGCGACAACATCGCCCAGCTCGACTGGTGGGATGCCGAGGCGTACGACGCAAAGTAGGCCGCCGCTTGACGCGACACCTCGCCCATACGGACGCCATGTAAAGCGGGCCGCGCCGGAAACCCATCGGCGCGGCCCGCTTTTTGGCTCACACGACACGCTTACAAATTTAGGTCTAATACTTTTCCGCGAAGTGAACGAGCAAAAATGAGCCCCCGAAGCATCGACACTTTATGGGAACCATTTCCTGCGGTTTCATTAAGATTTTCCTGCGGTTTTGGCGCCAAAAAATGTCGATGCTTCGGAGGTCCAAAATAGGTCGTTCACTTCGCGGAAAAGTATTAGACTTCGTTTTCGCGCAGACACGAATCCGGCCGCCACAACGCAAAAAGGGGCCCGCGCGCAGCGCAGACCCCGTCAAAAAAGATAATTCCCGGTACCTAGTACTGCTCGATGCCCATGTAGCGACGAATCTCGGGGCTGTGGTCGAACGCCTTACCGCGGGCTGCGCGCAGCTCGCAGCTCATCGCGTAGAAGAAGATTGGCTCCAGGTACGAACGCACGCTGGCAGGCACGTCGCCCACGCCGTACTCGAGTGCGTCGAGCACCATGATCGTGTCGGTGTGCGTGTTGAGGAACGCCAGCGCGCGCTCCTCCATGGGGCGACACTCGCCCGATCCGAGCTGCACAAAGTAGAACACGCCGGGCTCGGTAGCCTCGAACGGGCCGTGGAAGTACTCGCCGGAGTGGATGTAGCAGCAGTGCTGCCACTGCATCTCCATGAGCGAGCAGATGGCCATGGCATAGGTCTGGCTAAAGTTGGGGCCGGAGCCCAGGATATAGAAGAACTTGTGCTGCTGGCAGAGCTCGGCAAAGCGATCGCCCAGCTCGGCGTTGACCTTCTCGCGGGCGGCGGGCAGCAGCGCGTCCATCTGCTTAAGGCCGGCATACATGTCGGCGAGCGCCTCGTAGCCCTCCTGCTGGTCGAGCAGCTCGGCAGCCATTAGCACGCCAATGCCCTGCGGGACCTCGGCCTGCGACTCGCCCTTGCCCCACGGATAGACCCAGGTGGTCCACTTGCCGTTGTCGATCTTGGAACCCGCATAGTCGGTCATAGTCACGACCTCGGCACCGGCAGCCAGCGCCATCTCGCAACCGTCGACGACCTCCTGCGTGTTACCGCTGTGGCTGCAGGCGACGACGAGCGACTTCGGCCCCAGGCTCTTGGGAACCATCAGGCAAAACTCGCGTGCCGTGTAGACCGTCGAGGTAAACGTGGTGGCCTCGCGCTTGAGCAGCTCGTTGGCCGGCATCAGGTCGATCATCGAACCGCCGCAGGCGATCCAAAAGACGTTCTCGATCTTACCCTTGCGCTCGATAATTTCCTGAATCAGATCGTGTGCCTTCACGGTGACGTTCCTCCTTGTGTGGCGGCTTTGGACGACGGCAGCTCGTACCTGCTGTCGTTCTATGTTGTTCTATTTATAGCATGCGAGCTGTCACAGGTGAAGTCGTTTCAGCAGATTTGTTCTATATTGTTCTATCTATGGACGTTAGATGTCGAACACGTAGCGCGAGCCCACGATCTTTTGGCGCCCGAGCAGCAGGGGCCGCCCGTCCGCATCGGTAAAGTACGCCTCCATATAGAAGAGCGGCTCGCCGACCGGCACCTCCAACAGCGGAGCCGCCTGAGCATCGGCAAGCGCAATCTCCACGGTGCAGGGGTCGGACTTGAACGGCGCACGCCCCGAATGCTCGGCAACGAGCGCAAAGATCGAGTTATCGGCGAGGTCCTTGTCGGCAAGCGTATGCAGGTAGGGATGGTCGGCCAGCACAAAAGCGTTGTTCTCGAGCATGACGGGCACGCCATCTGCCGTGCGCACGCGCTCGACCACGATGAGCTCGCAGCCGGGTTCCACGCCAAAGAACGCCGCGTCCTCGCGCGTCGCCGCGACCACTGTGCGCGACACCAGGCGCGCTCCGGCCACCATATCGTTGGCAGCACAACCCTCAGTAAAACTCTGGACGTCACCCTTCTGGCGAATCTTGCGCTTGAGCTTGGGCGCGCACACAAACGTGCCCCTCCCCTGCTGTCGGTGGAGATACCCCGCGCGCGACAGCTCCTCGATGGCACGGCGCACGGTGATGCGCCCCACGCCGTAGGACTTCGCGAGCTCCATCTCGGCAGGAATGCGCGAACCGGCAGGGTACACGCCGCGCGCGATCTCGCCCTTTAGGTCGTCCATGACCTGCTGGTACAGCGGCACGGCGGACGAGCCAGCGCGGCCGGTTTTATCGTCGGTTGCCATCGTTACGCTCCATCCCGTGCATGCTCGGACTCAAATTCTTCAATCGCCGCCATAAACTGCTCGCCAAAGGCGTCGGCCTTTTTCTCGCCGATGCCGTTGACCTGGATAAGCTCGTCGCACGTCTGCGGGCGCAGGCGGCACAGGCCGCGCAGGGCCTTGTCGGAGAAGACCATGTACGGCGCCATCTCCAGCTCGGCCGCGATCTCCTTGCGCAGGGCGCGCAGGCACTCGAACAGCTCGGCATCGTCGCCCACGCGCGGGCGCTGATCCAGCTCGGCCTCCTCGCGCAGCAGATCCACCGCACGGCGGGCGCGGGCCGAGGCCTTGCGCTTGGACGCGCGACGCTTAACGGTAAAGGCAAACGCCTCGTCCTCGACCTCGCCGGCACGCGGGCCCAGGCCCACGACCGGGTACTGCCCCTGCGAGGTGACCAAATAACCGCGGCCGCACAGCTGGCCGATGATGTCCTTGATGCGGCCGACCGATTCGCTCGACAGCTCACCATAGCCGCGATCCTCGTCCAGATGCATCTGGCGAATGCGCTCGGTGTTGCCGCCGTGAAGCACATCGGCGATGAGCGACTTGCCAAAGCGCATGGGGCGCGTGGCGACGTAGCGCACGGCGGCGCGGGCCATATCGGTGACGTCTTCGACCTCGAACTGCGTGAGACAGTTGCTGCAGTTGCCGCAGCCCTCGGCCTCGTCCGTGGCGGCGGCGCCCGAACCAGCCGCGGCAGCATGCTCGGCCGCGGCCTCGTCGCCAAAGTAGCGCAGCATGTATTCGCGCAGGCAACCGGTGGTATTGCAGTAGCCCTCCATCTGGCTGAGCAGGCGGTAGCGGTTCTGGAGCGCCCACGCGCGCTGCTCGTCGTCGAGCGCCTCGTCGGCAGCATCGCCGCGGTCGATCAAAAAGCGGCGCATGCGAAAATCGTTGCCGTTCCACAGCAGGTGGCAGCTGGCCGGATCGCCATCGCGGCCGGCGCGGCCCGCCTCCTGGTAGTAGGCCTCGATGCTCTCGGGCACATTGTTGTGGATGACGTAGCGAACGTTGGGCTTGTCGATGCCCATGCCAAAGGCGTTGGTGGCAACCATCACCTGAATATCGTCGTCGATAAAGGCGCGCTGGCTTTGACGGCGGGCGTCGTTGCCCATGCCGGCATGGTAGCGGCCAACGCGAATGCCGCTGGGACCCAGCGCCTCGGTAAGCTCGCCCGCCAACGCATCGACCGCCTTGCGGGTCGAGCAATACACGATGCCGCTCTCGCCCGAATGCGCGATCACATAGTCGCGCACCCACGCGGCCTTGGCCTTGTCGCCCATCTCCTCGCAGCCAAAGTAGAGGTTCTTGCGATCGAAGCCCGTCACCACCGTCGCAGGGTTTTGCAGGCCGAGCATCTGCTGAATGTCCGCGCGCACACGCTCAGTCGCCGTAGCGGTAAAGGCCGCCACGATGGGGCGCTGCGGCAGGGAATCGATGAACTCACGAATCTGCAGGTAGGCGGGGCGGAAATCCTGGCCCCATTGGCTCACGCAGTGGGCCTCGTCAATGGCCACGAGCGGCACGCCAATGCCGCCGTCCGCCGCGGCCTCCTGCGCAAAGGCTAAAAAGCGCGGCTCGAGCAGGCGCTCGGGCGCCACGTACATAAGTTGGTAGCGGCCCTCGCGCGCCCGCTTGAGCACGGTGTTTTGCTGGGCCGGAGTAAGGCTGGAGTTGAGATAACTGGGGCGCGCACCCGCCGCGAGCAGCGCGCGGGTCTGGTCCTCCATAAGCGACAGCAGCGGACTCACCACAAAGGTAATGCCGGGCAGCATGAGCGCGGGCACCTGGTAGCAAATGGACTTGCCGGCGCCCGTGGGCATAACGCCCAGCGCATCGCGACCGGCAAGGATCGCATCGACCATGCGGTCCTGCCCCGGGCGAAACGAGGTGTAGCCAAAATAGGCGCCGAGCGTGTCGAGCGCCATCTGCTGCATGCTATCGGTCATGGTTTCCTAACGTCCAAGTCATCTGCCGCCGATTATACGCCGCCACGCGGACCGCTGCCGTACGGCTGTCAGCCACGCTCATTCTGCGGGTAGCCGTTGGGGACGTTCTTGAATGACTAGTCGTTTAAGAACGTCCCCAACGGCTAAGCTCTTGACAGGCGTGGAAACGTCGCAGGTTGAGCATAAGTCAGCGAAAACGCCCCTAAGCGAGCAAGGTGACGTGAAAGAGGAGGGAAGCGTACTTCGGTACGCGACCGACGATTGAACGTCAGATTGCCGCTTAGGGGCGTTTGCAGCGTCGACCGGTCCGCCGTTCGTTAGAACGGCGGAACCAAGGGCGCAGCGTCGAGCCGTTGCGCGGTTTGGAAAACCGCGCAACTAGAGCTACATCACCATAACGTAGCGCGATCCCACGTAGTACTGCTTACCCATCAGGACCGGCTCGCCATTGGGGCCGATAAAGCCGGCACGCAGGTTGAGCAGCGGGTCGTGCGGGGCAATGCCCAGCTCGGCGGCCTGTTCGGCGTTGGCGCGAACGGCCTCGACCGTGCGGTAGCCAACCGAGACAATCGGCGTTCTGCCAACACGCTCGACCTCGGCAAAAATCGACTTGTCCTCAAGATCGGCCGTCAACAGCTCACGGTAGGCGTCAAACGGCACAAAGATGTTCTCCTCAAAGATGGGCTCGCCGTCGGCTGTACGTACGCGCTTGATGTGCAGCAGCAGCGCGTCCTTCTGCAGGCCAAAGAACTCCATCTCGTTTTGACGTGCCGGCACAATCTGGCGATCGACCACGTGTGCACCCGCCTCCATGCCATTGTCGGCACACAGCGCGGTAAACGTCTGCAGCGTCGAGGCGTGGAACTGGCGGTTGATGTGCGGCGTGGAAACAAAGGTGCCGCGGCCCTGCTGCTTAACCAGGTAGCCATCGGAGCACAGCTCCTCAACGGCGCGACGCACCGTAATGCGGCTTACCTCGTACTGCTCGGCAAGCTCAAGCTCGGACGGGATACGCTCCTTGGGTGCATAAACACCTTTCTCGATCGCATCCTTGATTTCGTCGTAAATCTGCTGGTAAAGTGGTGCATTTTTGGGTGCGGGCATATCTGATCACTCTTATCAAAATAGCGAAATAACTAATACGTATATAACGTCTTTTTATATGTTATCTCAGTTTGATAAAACGATACACCACATACAGCAAATCCTTACTTGCCGTCGTCCTGCTGCAGACTGTCCTGCTCGCTGAGGCGCGCCTGCCTGCTGGCCATGCGCGCGGGCTTGTCGGGATCGGGTACGGCCGTGGGCATGGGCTCGTCGACATGACCGCCCCACCAGCCGCCCACGAAGTTGAGCGTGTGGAACACATTGATCACGGCGCCGGGATCAATATCGCACACCAGCTTGATAATGTCCTGGCTCTCGTAGGTCGAGACAACGGCGTGCAGCAGATACATCTTTTCGCGGCTGTATCCGCCAATGACCTCGGCGCAGCTAATGCCATGCTGAAAATGGTCAACATAGGCTGTCATGACCTCGTCTGCCTTGCGTGTCGTGATCTGCAGCGTCACACGGTCGTAGCGTCGGTAGAAACTGTCGATGGTCTTGGTCGAAATAAACTGGAACACGATGGAATACGCCGCATTGTCCCAACCAAACATAAAGCCAAAGATCGCCAGGATAGCGCAGTTAAAGCCAAAGATGACGCCCCAGATGGTCTTGCCTGTATGGTTGGAAACCCACAGCGCGATAAAGTCGGTGCCGCCGGTGGATGCGCCGGACTTAAGCGCGATGGCGGCGCCCAGGCCCGAGACCACGCCGCCAAAGATGATGAGCATGATCTTGTCGCCCAAAAACGGGGCGAAGTGAAAGATGTTGAGGAACAGCGACGAGAGCATGACCTGCATCATCGAGAAGATGACGAAGCGCTTGCTGATGCCGCTCCAGCAAAGGAGCGCCACGGGGATGTTGAGCGCGAGCATGCCGAGCGAGATGTCGATATGAACGCCGCCGAGCGAGGTGACGCGATCGAGCAGGACCGCGACGCCGGTGAGGCCGCTCGGAAGCAGGTCGGCGGGGCGAATGAACGCCTGAATCAGAAATGTCTGGAGAACGGCGGAGATGGTGACCGCCACGGCAGTAATGGCGCGGCGGACGATGGTGAGACGGCCGAGCACGAGCACGCGGTCCGTGAGCTGATCGATGGCGTTCGCCACGTAGGCTCCTTTCGAAGGCAGATGTAATTGTGGGGCATGCCGGCGATTGTAGCATGGAGCGCGAGAGGGCGCTTCAATTCACCCTCTCTCGACAACCAAAACGGGACCGGTAACCCCACAACCAAAGGCCCAAATTCTAAGTGAGTAGACTTTTCGCAACCTGCCGAGCACAGCCAATAACAGCCACCTCTGTGACCTGCGGTTTTACTAAGGCAGAAACGCTTTGTGCTCGGCATGTGCCAAAAAGTCTACTCACTTAGTCCGAGTCGAAGCCAAACGGATCTAAATCGAAGCCAAAATGAGCCAATCCACCGCAAGAGACGTGTGAATCCGCACTTCTTGCGGCGAATTGACGCTACAAAGCGGTCAGAATGTCGGCGAGGTTGTCGATGACGGCGTCGGCTCCCGTTTGGTCCAGGTTAACGCCCTCGTGCGGACGCAGTGCCAGGACGCGCGCGCCGGAGCGCTTGCCGGCCTCGATGCCCAAAGGCGAGTCCTCGATAACCAGGCACTCGGTAGGCTCCACACCCAGCGCCTCCATGGCACGCAGGTAGATCTCGGGGTCGGGCTTAAATGCACTGCACTCGTGACCGCTGATGGTGTAGTCCAGCACGTCGGTGATACCGGCAATCTCCACCAGCTCGTCAATGAGCTCGCGATAGGACGAGCTCGCGATGGCACACTTGACGCCGCGCTCGTGCAGCTCGCGCATCACCGGCTCCGTCTGCTCGTTGAGCAGCTCGGCATACGGAACAGGGTGAACCGGGCTGTAGACCTGCTTGTACTCAACGCGCAAGCGCTCGCGCAGCTCAACATCGTCGGGCACCAGCGACTTCCAGATGGCAGGCTCGTTAGACCCCGAAAGATCGGGGATCTCGTCAAAGTGGAACCCCTTTTCCTCCATAAACGCCACGCGGCGACGGTTGTAGAACCACTCGGTATCGACCAGCACGCCGTCCATATCAAACAGCACTGCCTTGATCATACGCATCTCCTCCCACCTGCCAAAAAGGGACAGGTTTATTTTGGTAGGTTTTATCTGGTGTTTTGCGACGCGACAGACACGCCCCCAAAGCAAAAAGGGGACGGGGCGCAAACCCCATCCCCTCTCAATCAACCCGTAAGGTCTACTTACTTGTGATTAGTAGGAAAGCTTCCACATGTAGCGACGCATGGTCAGCGGGTGCTGACGGGCCTCGGCGATCTGGTTGCCGTACTCGCGCATAACGGCGAGGTGCAGCAGCGGGTTGAAGTAGGTGACGACGCTCGCGGGCACGGCGTCAGCCAGGCCGTAGTCCTTGGAGTCGATCAGAGCGACCTTGGCGCCCATGCGCTCAAGGAAGGTGAGGGCGCGAGCGTCCATCGGACGGGTAGCACCATCGGACATGAAGAAGACGTAGGGCTTACCCTCGGTGGAAACCTCGAACGGGCCGTGGAAGTACTCGCCGGTGTTGTAGGCGGCGGCGTCGATCCACTGCATCTCGGTGAACAGGAAGGCGGCGTGAGAATAAGCCATCTTCTCGGAGGCACCGGAGGCCATGAAGTAGATCATCTTGTCGTCCTTGAAGTCCTCGGCGAACTTCTTGGCGAGCTTCTTGCAGTGCTGAGCGGCGTTCTCGCAGAGATCGAAAACGTTGGTGAGGCCGGTGATCATGTCCTCGTAGTGGTCATAGCCCTCGGTCTGCTGAAGGATCTCGAGAGCAAGAGCAATGGCATAGCCGGGCTTCTCGCACTTGGCAGCGTAGTTGGCGTGGAAGCCGTGAACGATGACGTGGTCGGCGTCGACGGTCAGAGCGGAGCCAGCCTTGTTGGTGAGGGAGACGACCGGGCAGTTGTGCTTCTTGGCGGTCTTGTTGGCCTCGACGGTCTCGGGCGTGGAGCCACCGAGGGAGCAGGTGATCACGAAAGTGTGCTCGTTGACCCAGGAAGGCGTGTCGTAGTTGAACTCGTTAGCGGTGAAGATCTGAACGTTCAGCTTGTCCGTGTTGTTGGCCAGGAAGTACTTGGCGGGGTAAAGGTCGGACATGGAGGCACCGCAGCCGACGAAGGCGACGCTGTGGATCTCGTGGTTGGACAGGACGTCAGCGACGATCTGCTTAGGGAGGTTAAGGTCGATCTCGTACATCTGACACATTCCTTTCGATTTTTTGCGGCGCCACATTGCCGGGCGCTCGCAGGGTTACCGTGGTTTGGACCGAGTCGCCGGCCCGTTGAGGATGTGGCAAAGGAACTGTCCCTTTGTCACATTTAGGGATGGAAGCCTGCCTGGGGTATGGGATGCCAGGCAGGCCCCCGGGGGAAAGCGGTTAGGCGCTTGGTCGCGACTAGGCCAGGATGCCGGCCGCGGAGAGGGCGATGCCGCCCACGATGGCGATCACGAGAAGCCAACCGGTGTTGACGTTCTTCTTGATGAGCCAGTACATAAGGCCGGTGAGGCCAAGGGAGATCATCTGGGGCATCATGCCGTCCAGGATGTCCTGGATCACGACGGTACCCTCAGCGAACTGCAGCGGGGTGGTGGCGCCGATCAGCGTAGCGATCATGCCGCCCACGGACATAAGACCCACGATGCCGCAGACATACATGAGCTTCTCCATGAGGTCGCCACCCTGGAGCTTGCTCAGGTACTCGTGGCCGCCCTGGTAGCCGATCTTGGCAGCGAACCACGTGATCAGCACGGAGGGCACGATGGAGATGAGCATGGCCAGGATCGGACCCATGATGGAGCCCTGCTGAGCCAGCTGAACGCCCAGGCCAAAGGCGATAACGCGGATGGTGCCCTGGAAGAAGGAGTCACCGATGCCGGAAAGCGGGCCCATGAGGGAGGTCTTGACCGCGTTAATCGAATCGGGATCGAAGTTCTCGGGATCCTTGGCGTACTCCTCCTCCATGGAGGCGGCGAGGCCCAGGATGAAAGCGCTCGTCTGCGGGGTGCAGTTGTAGAACGCCATGTGACGGTGGTAAGCCTCTTTCTTAGCAGCGAGCTGCTTGGGGTCGGACTCGTCCGGATAGAGGCGATCGAGCGTGGGGACCATGCCGTAGAGGAAGCCCATGTTCATCTGACGCTCGTAGTTCCAAGAGGCCTGGATGGCCCAGGAGCGCCAGAAGAACTGGCTGACCTTCTTGTTCAGGGACACGTCCTTGGTTGCGGTTGCCATAGTGTGTTCCTCCTTAGTCTTCGTCGTCTTCGAGCGGATCGTAGTCGGAATCGACACCGGCGGCTGCATGGGAGCCATTGAACTTGAAGCCCATGAAGACGATAGCCAGGCACACACCGATCAGAGCGACCGCGATGACGGACAGGTTGAGGTAGGCGGCGAGCAGGAAGCCGATGAACAGGAACGGGGTCATACCCTTCTTGATCATCATGGTGAGCAGCAGGGCCAGACCGTAGGCGGTCATGATCTTGGTCGAGACGTTCAGACCAACGGACAGCCACTCGGGAACCATGTTGACGATGGCTTGGACCAGGTCGGTACCGACAAAGACGGCCAGGAAGATCGGCAGGAAGTACATGATGGCGTACAGACCGGAGCCGGCGCAGATGTGCATACGGTAGGCGGTCTTGAACTTGCCGTTATCAATCGCGCTATCGGCCACATGGGTGAGGGCGGCGATGATGGAACGGAACACGATGCCGAGGAGCTGACCCAGGACGGCGACCGGGATGGCGATCGTCATGGCGGTCTCGGCGGAAGCATCGGTCAGGCACGCAAAGGCAGCGGCCACGATGCCGCCCAGGACCATATCGGGCGGAACGGCGGCGCCGACCTGCACCAGGCCCATGGACACGAGTTCGACGGCGGCACCGACGGCAAGGCCGGTGGGCACATCGCCCAGCAGCAGACCGACGAGCGTAGCGCCAACGAGGGGCTGCTCGAAGTTAAGACGACCGAGCAGGCGGGAGTCCCACATGCAGAACACGCCGACGAGGCCGACGAGCACCGCACTGATGAACGTATTCATACCCTTCTCCTTTCAGTCAGGCAAAAGCCTGGTTGATTACAGCTTGGCGTCGATGTCGACGCTCTGATACGTAGGGGTCTGCTGGACGTAGAGCTTGATGCCCATGTCGAGCAGCTGGTTGACGTCGGCCTTCTGGGTGGCGTCGAGGAAGACGGAGCTGTCCTTGCCGCCAATCTGATCGGCACCGTCGTGGTTGGCGGTGGCGCCCAGGTTGATGGCGTCGAGCTTGTAGCCCTGGCAGAACTGCAGCATCTCGGCCGTGTTGCCAAAGACGAACATGACGCGCTCGCCGAGGGTGTTGAGCTTCTCCATCTTGGCGAGGGCACGCTCGACGGTGAAGACGTTCAGGCGCACGCCCTGGGGCTTGGCCAGCTTAAGAGCGCCCTTCTTGATGTCATCGTTGGCGGCAGCGTTGTCGACGACGATGATGCGCTCGGCCTGAACCTTGGTGGTCCAGGTAAAGACGACCTGGCCGTGCAGCAGACGGTAGTCAAGACGTGCGAGGACGATCTTGGCGGGGCCGGAGCTGTGACGGGACGCCTTGGCCTTCTTAGTGGGGGCCGCGGCAACCTCGACCGGTGCGTTGGGGTTGGTCAGACCGGTGCGGGCCTCGTTGATAAGGGCCGCGAGCTCGGCACCCTTGACGGGGGCGGGGCTCATAGCGAGCGTCAGTGCCAGCGGAATGTTGAAACCGCTGACAACCGTGAACTTCGTGCCGTTCTTGGAAAGCTCGACCATGCTGTTGTTGACCGAGCTGCCGAGCATATCGGTCAGCACATAGACGGTGTCATCCGCGTTGAACGTGGCGATCATAGCCTCAACCTTATTGGTGATGGGCTCCTTGTCGTCACGAGCAAGCGACACGACGTGGACGTTCGACACATCGCCGAGAACCATCTCGAGCGTGTCTTTGGCGCCTGCGGCCAGGCCGCCATGAGATGCGAGAATGATCTGATTCATCTTGCCTCCTCCTTTTCGTTATGGTCATTATAACGTCTTATACGTTGCGTATATTGCTAATTAGTATAAAGACCGTTCGCGGGTGAAAATCGACCGTTGACGGGTTTAACGTACTTGAAACGTTGGGGCTGGATAGACCGGCGCTGGCTGGATAACCCCAGGTCAGACCCTGCACGCAACCCCCTATCGCACGAAGTACCAGGGGCTTTCCTGCACGGTGGGCTCCAGCGCGATGCCGGTGCGTTCCTTAAACAGATCCATGTCCTGCGATTTCTCCGTCCACCACGCGTTGGGCTTAAAGGTCATGCTCTCAACGATATGGCCGACAAAGGCACTGTTGCGCAGCTTGGAAAAGTTGGTGTTCATAATCAGGATGGACGCAAGCACCAGCACGATGCCCAAGACTTTGATCGCGCCGGCGGGCTCGGCGTAGACACCAATGCCCACGAGAACGGTGACGACTGTCTCGAATGACATTACGACGGGAACTTTCGACGTCTCGAGCCCCATGGATAGACCCTGCATATATAAGATGTAAGCCACGGCCGTGGGAATGAGTCCAAAGCCAAGGAACAGCAGCAGCAGCTGTGGCGACATTGCCGCGGCGACATCCGGCCACGGAGCCGCGATGGCTGCCATAACCGCACCGCCAAAAACAAAGCCCCAAAACGTGACAGCCAGCGGGTGGACCGTCTTGGTTGCTATTCGGCTAAACACCGCGAGCGACGCACCACAAAGGCCTGCAATCACGCCCGACGTGACGCCCCAAACCGAAAAATGAAAACCGGAAAGGTCGCCATTGGTCACTGCAAGCACGCAGCCAACGATGTTAAAGACAATGGCAACGAGCTTGTTGGGGGTCACGTCCTCGCGATAAAGCACGCGGCCGAGCATGACGCCAAACACCGGCGAGGTGTAGAGCAGCACCGAGGCCGTGGACATGCCCACCTCGCCCATACACTCGTAATAGCAGGTGTTGGCGGCGGCCAAACCGACAATACCGACAAGCGCGCAGGGAACAAGCTCTTTAGGGCTTGCCTTGAACAGGGCCAGCGGACCCTGAGCCACGGTAGACCCCTCGCCCGGACGGCAGCCCATAAACATCAGGACCGGCGCCAAGATAAGCGCTCCGACCAACAAGCGAATGGCAGCCATACTCTGGGACGTAACGCCCATGGCCGAGATGCCGTTTACAAAGATTCCGATGCTGCCCCACATAAGCGCGGCGACCAGCACCAGCACATAGCCCAGGTTGCTTTTCTTCAACGCAGCCTCCTCGGTGTTGTTTCCAATATGTTTCATACTACGTTATAGTCGTTATATACATTTTTCAAGGCACAAATCGGCGAACGAGGAAATGATTCCCAGGAGTGTCCCCAAGTGCCGGCACAAAAGGAACGTCCCCAAGTGCCAACCACGGCAACGCCGACGTTTTGGCAATGTCAGCGAGCGCCCGTCATTTGAGCCAAGGTGCCGTGAAATGAAAAGGCGCTGACCTTCTGGTCGCGCCTTTGAAATTGAACGGCAGATTGGCCAAATGCCGGGTGCGCAGCGTCGGCCGGTCCGCCGTTCGGTAGAACGGCGGAACCAATATCCCCTAGTAGTCCAGCTTCCACATGTAGCGGCGCGTCATGTAGTCCTTGTGGGTGACGGCAGAAAGCGCACGCATGTACACGTTGTTGAGGATCGGGGCAAAGATCAGGTGGTTGAAGTATTCGCTCACGCTGTCCTTGATGTCGTTGAGGCCGAGCTCCTTGGCATCGAGCTGGTAGACGCGCTCGCCACCGTACTGATTGACAAAACGGATGCCGCGCTCGTCGTTGCAGCGGCTGCGTCCGACACTGATGAGCTGGAACAGCGAGGTGCGCTTGTCCAGAATCTCGAAGGGGCCGTGGAAGAAGTCGCAGGTGTTGATGGTGCAGGAGTCGATCTGCAGCATCTCCTGCACGTTGCAGATGCTAAAGACGTAGGCGGCACCAAAGAGCGGACCCTGAGCCATCACGTTGATGCAGGGCTTGTCGGCGTTCTGCTCGGCCCACTTGGCAGCAAGCGGACGGGTGTACTCGACGGCCTTGCGATAGATGGGATCGACCAGGTCGAAGGCGGCCATAGCGGTCTCGTACTCGGCATAGCCCTCGGTCTGCTGCGTAAGCTCCATGGCGATCATGGTCACGACGGCAGAGTTGGTGCGGCCCATGCAGGACTCATCGACGGCCAGGCTGTCATACTGGATCTTGTAGTCGCAGACTTCGGTGAGGCCGGACTCGTCGACATAGATGGCGATGGTGCTGGCGCCGTGATCCTTGGCGACCTGGGCGGCGACGATGGTCTCTTTGGTGCCGCGCATGGACACGACGACGGCCAGGGTGTTCTCGTTGACGTAGGCCGGGGTGGCGTGCACGAACTCGTTGCTGGTGTAGCTGGAGCTCACGACCTGCGTGGCCTCGTGCTCCATAAAGTACTGGGCAGGATAGTTGCCGCCGTTGGATCCGCCAGCGCCGATCCACACGACGCGCTTGATGCCGCCCTTGTCCGCCTTGTCAGCCAAAACCTGGGAGACGACATCCTTAACCTGTTCCTGAGTAGTCATCGCGCATCAGCCTTTCTTCTCGTTTGATGCTGTCGATGGCATACAAGTTACATACATGTTTTAACGATGTCGACTAGTTGTATGCTATATTTGTCTTAGAAATTTTGCTGATGCGGTTTTCGATAACTCGTTACCAGCGATTTTATTGTTGTATTGGATACATGCTTGATTAGCCAAGCATACAAGTTAGATACAGGTTGTTCGCATGAGCACTTCGTCAAAAAAGAACTTGGCCCAATACGAGCGTCTGGCGGGTACGCTGCGTGACCGCATCGCCGCCGGCACCTACGCACGCGGAGACAAGCTGCCGTCCGAGATGGAGCTCATGGACGAATCGGCGCTGTCGCGCAGCACCGTGCGCCACGCGCTTAAGGTGTTAGTTGACGAGGGCCTGGTGCGCACCGAGCGCGGACGTGGCACCTTTGTGGCCGACACGCCGGCACTGCATGAGAACAACCTGGTGTTTTCGAGCTACACGGCACAGGTCCAGGGTCAGGGAATGAAGCCCACCACGCGCACGGTGGACTCGGGCTTTACCAAGGCAACGGGCAGCGTGGCCAAGTTCTTTGACGCTACCGTGGGCAGCAAGCTCGTCGAACTTGTCCGCCTGCGCTACCTGGACGATGCGCCGCTGTGTCTGGAGACCACCTATTTGCCGCCAAGCTTTGGGTCGCTCATCGATCGCGATATCAACGGTTCGCTCTACGCCACGCTGCGCCAGGAATTCCATCGCGCGCCGGCACAGGGGCACAAGACCTTTGAGGTGTGCTATGCCTCGCAAAACGAGGCGTTTTTGCTCAACGTTGAGCGTGAGCAGGCGCTGATCTTGATCACCGACTACGTCTACGACACCGACGGCCGCCCGCTCCATGTCTCCAAGCGCATCCAACGCACCGACCGCGCCAAATACACCGAGCCCATCGGCTAACCACCACAAAGGGGACAGGCACCTTCGTGGTGGTTTTAGGCGAGGAGGTCGGGGAACCAGGTTGGTTTGGGCTGGTTGGGGGTGCGCTCGGCCAGGACCAGCTCCATCCAGCACATGTCGTACCAGCGGTCGAACTTTTGGGCACAGCGGTCGAAAGCACCCACCAAGCGATATCCCATATGGGCATGGAAGTCCTGGCTGTTGTGCGTTAGATACTCGTCGTCCTTGTCGTGCGGCACGGCGATGAGCGCGCACATGTTGGTGATGCCCATCGCGATCAGGCACTGCTTGAGCGCATCGTGCAGCTTGCGGCCCAGCCCGCCGTGGCGCACGTCGCGTGCCAGGTAAATCGACGTCTCGACCGACCAGTCGTATGCCTCGCGGCTGTTGAGCGGACTCGCATAGGCATAGCCTACCGGACGCCCGTCCAGCTCCATCACCAGATACGGATAGCGCTTGAGCGTACGCTCGATGCGCCCGGCGAACTCCTCAACGCTCGGCACCTCGTATTCGCAGGTAATCGCCGTCTGGCGCACATACGGCTCATAGATGGCAAGCAACGCCGGCGCGTCTTCGGGCGTCGCCAGGCGAATCGCCGGCTCGGACATCTCGGTCATACAACCCTTCTCTCTCAAAAACAAAGGCCGCCTTGCGCCAAACCCAGCGCAAGGCGGCCCCTCGTCATTACATCAGGCTACAGGACAGCCGCCAGCGCGTCGATGTCCTCCTGCGTCGTGGCCCAGCTGGTGCAAAAGCGCACCACCGTGTGGGTATCGTCGTACTTTTCCCAGTACTCGATCGCCGCATGCTCGCGAATGCGGGCCATGTCCTCGTTGGGCAGAATCACAAACTGCTGGTTTGTGGGCGTCTCCAAAAAGAACTGGTAGCCGCGCTCGTGCAGCACACGACGCAGCGCCTGGGCCGTCTGAATCGCCTGTCGGCCAATCTCAAAATACAGGCCATCGGTAAAGAGCGCCTCAAACTGCACGCCCGTCAGGCGGCCCTTGGCCAACAGCGCGCCGTGCTGCTTAATACGCGGAATGGGATGCGCCGGAGCGTGCATGCCGCAGAACACCACAGCCTCGCCGCAAAGCGCGCCGCACTTGGTGCCGCCGATGTAGAACACGTCGCACAGCTGCGCCAGCTCGGGCAGGGTAATGTCGCACTCATCGGCCGCCAGTGCATAGGCCAGACGAGCACCGTCCACAAACAGCGGAATCTCGCGCTTCTGGCACACCGCGTGAATCGCCGCGAGCTCGGCCTTGGAGTACAGCGTGCCGTACTCGGTCGATAGACTCACGTACACGGCGCCCGGGAACACCGTGTGCTCGTAGCTCTCGTTTTCGTAGAACACCTGGATATAGTTCTCGAGATCCTCGGCGTGCATCTTGCCCTCGTAGCCGGGGATGGTGAGCACCTTGTGGCCGCCAAACTCGATGGCGCCCGCCTCGTGGCAAGCGACATGGCCGGTCTCGGCGGCAAGGACGCCCTCGTAGGGCGCGAGCAGCATGTCGATCACCGTCGCGTTGGCCTGCGTGCCGCCCACCAGAAAAAACACGTCGGCATCGGGGGCCTGACAGGCCTCGCGAATAAGGTGCTTGGCACGCTCGGTGTGCGCATCGGTGCCGTAGCCGGGCTGCGGCTCCATATTGGTGTCGACGAGCGCCTGCAGCACCGCCGGATGGGCGCCGTGGGAATAGTCGTTGTTAAACGCGAGCATGGCAATCCTCTCTTACCGGGCATGGGCCCGATGATTTAAACGCCGCTATTGTACGCCGCCCGGATAGGCAATGCGTGCGGCAAGGCACTCAAGTGCCAACACCAGGGCAAAGCCGCAGCTCACGTCAGTCAAAAAGTGTGCACCGATCACGATACGGCCAAAGGCGACGAGCGCCGCGACCACGGCAGCGACCCAAAAGACCACGCGGCGTCGCGACGGCTTTTCCTTAAAGGACGCCGCAGGAAGCCCGGCGAGCATAAGGCCGATCGCCGCGTGCGCCGTGTGTCCGCTCGCAAACGACTTAAAGCCGTCCTTGATTACGCCGGCCGCAATATAGCTCCACTTGTCGGGGTTGCCAATCACCCACCACGGCTGAAAATTGAGCCCCGGCGTGACCTCGATCACGCGCATGCGCGGGCGCGACCACAGCGGCTTGACAACCACGTTGAGGATGATGGCCTGAGCGACCCACACGGCCAGCACCATCAACGCCCAGCGTGTGAGCTCGTCGGGGTCGGTCGCGCGCGTGAGGCGATAGACGATAAGGTTGGCGACGATGACCAGCACAAACGTCAGCACCAACTGAGCCGCGATGAGTTTGCCGCCAACCCTCAGGGACGAAACGATCTCGTAGCCGGTCAGGCCCACGTTGACCAGAACGCCCAGCGCGGCAAGCCACTTGCTCGTCTTGGAATCGGGGCGTGCCGAACGCACGAGCATAACGCCCGCGACGCTCGCCGTCAGCTCAAACGGCAGCTCGCCAGCGGCCTCGATAAAGCGACCGTACATGCTGCCGATATTGAACAGCGCGCTCGAGATCTGATAATCGAAGAAACTGCCCACGCCCAGACAAAGGCACAGGACAACCGCGATCATGGCGACATCTTTCTTATAGATGTATCCGAACATGCTTTCCTTTCGATGGGGTCAGATTGCCCAAATGGGGCGTTTGCAGCGTCGACCCAATTAGTCGTCGTCGCTCGCACCCAGCTGCTGCAGTAGCATGAGCGCGGCCGCCACCGGGCCGGTGCCGTCGTTGGCGTCGAGACCTCGGCCCAGGCCGCTGCCCGCACCGGCGCCCGCCTTGTAGGGCACCGACAGCTTGCGGCTCTTGGGGAAGTTCACCGCGCCATAGCGATTCTTGAACTCAAAGGCTACCTTCTTGGGAACGTCAACCCCCAGGAAGGTAATGCGCCCACCGCTGAGCGTGACGCTCTCGAGCCCCAGGCGCTCGCCGCGAATGCGGATGCGCGCGCGGTTGAACAGGTTGAGTCCCGCCAGCGGCAGCTCACCATGCGCGGCCTCGGTCTCCTCCTGCACCTCGTCGACACTCTCCAGGTCCTCAGCCGCCGCGAGCTTGCGGTACACGAGCACGCGCTGGTCCACCGCCGGCATGTACGCCTCGGACAAGAAGTAGTCGGCCGGCAGGTTGATGCCCACGCTCGCCGCCTCCACGCCGGCATCGTCATCGCCGCGCGCCTCGGCCACGGCCTGGCCCAACATCTGCGTAAACAGGTCAAAGCCCACGCTCGACAGGTTGCCGTGCTGCTCAGCGCCCATCAGCGAACCGGCGCCGCGGATCTCCAGGTCGCGCATGGCGATGCGCATGCCGCTGCCCAGGTCCTGGAACTCGGAAAGTGCGGTCAGACGCGCCGTGGCCTCCTCGGTGAGCGGCAGCTCACCCGGGAACATAAAGTACGCGTATGCCTGCGTGGCCGAGCGGCCAACACGGCCCTTGAGCTGGTAGAGCTGTGCCAGACCCAGGCGCTGCGAGTCCTCGATGATGAGCGTGTTGGCGGTCGCGTTGTCGATGCCGCTCTCCACGATGGTCGTGGCGATGAGCACATCGATCTTTTTGGTCGCGAACTCGATCATCACGTCCTCGACCTCGCGCGGGCTCATCTTGCCGTGCGCCACGCCCACGCGCGCCTCGGGCGCGGCCTCGTGCACGCGTGCCACAGCGTCATCGATGGTCTTGACGCGGTTGGACACGTAGTACACCTGTCCGCCGCGACCCACCTCCAGGCGAATCGCCGCGCTCACCACGTCGGGGTCGTACTCCCCCACGTGCACGATCACGGGGCGGCGCCCAGTCGGCGGCGTGGTGATCAGGCTCATGTCGCGCACGCCGCTCGTGGCCATCTGCATGGTACGCGGGATGGGCGTGGCCGAAAGCGTGAGCACGTCGATCTGCTCGCGCAGGTTCTTGAGCTGCTCCTTGTGCTGCACGCCAAAGCGCTGCTCCTCGTCGATGATCACCAGGCCCAGGTTCTTGGGGTTCACATCGGCCGAAAGCAGGCGATGCGTGCCGATGAGCACATCAATCGTGCCCTCGGCAAACGCCTTGAGTGCGCGCTTTTGCTGCGCCGGCGTGCGAAAGCGGCTGAGCACCTCGACCTCAAGGCCAAACGGGGCAAAGCGTTCAAAGAACGTCTCGTAGTGCTGCTGGGCCAGAATGGTCGTGGGGCAGAGCACCATGACCTGGCGACCGGAGTCCACGCACTTAAACGCCGCGCGCAGGGCGACCTCGGTCTTGCCAAAGCCCACGTCTCCGCACAGCAGGCGGTCCATGGGCTTGGGCGCCTCCATATCGGCCTTAATATCGGCGATGGCCTCCAGCTGATCGCGCGTCTCGTCGTAGGGGAAGCTCTGCTCCATCTCGATCTGCTCGGGCGTGTCGGGCGGGCAAGCGATACCGGTAATCGAAGAGCGGCGCGTATACAGATCGACCAGGTCAAACGCCAGCTTTTTGGCGTTCTTGCGCGCCTTGTTGGTGGCACGCGTCCAGTCGGCGGTGTTGAGCCTGGTCAGGCGCGGCTTGTCGCCGTCGGGGCCAACATAGCGCGTGATGCGGTCGACCTGCTCAAGCGGCACATAGAGCTTGTCGCCGTCGGCATATTCCAGCAAAAAGTAGTCGCGCTCCTTGCCGCCCACTTCCTGGCGCGCGATCTCGCTAAAGAGCGCGATGCCATGCGTTGCATGCACTACGTAGTCGCCTGGCTTAAAGGGGAAGGTGATCTGCGTAATGTCCACCTTGCGGCGGCTGCGGGCGCGATTGGCATCCATGCGGGCGTTGAGGTCGGCGATCGAGAACACGGCCAGATTGGCATCGGGCACCACCACGCCCTGCGGCAGAGCGGCATCCACAAAGGTCACGCGCCCGCGCGAGATGGTGGGCACGGCGGCGCCGGCGGCAGCCTGGGCCGCACCCGCCTCGAGCGAGCGGGCGTTGAGCGCGTCGGCGCGGCGCTCGCGAATGGAAGCATGGGCCTCCTGGCGCGCGGCACGGTCGGCAGAATCCGCCGCCGCCACACGTACACGGTCGCCGATAACGCCGGCGTTTTCGGGGGCGGCAGTCAGCGACTCCTCAAAGGTAATGCCCGCATCGCCAAAGGTGAGCTCCATCGACTCGCGCGCACCGCGGTCGGGAATGGCAAACACGCAAGCGTAGCGCTTGCCCACAACCTCCTGAATGCGCGTCATAAATCGATTGTCCGAGCCCGCAATGGCCGGCTGCTCAATCTTGAGCTCGGCCGTAACCGCGCCGCCGGCACGAATCAGGCTCACGTAGTTCAGACGCTGCTGAGCACCAAAGTCGAGCTGCTGGGCACGCACGTACAGGCCGTCCAGACGGTCAATCCCCGCCTCGTCGGCACGGGCTTCGATATCCTCGTAGGCACGTAGGCAGTCGTCGAACAGCGAGCGTGGCTCGGACAGGACCACAAGTGCCTTGCCGCTCACGTGCGCCAACGGGCTCACGGTCTGGCCGTACATCACCGGCAAAAAACGGTCGAGCTCGGGCGTGACGATGCGCGCGTCCACCATCTCGAGCAGCGCCGCCAGCTTGCTGTCGTCCTGGCTGGCGCGGTAGAGCGCCACATGCATGTTGTGGACGGCCTCGTCGGTGAGCGCCAGCTCGCGGCAGGGGAAGATCTCAATGCTGTCCTCGTTGCCGATGGTTTGGCCCGTGGAACTCACCATGCGACGGATGCGGTCGATCTCGTCGCCAAAGAACTCAATGCGCACGGGTGCCTTCTCCTGCGCGGGAAACACCTCGACGGTGTCGCCGTGCACGCGGAACAGGCCGGGCGCGTCGGCGGCACCGGCATTGGCGTAGCCCATGCCCACCAGGCACTGCGGCACCTCGTCGAAGGGAATCTCCTCGCCCACCGTAAAAGTAGTGGACTCCCAATAGCGGCTCTCGACCGGCGGCACGCAACGCAGCAGTGCGCGAGCGGAGGCGACCATGATGCAGTTGTCCCCGCGCACGATGCGCCCGAGCGCCTCGCAGCGCTGGGCCACCACGGCGTCGTCGGGCGCCTGCTCGCGCCAAGGGTAGTCCTTGCGCTCGGGA
This sequence comes from Coriobacteriaceae bacterium, assembly GCA_905209215.1. Classification (GTDB taxonomy): domain Bacteria; phylum Actinomycetota; class Coriobacteriia; order Coriobacteriales; family Coriobacteriaceae; genus Collinsella. The sequence goes on along the minus strand of CAJLRY010000002.1, from coordinate 104,469 downwards.
AAGCGGCACACGTGCGCCAGGCCCACATAGGCGGCCAGACTGCGTGCGGCGCGATCGGCCGCATCCTCGCCACTCACAATGTAGACCGTGGGGCGCGGGCGACGCGCAAACTGGGCTGCCGCCATAAGCGTGCGACCCGACTGCGACACGGCCAGCGTCACGTCCTCGCCGGCATCGAGCCCGGCCTCGACGGTCTGCAGTGCCTCGGCAGTGTAGAGCTGCGCGGCTATACGGTGAATGAGCATGCTGTTCCTCCGGCATTGCAACGCCAAAAGCCCGCCGGGGCAAGCTCGGCAGGTCGTACGTCAAATACATTGTCTGTCATGGTAGCGCATGGAGAGGACTCCGGCTCAAGGGCAAACCTAGCCCCGCAAAAAACGCCAGACGAAGATGCGTTCCGCCCTACCCCGCTACGCGCACGCTGGGGCACAAATCTGCCAGCGGGCACTCGTCACACTTGGGTTTGCGGGCGTCGCAGATCTCGCGACCAAAGGTGATCCACTGATGGTTGACCGACTCCCAATACTCGTGCGGCAGAATCTTGAGCAGATCCTGCTCGGTCTTGAGCGGCTCCTTGGCATGCGTCTTGGGACTCAGCATTAGGCGATGCGCGATGCGGTTGACGTGCGTATCGACCGCAATGCCCTCGACAATGCCAAACCCCACGTTGAGCACGATGTTCGCCGTCTTGCGCCCCACGCCCGGCAGCTTGACGAGCTCCTTCATGTCGGCCGGCACCTCGCCGCCATAGTCGGCGACGATCATCTGCGCGGCCTCGACGGCATGCTTGGCTTTGCTCTTGTAGAAGCCGAGTGACTTGATGGTGTCCGCCACGTCAGCCACGCTCGCCCCGGCCATGGCCTCGGGCGTGGGCCACTGGGCAAACAGCCGCGGCGTCACCTTGTTGACCTGCATATCGGTCGTTTGCGCCGAAAGCAGCACCGCGATCAGCAGGCGGAAGGGATTCTCGTGGTCCAAAAAGCACTCGACCGGGCCATAGCGACGGTTGAGGCGCTCACACACCTCGATGGCGCGCTCGCGCTTGGCGGCATTGGTCTCGCGTGGCATAACGACTCCTCGGCTCAACGGCACAATAAACTTATGAGCACAATTGTCCCACGTATAGGGTCGTTACGCTTCCAAAAATGCGCCGGTCTGGCGGCTCCACAGGCTTGCATACTCGCCGCCCGCCTCGACAAGCTGCGCATGCGTGCCGTCCTCGACGATCTCACCATCGGCCAGCACCACGATGCGGTCGAGCGCCGCCACGGTGGACAGGCGGTGCGCCACCACAATGGAGGTACGTCCACGCATCAGATTTTCGAGCGCCTCCTGCACCAGAGCCTCGGACTCGCTGTCGAGGGCAGAGGTCGCCTCATCGAGCACCAGAATCGGCGCGTCGGTTAGGATGGCGCGGGCGATAGCCACGCGCTGACGCTGGCCGCCCGAGAGCTTGACGCCGCGCTCGCCCACCATGGTGTCAAAGCCACGGGGCAGGCGGTCGATAAACTCCAGGGCATTGGCCAGGCGCGCCGCCTCACGAATTTGCTCGTCGGTGGCGTCGGGGCGGCCGTAGGCGATATTCTCGCGAATGGAGCGGTGGAACAGCAGCGCCTCCTGCGGCACGTAGGCAACCTGGCGGCGCAGGCTCTGCTGCGTGCAGCGCGAGACATCCTGACCGTCCACGAGTACGCGGCCGCCCTGAACATCGTCCAGGCGCAGCAGCAGCTTGGTGAGCGTCGTCTTACCCGAGCCCGATTTGCCCACCAGGCCCACGCGCTGGCCCGCCGCCACATGAAGCGTCAGGTCATCGAACACGCTCTCGCCCGCCGCAGCGTCACGGTACGCAAAGCTCAGGTGCTCAAAATCAATCGCGCCCTCGGTCACTTTGAGCTCAGGGGCGTCCGGGTCGTCTGCCACCAAACGTGGCTCGTCCAGCACGCGCGTCATCTCGGCGGCGTCACCCAGCGCGCGGTTGATACGCTGCATCATGGAGCTCACGTAGTTCAGACGCATGGTGAGGTTGTACGTATAGGTAAAGATCATGACGAGCGCGCCGGCCGAGATGCCAAACCACGCGTTGCCGCCCGCCACAAACACGCTCACCACGGCCATGGTGATGACGATAAGGCCCGAGGTCGTAAAGTTGCGCTGCATCATGGCGTGCATCGATACCGTCTCAGCATCGCGCGCGGCGCGGTCGGCGGCATCGAACAGATCGTGCTCAAAGTCCTCGCGCCCGCAGGTCTTGACGGCCAGGATGTTCGTGACCGCGTCGGACAGCACGCCCGAGAGCTTGTTTTGCGCGGCGGACGTCGCGGCCGAAAGCGGCATGATGCGCTTGTACATAAGCCAGACAAACGCAATGTAGACGACCATGATGCCCACCAGGATCACGGTAAATGTGGGCACCACCGGGGCGAGTGCCGTCACCGTGCAGACGACCGAGGTGATGGTGGGAATGAGCGAATACACCGTCACGTCCACCAGTCCCGTATAGCCGCTCATAAAACGGCTCGTCTGGCTAACGAGCGATCCGCCAAAACGGCTGGTGTGAAATGTCATGGATTGGTTGGAGAGCGTGTCGAAGCACAGACGCGCCAGGTGATAGTTGCCTGCGATTTCGAGCTTGTAGACGGTGTAGTCCTGTAGCTTGGAGAGGATCTGACCCACCAGGTTAACGAGTACGAGCGCCAGAATGTAAGGGCCAAAGACCTCAAACACCTGGTCACCCGCCACGGGGCCGGCCTGAACGCGGTCAACGATAAGGGCCATCACGTAGGTGTTGGCAAACGTGAGCAAAAAGATGTAGCCCGCCGACGAGAACACCGAGAGAAAGACGATCAGCGGCTGTGTGCGCGTGACGTCCCAAAAACGCTGCAGCGTGCGGCGAACGGTGGAGCGTTTGAGCGGGCTGGTGCTTCTCTGAGACATGGTCTTCCTTTCGCGTCTGATAGGGCGAAAGGCCATTGTTGCACATTGAAGTGCGCTTTAGGCAAGTGCGACGCGAAAGCGCCGCGCCCCGCGCCTGCGCAGACGCCCCGCCGCCAGGCGCAGTTAGCCCTCGTCTTCTTGCCCTGCAAGCAGGCCCGCGGACGTGAGCCCCAAGACCTCGTCGGCCTCCTCGGCATCTTCCAGCGCGTCGATATCCTTGAGCTTGCGCTCCATAACGTTGGTGCGCGTGGTGATGATGCCCTCGACCGTTTTGCCCGCGGTCTCAATCTGCTGTTGGGCGCGACGCAGCGCCGCCTGATAGCGCGGCAGCTCGGCCTTGACGGCGGAAAGCACGCGCAGCACGTCGTCGGTACGTTTTTGCAGCCTAAACGTCTGGTAGCTCATCTGCAGGCTGTTGAGAATGGCGGCCATGGTGCTAGGACCGGCTACGTTGACGTGATAGTCGCGGCCCAGGGTCTCGATAAGCCCGGGGCGTGTGACGACCTCAGCGTACAGGCCCTCAAACGGAACGAACATGATGCCAAAGTTGGTCGTTGCCGGCACACTCAGGTACTTCTCGCAAATGTCCTTGGCCTCGCGTTTCACCATCGCATCGAGCGTCTTGCGCGCAGCGGCGACGGCCTCCGCGTCGCCCGACTCCTGGGCGTCGAGCAGATGCTCATACGCATCACCCGGGAATTTGGAGTCAATCGGCAGCAGCACGGGATCGCCCTCGTCTACCGGCAGCTTGACGGCAAACTCAACGCGCTCCGAGGCGCCAGGCTTGGTGGCAACGTTTTCCAGATACTGGTCGGGCGTAAGGATGTCCGCCAGGATCGCGCCCAGCTGCACCTCGCCCAAAATGCCGCGCGCCTTGACGTTACCCAGCACGCGCTTAAGGTCGCCCACGCCAGTGGCGATAGATTGCATGTCGCCCAGGCCCTTGTACACGGCCTCGAGCTGGTCGCTCACCTGCTTAAACGATGCAGACAGACGGTCGTTGAGCGTGCGAGAGAGCTTCTCGTCCACCGTCGCGCGCATCTGATCGAGCTGCACGTTGTTGTCTTTGCGGATGGCGCCCAGCTGAGCATCGACCGTCTCGCGCACCTTGTCCAGGCGATGCTCGATGCCCTCGCGATTGGCGCCGAGCTGTTGGGCCGTCTCACGGCGCAGGTCATCCATCCGGTCACCAGCTTGCGAGAACTCGCGTGCGATGACCAGGTAACGTTGCTGCTCCACGGCCGCATCGGTCGTCTGCTGCTGCGCGATGGCGTTTGCCGTGCGGCGTGTTTCGGCCAGCGCGACGTTCAGGGCATCGAGCGCGTTGTTGGCCTGCTCGAGTGCTGCCAGCGTTTCCGCGCTACTGTCGCCACGCTCCCGCAACTCGGCACGAAGGCCCTTGAGCTGCAGGGCACAGGCCGCAGCGACCCCCACCGCCACCAAAGCAATCACAATAAGTGCAATATCAATTGCAGACATAAACTCCGCCCAACAAACCCAATCGATCATCAATCAAAACCGCGATCAATCTTACCCCGCCACACACACGGATCACTCACTGCCTTGCAGACAAATTTCTCTTAGAGCCGCGGACGCTAAAACGCTAGCTCTCCCAGCCGGCGCGGATGGTTGTTATGACGTCACCCAGGCGCTGGCCCAGGGCCGCTAGATGTTGGAGCACCTCGTTGGGCGATGCACCGTTGAGGATGCACGTGAGGGCATACGACGCCAGAAAGATGGCCGCAAGCCCCAACGGGACGAGCACGATCATCGCCAAGGTGCGCAGGCGCTGGCCCACGCGGCGACGACGCGCACGACGCTTGTCGAACGCGAGCTCCTGCGCATATGAATCTTGCTGTACGGAATAGGCCTCTGGTGCCGATTCGCACCCGGGCACAGCTGCAGGTACAGCAGCGGGCACGACATTTTGCGCAAAGGGCTGGACTGCCGCCCCTTGCATTTGTATCTCCATGAGTCGTTGCTGCTGACGCAGCATGCGCTCAGCTTGTTGCTGCGGAGTCTCAAGAAACAGATCCATGCTGGCCTCCAAAATCGGAGCATTCGACGCTTACGACCAGCATCCCGCACCGCCATGACCGCGACAACGCAATCGCCGGCAATAGCCACAAAGTTTCTTTTGCTCAAAAGCTGTCGAAAAGCTCAACAACTCCCCTACCAGCACTTTCTCTGAGCTTTTTTCGCCAACATTCTTTTGGCCTTCCGCCCTTACGCCAACTGACCAAAATCTAACCAATAGCTTGACGAAAATTGTGGAGACCGGGACCCCACAAAAACGTGCCGCCCCAAAAAGGGGCGGCACACAACCTTTAATATCAGCTTTTCTGTAGCGAGCACGCAACGACCCGAAGCCGGAGCGTGGGGCGGGAGGCCGGATCGTCTTCCCTCAACGCGACCCTGCGGAGCCGTGAGCGGGGAGGGAAGGCGATCCGGCCTCCCGCCCTGCGCTCCGCAGCAGCCAGCGCCAAGCGCTAGTAGTTCACCACCTGCTCCTCAAAGTACGCCTTGGGGTGGTTACACACCGGGCACACCTCAGGCGCCTCGGCACCAACGTGCAGGTGCCCGCAGTTCAGGCACTTCCACACCTTCACGCCCTCGCGCTCAAACACCTCGCCCGACTCGATGCGCTCGACGAGTTTGTTGTAGCGCTCCTCGTGGGCCTTCTCGACGGCGGCGACACCACGGAACTTCTCGGCGATCTCGACAAAGCCCTCCTCCTCGGCGGTCTTGGCAAACTCGTCATACATCGTGGTCCACTCGTAGTTCTCGCCCGCGGCGGCGTCGCGCAGGTTGTCCAGAGTGCCCGGAACGGCGCCGTCGTGCAGATACTTAAACCACAGTTTGGCGTGCTCGGACTCGTTGCCTGCGGTCTCGGCAAAGATGTTCGAGATCTGAACGTAGCCGTCCTTCTTGGCCTTGGATGCATAGTAGCGATACTTGGTGTGTGCCTGGGACTCACCGGCAAAAGCGGTCTCGAGGTTCTTCTTGGTTTGGGAGTTCTCAAAATCCATAGGTGTACTTCCCTTCAACGCATGCCGCCCGTAGGCTTCGAGCGGCCTCGCCTTTAGGATGCCCTCAAGCCGAGAATTTAAACCTTACAATCCCGTTCTTCAGATTTGAGCGGGCTACACACTCAACCAGCGATCGCCCTCGGCTCGGCAAAAGCCCTCACGCTCCAGGTCGGCCAGAATGCCCGCGACAAGCTCGCGCTCGACCGGCCCGCGCCCAGCCGCCGCTTCCATATCGTTAACGCCCACCACGGCATCAGCAAGCGTAATCCCCGCCGGTTGGCCATCGCGCGCTGCCAGCAACATGCGCACGATATGCGCGCGCTTTTGGCGACGTGAGCCCTCAAACTTTGATTGACGGCTATAGCCCGCCGAGCGCCTGGACGGATTGGGCAACGTCTTTTTTAGATATGCGCCGTAATCCAGCAACGCGTAATACCACGCGCGTGGCGTGTCGGCATCATCGAGCGGCACGGCAAAGGGAGCGATCTCGTCGGTCGCCGCACCGGGGACCGCCGGACAGGCCGCCTGAATCAGCGGCACCAGCTCGCGGTCGGGAACAGCCGGTACATCGGGAAAGAAGTGATGCAGAAAGACCGTGCGCACGTTGGTCTCCAGATACACGCCTGGAAGGTCAAACGCAAACGACCGGATACCTTGCGCCGTTGCCGGGCCAATACCAGGCAGAGCGACCAAGTCACGCGTCTCACGCGGAAACTCACCGTCCCAGTCCTCCACAACGCGCTGAGCGGCCTTGTGGAGCGCCAGAGCGCGTCGGTTGTAGCCCATGCCCTGCCAAGCGTCCAAAACATCGGAAGGCGCGGCTTGGGCAAGCGCCTGCACGGTCGGAAAGCGATCGAGCCACGCCGGCATACGCGTCTCCACGCGCGGCACCTGTGTTTGCTGCAGCATGACCTCAGAAAGCCAAATGATGTACGGATCGCGCGTGCGGCGCCACGGAAGGTCGCGATAACGCAGGACCCCTTCCGAACGAATCATCGAACGAAAGGGGTCCTGAATCATATCTATGCTCCTTATGCGGCGCTATTCCTCCCGGCAAGCGAACGCGCAGGTGGCGTACTCGGGAAACGCGTCGCGGTCGGCGAATTTGGAATCGACGGCCGGGAACTGGCGGTGAGCGACGATGTCGCCGAGCGAAACGGAATCGAGGTAGTCGCGCATCAACGCCTGAGCTCCGGCCCACAGGGGATGATAGCAGCACGCGCCCATGCGCGCACAGTCACCATCGGGCGCGGTGCAATCGTTCATAACCATAGGACCCTGAACGGCCTCGACGACCTGGCGGATAGTGACGTCGTCCGGACTGACCTTGAGACGCATGCCACCGTGGACGCCACGCAGGCTCTCCACAATACCGGCCTGGACCAAACCGTGCTGAATCGAGCGGGCAAACGAATACGGGACATTGACCTCTTCGGCAGCGGTGCGAACAGAAAGCAAACACTCCGGATCCTCGGCAAGCATCGCCAGCATACGAAGGGCGTAATCAGTCTTCCTCGATATGTCCATTTTTCCCCTTTCAAGGAATACGAACAGCTCGAACGAGCTCCGGGGCCGAGCTTGTGTCGAGACGCTAAATGACCGCCAGGACATCCAAATGGTAAATCGGATATCCACTGAGTGCCGCGCTTGGAGCGAAATGCATCAGATGCGGCGCACAGTGGAATTTAGTATAACCTAACCCCCTGTCTCGTTGAACAGGTGTTGCGCAACAAAGCTGTTGTTTAGACAGATATGCTTATTAGATTTTACTTGCGTCCCCGAAGGCGCGGGGATTCTGGGCGAAGATGCACCAGGGCGATCGTTCTATCGAAACAAAGTGCATCAAACGCAAAAAGCCACGTCCGAAGACGTGGCTTTAATTGCGTTGGCGGGAAGTACGGGGCTCGAACCCGCGACCTCCGACGTGACAGGCCGGCGCTCTAACCAAACTGAGCTAACTCCCCAGGCAGACGTTCGCGTTTGTTTCCGCTCGCGTGCGCTGCGGGGATTAGTATACACAGAAGTCTGTCCGGCGCGCAACAACTTTTTTGAAAAAATTTTTGGGGCCATCCGGGAGGGTCTCCGGGGCTGGGGGCGGGGGTTAAGTTTACTGCTCTACAGTCCTGCGCAAGACGGAAAGCACATTAAGTGCTTTCCTTTGCGTGCGGAACTCGCGACAAACTTAACCCCCGCCCCCAGCCCCGGAGACCCTCCCTGCCGTCACTTTGTTCGAGTCGTTGTTGTTCCTCGCCGCTTCCGCGGCTCGAGGTCCCCGTTCTCCTCGGCGGGGTTGTCTAAGGTTGTCGCTGAAGCTCTGCCTTTTGTTGCGGTTAGTCCAAGTCAATAAACTTGGTGCTTAGGATCTTGCCGTCTTTGACGAGCATTCTGGCCATGGTGGGGCCTCGGGTGCCTCTGGGGTAGCTGGCGCTGCCCGGGTTGAGGACTAAGCAGCGGCCCACTTGGGCTTCTTTGGTTACGTGGGTGTGACCGTTGATGGCTACGTCTACGGATCCCACCGGAAGGTCTTCGCGGTAGTGGGCTACGGCGAATTTGAGGCCTTCGTAGGTAAAGAGTGCAAGACGGTCTACATCGGGGCCGTAGTCGCGGTAGTAATCGTTGTTGCCCAAGACGGCCCGCACGGGGGCGATGGTGCATAGGTGCTCGTAGTCCATCTCTGACGTGAGGTCGCCGGCGTGGATGATCAGGTCTGCGCCCTCAAGCTCATCCAAGAGCGCAGGCGATAAATAGCCGTGGGTGTCCGAGATGATGTCGATACGCTTGGCGCTTGCACTGTTCATGGGATCCCTTCCGCAAAAAACGATTCGGCAGATACATACAAAAAAGGCCCCACGGCTCCGCAGACGATGGGTCTACAGGGCTGCGGGGCCAGCGTGCTAGAGACTCAGGGCCTTCTTGAGCGGCACGACGCGGCGGCGAGAAACCGGCACGCGTTCGTCGACGCCCGTAATGCCCAGCTGGATGGCGCCCGAGGGCACCGTCTCGACGTCCGTGACGCACGCTAGGTTGACGATATAGCGGCGGTGAACACGGAAGAAGCCAAAGTCGCAGAGCTTGGCCTCAAACTGCGCCAGCGAGGTCGTCGACAAAAAGCAATCATCGACGGTATAGATGCAGGAGTAATCGTCCTTTGCCATGATAAAGCGGATGTCATCCACGGGAATGAGCACCTTGCGGCCGCCCTTTTCCACCGGGATACGCTCGATGGTCACTTTGCTGTCCGTAACCGGCTTGGCGCGTTGCATGACCTTCTCGATCGCGCGATCCAAGCGAGCTTCCTCGACAGGCTTCATCAGATAATCGACGGCATCGACGTCGAATGCCTCGACCGCATGGTCGCTATACGCAGTCACAAACACGATCGCCGGCGGATTTTTGAGCTTATGCAGCGCCTCGGCAAGTTGCAGGCCCGAGGCACCGGGCATCGAGATATCGAGAAACACGACATCCACGCGACTTTCCATAAGCATCTCGATGGCGGAGCGGACGCTCGACGCCTCCGTGATCGTGCCGATCTTGCCCGTTTGCTCGAGCAGGAAGCGAAGCTCCGAGCGAGCCGGCGCCTCATCATCCACAATCATCGCACGCAGCATAGGGATAAAACCTTTCGTCAACTAACTACGCCGGGCATCCGTCGCATGACGTTGAGCCCGTAGCCTTTTATTTTACTCTTGAATGTCAAAGATGCTCTCTGACAAATCAAGATGAAGGAGCACTTTGGTGCCCTTGCCCGGCGCCGATTCGACACGCGTATAGGAGTGCGGCCCATAAAAGCGATGGATGCGCTCCGAAATATTGTGCATGGCCACACCGGCGCCGCCACCCTGGGGAGAGCTGGCGTCGGGACGGGCAGAGCGCTCGTCAAACAGTCTGGCGGCGGTACCCTCATCCATGCCCACGCCATTATCGGCCACGGCAATCAAGATTGCATCCTCGCCGTCTTGGTGAACGGTCACGTCGATCCTCAGGGCGTCGTCATCGCCCATACCATGACGTACGGCGTTCTCGACAATCGGCTGGATCACGAACGCCGGCACCAGCGTATCTTCCACGTCCTCGGACACATCGAACGTCGCAAGCACGCGGTCCTCGCCAAAGCGGGCCTTCTCAAAGGTAAGGTAGCGCTTGGTCTGTGCGACCTCGCGCGAGACCGGAATAAGCGATCCCGAGTTGTCGAGCGTGGCACGATAGAACGATGAGAACTCACGAAGCAGTTCGCGGGCCCGCAACGGGTCGGTGCGCGTAAACGATGCAATGGTGTTCAGCGTGTTGAACAGGAAGTGCGGGTTAATCTGCGCCTGCAGCGCACGCACCTCAGCGCGCGCCGTGAGTTCCTTTTGCACCTCGAGCTCGTGGATGGCGAGCTGCGTGGACAAGATCTCGGCAAAGCCCGAGGCAAGCGCGTACTGGGTACGGTCGACGGCGCGCGGGGTCTTGTAGTAGAACTTGAGCGTGCCGACGGTACGATCGCCCACCTTGATGGGGGCGATAATGCCGGCGGGGACTTGGTTGTGCGAGCCGTCCGAACCCACGACATCCACCATACGGTTGAACGACTGCACGATGCCATGTTCGATAACGTAGCGCGTGGCAAGCGTGTGGATGGGAGTATCGGGCAGCAGTTTTTCCTCAAACTCGCCCGCGCAGGCAAGCACGTTGTCCTCGTCGGTGATGGCCACCGTCATGGCGCGCGTCTCGGGCAAAATGCGCCGGCACACCAAACGCGCCGATTCCTGCGTCAGACCGCCCTTAATGTCCTCGAGCATGGCCGAGGCCACCGAGAGCGTCTCCTCGGTGTACTGGGAGCGCACCGAATCGGGATTGAGCGTCAAAAAGATAAAGATGCACAGAAAGATGCACAGCAGCGCGCAGGCAATCACCGTGGCGATCGGCTCGATACCGGTCACCAAGGCAAAAATAAAGTACACCAGCACGCAAATGGCGCAGGCAACGGCAATGATGCGAAAGATTGATATTGAACTATCGCGCTGGGCGCGGCGGTCGATCATTCGGCCCCCTCCAGGATACTGATCAGTTGTGCGTCACGCCAAAGCCCGTCCATGATCTTGGGCCAAAAGCTCTGGAAACGCAGATAGCTTGCAGCGTTTTGGCGCGCATAGGCCTTTGCCTCGCCGACACCATGGCGCCAAATGCGCAGGTAGCCCTCATGCTCGCGGGTAAACACGCTGCGGACCATAGCGGTCTTGCGCACGCGGTCGTCGAGCTCGCGCGAAATCCACGGGCCCGGGTAGGGCATGAGCGATGCCGCCGTAACGGGGATGAGCTCCTTTTGATGCGCGGCGAACGTCAACTTGGCCCGTTCGTAGTACCAACGGTATACATCCTGCATAAAGCGCGGTGAGCGCTTTTCGGACTCCGGAGGCAGATGGCGCACGGTCCACTCGTTATCAAACCACACGTCGTAGCCAAACATACGCATGTTAAAGAGGTAATCCAAGTCCTCGCCGCGGGTGATAAACGGGTCAAAGGCCACACGCGTAAAGGCGCGGGCGTGCAGGGCCATCAGGCCGCCGCACACGTAGTTGGAGCGCGAGATGCGGGTGCCCGAGAGCGCCTTTTTCATCCAACGGTTGAACTCGATGCGCTTGGTCCACCAACGATGGCAGATGCCCGCCTTGTCCGTGGGAGCCAGCGGCGAGCCGTCGCGATCGTAGAAATAGCCGCTCTTGACCAAGATCGGCAAGCCCTGACGCGTCTGCTGCCCCAACGCATAGGTCGCGCGCTTCATAAAGTCGGCGTCGATGACAGTCTCATCGTCATCCAAAAAGATAACCGCGTCATGCCCCAGCACAGCGGCACAGGCTAGCCCCATGTTGCGGATGGCACCGTAGCCTCGCAGGCTCACGCACTCGCCCGAACCCTTAGGCGCGATCTGAGCAACCCGGTCTGCGATGCGCGAGGCCTGGGTGTTGGTGACAACGGTGACCTTGAGCGTGGGATGCGCGTCGACAATCTCGTGCACGCGCAGCGACACATCGGCTGTGGCAGAAACGGGACAGACCACCAAAAGGATGATGCGCGGGATGTCACGTACCTGCTCAAGCGAGACCAGGCAGCGGTCGAGTTCGGGATTGTCGGCGTTGAGTCGTGTCGAATGGTCATAGGTGCCAGGGGCGTTTGCGCGAGCGTCATCGCCCGCCCAATACGTTGGAATCACGACCGTGGCGTTCATGCCTTACCCTCCCTGCAACACAAAAACGGGACGCCGCCAAACACAGGCGACGCCCCGCGACCTAGCTGACTCCATCATACCCACTTGGGCTAATCATTGTTCGAAAGTCAGAATGTTTATTGCGGATAACCCCAAAAGAGTATCGCGGCGGACGCAATTACCGGCAAGTTCCTATGCGGCCTGCTCTGCCGTCTGAGACATGCAGGACAGACGGACCAGCAGCACAAAGCCCACCACCAGCAGCACGCCGATAGACAGGACGCCCAGCGAGGGGTTGCCGGTCAGCGAGGTGACGACCGACACCAAGAAGGTGCCCATGACACTTGCATAGCGGCCAAAGATATCAAAGAAGCCGTAGTACTCGTTGGACTTTTCCTTGGGAATAATGCGGCCGAAGTAGCTACGGCTGAGCGCCTGCACACCGCCCTGGAACAGGCCGACCATAATGGCAAGCACCCAGAATTCAAAGGCGGTCTTGAGGAAGAACGCGGCAAAGAGCACGATGCCCATATAGGCGGCGACGGCCACCAAGATCATATTGAGTGTGCCCACGCGACCGGCAAGCTTGCCGTAGATGATGGCGGACGGAAAGGCCACAAACTGCGTAACGAGCAGAGCCAGCACCAGTTGGGTCGAGTCGATGCCCAAAGCCGATCCATAGCTGGTTGCCATGGAAATGACCGTGTGCACACCGTCGATGTAGAAGAAGAACGCGATCATGTAGACCAGCACGGTCTTGTTGTGGGCAATCTCGCGCATGGTGTGTCCGACCTCGGAGAACACGCCGCCCACGATGTGGCCGATGGTGTCCTCGGGACCACGCTCGCGACCGTACTTTTGCTTATAGGTGCGAATGAGCGGCAGGGTAAAGATGAGCCACCAGGCACCAGTGATGACAAACGACAGACGCGTTGCCAGCATGGTGGGGACACCAAGAGCGGGACCACCCATGATAAGCGCCAGGCAGATGATGAACGGCACGGTGGAACCGATGTAGCCCCAGGCATAGCCCGAGCTGGACACGACGTCCATGCGCTCGTCGGTGGTAATGTCGGGCAGCATGGCGTCGTAGAACGTCATAGAAGAGTTGAGGCCGATGGTGCACAGCACGTACACAGTCAAAAATGCCATGGCGGACATTGGGATAGCCTGCGCCAGGCAAAGAACCAGGCCCGTGAGGAAGAAGCCCAAGAAGAACTTGATCTTGTTGCCGGCGTAATCGGCAAGCGCGCCCAGAATGGGCATGAGCATGGCAATGACCAGCGAGGCAATCGTCTGCGCGTTGCCCCAAGCGACCACCAGGTCTGCCGAGGAAGCGCCGGTATTGATGGCGTTAAAGTAGATGGGCACCACCGAGGTATTGAGCAGCACGAGGGCCGAGTTTCCCACATCGTACATGACCCAGTTACGCTCGAGCTTGGTGTATTTCATGGACAGGGACCCTTCGTATTCGCCCGATATGCAGCTAGTTCATCGTACCCCAATTGCACGGAGGCGCCGGTAAGGATTCGGCAAAGAGACAGGAGCGGACCCTACTCCTCGCGGTCGAACTCCTCGTCGGTGCCGAGCACGCGGCCGCTGTAGTTGACGTGACCGGTCACGGCCTCCATGTCACCGGTCTCGATAAAACGCGCGACCGTGCACTCGTAATCGACCAGCGCGCGATCAAAGACCTCGGGGAAACTCTCGTTCGAGACCTCATCGGTAAAGGGATTCTTCCATGTCAGATGGCCCAGGTTACCGGTGCGCTCGGGCAGCTCCGTCGTCACGCGATGGGCAAGGCCGTCGAGCAGCGAGTAGTCGTGCACCAACCCCTCAACCAGCGAGATCGCGCGCGTCTTTACGGAGTCGGCCGGCTCAATCGCACGGTAAAGTCGCTGCATATTGGCAACGGCAGCACCGTACTCCCCCGCCGGAATGTCAATGCCGTACACGCGTCCGGCAACATAGCTCATCAGCACGCCGGCCACGCGACTGATGCGATCGGTGGTGACGATCTCGCCCGCCGGCGGGTAATCGTCGACCGTAGCGCCATCGCGCTTAAGCTGCAGCATCAGTACATCCAGGTCGCTCTCGATCACGGCATGGACCTGACTGCTCGAATCCTCAAGCTCTGAATCGGACTCCACGATGCCAAACTGCTGCTCATAGACAAAGGGGTGGGCGTTGCGGTCGAGCACGTAATGAGACAGCAGACCCAGCGCAAAGGCGCGACCCAAGCTGGCGTCGCGCGGCAGCAGATGCGACACGCCGTCGCGCAGGCACGCGAACTGGCGAGACATGCGCGAGCGATGCATGACCTGCGCCAGCAGCGTACAGTCGGAAACACGCGGTGTCAGAATGTGGAAGAAAAACGGGTCGGGGCCCTGGTTGCCCAGGATAAAGGCAATACGCTCCTCGTCGGACGTGATAACGCCCTGCGGAAGACGGTCGATGCTTTCCTCGCCAAACAGATGATGCGTAATGAGCGCAGGCATAATGATCCTTTCGATTTCATTCGATGCCACCCATTATGCCCACCGCGCGCCCGTGCCAAACCTGCGGCGGTAAACGGTGGCGTGCGGACCGCTTACGCAAGCCCCAGGTGCGTCTTAACCTCGGCGGCGCGACGGCGGGACACGGGCACCGTCGAGGTCACGCGATCGAGCCTGAGCTCCATCAGGCCCGTGGAGCCGATCTCGACATTGTGCACGTCTTCCAAATTGACCAGATAACTGCGGTGGACACGGATAAAGCCCTCGGAGGCCAGGCGCCGCTCGAGCGAGGAAATCGACTCATTGATCAGGTATGTTCCCTCGGCGCAGACGGCGTTGCAAAAATCGGCGCGTGCCTCAAAGTAGCAGACATCCGCCACGGGAATGAACACCTTTTTACCCCCACGATCCACCGTCAGGCGAAGGGGCTGGCGCGGGGTATGGACAGCGCGGCGAACACCCAGGGCGGTTTCGATCTTGTCGAGCGCCTTCGACAGGCGCGCGTCCTCGACCGGCTTGACGATGTAATCGACGGCATCGAGGTTATAGGCATCGGCCGCATACTCGGCAAATGCCGTCACAAACACCACGACCGGCGGCGTCTTTAGGTTCTGCAGCGTCTCGGCAAGCTCGATTCCCGAGCGACCGGGCATCGTGATATCCAAAAACAAGACGTCGGGCTTGTTCGACAGGATCGATTCCACAGCCTCGGTGACATTGCCCGCCTCGGCAATCTGGCCCACACGCGCATCCTTTTCCAACAGATAACGTAGCTCAGCCCTAATAGGGGGCTCGTCATCAACCACCAAGATGTTCCATCCCTCGGACATATGCGCTTCCCCTCTTTTTTTCTCTCAATCCAACCGCGCGCTACACCTTCATCGGCGCCGGCTCATGCGGCTCGCCGTTCAGCTCGACGATGACCTGTGTTCCCACGCCTTCCTGGGACTTCACGCGCATGCCAGAATCTTCTCCGTAAAAGAAATGGATGCGCTGAAGCACGTTGAAGAGCGCCAGGCCGCAACCTCGCTTGATGGATCCGTCGGCGGTAATGCTCTCGGGCTCCTCTCGGCGATGCTGCTCAAACAGATGCGCGCAGACTTCTTCGCTCATACCGATGCCGTCATCTTCGACGATGATCTCCAAGCCGTCATCGGTCTCAAAAGCCCTAACACGAATAGAAAGCGGCTCGGTCTCGCGCTGCGCATGCTTGATGCAGTTTTCGAGCAACGGCTGCAAGATAAACGGCGGCACCATGCAATCGCGCACCTCAAAGTCGATATCGACCGAGACGCGCAGACGGCCGTCGCCATACCGGGCCTGCATAAGATTGATATAACGGGTGCCCTGTTCCACCTCATGCTCGAGCGTGGTGAGCGTATCGGAGTCAGAAAGCGTCTGACGATAGTAATTGGAAAAATCGATGAGCAGCGATCGCGCCTTGTCGGGCTCGGTTCGAACGAGCGACACGATCGTGCTAATGGTGTTGAACAGAAAATGCGGGTCGACCTGCGACTGCAGGGCCCGAAGCTCCACGCGGGCTGTGAGCTCGTCCTGGCGCTCGAGCTCAAAGCTGGCGAGCTGCGTGGAGATGAGATCGGCAAAACCCGAGGCCAACGCCGTCTGGCGCATATCGATGCTGCTCAGGCGGGGATAGTACAGCTCGAGCGTACCCACGCAATGCCCGCGCACGGTAAGCGGCGCGACAATGCCGGCGCGCAGGCGGGGAAAATAGCCGCCCGTCTCATTGGAGGCGTCGCGCGAAAATACACTCTGCTCGCCGGACTCGATCACGTTGAGCGTGGTCTTGAGCACAACCGGGGTGCCGGCAGGGCACTTTGCCGAGTCCTCGCCCCAGCTTGCCAACACCTGTTTGCCATCGGTAAAGCAGATGGCAGAGGCGATGGTCTCGGACAGGATGATTTTAGAGGCGCCCAGGGCCGCTTCGGGCGTAAGGCCGCGCGACGTGTAGGCGAATATTTTTGATGCGATGGCGAGCGTACGGTCGGTTGCGCTCGATGTGAGGTCGTCGGGGACCACAAAGACATACGAGAAAAAGAAGCACAGCATGACCAGGCCGGCAATAACGACAACGCCCGGAACGGGATTGGGATTATCGGTTAAATCCCAGATAAGCAGCAGGATAAGCGCCGGAACGACAATACCGAGCAGGATGGCCTGAACCACATGCTGGGCCGTACGAAAGACCTTGGTAGAGTTGTAGCTCTTGCCCAGAATCAGCCTGTTTAAATCCACCGTCATCCCCTCTTGTCCTTAGCACCCATAGCAATAAAGAGGGCCGCAAGCGACCCTCTCCATTGCATTATGCAATCAAAAACTGTGTTTTACATCCAGCCATCGACAAACGGTATCTTAGGCGCTGTATTTGTTGGCCTCGCCAAAGGTGCCAGCCTCGACGATCCAGCCGTCCTTCATGATGACGTCCATGTTGTCGGTGTTGAGCACGTGGATGTCGGCGGCGACGTCACCGTTGACAACCAGCAGGTCGGCGCACTTGCCGGCCTCGATGGAACCGGTCTCGTCCTCGATGTGGCACATCTTGGCACCGTTGAGGGTGGCGCAGGTGATGGTCTCGACCGGAGTGAAGCCGATCTTGTCGACGAACTCGTACATCTCCTCGATGGAGCAGGTGCCGTACGGGGTGACGAAGGAGAAGGAGTCGGAGCCGATCGTCATGACGACGCCGCGCTTCTTGGCCTCGCGCAGGCAGTCGTAGTTGCGCTGCAGCTCCTTCTCGACCAGGGTGCCCTCGTACTTGTCGTGCAGCTCGGGGACGTAGACGGGCGGATAGGTGGCGTACCAGGTGGGCAGGAAGGCGATCGTCGGGGTGAAGAAGGTGCCCTGCTCGGCCATGAGGTCCATGGTGCGCTCATCGATATCGAAGCCGTGAATCAGCTGCTCGCAGCCAAAGCGAACGGAGTCGTAGGCGGCGGCGTGGTTGTTGTAGCAGTGACTCCACACGGGGATGCCGACCATCTTTGCCTCTTCGACCACGGCCTGGATCTCCTCGGAGCAATAGTGCTGGTCGCGACCGGAATCCCAACGCCAGATGCCGCCACCGGTAGCCCAGATCTTTATGGCATCGGGGTTCTCGCGCAGGCGACGACGGACGGCCTTGCGCAGATCCCAAGGACCATCGACCTGGTCGCCCCAGGGATGGGATTCCTTGTTGAGCTCCTGGGTGCAGTGGTGGGAGTCACCGTGGCCGGCAACACGGCAGAAGCCGAGTCCGGTGGCCAGAACGCGCGGGCCCTTGAAGACGCCCTTGTCGATGCAGTCGCGAATCTGGATACCAAAGCGGCCGATCTCGCAGACGGTGGTGAGGCCGTGGGTGAGGCAGTCGTAGGCCTGCTTGACGGCGACGGCCTGCTTCTCGAGGAGCGGCTGCATGACCCAGTCGGTGTCATCGTCGGTCAGGTTGCCCGAGAAGTGCAGGTGGGTGTCGATCAGGCCGGGAAGGACGGTCTTGCCGGTGGCGTCGATAACCTCAACGCCCTCGGGAAGGTCCTGCATAGCACCGGCATACTCGATCTTGCCGTTGTCGTCGACGAGAACGAGGGAGTTCTCGACCGGCTCGGCACCGGTACCGTCGATGAGCTTACCGCCAACGATTGCGTACTTAGTGGACATGGTTCCTCCTTATGGATCCATATAGTGGGCGAGGCCATGTTGGGTTATGGCCTCACAAAGCTACCCAAGTGGTGCCGGGTTCGGTGCGCGGAAGAGAGGGGTCCGCGCACCCGATCCGCCCCGGCTAGGCGTTATTTTTTGCGGGAATTGGTGAAGGCCATGAGGGCCAGGCCAACAGCCAGCCAGCCGATCACGATGCTCCACTCCACCATGTTGAGGGAGGCGGGAGAGAACGGGACCACGAGCAGGCCAATGATGACGGCGCAGGCAGCGACAGCGAGGCTGATGCCAAACTTGCCGCCGGGCACCTCGTAGGGACGAGGCAGGTCGGGCTCGGTGAAGCGCATGCGCAGGCAAGCGAGGGCGACCATGCCGCAGGAGAAGATGAAGGCGAGAGCCGACACGTTGGTCAGAGGGATGAGCATGTTCTTGCCCAGGAACGGACCGATGACGGTGATGACGCCCAGAACGGCGCAGGCGAGCTTGGGAGCGCCGGACTTGGGATCGACCTCGGCGAACTTCTCGGGCAGCTGGCCCTTGCGGCCCATGGCGAGCATGATGCGGCTCGTAGCGCCGTAGAAGGAGTTCATCGGGCCCATGGGTCCAAGCGTGGCGATGACGAGCATGGCCAGGTACAGGAGCATGTTGATGCCCTTGAGGCAGGCAAGCGCGGGAACCGGGCTCTTAACAAACTCATGCCAGTCGAGGATGGTGCCGAACGAGTAGATGCAGACCATGTAGAAGCCGCCGGCGGCCAGCAGGGCCAGGGAGATGATCTTGCCGAACTTGTTCCAGTTGAGGCCCTCGGCTGCTTCCTCAGCCTGCTGAGGAATGGTATCGAAGCCGGCGTAGAAGAACGGGGTCAAAACCAGGACCGACACGATGCCGGCGAACAGGCTGGTGCCCTCGGTAGCGGGCTTGCCGCCGCCAGCACCGGTGACCTGGGAGAACACGGGCATGGCGTGTTCCGGCGAACCGGTGAACAGCGAGACGCCCATGGCAAGCAGCATGCCGCAGAGCAGGGCCTTGGTCAGGAAGGCCTGGAGCTTGGCGGCCGAGCTGGCACCGCGGAAGTTGAGGAAGATGACGTAGGCTGCAAAGCCGAGCGCGATCAACGTCGGGAACAGGTAAACGTCGGCGCCCAGGATGGTGTAGAGCTTGACGGCGCGCAGCCACTCAAGGCCGGGCAGGCTGCCGAACATCTCGGACACGAGGGTCGAGATGGCGATGGCCTCCCACGGGCACAGGATGCCGTTGCCCAGGGCCAGGAGCCAGCCAGTGATGTAGCTCATCGTACGGCCAAAGCTACGATCGACATACTCGACGATGCCGCCCGAAATGGGGATAGCAGCCGTGAGCTCACCGAAAACAGCTCCGACGGGCACGAGGAAGATCGCGCCCAAGAGGAATGCGATCATAGCGGGAACGGGACCGCCGCCCACGACCATCCAGTCGCCGACCTGCAGAACCCAGCCGGTACCGATGATGGCACCGAAACCGATGGTGAAGAAGTTCCAGAGCGAAAGCGTTTTCTTCATGCCACCGTTACCTTCGACTGCAACTTCTGCGTTCTTGTCCGCCATTGTTCCCCTCCTTTCCTTATTGACGCCTCTTTGGCGTCACCCCTTGCGCGGTCTGTTTTGCCGCGCACTTTTATTTCGTGGCTTTAAGATACGGCCTCGGCGTCGCGCTACCGCTTATGGCTCGACCGAAGGCAGAACTCGCATATGAGTGGCGCCGTTTTTGGGACGAACGGCACGGTTTGCCGCTCATTGTTGTCGCCCGTCCGACGGGCGTACGCTCATTGGACGCATATAGAAATGTTTTTGAGGCCGTGTGTTTTGCGCCTTTCGTACCGTTTACCGAGCTTTTGACGCTCGGACCCATTTGTTGCACATCCTTTTTGTAGGATAGACAGGTTATACATGAGACAAGGCGGTACGAATGGCATACGGATACAACGACGGTGATCAACGGCGACAAAGCGTTCGCCTTGCTGGCCGCACCACGCCGATGCCCAGAAGTGCCACGAGCAGCAATCCGCAACGCCCTCAAGAGCAACCCGGGCCTTCGTCTCGGCAGCAGACAAACAGAACACGGCAGAGCGGCCGTCCGAGCACGGGCACAAGCGCACAGCAAGATAGCCGCTTGGGCGCGCGCACTCGACAGCGCCAAGCCGAGGTTCCGCAACTGCGCCGCAACGGCGCACGTCAGCCCGGCATCCATATCAACCGCTTCTTTTCGCATCCCCAAGGCGGACGCGACGGCAAGCCCTACCGCTCGACATCGTACGTGAATGCCCCCGCCCTGCCGGCTCGTCGGCTTTGCCTCGCACTGTGCTCTATCCTCATCTGTCTGGTCTTTGTGCTTATGAGCTCCTGTATGTCCCACGGCTCGGCCGGTCTCGAGCCCACCGCCGAGGACAAGCTGCTCAAGGCCCCCGTCGCGCCCGGTTATTCTTTCGCCTTTTCGACTCCGCGCTCGCAATGGCAAGCCGGCACGATGCCCCATATCTATCAGATCGACCCTGCGTGGTCGGAGCTGCCCTATGCCGGTGGCACTATTCGCGAAAACGCTTGCGGTCCCACTTGCCTCACCATGGTCTATATCTTTAAGACCGGCCGCACCGATATGACACCGGTCGACATGTGCGCCCTTTCCGAGGCGGGCAACTATGCCCCCACCGGCGCCACCGAATGGTCATTTATGACGCGCGGCGCATGGCAGCTGGGCCTTAACGGAACGGAGCTTCATAACGATCGCGACTCGATGACTCAGGTGCTGCGTTCGGGAGCGCCCGTCATCGCCGCCGTTCGGCCGGGCACCTTTACCAACGTGGGCCACTACATTGTGCTTTACGGTATTGACGACGCCGACCAGATTGAAGTCTTCGATCCCAACTCGGCCAGCCGCAGCGCCCGACGCTGGGGCGTCGTAGAGGTCCTCAACGAAGTCGAAGCCATGTGGGCCTACTACTAGTCACTGGGGACAGACTTAAATGAGTGGTCTCTGGATGCCCGGAACTGCTGGCACGGAAAGCGCACCCCGCTTTGAAGTTCGATAGCGGGATGCGCTTTCCGTTAGCGGCCTGTTTGGGAAACTGGGGGCCATTTTTCGGGCAAATTCCGGGATGTATTTTCCGGTTGAGGGCCCCGGGGAAACTGTGCCCCATTTTGGACGCTCATTGTGAGATGCACTTTCCGCAGTTGATTGGTGCTACTCATTTAAGTCTGTCCCCAATGACTACCGATAGCAAAAGCCCCGCAGTCGGAGCGGACTGCGGGGCTCATGAAGAGAGGCTAGTCTGTGGGTGCTTTGCCTGGCGCCCACGGGAGAGGCAACGGAGTAGAGACTACTCGTGGATGCGGGTACCGGAGAGGCCGGCCATGGTCTCGGCGGCCTTGTCCAGGGCGCCGATGATGCAGGTGCGGCCCTTGCGGGAACGGGCGAACTTGATGGCAGCGCGGACCTTGGGCTCCATGGAACCCTTGCCGAACTGGCCCTCGTCGGCCAGGCGCTCGGCCTCGTCGGCGGTGAGGTCCTCGAGCTCCTCCTGGTTGGGCTTGCCAAAGTTGATGGCGACATGCTCGACGGCGGTCAGCAGGAACAGGACGTCGGCGTCGCAGTCCTCGGCCAGCAGCTCGCCGCCCAGGTCCTTGTCGATGACGGCGGGAACGCCCTTGTAGCAGCCCTTGTTCTCGTAGTCGCGGACGACGGGGATGCCGCCGCCACCGCAGGCGATGACGATGAACTCGTTGTCGAGCAGGTTGAGGATGGAGTCAGCCTCTACGATCTTCTTGGGATCGGGGGAGGCGACGACGCGACGCCAGCCGCGGCCGGAATCCTCGACGAAGACCTTGGAGGGATCCTCGGCCATGAACTCCTTGGCCTGCTCCTCGGTGTAGAAGGGGCCGATCGGCTTGGTCGGGTTCTTGAACGCGGGATCGTCCGGATCGCACTCGATCTGGGTGACGACGGTGGCGGCGTGCCAACGCTTATAGCGCTTGTGCATCTCGCGGCCAATGCCCTGCTGCAGGTGATAACCAATGTAGCCCTGGGACATGGCGCCGCACTCGGGCAGCGGCATCTCGGGGGTGCCGATGGCATCGTGGGCGGCGGCGAAGGCGTTCTGGATCATGCCGACCTGCGGGCCGTTGCCGTGGGTGATGATGATCTCGTTGCCCTGCTCGATAAGACCGAGGAGAGCGTGGGCGGTGTTGCTCACGGCCTCGATCTGCTCGACGGGGTTGTTGCCGAGGGCGTTGCCGCCGAGGGCGACGACAATACGATCGGGCTTTCCGTACGGTTTACTCATAGTGTTCGTTCACTTCCCAGCTACTAGCGAAGCGTCGCGTACATCATGGCCTTAATGGTATGCATGCGGTTCTCGGCCTCCTGGAACACGCGAGACTGCGCGCTCTCAAAGACCTCGTCGGAAACCTCCATCTCGGTCACGCCGAACTTCTCGGCAATCTCGGCGCCGATGGTGGTCTGCGTATCGTGGAAGCTCGGCAGGCAGTGCATAAAGATGGCGCCGGGGTTTGCCTTGGCCATGACCTCGGGCGTTACTCGATAGGGAGAGAGAAGATCGATTCGGCTCTTCCACAGCTCCTCAGCCTGGCCCATACCGACCCAAACGTCCGTATAGATCACGTCTGCATCCTTGACGCCCTCGTCGATATCCTCAGTGAGCTGGATCGTGCAGCCATTCTGAGCGGCGATCTCCTGGCAGCGCTCAAGAAGCTCGGGATCGAAGTGCGTGGCGCCCTCGACATCGCCCTTGGGTCCGCAGGAGCAGAAGTTAATGCCGAGCTTGGCGCAGATAACCATCAGGGAGTCGCTGACGTTGCCCTGCTCCTTACCCATATAGGTGAGCTTCATGCCGCGCGTGTCGCCAAACTCCTCACGCATGGTAAGAATGTCGGCAAGGGCCTGGGTGGGATGGTACTCGTTGGTCAGACCGTTCCAGACGGGAACGCCAGCCTTGGCGGCAAGCTCCTCGACGATCGACTGGTCGGAGCCGCGATACTCAATACCGTCATACATGCGACCGAGCACGCGGGCGGTATCCTCGATGGACTCTTTCTTGCCCATCTGCGACGAGCCGGGGTCGAGGTAGGTCACGCCCATACCCAGGTCCATACCGCCGACCTCGAAGGCACAGCGCGTGCGCGTGGAGGTCTTCTCAAACAGCAGGACAATGTTCTTGCCCTCGAGAAAGCGGTGCGGATAACCGGCGCGCTTCATATCCTTGAAGTTCTTTGAGAGGTCGAGCATGTACTCGATTTCCTCGGACGTAAAGTCAAGCAGGGTAAGAACGCTTCGACCAGAAAGATTAAGAGCCATGATTTGAGTCCTTTCGGTTGTTGGAACACACAAGGAGGGATGGGCGGCGCAGACGCACACGCGCCGCCCAGATACGCTAACGCTGACTAGATTTCCTCACGCCAGAACGGCATGGTCATGCAACGCGGGCCGCCGCGACCGCGAGAAAGCTCCTCGGAGGGAGCGACGAGCAGCTCGACGCCAGCCTTGTAAAGAGCATCGTTGGTTACAACGTTGCGCTCATACACGCAGACCTTGCCCGGTGCGACCGCAAGAGTGTTGGAACCATCGTTCCACTGCTCACGGGAAGCCTCGATCGGATCGCCACCACCGCACTCAATCATGGTGATATGGTCCATACCCGTCGCAAGCTCGAGGATATGCTGCAGGGTGCCCTCGAGTTCCTCGATATGCACCTCCCCCTCCGAATCGCCCTTGGTCAGGCGGTAGGCACGAAGCGTCTGGTAGATGCCGGGATAGACCGTGAACTTATCGCGATCGACCTGCGTGCAGACGGTGTCGAGGTGCATGTAGGCATAGCCGTGCGGAATCTTGATGGCATAGATGTTCTCGATCTCGGCCTCATCGGAACCCCAGAACATATTCTTGGCGAGCTCATCGATGGCTGCAGTCTGGGTGCGCTCGGAAATACCGATGGCGAGCGTCTTGGCGTTGATGTTGAGGATATCGCCGCCCTCGATATGCCACTCGCTGTTGTGGTCATACCAAATGGGGCTACCAGCGTAATCAGGATGGTTACGCAGCACCGTTTCGTAGAAGATTACCTCGCGATTGCGCTGATTCCAGTACATGCGGTTCATGGTAGCGCCCTTGCCCACGACAGCCAGAGGGTCACGGGAGAAATACGAGGCCGGCATGGGGAACAGCACCATATCGTCGCCCTTCAGCTCGTCGCCGTCCAGGCTGGCAAGAGAGCCGCCGACATGCGGGATCTCGAGGTCGCGCACATACAGTCCGCCCATAGCTGTGAGGACAAATTCCTTGTTGTCCTTGATGGAATCGAGCTTCTCGACAACCGCCTGGCGAAGAGCGGCGTTCTTGATACCCGACTCGTTCATGAACTTTCCCATGAACTCCGCACGCGCGCCCTCGACCTTATCAAACGTCTCGGCAACCAGGTCTTCCATATAGACGACCTCGGCGCCAGCGCCGCGAAGAAGGTCGGTAAACTGATCGTGCTCTTTCTGGGCATAGTCCAGATAGAACGCGTCGTGAATCCAAACGCGGTCGAAATCCTCCGCCTTCATGTTTACAAGATCCATACCGGGGCGATGGACGCACACCTTCTTAAGGGCGCCAATCTCGCTATGAACGTTCAGTCCTTTGTTCATCTCTATCCTTCTTTCTTACAACTGTATGTAAGGTTTTGCTTTTACGGCAAGGGGATAAGGCCCGAAACCGCAGTGAATGCCATGCAGATAACGCTCACGACCAGGAAGAATTTCCAAGCAACCTTCCACCACTGGCCAAGCGGAATCTTGCAGACGCCAAGACCGGCAACGAGCATCGCGCTTGTTGGCGAAATGAGAGACATGGCCGCGCTGCCCATGGAAAGACCCGTAACTGCAGCCTCGGGGTTTAAGCCCATCAGCTCAACAAGCGGGCCAAAAATTGGAATCGTAAGAGCAGCGATACCCGAAGAGCTCGGAACGAGGATCGACAGAAGGTTATCCACGACATAGAGGATGCTCGTAAAGATAACGGCTGGAACTCCAGTGAGAGCCGTGGCGAGCGTATTGAGAATCGTATCGATGATGAGGCCGTCATTGGCGATTACGAGGATTCCGCGGGCAAGTCCAACAACGATGGCAGAGAACGCGAAATCTGCAATTCCCTTAACGAACTCGCCAGCGATCTCCTTCTCATTCATCCCGGAAACAACACCAGAAAGAAGGGCCATGGCCAAGAAAATCGCAGAGATTTCGTTCATGTACCAGCCCTGGGCTACCAGGCCCCAAATGATAGCGCCAAGTCCAAGCACGAAAATAACCATGACGGCTTTTTGCTTAGCGGTGAACTCGCTATCGAGGAGGTTCTCATCCGCGCCAAACTCTTTGCGTTTCTCGATATCATCGTGGAAAGCGGGGGACGCTTCGGGGTTTTTCTTAACCTTGAGGGCATACATTACAACCCATGCGACGGCAACCGCCGTGAGCACGGCAAGGGCAATAGTACGCAACCAAAGCTGGGGGTTGCCCTGGATACCGAGGATGCCCTGGGAAATCAGGACGTTGAACGGATTGACGGTAGATGCGATGTATCCGATACGGGCACCCACAAACACCGTCATGAACGCTGTAATTGAGTCGAAGCCCATGGCCATCATGATCGGCATAAGAATCGCAAAGAACGGAAGCGTCTCCTCTGCCATACCAAAGGTGCTGCCGCCCAAGGCAAAAAGCACCATTAGGATCGGAATGATGAGGACGTCCTTGCTCTTGAACTTCTTCACCACTCGGGCGACGCCGCTCGTGATGGCTCCGGTCGCCGTGATGACCTGGAAGGAACCTCCCACGATCATAATGAATGCAACGACCTCGACCGCTTGCTGGATGCCGATCGCAGGGGCCTCAAGTACTTCGAAGATGCCTTGGCGAAGATCGACCTCGTTGCCGTCCTCGTCCGTATAGACCTTATCGACAGGCTCATAGGTGCCCGAGACCGTTACCTCGCGACCGTTAACCTCCTGGCGCTCAAACGAACCCGAAGGAACGACCCAGGTCAGAACGGCAAATACGGCCATCAAGACGAGAATGATGGTGTACACGTGCGGGACTCGAGGAGTGCGCTTCTTTTCTGTCTCTGCCATCTCTCCTCCTTAATTCAGGGGTTTTTCGTTGCCGGCAAAGCCATTGTGTCATCGCGCAAAACACCCTTCCGTCTCTTCGCCCGCCAACGAAGCGCATCAACCCGTAAACGGATTTCAGATTGATGTAATTTGTCAATTTGCTATCTAAATTGATGTTTAACATCAATTACTAAGCCGGTTCGTGCCATTCACCTGTGACAGATATGATGTAAATTTAATCAAACTCGTAATGTGCCACTATGGAAGCAATAAATACTCACCGCCAAAGCGAGGTCACATGTCCGCATTGCATGTTCAAAATGAAATAGGAAAGCTAAAAAAGGTGCTTCTGCACTGTCCCGGCCCCGAAACGCGCAACTACCCCGACGGGCAGTTCAATCGGGTCTTTACGTTGCGTCCGTCTAGCAGCTCATTCGATCTTGATAAAGCCCTTAGGGAGCATCATGCTTACTCGGCGATGCTCGAGCACGAAGGGGTAGAGATTCTCTATCTTGAAAACCTTCTTACCGAAGCCCTTGATGCGACAGAGCAAGCGCGTCGCTCTTTTATCGATAGCTACATTTCAGAATGCGGCGCGCGGGGCATTGAGCTCGAGTCTGCCATTCGCGAGTATCTCGAGCGCATCGAAGGCTCCCGCGCCCTTGCTCAAGCAGCAGTCAACGGCATCCGCTACTCCCAGGTCTTCAACACAGATAAAGAGGTGTTCAGCCTCACGAAACTGACGGCAGACGCATACTCACCTGACGATCTTCTCGTAAGCCCCCTTAACACCATGTGGTTCACACGCGATCCGGCGAGCGTCATCGGCGAAGGCGTTACGCTCAACCACATGTACTGGCCAGAGCGCAACCGTGAGGTTATCGCCTACAAAACGATTTTTACCTATCACCCAGATTTCCGCGAGACCCCTCAGTTCTTCAAGCATGAATCGACTTACCACATTGAAGGCGGCGACCTGCACAACCTCAACAGCGAAAACATAGCCGTTGGAATCTCGCAACGAACCGAGCCGGCGGCGATAGACACTTTAGCAAATAACTTGCTGTGGGATGAGAACTCGACTATTGAGTCCGTATGGGCCATTCAGGTCCCCTACGATGACCTCTGCATTCATCTCGACACATATTTCACTCGCGTTGACTACGAGACATTCCTCGTTGCTCGGGAGCTTCTCGACCAAGCGCGAGTCTACCGCATTACGCGGGGCAGATCGGAAGGGACAACCCGTGCGTGTCATGTCGCAGGCGGACTGAAAGAAGCGTTGCGATTAGCCCTAGGTTCAAGTTCGTTGCAGTTTATCCTTTGCGGTGGCTCAAATCCCGGAGCAGCAGAGGTCGAAAGGACCAACAATGCCACAAGCACCCTTTGTTTGGAGCCAGGCAAGGTCTGCGTATACGAAGAAAACGCCGAAACCAACAAAGCGCTGGAGCAGGCCGGTATTGACCTTATTCCCATCTCTATCTTTGAGCTGACAAACGGCTTTGGCGGCCCCAACTGCCTCTGCCTCCCCCTCGTCCGCACTTCATAACATGGGAACGGGTCAAAACATAAAGGCGCTTCGCAAGCGCGACCAGCTGACACAGGAGGAATTCGCGGCACTCATCGGCGTCTCCAAAGAAACGGTATGCCGCTGGGAAAAGGACCGCTATACAATCCGCCGCTCAACGTTGCTCAAGATAGTATCGAAATTTAACCTGCAGCTCAACGACCTCACATCTGAAACCGCAGGGCTTGCCGCAAAGCTCGACCACGAGGGGCGGAAGGGGGAATCCAAAGAAGTTACTACTGATTCCCTTTGCGATGTATTTAAAATCTTGAAGAATGGAGGCAGAACGGGACTTAAACAAACCGGAATAACCGCGCTTCCCTCATCCGTATTCAAGAAACATCGCGGGTGCTTCTTTGTTCAAATGGACACGTCCGCCATGTCCAAATGCTACCCGATTGGATCCCTTCTCCTCGTGGATCCAAACCTGAAACCCTGGAACGGATGCTCCGTCCTCGCTTTGGCCGATAATTCAAGAATCGTCATACGTCGTTATAGCACCGGTACGAACACCGTGATGCTCTCATCCTACTCATATCGCACAGCGGAACCGGATATCGTGCTGGACAAACGCCGAATTAGGATTCTGGGAATCATCGTCTGGTTTCAGGCATCCCATGATCTGAGCATCTAACCAAATTTGCTCTTGTTTACCCCCTGCACACATCTCAAACAGCAAAAGCCCCGCAGTCGGAGCGGACTGCAGGGCTCATGAAGAGAGGCTAGTCTGTGGGCGCTTTGCCTGGCGCCCACGAGAGAGGCAACGGAGTAGGGACTACTCGTGGATGCGGGTACCGGAGAGGCCGGCCATGGTCTCGGCGGCCTTGTCCAGGGCGCCGATGATGCAGGTGCGGCCCTTGCGGGAACGGGCGAACTTGATGGCAGCGCGGACCTTGGGCTCCATGGAACCCTTGCCGAACTGGCCCTCGTCGGCCAGGCGCTCGGCCTCGTCGGCGGTGAGGTCCTCGAGCTCCTCCTGGTTGGGCTTGCCAAAGTTGATGGCGACATGCTCGACGGCGGTCAGCAGGAACAGGACGTCGGCGTCGCAGTCCTCGGCCAGCAGCTCGCCGCCCAGGTCCTTGTCGATGACGGCGGGAACGCCCTTGTAGCAGCCCTTGTTCTCGTAGTCGCGGACGACGGGGATGCCGCCGCCACCGCAGGCGATGACGATGAACTCGTTGTCGAGCAGGTTGAGGATGGAGTCAGCCTCTACGATCTTCTTGGGATCGGGGGAGGCGACGACGCGACGCCAGCCGCGGCCGGAATCCTCGACGAAGACCTTGGAGGGATCCTCGGCCATGAACTCCTTGGCCTGCTCCTCGGTGTAGAAGGGGCCGATCGGCTTGGTCGGGTTCTTGAACGCGGGATCGTCCGGATCGCACTCGATCTGGGTGACGACGGTGGCGGCGTGCCAACGCTTATAGCGCTTGTGCATCTCGCGGCCAATGCCCTGCTGCAGGTGATAACCAATGTAGCCCTGGGACATGGCGCCGCACTCGGGCAGCGGCATCTCGGGGGTGCCGATGGCATCGTGGGCGGCGGCGAAGGCGTTCTGGATCATGCCGACCTGCGGGCCGTTGCCGTGGGTGATGATGATCTCGTTGCCCTGCTCGATAAGACCGAGGAGAGCGTGGGCGGTGTTGCTCACGGCCTCGATCTGCTCGACGGGGTTGTTGCCGAGGGCGTTGCCGCCGAGGGCGACGACAATACGATCGGGCTTGCCAAGAGGCTTAGACATTGCTGGAATCCTTTCTGTAAAAGGCCTACAACCCATTAATAACCCGCGTCCGTGCGATACGCGAGTTTATTAAGGTTTATATTCTCTTTATCGCTCATTTTATTCATTTTGAAAATAGCGGAACGGTGAACGGTCGTTTTTATCCGCTCAGCGTACAGAACCCCAGCTCAGACATATCTACGCCATTTACGTGCAACTTTATTTAAATGCAGCGAGGATTATGTCGGATTATGCAAACTACATCTCTGCTAAACACAAAACGGACAGCGCAATATCTTACTCGCACTATACGAGATTCTATGCACTTATAAGTTGAGTATGCACCCCTGCAAAAACAAGGGGCTTTTCATCCAGCATAAGGAATAAAGAAGAGCTCCGAAAAGGCGGCAACAGCCAAGTCCCCCATCTATCTCCAAAGTGGCGCGAGGTTTCGTGGCAAAGCCGCGAAACAGCGAAGGGGACAAAAGCCCCCACAACCACGTCCTTCATCCGCCCACACAATCCGAAGACGTAGTCGTAGCAGGATCTGAGGGCTGACCTTCGCGGACACTCCGCAGGACGAAAGAACCCCCGCCGCACGTAGTGCGCAGCGGGGGTTCTTTCATGTCCGAGGACGTCCGCGAAGGTCAGCCCTCAGATCCTGCGGTAGGAGACCTAGGCCTCGTTGTACACCGTCTTGAGCTTCAGCAGGTGAGCGTAGCGGTCCATAGCGGCCTGCTCATTCTCCTTGAAGAGCTCCTCGGCGCGCTCGGGGAAGGAACGCGTCAGCGAAGCGTAACGGGCCTCGTTCATCAGGAACTCCTGATAACCGCCCGCGGGCTCCTTGGAATCGAGCGAGAACTTCTTGCCGGCAGCAGCCTCGGGGTTGAAGCGGAAGAGGTTCCAGTAACCGCACTCGACAGCCTTCTTCATCTCGGCCTGGCAGTTCTGCATGCCGCCCTTCTTGATGGAGTGCATCTCGCAGGGGCTGTAGCCGATGATGAGGGACGGGCCGTCGTAGGCCTCGGCCTCGTGAATGGCCTTGAGGGTCTGAGCCGGGTTGGCGCCCATGGCAACCTGTGCCACGTAGACGTAGCCGTAGCTCATGGCAATCTCGGCCAGAGACTTCTTCTTGGTCACCTTACCGGCAGCGGCGAACTGAGCGACCTGGCCCAGGTTCGAGGCCTTGGAGGCCTGACCGCCGGTGTTGGAGTAGACCTCGGTGTCGAAGACGAAGACGTTGACGTTGTGGCCGGAAGCCAGGACGTGGTCCAGGCCACCGAAGCCGATGTCGTAGGCCCAGCCGTCGCCGCCGAAGATCCAGAAGGACTTCTTGGTGAGGTAAGCCTTGTCGGCGAGGATCGCCTTGGAGGCGTCGCAGCCGCACTTCTCAAGCTCGGCAACGTAGGCAGCGGCAGCGGTCTTGGAAGCCTCGGCATCGTTGACGGAGTCGAGCCAAGCCTGGCCGGCGGCCTTGAGCTCATCGGACGGACCATCGGCAGCAATGATGTCCTGGGTAGCGGCGATCAGCTTGTGCTGAACGGCCTCATAGCCAACGGCCATGCCCAGACCATGCTCGGCATTATCCTCGAACAGTGAGTTGTTCCACGCCGGGCCGTGACCGTCCTTGTCCTTGCAGTAAGGAGCGGTGGCAGCGGGGTTGCCCCAAATGGAGGAGCAGCCGGTGGCGTTGGAAATGAACATGCGGTCGCCGGCGACCTGGGTCACCAGACGTGCATAGGCGGTCTCGGCGCAGCCGGCGCAGGAGCCAGAGAACTCCAGGTAAGGCTGCTTAAACTGGCTGCCCTTGACGTTGGCCGCGATGAGCTCCTTCTTCTCGGAGACGTTCTCGACCATGTAGTCCCAAACGGGCTGCTGGTCCATCTCCTGCTCGGTGGGAACCATCTCGAGGGCGCCCTTGGGGCAGACCTTGACGCAGTTGGTGCAGCCCATGCAGTCGAGCGGGGACACGGCCATGGTGAACTTCATGCCCTTGGCCTTGGGGCCCATAGCGTCGAGCGTGCGGGTAGCCTCGGGCGCGGCTGCAGCCTCGTCCTCGGTCATCGCGAACGGACGGATGGTGGCATGCGGGCACACATAGGCACACTGGTTGCACTGGATGCACTTGGTCTCGTCCCAGTGAGGAACGACCACAGCGACGCCGCGCTTCTCGTATGCGGAGGCGCCCAGCTCAAACTGGCCGTCGGCGCAATCGACAAAGGCGGAAACGGGCAGGCTGTCGCCATCCATGCGATCGATGGGCTCGAGCAGATTCTTGACCTGCTGGGCGATAGCGGACTTGGTCTCCTCGGAGAGCTCGACGGGAGCGGCATCCTCAGCGGTAGCCCAGTCGGCCGGAACCTCGAACTTACGGAAGGCGGTAGCGCCGGCATCGATGGCCTTATGGTTGGCGTCGACGATGGCCTGGCCCTTCTTCATGTAGGACTTGGTAGCCGCGTCCTTCATGTACTGCAGGGCGTCCTCGGCGGGCAGAACCTTGGCCAGCGCGAAGAAGGCGGACTGGAGCACCGTGTTGGTGCGCTTGCCCATGCCGACCTTGGCGGCCAGGTCGATAGCGTCGATCAGGTAGACGTTGACGTTGTTGTTCGCGATGTAGCGCTTGGCCACGGCGGGCATGTGCTCGGCGAACTCCTCGTCGCTCCACTGGCAGTTGACCAGGAAGGTGCCGCCCGGCTTGACGTCGCGGACCATCTTGAAGCCCTTAACGATGTAGCTGGGGTTGTGGCAAGCGACAAAGTCGGCCTTGGTCACGTAGTACGGCGAACGGATCGGGGAATCACCAAAGCGCAGGTGCGAAACGGTGACGCCGCCGGTCTTCTTGGAGTCGTACTGGAAGTAGGCCTGAACGTACTTGTCGGTGTGGTCGCCGATGATCTTGATCGAGTTCTTGTTGGCGCCGACGGTACCGTCGCCACCCAGACCCCAGAACTTGCACTCGATGGTGCCGGGGGCTGCGGTGTTGGGCGCATCCTCGGCCTCGGGCAGGCTCAGGTTGGTCACGTCATCGACAATGCCGATGGTGAACTCGCGCTTGGGCTCGTCCTTCTTGAGCTCCTCGAAGACGGCAAACGCGGACGCGGGAGGCGTGTCCTTGCTGCCCAGGCCGTAACGGCCGCCGACAACCTTGATGCCCGTCTTGCCGGCCTCGTAGAGAGCGGAAACGACGTCCTGGTAGAGCGGCTCGCCGATGGAACCCGGCTCCTTGGTGCGGTCCATGACGGCAATCTTCTTGACGGTCTCGGGAAGAACGTCGACAAAGTGCTTGATGGAGAACGGACGGAACAGGCGAACCTTGACCAGGCCGACCTTCTCGCCGTGAGCGTTGAGGTAGTCGATGACTTCCTCGAGCACGTCGCAGAAGGAGCCCATGCACACGACGACGCGGTCGGCATCGGGAGCGCCGTAGTAGTTGAACAGGCCGTAATCGGTGCCGAGCTTCTCGTTGATCTTCTTCATGTAGCCCTCGACGACGGCGGGAAGCTCGTCGTAGACCTTGTTGCAGGCCTCACGGTTCTGGAAGAAGATATCGCCGTTCTCGTGGCTGCCGCGGGTGTGCGGGTGCTCAGGGTTGAGCGCGTGGTCGCGGAAAGCCTGGACGGCGTCCATGTCGCACATCTCGGCCAGATCCTTGTAGTCCCACATGGCGACCTTCTGGATCTCGTGGCTGGTGCGGAAGCCGTCGAAGAAGTTAAGGAACGGGGTCTTACCCTCGATGGCGGCAAGGTGAGCCACCGGCGAGAGGTCCATGACCTCCTGGACGTTGCCCTCGGCGAGCATGGCGAAGCCGGTCTGACGACAGGCCATGACGTCGGAGTGATCGCCAAAAATGTTCAGGGCGTGGGAAGCGACGCAACGCGCGGAGACGTGGAAGACGCCCGGGAGTTGCTCGCCCGCGATCTTGTACATGTTCGGGATCATCAGGAGCAGACCCTGAGAAGCCGTGTAGGTGGTGGTCAGAGCACCGGCGCCCAGCGAACCGTGAACGGTACCGGCCGCACCTGCCTCGGACTCCATCTCGACGACCTTGACCGGGGTGCCGAAGATGTTCTTGCGACCCTGGGCCGCCCACTGGTCGACATGGTCGGCCATCGGGCTGGACGGCGTAATGGGATAAATTCCCGCTACCTCGGTGTACGCATACGAAACATATGCGGCCGCCTCGTTGCCGTCCATAGACTTAAACTTACGCGCCATATACCCCTCTCCTCTCATATAGGTATACAGGCCCCGGCGATCGCCGGGATGTTGGCGTGATGGGATTTTCGCTGTTGCTTCCAATCATCTGGCAGGCGGACTTGGCAGCAGGTACATGGCGTGGAGAGAAGGCATGCCGAGGCGAGGAGGGCTGCACGCGCTCCACAGGCCCAGCTACCCGTCTTGCACATGACCGAGCGCCGCAAAGGCCGCATGCCGGATGCTCCCGGGCACGCCCCGGCGATGGGAGGCGCCCGCAACGAAAATCCGCATGCGGGTTTATTGTACCCCGCCGTCAAGTGTAATAGCGGCAAATATAGGCGGGCGGTAAAGGTTTACCTCGACTGACCGCCAAGGGCCAAATGGTCCCTGTGTTCCCGGGCAATCGGCTCTGACGCGCCAAGGAGTGTCCCCAAGTGCCGGCAGAAAAGAAACGTCCCTATCTGCCGGCTAGAGGGCACCGAAGAGGATGGCGTAGGTAGTGGATTCGCCGAGCTTGAGCTCGTCGCCGGGATTGAGTTGGGCGGAACGGCCGGGCTCGACCTGAATGCAGACGCGCGTGGCCCCGTTTACCACCACGGTTCCGTTGGTGGACGACAAGTCCTCGACGTGCCAGATATTTTGAGCATCGCACCAGATATGGGCATGGCGGGCCGAGACATCGTCGCCGACGTCGGTAATATCGCCCTCACCAGTGGCCAGCGCACCAATCTCAACACCCTGCTCACTCGGCTGAATCCAGCGCGGGGCGCTCACGACAAAACTGTTTTGTACGCGCAGCAAGCCCAAGGGGTGCGCCGGAGCGGGTTCGCGTTCGCCCGCGGTCATCGACATGCCAAGCGAACGCGGCGTGGAGGTGCCTCCGCCACAGGTCGCGTGCGCGTAGTCGATGGCATAGTTCACCGAGGACCGCACATCCGCCGAACAACCGACGGCGACAAACAGCACCAGCACGGCCTCGGCGCGCTCGGCGGGCATGAGTTCCGCCGCCTGGGACAGGCGATCGAGCGCGTTGCGATAGAGATTCGTGTCCTGATGGCACTCTTCGAGCGCGCGTACCATCGGTTCACCTGCAGGACCGCACACCATATTGATCACAGCCGTGGAGTCCATGGGATTGCGCTGGCGCAGGGCCAGTTGCGACATAATACGCGCAGCCGAGGTACCATATTCGGCAAAGTAGCGCTGCTGAAGCGTGCCGACCGGCGCGCGAACGATAAAGCGGGAAACCCAAGAGCGATCGGCGGCTCGGCTCTGCGGGCTGCGGCCGTCGGCGAGCGGACGGGACGAAAGCACCAAGCCGCACAGCTCGATATGGCTCAGATGCGCCGCGCGCTTAAAGATGTCAAACATGGCCCCGCATGGGGTGAGCTCAACTTGAGATGCCATGACCTAGGCCTCCTTGGTCGTAGAAATAGAATCGGACGATACTTCGACAGGTCCGCCAAAAGTACGGGCAGCTGCGGCTCCACCGGCAAGCGGAGTCGCCATCTGGGCTTTTGTGCGTCGCGGCGCCGAAACGGGAAGTTCAAAGGCAAAGCCCATCGCAAGCAAAAACCACGTAAGCGTATAGGTTGCAACCAAAGCGGCAACAAGGCCGCCCATCACGGCGCGTTGGGAAAATACGCTACATGCAGCCACAGCCAGTACCGGAACCTCGCAGGCAGAAAGCGCAAGCACACCCTGCAGGAACCCCGAGCGTCGATCGCGCGCAAGTGCCCCCGCGACAACGCCGGCCATGCCTGGCAGCGCCAGCGCCAGTGCGGCAATAACACCCGGTAGCGACCCAGGCCACACGAGCGATCCCAAAGTCGCCGTCACGCGAGCGCCCGACGCCAGCAGCGCGGCCGAAACCACGACCGCAGCCCAAACCACGCCACAGACGACCGCCGCGCCGACCATCAGCGCGCGACGAACCGCGCGGCCGGACGCATCCATGGGGCACGGCGTGAGCGGCTCGCCGCGGAGCGAACGACCGACATTTTGCGCATAGTGGTCACAAAACGCCGAGAGCGCCGCCTCGACCGCCGCCGGCTCGGGACGATCTTTTTGATGGCTGGACAGACAGGCCATCACCACGTTGAACAGCTGGGCATCGACAAACGCCAGCGCATCGCGTAGCTCCTCGGAATCCGGCTCAAGCCCCAGCTGCTGGGCCTGCTCGGCCGCGGCGAGCGCCACATCGGGCTCGCGATGAAGCAGCTGCGTCAAATCGCGACCGGGCGCATGGGCACCAATGGGATAGTCGGGCCGCGTGTCCATCTTGAGACGGTAGGGGCTCGCGATGTCGCGCGTCTTTTTGCGCGAACCCGAGGTGCCCGAAGTGCTCGGCGCGGCTTCGTATGGCGCGATGCCGGCAATGAGCTCGTAAACCGTGCTTGCCGCGGCATAGACGTCAATCGCCGGCGACATACGCAAAGCGCGCAGGTCGGGAATATCGTCGGTGAGCATCTCGGGCGGGGCATAGGCAACCGTCGCGCGACGCAGCGTGGCATAACGCTCCGTAAACGACGCCTTGCCGCCGGTACCGGCCACGGCCGACGCAGGCTCAAGCGCCAGCGACGAGCCAAAGTCGATCAGGCACAGGTCAAAGGTGCCCTCGGCAAGCTGCCGGTCAAGCGGTAGACGCGCCGTACGCACCATAATATTAGCGGGCGAGATATCGCGATGGACAAAGCCCTCGCCCACCAGGCTCATACGGCAGAGCAGATCGAACAGGTCGCGACCCAGACGCGCCGCCACAAGCGGCGACAGGCGTCCGGCATCGTCCACGGCAAGTCGCGAACGCAAGCGGGCAAGCGTCTCGCCCTCGACCCATTCCATGACAATTGCAGGCACACCGTCGACCTCGCCCCAGCCATAGAGGCGGGGAAAGCCCTTAAGGCCCGAAAGGGCGCGATGGCATTCGTATTCCTCGCGAAACGCCGCCTTGAACTTGGCGACCAGCGCCTCGTGAGCGGCATCGTCGTCAAACTCATCGCGCGTCGGCAAGATGAGCTGTTTGAGTGCCACGGCCTCGCCTTGGGCGTTGACGGCACGCGTCACGCGGCCGATACCGCCACGGCGCATGGTGGCATCGTCGGCAAACAGCATCGTAAAACGACGCAGATAGGCAGGCAGTTCGCCCTGACCGAGCGCAATGGCCGGCTCAAACCCGTCGACACGCGCCAGGCGCAGGCCGACCATGGGATCGCGACCGAGCGATTGTGGTGTGGTGGATGCAAGATCGGTCATCATAGGGCAAGCGCCGCCACGTTATTGTTGAAGTTACCGAGCGCGACGTCATCATCGCCGTAATGGCCGACCCATTGACATAGGTTGGTGTAACAGCCCCACAGATTGGCATACTGCTGATACCACTTTGACCGGGGCGAGAATGTCTGACGACCGAACTCGGCTCGAATGACAAACATCTCCCCGACCAGGCTGTCGCACGGCCTGGGATCTCCCGTAGAGTTATAGGTCGAAACCACGTCATTGGCACGAGAAACATAGCCGTCGAGCATGTTGTACTTGGTCACAAGCCAGCTGTGAATGCTCTCTTCCTCAGCAGCGGAAAGGCCACCGGAGTTTGCATCGTTGTCAGTGTTGCCGCCCGTCGAGCCGCCGTTTCCAGACCCTCCGGCAGAGGAACCCGACCCAGAGCCACCGCCCGAACTCGACGAATCCGAGCCGGAGCCAGAAGTATCCGAGCTACCGGGCTTTCCGGACTGCTGGGCGTCCTGCTCCTTCTGCTGCTCGACCTTATTCACCGTTGCCGCCACGCTATTGTTGGACAACCGATCGATGATCTTGGTGTTGGTGAGCACGATGGTTTTGCCATTGGCAAGCGTGACTTCGTTGTCCGGGGCCTCGGCGCCGTCCGCGTCGCCGGTGCCAAACACAATATGCGCGACCACACTTGCCCAAGCATATCCAGTCGTGGTCCCC
Organism: Coriobacteriaceae bacterium; assembly: GCA_905209215.1. Classification (GTDB taxonomy): domain Bacteria; phylum Actinomycetota; class Coriobacteriia; order Coriobacteriales; family Coriobacteriaceae; genus Collinsella. The sequence continues at coordinate 66,607 of CAJLRY010000002.1, read as the reverse complement.
AGGTCACTTTTGACCTCATGCCCCACGCGCGGTTCGCGTGCGGCATGTGCCTGCATCATGGACGGCACGGTCATGCCATAGGCAGAAACGCCAGCTATGACCAGCACCAGCGAGCAAGACAGCAGTGCGTACGCCCGCGGCGCCAAGCCCAGTCGGCGTCGCATGCGCACCGCGGCGCCGCGCTTTGTCTGAGTGCCACCGGGCCGCATGCGTTCTCCTCCAACAAAAACACGCCGCTCGGGAGCGGCGCATTCATTCGAATCCATATTTGAGTGTATCAGCGAACCCAAAAGGTTGCGCAACGAATGGGCAAATTAAGGATGCGAGTGGAAGCATCCATGCGATAAGCGGATACAAAGCATCTTTGTTGCACAACAAACTTACAGTCGCACGGGGAAATTATGGCTACCCCGTGCGTCGCGATGAAGACATACGGCAGGAGCAGGCTCGCCACCTAAATCGTGCGACGGGCCTCGATGGCGCGCCCAAGCGTAAGCTCGTCGGCATACTCCAGGTCGCCGCCCACGGGAAGGCCGCTCGCCAGACGCGATACCTCAACGCCCAGCGGCTTGATAGTGCGGGCCAGGTAGCTCGCCGTGGTCTCGCCCTCGATATTGGGGTTGGTGGCGATGATGACCTCGTGGATGTCCTCGTGGCCCAAGCGTGCCAGCAGCTCACGAATGTGCAACTGCTCGGGACCAATCTTGTCCATGGGACTGATCACGCCGCCCAATACGTGGTAGAGACCGTGGTAGCTGCCCGTGCGCTCAATCGCCTGGACATCGCGCGGCTCGCCCACCACGCAAATGCGAGTGGTATCGCGCATCGAATCCTGGCAGATGGAGCACTCGTCGGCCGTGGCGTAGTTAAAGCAGCGGCTGCAAAAGTGAACCTCCTGCTTGACCTCCAGGATAGCCTCGGCCAGGCGGCGCGCCTCCTCGGCATCGGCCTCGAGCAGGTAATAGGCGATGCGCTGGGCCGACTTGGGACCAATGCCCGGCAGACGGCCCAGCTCATCGAGCAATTTTTGCAGACTATGGTTGGCACTCATATATATGCGTGTCTTAGAACGGCATGCCCGGGATGTTGAGGCCGCCGGTGATGGCGCCCATCTGCTTGTTGGCGAGCTCGTTGACACCGCGGACGGCCTCGTTGACGGCAGCCATGATCATGTCCTGCAGCATATCGACGTCCTCGGGATCGAGGGCATCGGGGTCGATGGTGAGGTTGACGAGCTCCATCTCGCCGTTAACGGTCACCTTGACCATGCCGCCGCCGGTAGAGGCGTCGACGGTCTGGGACTTAAGGTTTTCCTGCGCGGCGGCAAGCTGCTCCTGCATCTTGCGAGCCTGCTTCATCATTTGCTGCATGTTCATACCGGCCATGATGGCTCCTTTACGTGCGGCCGCGCGACAAGCTGCAAGGGCAGCCGGAGCGCGACGGGACTTTCAAACTCAAAAATCGTACCACGGCGCGGGGCAAGCAAGCGGGGCGGACACGCTACCTCAGTCGATATACATGTCCTTGAGCGTGACGCACGCCCAAGATTATGCAAGGTCGAATTATGCAAGGTTGCATAATTATCTCAAGCTACATCTAGCAGAGCTGGAACCAGGCAGTTTATGCGTAGGGCTACAAGGCTACATGGCAAAATGCCGAGCCGCTGCTCGAGGCGGCACGCATGGCGGCTGGGTATAATTTGATTGTCATAGATGACGATTTGGAGGTGCCCTCGTGAATGTCCCAGCCGTACTCCAAAACATCCGCTCAAAACACCCCGTTGCATATGTGGTTCTCTATCTCTTTGTCGTCTGGGTATTACTGGTTATCATCACCCATGCCATAGCTTTTGGAGCAGAACTGCTGATAGCCAGCTCGGACCAGCCCGTCGTCAAATGGGAGACGACCGATGAATGCACCGACGGAACCCGAACCATTTACTACAACAGCCCGTCCCTCTACCAAGAGTTCAAGGTCAAGATAAAGGACTCCAAGATTGTCGATGCCGAACTGGGCTCTTTATTTACAATCGGAGCAACCGTCAACGCCGAGCAAGTCGAGTACACGGACAGCCATGCGACGTATCGTATCGACCTCAGCATCCTAGGCCGACCGTCACGCGCCTGTCTGCTCGAATGCGATATACGCGGCACCACGTTGCACATGTCCGAAATACAGATGCGCCCGGGCAAGGGGTTCTCTTCTTGAGCAGTATACCCGCCTGCGCAGCTACTCCACCGGCTTGAAGATGGTGGACTGGCCGAAGACGCTGCGGATGAGGGCTTTGGCCTCGTCCTCGGTCTGCGGGATGCTCGGGGCTGCACCCTGATGGCCGAAGGGGCCGCCCGCACCGGAGTTGGACTCCCAGGGAGCTGCAGGAGCGTCCTCCTCTTTGGGGGCAGTTGCAGCGGACTTGGGCGCGGACGCCGCACCCGGCACGTCGAACGGAGGCAGATCGTCCCCACCAGCATCGGCAACAAAACCGCCAACCATGGCATCGTCGTAGGGAACCTGCTCGGATCCCCATGGCGCAGACGGCGCGGCGGGCTGAGCCTTGGGAGCGGACGCGCGCTCGGGCGCTCGGGGCGCGGGCTCGGTCGGGAGCTTGCCCGTGGCAGGAGCGCCGGCGGGGTTGTCGGAGCGCAGCCAGGGGGCTTTGCCCAGGTCAGACGACTTGGGCGCGGGCGAGGCAGGCTTGGGCGCGGGTGTCGGAGCAGCCGGTTTGGCCATGACGGGCTTAGGCGCCGACGGGGTCGGCGCCGCTATCGGTGCTGCTTTTGGCTGCGTCGCGCTGGCGCTCGAGGATGCAGGGGCCGCCGAGGACACGGGTTGCGGGTCCGCAGATACCGCAGCCCGTGCAGATGGAGAATGCTCCTCATGTTGAGGAGCCGGCGTGCCACCCCCATCCAGGACATAGTCGACGGTACGACGACCGAAGACCGCACTGACTGTCGGCAGGACCACCGACTGCGTGTCGGCGCGTCCAAGCATCTTGATGGCAAAGGTCGAGCCCGCGGGGAACGAGACCGTGAGCCTGGAGCCGTCGTCAGCCGTGGCGCGGGCATTGAGCAAAAGCCCCGCGTAGGAAGCCTGACGCGCCTTGACACGCTCGACAACCTCGGCCCATTTGCGCTGCAGCTCTCCGGCATCCTCGACCGCGGGCGTCTCGGCAGTACCGGCGGCGGCAACCTGGGCGGCATTGTTGGACTGGGGCTTAGGTGCCGGAGCGGTGGCAGGCGCGGGAGCCGCAACGGGCTGAGGCGTCGGAGTCGGCGCAGGCTGAGGTGCAGGCGCTGCAGGCTTGGAAGCTGACACGGACGCAGAACGGGACGCAGGCTGGGCAGCCGGAACAGCAGCACCACGGTCCCAAGGCATACCGCCCTGGCGCGCGGACGTAGCAGCGGGGGCAGCGGATGCCGCCGGAGCGGCAGCACGAGCGCCCGAAATTAGCGTCGGCTGTTGGGCAGCAGCGGGTACGGATGCTGCAGGCGCGGCGGCCTGAGCAGCAGCCACGCTCGCCGGCACGGCGCCGTTGGCAACCATGGCCTCCAAGCGGGCCACGCGCTCGGCCAATGCCTCAATCGTTAAATCGGCCTCGGGACGTGCCAGGCGCGTGCAGGCGATCTCGAGCACCAGGCGCACGTCGCTCGCGCCCCTCATCTCCAGTGCGGCATCGTCGAGCACCGTCAGCACACGGGCCAGGCGGTCGGCAGGATGCTCGCCAAAGGCAGCGGCCTCGGCAGCAAGCGCCTCGGCCTGCTCGGAGCCGCCCTCAAACAGCTCGGCACGGGCACCGGCAACGCAGGCAACGTACACGTCACGCACATGCGCCACCAGGTCGCGCGTCAGCTCCAGCAGGTCGTTTCCTTCCTCGACCTGCGCACGGATCAGTCCATAGAGCTCGGCAACATCGCGATCGGCAATGGCGCGGGAAAACTCGCCCAGAATCTGGTCCGAAACCTCGCCTAAAAGCGAGCGGGCGTCGTCCGCATGCACAGAACCGTTGCCAAAGACGCTCAGCTGCTCCAGCGTGGACAGCGCGTCGCGCATACCGCCCTTGGCATGGCGCGCCACGATAGCCAGCGCCTCATCGTCGTAATCGAAGCCCTCCTGCTCGCACACGTATGCCAGGCGACGCTCGATATCCTCGTTGCCGATGCGATGGAAATCGAAACGCTGGCAGCGCGAGAGGATGGTCTCCAGAATCTTTTGCGGGTCGGTGGTGCACAGCACAAAGATCACGTGTGCCGGCGGCTCCTCGAGCGTCTTGAGCAGCGCGTTGAACGCCGCCGTCGTGAGCATGTGGACCTCGTCGATGATATAGATCTTGTACTTGCCGCGCACCGGGGCAAAGTTGACGGAGTTGATGATTTCCTCGCGCACATTGTCCACGCCCGTGCGGGAGGCGGCATCGAGCTCGTAGACATCGGGGTGGTTACCCTCGGCAATGAGCTCGCACTCCTCGCAAGTACCGTCGGGCATGCAGCCGCTTGCACCCTCGGCGCGCGCCGCCTCGGCATTGCGGCACAGCAGCGCCTTGGCCAGAATGCGCGCCATGGTGGTCTTGCCCGTGCCGCGCGGTCCGCAGAACAGGTAGGCGTGGGACAGGCGCCCCTCGGTGATGGCGTGCTCGAGCGTCGAGACGATATGCTGCTGGCCCACCACGGAGTCAAAGGTGAGCGGGCGATACTTTCGGTACAACGATTCCATGGGTGCTCCCCCGGGTATACTGAGTCTTGTTGCCGCGGCGGCCATGCGGTCGCACGGCATACTGCATTCCATAATAACCCGTACGGCGAGCCCGCCGCGATAGGAGTCCAAAGAGCATGGCAGACGCAGAGAGCAACCTCGTTCCCTCCGAAGCAGCCGACCAGGTCGAGGTCGCGCTCGAGGAGCAGGCCGCAGCCGACGACGGCATCCTGTACCTCAACGAGTACCAATACGAAAACGACCTCGTCACCGACTTCGCCCGCCTGGTCGCCTCGCCCAGGCGTCGCGGCTCGCTGTATGTCGCCGCGGCAATTGCCGCGCTCATCGGCATCGGCATGCTGGTGGCCGGCGGCAACTGGATCAAGTTTGGCGTCGTCTTGATCGTATTCGGCGCCTTTTTGGCCTGGTGGAGCAAAAACCTGCACCACACCCTCGCCCGCGACTTTATCGACGCCGTTGAGGCCGACGAGTCCATGGGTGGCCGCTATCGCCGCGTCGCCGCCAACGAGGACGGCCTGATGGTTTGGGGCACGAGCGGCAAGTCGCAGTTCTTCCCGTTTGAAAAGCTCGACCACGTGCTCGACGGCGAGCGCATCTTTGTGGCCATGTTCGCCGACCAGGGCGTGACGATCCCTAAGGACACCTTTGTCCGCGGCGATGCCGAGCAGTTCGGTCCCTTCCTTAAGGCGCGCATCAACAAAAAGCTCCGCATCGAGACCAAACGCAAGAAGATGAAGGCAGAAAAGGCCGCTGCCGAAGCAAAACAGGGCGACAAGCCCCAGGAGACCAAGGGCAAGCAGCGCAAGCAGAAGAAGAGCAAGAAGAAGCGGTAGGCCGGCCGACACCGAAGGCGCCTCGTCCCGCGCCCGATTCCGGGCCGGGGCGCCTGGAATCGGGCGCGCGTACCGCCAATGGACCCGTTTTGCCTTGCTCTCGAGCTATTTCACTTCAAACCTTAAGAGCCTCCGCTCCGGCAGATCGGTCATCTTCATCGTGTAAGTCCCGGGAAATGCTTTCTCAAAACGGACGGTCTCGTAACCTTCGAAATAGTCGTTGGTGTTCTGCATCATAAATGGGACGAGCAACTCGTTTTCTGCCCCAACCTCCACGGCAAACGCAGCAGAGCCGCCAAGGACCGGCATGGCTTGCGTTATCAGATCGGTATTGACTACAAAATCATAGTTTGGCGCAGACTCCGGGACCAGATGCCAAACATACGCTTTGATTCCACCGTCGATATTATCCCTATTTCTGACACGCATCTTTACGGCGATAACGCACGTGATGTCGGCATCCTTCAGTCTCGTTTTCGTATCCACGGTGCCATATTTTGAATAATCGTCATGTGCTCGTTTGAGATACTCGCGCGGCGTGAGCAACTCTGCCCCGTCTATGCAAAACGAATACCCATCAGTCACCACATCCTTCGACCCCAGAAACGCTCCATCCATCGAGAGCCATTCGCCCTCCGCGTAATATTTCTCAGGAATGACCGTCCGGTTCCCGTTAACGACGCTCACCCTCATGCCCGCAAGGCCGGCAGCAGCACAGCAAAAAAGCGCGAGCGCCGATCTTCTCGTCCACAGGGTCTTCTTCATCGCGCTCACGACCTTTCCCGAACTTTCACAACGGCACCGTCGCGCATGCAGTAAACCCGATCGGCCAGTTCCTCGAGCACCTCTCCGTCATGGCTGGACAGAAGGACCTCACGACCCGTTGATGCCGCCATCGCCACAACGCGCTTGAGCATTTCAACGCCCGCTTCGTCGAGGGCATTCGTTGGCTCATCGAGAACAAGCAGCTTCGGCTTCTCCATAATTGCCGCAGCTATCCCCAGACGCTGCTTCATCCCAAGCGAGTATGCTCGGAACTTCTTTTTTTCGTCTGCATCGAGCCCCACGAGCCGCAGGGCAGAGCGAATGTCCTCGGGGGTGGCAACGCCCTTGATCTGAGCGATGAGCTTCAGATTGTCGTAGCCAGACAGATATCCCAAAAAGGAAGGCGCCTCGATCAACATCCCCAGACTCGGCGGGAACGAGATGTCCGCCCCAAGCCTTTGGCCATCGATAGAGATTTCGCCTTCGGTAGGCTTGATCAACCCGCAAACCGCTCGCATGAGCATGGTCTTACCCGAACCGTTTATCCCCTGAAGCCCGACCACAGTCCCAGGGTCAACCTCGATGGACACGTTGCGCAGGACATCGTTTTTACCCATGCGCTTCGATACGCCCCTTACGATCACACTCATATCTTGTCCCCCTTTTCTATAAGGTCGGCCCTTCGAAACCACAGTCCACCCAACGATAGGCATAACGACATAAGCCCAATTGATGACAAGACACTCGAGCCCGCCGCGATTCCCTCTTTGACAATTCCACCCCAGCGCAACAGCATCAAGGCGTTACCCAATAGCGCCCAATGTCGTGCATATGCCGAGCAGATCAGGTAGCTCATTAAAACCACAAACGAGACTGACGACCCAAGCACAAACCCAACCGCTGCCTGCGCAAACGCAAGCGCCTCAAAAGCAAATAAGAGACCTATGAAAAACGGCAGCGCATCTGCCTCGGCAGCTTTGAGAAACCACGGCGCCAAATTAGCCAGTTGAAGCGACTCACCATGAATGACCGCGCTCAACGAGGAGCTCACCACCAAGCTCCAAATCACAACAGAGCAAACCACCACGAGCAGTGAAAATGCCGTTACTGCCGCCACCAAGATAAAACGCGAGACCCACCAAAGGGTTCTTGCCCGGCATCGAACAAGCGCTTGCAAACCAAACCCGTGCAACGATTCGGTCGGATAGTCGAGTGTTGTATAGAGAATAAGCAGAATGAGAAATAGCCATCCTAGCGGAGGCACAAACATGACCCCGGGCCTAGGCTCAAACGGAGCAGATCCGGCAAACACGAGCGCAAGATTATCCGCAAACCCCAAGGTATCCGTTCTAACCCCATACACAGAAGACAATCCGTAGGCGTACACCAAGTTCGCAACGGTCACTGCCGCAATTGCAATAAAAGTAAGGATGTTCTTCTTCAAAACGGTCCTCAGGTCCGCGGCGACCAGCCTAAACAGCATCAGACCACCTCGCGTCTTTTCCACGCCCCAGAAAAAGCCAACGAAGCAAGGGTCAATAATATGATTTCCGCAAAACCGGCTCGAATGTCTGGCCAGTTATTCAGCGATTCCGACCTGATGCTGTTGAGGATATTGCAGTTAAACCCCACACAAGCCATTACGCCGAAGATCCAGCCATTTGCAAAATGCCACGCAACCATTAGCAGATACGGGACAATTATCGCTTTGATTCTGCTACGAAACAAAATTGAGAAGCCAGTTACAGCCATGGATAAAGTCCCGAGCGTGACAGCATCGAACAGCGTGTATGCGAGCACATATGACAAAGGATGCGAATAAAATAGACCGGAGAAGTAGCTATGCAGGTAAAGTCCTACGTAAGTCGACTCATCGACCCGAGGAAGATACGCAGGAAAAAGCATCGAGACGATCAGGAAATTGACGAGCAGAGGAATGGCAGTCACTGTAAACGCGGAGAGGAAAGCAGACAGCATCTTTACGTTCACGTACGCCTTTCTGGAAACGCGCGTGCATATCTGCATGTCATAACCACTCAAACGCTCAAAGAGACACGACCAAGATCCAGCCAACATTGCAAGCAGGGGCAGTGCATAGAAAAACACCGACGCAGACAGTGGCGCGTTCGCGCTCACAACAATCCAGTTACCGAAGCTGCTTTCACGTGTTTGACCGAGATAATTTTCGGCTTGCACGCCAACGCCGTAACCAAAAGAAAGAAGGTTGTGGCGCTCTTTTTCCAAATTTGCCCACGGCTCCAGCGCGGCAGCTATTGCAACTGCGACCGCAATCAAGAGAGCAAGGATAAAAGCTGGACGTCTAATCGTTTTCGACAGTTCGTATCTTGCGAGCTTTTGGTTCATACGTCCTCCTCCCCCTTCCGACCCAGAAAGCCGGAAGGGAGCCATTTCAAACAACTATGCGGGAAGCTTGTGGAAATGCCCGACGCAGTCGGGGCTCCATACGCCAATAACAGTGCCGTAGCCAGACTCCGCCCATGCAGTCAGTCGCGCCGCAGATCGCCCGTTCTCACGGACGAGGTTATACATTTCCCACTGTCCCTTGTGATTCGAACGATACGTTCCCTGAGTACAATTCATGCTGCCGCTACCGCTTGTGTTATACGCACCGTCTGTATATAACCGAAGCGGATTTCCCGTATGGCCCTGGATATCCAGATAGAGCGATGAGGAATCATCCTTTTGACGGTAGCCAGTTGCACTCGTCCCGGCACATTGAAAACTAAATGCCTTATCGGCATTGTTCGTACAGGTCGTAATTCCCGTATCGGCGTTTTGAGTAATGCTGGAAACCTGAGAGGTGTCAAACTCCTCTTGTGCAAACGATGCAGCGGGAACCCCTAGGGACAGACCAGCTGCAATCACCAAGCCGACTCCGATTCGAGCAATAGCGCTCCTTGGCTTAATCATGGCCTTCTCCAATCAAAAGCGGTTAACAATGCGTCGACGCACGGCAACCTTCGCATGAATAGAGAAAGATGTCTGTAAACACCCGCTATTGAGTTGATTGCTCAGGCGTTTACACGTTATTTACCTGCGATAACAATAAAATTAGCTCCGCCTTATTCTTGATCTTCAACTGGCGGTAAGATGCAGACCGCAGCGCTTGCACCGTAGATGCAGCGTAACCGACATCCTCCGCAATGGCCTTTGTCGTTGCCCCCTCTGCCGTCATCAGCAAAATTTGCGACTGAACATCAGAAAGGGAGCGCGACGTAAGCAGGGCCAGCTGGCGCACGCGGGCCGTTTCGGTGGACCCGTTCGCCCGGTACTCCAAGACGGCCTTCTCGTCCTCAACCGAGCGGGCGAGCGCGATGTGCGTAACGAACATGGGCACAGACCAGCAAACAATCACCGTTGCCACGACGACATTGACAGCCGAACTTTGCCCCAACAACGACGCGAGGAACAACGGCTCGAAAACCGTCAGATCCTGCACCATATTGAGCAAGACAGCCCAAACAGGAGCCGTCGCCCCGAAGCAAAGCATCCATATCCCAAGCATTTTGCGCTGCGGACAGCTTCGCATCACTATATATGTGAGCAGCACCCCCGTCAGCACCGCAAGTCCATGGATTCGCCCCCTAGCGACCGCATAGATTAAGGCAACCATGCCCATTGACACCAACGGCACGATAGCCCGAGCATGGGCATGCACCTTAAACGGACGCAGCCCAACAGCGAGCGAAGCCGTAGACGCCACGCCGCAAAACAGGACCGGCACAGCCATCAACGGAACGCGTATGCACATCAATGCCGCGATATAGATAAAAGACCATTCCACAGCAGATAGCACCGCCCATACGTACGGGCTTCCGAGCCAAATCGCTTCACCCGCTCTATCCAGCGCAGCGCCACGATTCGCTTTTCCACCCGCGTAGCGTAGCGACAGAAGCAGTCCGAGACCCAATGCGTAGCTTAAGAGGGAAAAGGCGACAGCCCGCGAAACACCGGACCCCCAATCGCTATCCGCCATTACCAAGGGCCCCGCCGCAAGGAGGATAAAGAATAATGTGAGCAGGTATCGAAACAGCCGGCGCGTTCGAGCTGATGCCACTATATCGTCAGCATGCCGCTGCGGTAGCTCATGCCCTACAGTATCGCCCTCACCCGCAAACAGCGCCACGAGCTCGCGTGAGCCCGCAACCGACGCCTTCCCGTATGCTCGGTGAAGCGTTGTTCTCACCGTCGATGGCTTCGTATCCGTCTCCTTGGCAATTTCCGCCGGCGTTTTCCCTTTGAGCAGCAGTCGAACAAACTGCTCTTCTCTAGGCGACAGGGCAGGGGAAAACACCCCCGCATCGAATGTGTCGGACGCACAGGCGATATCCGAATTGTTGTCCCGTTTCCCCCTTAGCAACATGCATACGAAGGCAGCAGCGATAACGGACCCCATCGCCAGCAATGCAATGACCACGGCATCGCTTGCGAAGTATGCCGCCTCAACAGCCGGAATAAGACCAATAGGAACTGCTACGAGCACAGAACAGGCAAACACGTCGCGCCGCCCATGGCCAAAGGCACGAGGGCGGCAAAACGGCGGGGCCACAGTCAATGCGAGATAGACCAACGGAATTAAAAGCGCAAGGCCAATTGACGCGGCCGTTACAGGGGGCATCCCCCATGGCTCGGGAACGACTCTCCATGAAACTCGACAGCAAAACAGCAGGCAAGACATGACGGCTATTGTTTCTGTAAAAATCGCGTCCTGCGGGTGACGAGTTTCCCTTTCGTCAGTCCGTGTCGACCTCTGCGTCAAAGGAGAGTCCGCCGTGCCCCAAATAACATATGAGAGAAGCAGCGACCCAACAAAGCACGAGACACACGAAACGCCATGTAACAACCAAATCGGTGCAAACACGATTGGAATAGAGTCTCCGCGAGCATAGAAAGCCAGGTCGGCCCATTCGGGAACCGTTGCAATAACACCAAGGAAAACACCGATGGCACCGAGATGCCTCGGCCTTCTCATTCCCCCCTTGCATAGCGCAGCACCATGAACAAACGCCGCGAGGCATGCGCCCAGGATAACGAGCCAGGTCATTGCACCTGACGCTAGGCCGATTGAAGATGAAAACCGGTGATAAGGGGTGACCGCCATTACGACAAGCGCAATGGCGCAGGCAAATGTAGCAGAACGGCGGGAAAAGAGCATACGGCCTCCATAGCGTGTCATTATATCGCTCGAGCCGCTCGTTTATCTCTGTTCTCACACCAGCCAGCATCAATGATTCAGGCGAACTCCAATCCGCGCCAGATCACGGTCCGGCTTTTGTTCGCAGTCCCCACATCAAAGCGGGATGCGGTTTCCTTTTGGACGCCGGTTCGGAAAGCGCATCCCGTTCCAGGGCAATATTCTGGGATGCAGTTTCCGCAGCCCACCCCATTTGGAAAGCGCATCCCATAATTTGGCTGAAAACTGAGATGCGCTTTCCAAACGAGCCGAAACGGGCCGAATCGATCGGGCCACCTCGCATCCCGCTATCCTCGCCATCTGCCCGAGCGTGCTACACTAGCAGCATCTATGCCACCGCGAACGGCTCGGCCCCGCGCCCGCCGCTCGCAAACGAACTTTAAACGCACGAGGGTTGGCCATGCCGCTTTTCTCGCAACATACCGCCCGGTTCTCGCCGGACGTTCCTTTGGAGGGCACCAGCTCTCGCGAGCTGCTCAAGCGGTACCAGCCGCTCGAGACACTTGCGACCGGCGGTTTTGGCTCCATCGAGATCTGCCGCGACACGCACCTGCGCCGCCGCGTCGCCATTAAACGCATCCCCCTTATCAACGGTGCCGGCATGCCCGCTAGCGACATCATGGATGTCCTGCGCGAGGCGCACACTGCCGCCATGCTTCAACATCCCAACATCGTGCAGGTCATCGACTTTACGCACGACACAGCCTATGCCTACCTGGTTATGGAATATGTCGATGGCATGTCGCTGGCCGAGTTTTTGCACCGCGCGGACGGCCACTCACTTACCTTTGACGAGGCCGCGGCCATTGCCGATGCCCTGGGCCAGGCGCTCACCTTCGCCCACAGTAATGGCGTACTCCACCTGGACATTAAGCCCGCCAACGTGCTCATCGACCACTCGGGCAATGTAAAGCTCACCGACTTTGGCATGGCGCGGCTGTCGTCCGCCGGTGGCTTTGGCGGCTCACGCGGCGGCACCATCGGCTACATGCCGCCCGAGCAGCTCGATATCGAGACCGGCACGGTCGACGAGCGCGCCGATGTCTTTGCCCTCGCCTGTGTGATCTACGAGGGCCTGTGCGGCAGCGCTCCTTTTATGGCGGCCACGCCCGCCGACTCGCTCGGCCGCATCATCGGCGGCGCCACCTATCCCAGCGAGCTGATACCACACTTTCCCCCGGGAGCCGAGGCCGCGCTCATGAGCGCGCTCTCCCCCATGCCGCAGGACCGCCCCAACAGCATCGAGGCATTTTGCGACCAGCTCCTTGCCGGTCTGGGCAGCGTGCGCGAAGGCCGTCGCAGCCTGGAGCAAATGGTTGGCGAACTTTCGGATGACGAGCAGGAGCTCGACGATATCGAGCCGTCGCACTACGAGGACGACACCATCGAAGTCGACCCCGCACTCGGCTGGGCAGGCACGCGCTGGAGCCATGCGCGCGACTACGCCATGCACGCTATCTCGGCGCTAACGTGCGGCGCCTTTAGCTTTTTGCTGATGCAGACGGCCGGCGTCGCGGCGCTTCCCGGCCTGGTCATTGCGGCTATCGCGATCGGAGCGGCGGCCGGCCTGGCCCCCCAGATTGGCTCGGCCATCTCGGCTGTGGGCTTTTTGGTGCTCATGGCAAACGCCACCATGCAGGCACAGGGCGTCCTGTCGATGTTGCCCGTCGCGGTGATCTTTGCCGCCGCCATGTCCGGTTGGTGGATCGCCTGGGGTCGCACCGAGGCTGCCGCGAGCGCCGCACTCACCTGTGCACTCGCGCTTGGCTGTCTGACCGGCAATACCTTCCTGGCAGCTGGGGTCACCGCCGGCGTCGCGTCATTTTGGCTCGGCCCGGCAAGCGCCGCCGCGGCAACGGGCATGGGCGCACTTTTTGCCCGTCTGGCCACGGTCGCGCTTTCAGCCGGAGGCGTGCTGGGGCTCGGTAACGTTGCCGCAGCGCTGGGAGACCCACTCCTTTGGGCTGCCTTTGTGCTGGTAGCGGCAACTGCCGCGGCGTCATCTGCGCTGCTCAACGCCCATGCCAAGCGTGCCGATCAGGGCTCAAACCTTGCCGTAATCGCCGCCATCGCTGTCGCCGGCATCGGCTGCGCAGCGGCGTCCTGTCTTGCACACCATATGGAAATTGCCAGCCTTGCAGCCGCGGTCGTCGCCAAGGCGGCGGTTGCGGGAACCCTATCCTCTATAATCGTTGGGATATGCCTATATTTGCTCGGATACCAAAGAACCTATACGGAGAGTGATCTTTCGTGAACTTCCTGAACATCTTCGAGGACCACGTGGCCGGCATCTTCGGTGCCACCCGTGCCCCGTTCTCCTTTAAGAAGCTTGCCAAGCAGGCCGCTCGCGACATGGAGGATCAGACTCTGGTGATCAACGGCGTCAACACGGCGCCGGCACTCTATACCATCCTGATCGCCGCCGACGACGATCCCATGCTCGCCCCGTTCTACCCCGAGCTTTCGCGCGAGGTCCGCGAGTTTGTGAAGGCGCAGGCCGAAAAGCGCCGCTATGTCTTTGTCGGCGAGCCCCTCGTGCGCTTTATGATCGATCCGCAGCTGCGCGCCGGCAAGTTCTCGGTCTTTGCCGAGAACGTCGATGCCCCCACGCTCGGCCGCCTGTACGAAGAAGAGCGCGCCTATCAAAACGGTCTGGGCCAAAACAACTCCGCGGCAAGCCGTGCCGCCAGCGCCCCGCGCGCCGGCCAGCAGCAGTTTGCTGCCCCGCAGCAGCAGCGCCCCGCCGCCATGCCCCAGCAGCAGCCGACGCCTCGCGCCGCCGCTCCCGACCCGCTTGCCGTGGCAGACCCCTTCGCGCCTAGCGTCCCCGACCCCGCCGCAGCACCCATCCCGGTGCCGCAGACCGTCTCGCGCGACGCGCTTGCCGGCATGGGCGGAGCCGCCGCGACCGGTGCCGCCGTGGGCCTAGGCGCCGCAGCCGGCATCGCCTCCAACATGGCGAGCACTCGCGCCCCGCAGCGCCCGCTCGCCCAGCTCGTCGACGTCGTGAGCGGCGAGAGCCATAGCATCACCTCCGCACAGGTGACTATCGGTCGCGAGCGCTCGGTTTCCGATATTGCCCTGCGCGACCCCAACGTGTCGCGCCGCCACGCCCAGCTCACCTTTACGGGCTCGGATTGGTCGATCGAGGACCTCAATTCCACCAACGGCACGCTCGTCAACAACCGCCGCATTACGCGCTGCCCGCTGCGCAACGGCGATCTGCTGACGTTTGGCCTGAGCACCTTTGAATTTAGGGGATAGTCTCTTATGAACATCGATATCGTCCTTTTTGCAGGCCGCATCGTCCTGGTCGCCCTGCTCTATATCTTCCTGTTCGCCGTCATGAAGACCGGCGTGGGACTTGTGCGCGGACAGCGCCGCGACTCGGCTATCTGGACGATCGATGTGGACAAGGGTCCGCGCGGTATCCGCGGCATCCACGTAGACATGCTCGGCCCCGTCATCGTCGGTCGCTCGCCATCTTCGGACATCTGCATCAACGAACCGTTCGTCTCGGCCTCGCATGCGCGCTTTTCGCTGCAGGGCCCGGCGCTCATCATCGAAGACCTCAACTCGCTTAACGGCACGCTCGTCAACGGCCGCCAGCTTGTGGAGCCCGCAACGCTGCGCGAGGGCGACGAAGTCCAGATTGGCGACGTGGTCATGAAGGTGAACCGTCGATGATCGACGAGGAGAACAAGTCCGCGACTATGACCGAGGCACCGGCTGCCGCCACAGCTGCGCCGGCCCACGCCGCTCCGGCGGGCTCCGCACCCGTGGAACCCGAGGACACCGTGTTCTCCCTGCCTCTTTCGCATGTAACGCATGATATTTCGGATCTCGCCGATAACGAGGACGAAGAGGATACCGTAGCGGCGCCCATCGGCGCACATGCCGCGGAACAGCCCACAGCGCCCGAAGCAACCCCGGCGCCAGCTCACTTTGCAGAGCCTGTCGCCGCGGCAATCAACGAGAGCGCTGCGGTGTTTGCGGCACCCGAGCCCGCCGCGCCGGCGTTTCCCATAGCCCCGGCATCCGAGGTTGCGCCCGTGTCTACGCCGGCGCCCGAGCCTATAGACGTCAGCCCGCAAGACGACGAGTCGACCGCCCGCGTGTCCGAGGAGCCCGACTCCCCGGACACCGGCGATTCCGAATCAAACGCCGAGACCGACACCGTCTCTCCCGGTGACACAGCCGAGATCGACGTAGCCGCCGTTGAAGCCAAGCTCAAAGACCCCGGCTCGACCATGAGCTTTGAGCCCCTGACCGAGGAGCGCATCGAGACCGACTCGACCTATGATGCCGGCACCACCACGCAACTCATGTGGGGTGCCCGCTCCGACGTTGGCTGTGTGCGCCCGCACAATGAGGATTCCTACCTGGTGCAGTCGCCGCTCTTTTGCGTATGCGACGGCATGGGCGGTCACGCCGCCGGCGAGGTAGCCTCTTCCATCGCCGTCGAGACTATTGCCAAGACGGCCCCGCAGTCCGCCGACGCAGCACGCCTGGCGGCAGCCGTCGAGGCAGCTAACGCCGCCGTAATCGAGGCGGCCCTGAACGGCCTAGGCAAGCCCGGCATGGGCTGCACAGCCACTTGCGCCTATATCGAAAACGACACGCTCGCCATCGCCCACGTGGGCGACTCTCGCGCCTACCTGCTCCACGAGGGCACGCTCATCCGCGTGACCCGCGACCACTCCTACGTGGAGGAGCTCGTGGACGCCGGCGAGATCACGGCAGACGAGGCTCGCGTCCACCCCAACCGTTCGGTCATCACCCGTGCGCTGGGCTCAGACCCCGCCATGTATGCCGACCACTTCACTCTGCATATCGAGGAAGGCGACCGCCTGATCCTGTGCTCTGACGGCCTTTCGAGCATGATTCCCGATAGCGATATCGAGAACATCGCCACGCAGTCCTCAACCGCGCAAATCTGCGTTGACAACCTAGTGGACGCGGCGCTTGCCGCCGGCGGCCACGACAACGTGACCGTAGTAGTCGTTGACCTGGTTGACGATGGCGTTATGCGCGAGGCGCAACGCGTGCGTCGCCGCAACGTCACCATCGGCGTCGTCTTAGGTCTCGTCTTGGTGCTGGCGGCTGCCATCTGGGCCTACACGGGTGTCACCGGCTCGTACTACCTGGGTACCTACCAGGGCAATGTCGCCGTCTGGCGCGGCCTTCCCGGCAAGCCGCTCGGACTCAAGCTTCACTGGCTCGAAAGCGAAACCAGTATCAAGCTGTCCGACCTGCCCGAAGACACGCAAAACCGCCTCAAGGCGGGTATTCCGCAAACAAGTGTCGACGATGCGCAGGACACGATATCCAAGTACCGCCACCAGATCGACGAGGAGCAGACCCGCCAGGTGATCGACGCGCAAACGATTCGCGACAACACCGACCAGAGATCGACCTCCGAATCAGATTCCGAGAAAACCGCCGAACAGTCCGCCGAGGCCGAAGCCTCCGATAAGAATTAGAAAGGGAGTGCCGCTTATGAGTCGCCGCAACACCGAACTGCTCTTGCTCATCGCCTCGGCGTTCCCCGTCATCCTGCTGTATGCGATGTACGTGCTCACCGCGGGCGCCGCCATCTCCTTTGAGACGCTCGCCGTGCCGATCGGCCTCTTTGCCGCCTTCGCCGCGGCACATATCGCCGTGCGCATCTTGGCGCCCGGCGCCGACCCCGCCATCCTACCCATCGTATTTATACTTTCGGGCATCGGCATCACGTTCGTGACACGCCTCGCCCCCGCTCTCGCCATCTCACAGCTCATCATCCTGTTTGTCTCGGTGGCCCTGATGGTGGGAACGCTCGCACTGGTCAAAAACCTCGACGTGGTCATGCGCTACAAGTACACCTTTGGCATCATCGGCATCATCCTGCTGATGCTGCCCATCTTTATCGGCACCACGATCTCGGGCTCCAAGCTGTGGATTCGCATCGCGGGCTTTACCATCCAGCCTGGCGAGTTCGCCAAGGTCTTTATCGTGCTGTTCCTGGCCGGGTACCTGGCCGAGAACCGCGAGCTGCTCTCCATCTCCAACCGCAAGATCCTGGGCTTTAAGATCCCTCGCCTGCGACTGCTGCTGCCGCTGTTTGCCGTGTGGGGTGTGTGCCTGCTCGTCGTCGTCTTCGAACGCGACCTGGGTTCGGCCGTGCTGTTCTACACCATCTTCTTGCTGATGCTCTACGTTGCCACGGGGCGCTTTTCGTATGTCGTTATCGGCCTTGCGCTCTTAGCCGTTGGAGCTGTGGGCGCCTACAAGTTCCTGTCTCACGTTCAGGTGCGTTTCCAGGTTTGGGTCGATCCGTTTAAGGACGCCCAGGGCCAGGGCTACCAGATCGTCCAGTCGCTCTTCTCGCTTGCCGATGGCGGCCTGGTCGGTGTTGGCATCGGCAACGGCATGGCCAACAACATCCCCGTCGTCGAGTCCGACTTTATCTTTTCGGCTATCGGCGAGGAGATGGGCCTTTTGGGCGGCGGCGCCGTGCTCATCCTGTTTATGCTTTTTGCCGTGCGTGGCCTCACCACGGCTGCCCGCGCTAAATCCGACCTTGCCGCCTTTAGCGCCACCGGTCTTACGGCAGCCATCAGCTTCCAGGCCTTCTTGATCGTTGGCGGCGTAACCCGCCTGATCCCGCTGACCGGCGTCACCCTGCCCTTTATGAGCCAGGGCGGCTCCTCGCTGCTGGCAAGCTTTATCATCGTCGCGCTCCTGCTGCGCGCCGGTGACGAGGCGACCGGACGCGAGGCCGAGCTTACCGGCACCGGCACCATGGCCGCCATCACCGATGATCAGGTCGCATCTGCCGCCGCCCCGACGGGCACGCGCTTTGCCACCTCGTCTTCCTACGGCAGCGGCAGCCATTCCGTCGGCTCGCGCATGCGCCGTCGCCTGCTCGACACGCCTGAATCCGGTGTGCTCGGCCGCGTTGCGCTCGCCAACCGTCTAACCCGTGCGGTGCTCGCCTTTACGGCGCTGTTCGCCATCCTTATCGGCAACCTCACCTATGTCCAGGTCATTAAGGCCAAGGACTATCAGGACATGCCGACCAACAACCACACCATCGCCCGCTCCAAGTACATCCAGCGCGGCTCCATCATCACGTCCGACGGCGTGACGCTGGCCGAGTCGCTGCAGCAGGAGGACGGCACCTACGTACGCTCCTACCCCAACGGTAACCTGGCAGCGCACGTGGTTGGCTACGTGAGCCAGCAGTATGGCACCACCGCCATCGAGAGCGTCATGAACGACACGCTCACCGGTTCTAAGGACTACTCCAGCTGGAACAACGCCATCGCGTCGCTCGCGGGCCAGACCCAGCCGGGCAACACCGCCAAGCTCACCATCGACTCGCGTATCCAGACGGCGGCCGAGCAGGCACTCAAGGGCTTTAAGGGCGCTGTAGTGGTCATCGACCCGCGTACCGGCGCGGTACTCGCATGTGCCAGCTCGCCCACCTACGACAACACCAACATCGACGCCCTGCTGCAGGCGGGCGGCGGCGAGGACGGCTCCATGTACAATCGCGCCATGGACGCGCTGTACACGCCGGGCTCCACGTTTAAGGTCGTTACGCTTTCCGCGGCACTCGAGACCGGTACCGCCAGCCTTACCAGCACCTACCAGGCGCCCGGCTCCATGGACATCGGCAACGCACCGGTCACCAACTATGCCAACGAGAGCTACGGCACCATCAGCCTGCAGCAGGCCTTTGCCGTGTCCTCCAACGTCGTCTTTGGCCAGGTGGCAAACGAAGTTGGCGCAAACACGCTCGTGCAGTTTGCCAACGCCTTTGGCTACGGCCAAAAGCTCGGCCAGGACCTGACCTCCGCGGCCTCCATCATGGCAGACCCGTCGCTCATGACCGAGTGGGAGACCGCCTGGGCCGGCGCCGGCCAGCCTGTCGGCATGGACCACACGCCCGGCCCGCAGACCACCGTCATGCAAAGCGCCGTGATTGCCGCCGCCATCGCTAACAGTGGCGTGGTCATGGACCCGTACTTTGTAGCCCAGGTACTCGCCCCGGACGGAACTGTGGTCAAGACCACGCAGTCCCGCTCGCTGGGTCAGGCCGTCAGCTCCGCCACGGCCGACCAGGTCAAGCAGGCCATGCTCGCCGTCGTCCAGTCCGGTACCGGCACCGATGCCCAGGTCCCCGGCGTCAAGGTCGCCGGCAAGACCGGCTCGCCCGAGACCGGCGGCACCAACGTCAACTCGACGTTCGTTGGCTTTGCACCTTACGATTCACCCACGGTCGCCATCTCGGTGGCCTTGGAGGATTACGACAAACACGACGTCAAGGCGGCCAAGATTGCCGGCATCGTCCTGACCGCGGCGCTCGCCGCACAGGGAGCGTGATGCCCATGATTGAATCGGACACCCGAGGCGCGCCGCGGCCGAAGAGTTAGCGGCAACGCGCCACACGGCCCCAGCGGCCACATCGTAGGTACTACACACATCGTTGAGCGAATAGTTATGTTAGGAGCAGGAATGGAACAGAGGGTCCTCGGGGGAAGATACCTCCTCAAGGATAAGGTGGGGACAGGCGGCATGGCGACCGTCTACCGTGCACAGGACCAGGTCCTCGACCGCACGGTTGCCGTCAAGATCATGCTGCCGCAGTATGCTGGCGACGCAACCTTCGCCGCACGCTTTAAGCAGGAGGCCCAGGCAGCAGCCGGTCTCTCCTCCCCCTATATCGTGGGCGTCTACGATTGGGGCAAGGACGGCGACACATATTACATCGTCATGGAGTACCTGCGCGGCACCGACCTTAAGAGCGGCATCAAGAGCCACGGCGCCCTCGACCCCAAGAAGGTCGCCCAGATCGGCTCGCAGATCAGCTCCGCGCTTTCGGTCGCCCACAAGCACGAGATCATCCACCGCGACATCAAGCCGCAGAACATCATGGTGCTGCCCGACGGCAACATCAAGGTGATGGACTTTGGCATCGCGCGCGCCAAGAACAGCCACCTCACGCAAGACAACAACGTGCTGGGAACCGCCCACTACGTCAGCCCCGAGCAGACCCGCGGTCAGGACCTCGGCCCCACCTCGGATATCTACTCGCTGGGCGTCGTGATGTACGAGTGCGCCACTGGCCGCGTTCCCTTTGACGGTGACGACGCTATCTCGGTCGCACTCAAGCAGGTCAACGAGCTGCCTATTCCGCCGAGCCAGATTAACTCCGGTGTCGACGCCGACCTTGAGCGCATCATCCTCAAGTGCATGGAGAAGGACCCGGCAAACCGCTTCCAGACCGCCGACGAGCTGCGTCAGGTGCTCAACAGCTACCTGTCGGGCCGTGCCGTCAACATCTCGGAGCCCACGCGCATCATCGGTGCCCCCGGTGAGCTGGGCGCCACCAAGACCCGCGAGCTTTCCGATCAGACGCGCGCCATGGTGCGTCCCGTCTCGGGCGTGAGCGGCCAGAATACCGCCCGTAGCTCGGTTTCGGGCTCCACCGGCTCCTACGAGGTCGAAAAGCCCAAGTCCAACAAGAACAAGATTATCGCCGCTGTGGTGGCAGCCGTTGCCGTCATCGGTATCGTGTTGGCCTTTGCTACTGGGCTCTTTGGCGGCGAGCAGGTCCCCGTGCCCGACGTGCTGGGCAAGGACCAGCAGACTGCCGTCGAGCTGATCAAGGAAGCCGGCCTCGAGGTCGGCACCATCGACCAGAGCTATAACGACGATGTCGACGAGGGCAAGGTTGCCGAGCAGACCCCCAACGGCAACACCAAGAAGCCCAAAGGCACCAAGGTGAACCTGGTGATCTCCAAGGGCCCCAAGCCCTCCGAGAAGGTTGAGGTTCCCCAGCTTGTCGGTCTAACCAAGGACCAGGCAGAGGCGGCACTGGCAAGCGTTGGCCTAAAGGGCAACGCCACCGAGGAGGCCAACGAGGCCGACGAAGGCCAGGTCTTTGAGCAGGGCACCGACGTCGGTAAGGAAGTCGAGAAGGGTACGACCATCTCGTACAAGGTCTCCAGCGGCCCGGATACCACGTCCGTCCCCGACCTGACCGACATGACCGAGGCCCAGGCGCGCAACGCCCTCGATATGGCAGGCTTTGGCGTCGACGTGAGCTACCAGGAGAACGACTCAGTTACCGAGGGAACCGTGATCAGCTGGAACCCCAGCGGCAAGCAGAAGCCCGGCGCCACGATTACCGTCGTCATTGCCAAGAAGTCCGGCAAGGCCAGCGTTCCGGGTAACCTGTACGGCAAGAGCATCTCCGCCGCCGTCACCGCGCTCAACAACGCCGGGTTCTACAACATCGCGTTCTGCGACCAGAACGGCAACCCCGTGAGCGGCAACGAAAACGCCACCGTTACGGGCGTCTCCCCCACCGGCAAGCAGTCCACCGACAACACGATTACGCTGACGGTTTCGATTTCTGGCTCGGGTTCGGGCTCTGGCTCGGGCACGAGCACGGGCGACGATTCTGGTACGACCAACTAGTCGCCGCCCCACCGCCCATTACGGCTCCCGCCGCAAACATATTCGCTCACAGGCGCCCGCTTGCTCCCCCAGCAAGCGGGCGCTTCGTTTTTGACATGACATGAACCAGAAGAGCCCGGTACCGTGGCGGTGTACCGGGCTCGACAAATCTCTGGTGCCCCCGGGCGGATTCGAACCGTCGACACCCGCTTTAGGAGATATGATTTAATGCTACCCCCTACTATTCATCAAGCATCATTGAACACCATATAACCGCAGATAAACATAGCAGTTTGTGTCTTTTACCTCCGGTAGCTGCGCCTACGCTTTTACAAACATATTACTAACAGCTTTAGCTAAACTGCACTCAATGAATTGTTGAAAACTATTCAAAGAAACGGAGTGCAAAGATGTCAGAACAGCCACTAATTAGCGGAAGAGGCACGTGTTGGAAAGACAAGAGATCACCTAACACCTATCGCTATTATTTTTCCCTTGGGGTCAAGGACCCTAAGACAGGGCGTTACAAACGATCCCCAACTTATACGGTTCGTTGCAAGACTAAAACAGAAGCTAAGGCTGCAATGCAGGCCAAGCTGGCTGAAATCAACTCCTCTGGCACGATCACTAAAACTAAAAAGCCCACTTTGCTTGCGTCCTACTGCTGGGCCTTTC
The DNA here is from genome assembly GCA_905209215.1 of Coriobacteriaceae bacterium. Taxonomy (GTDB): domain Bacteria; phylum Actinomycetota; class Coriobacteriia; order Coriobacteriales; family Coriobacteriaceae; genus Collinsella. Next base: position 43,960 of record CAJLRY010000002.1, on the reverse strand, counting down.
ATGAAAATAGGGACACCGAGCTTGCGCCAACGAGCTATGAAAGAGAAGCGTACGATTGCAGGCATATCGAAGACCTATTCGGCGCGTTTCAGACAATTGAGGGGCTAACTCCCGATCTAATCGAAGAAACATATGCCGAAGCTCGTCGTACGGGAAAATACAAACCATCTGAGCTTGTACGAATCAATGCGAAACTGCGCCAGATTCTGTCGAATGCAGTCGCAAAGAGAATAATTGACCGAAACCCCTGCGCTACCGTTCATGTTCGCAGACCACGCAACAAAAGAGAATCACTGACAATCGAGCAAGTAGCTACCCTATGCACACATCTTCAACACATTGAGCTCACCGCCGAAGCTGTTGGTACGCTAGTACTAGTGTATACGGGTATGCGAAAAGGCGAGATGCTGGGCCTCGAATGGCGCGATTGGGACCCTGCCAATAAAACCTTGAAAATTGACAGGCAGTACACCAACGATCATGAACTGAGGGCACCCAAGTCACAAGAAAGCCAACGCAAAATCCCCGTTGGAGAAACCCTGGCCGAACGTCTTCAATCATGGTCAGCCATACAAAAAGAGCTCCTGGCCTCTCTGGGGCTGTCCCAGACTGGCAGCACTCCCATCATTAGCGATATTGCTGTCGAGCAAGGGGTCCCTACTGTCTGTCACATGAAGAACTACATCTTCAACCATTGGTTTCGCGATTTCGCAGTTAGCTGCAATCTTGGAATCTATGAGCCGAATAATTCGACTGGCGGAAAACTATATAAGGGCATCTGCCCGCATCAGCTCAGGCATTGCGTAAGCACTTTTATGCTGGCGAACGGATCGGACGTTAGAAGCGTGCAAGGTATTCTTGGCCACGCGGACCCCAATATCACGCTCAAAACGTATACAAGCCTCGTTCAACAATCAGAAATAAAAGCAGTTAAAGGCTACGAAGACTTCATCAACGCCTATATACAGAGAAGCGAGAAATAGCATGTTTTTCATTCATCGTTTTATTCATAATATTACGGTACTATAATACCGTTTCCGCAGGTAGATGCTATATTTGATTGACAACTAATGAGTTTTAATACATGCTAAAGCTGTCAGATGGCTACGCATGTAGTCATAGAAACCGGCCCCCCAAGTGCTTATGAACCTGGTAAGTCTTACAAGCACAGGGAGGGCCCTCATTGAAAGGATAGCTCATCATGGCTACTCCAAAGATTAGCACTCAGGCGTCCACACCGACTTTCCCCACTGGTGCCGCTCAGTGCGATCGGTTGCTCCGCGTTAACGATATCCGCGAACTCACTGGCTGGAGCGAAAACACCGCACGCAAATTCATGCGCGAGTCCGGCAAGCTCATCCAAATCCATCGCTCGAATTACATGTTTGAAAGCTCGTTCTACGAACTTTTCAAGCAGCTTGAAGGTCGTACCGCCCACCTTGACTAGGCGGTAAACATGAGCGAGCTACCGTCAATTTCCGACATATTCAACGATGATGTTACCGAGCAACGAAAGATTATAGAGAAAATGGATAAAGCTATTTTTATTTCAGTGCCCGAGTGGGCGTGCTGCGTCACCACCGTCGCTGCCGAGCGTCTCATCCTCGGCCTCGTATGGAAGTTTGGAAAACCTTCCAAAAACAAACGGCCCATGGGCTTTTGCGCTAGAAGCAAATGGATTGAGGATCACTACCACTTGAGCAAGAACACGATATCCCGAGCCTATACTTCTCTAAAGGATAAGGGGTATATTCAAAAAACTGGTGATGGCAGCTGGATGCTTAATTACGCTGCAATCTACCGCGCCGCGATCGAAAACGCTTGGGAGCCCCCGAAATCTTAAGTCCACAGCCCGACTATCGACGTGGGCTTCTGTCAAACAACCGAGTTAAAAACCACTGAGCCAGAATCCGCTTCAATAGAAGAGGATTCTGGCTCAAATGATATCCGACCATTCACGCAGCATGTCTACCGCAATCTGGCAAGAATCGAGGACGGGGAAACCGTCATCGAGGTCGTGAAGGTCGGTAATCGCCAGGCGTCTACAAAAACATGCCGCGGATGTAAAATGAAGCAGGGTCGAACCGAAACAGTTCCCGGACAATTGGCGTCCGGCCAGACACTTCGATTCGACCCTTTCTCATACCTGCATCTATAATACTCCCATAATCATTCTCGACATCTTTAACGCCATCACTCTCCCGCCACCAGCACGTCGTAGGTGCCATTTTCAACGAATCGATATGACCGCCCATTCATGTTCTTTAAGGCACGTGATACCATGAGAACGTGCGGTATTTCTCCAATCGAAAACCTGCGTGAACGTATGACTTGAGACGCTTTTAGAACTCACCAAGCGCAGGACAAACACAACTCAACAGCGGCCGCGTATTTGTTCCCAGCCGTACGGCATGGCGGAGCCATGCCCATTGTTGATTGGAGTGCCGCACGATGACAGACAACCCGAACGACAGAAAAATCAGCGAGACGCCCGGCGTGAAGGACGTCCTCGATGAGGCCGCCGAGCAGATTGAAAAGGCTTGGCGAGAGAAGCTGCTGCGCGAGACCGCCGATCTCAAGACCGAGAACGCGCTGCTCAGGGCCCAGCTCGACAAATTCAACCGCAAGCTCGCCGAGGCGACGGATCGGAATGAAAAAATTGAGGCCGACTGCAATGAGCGGATTGCCTTTATAGAGGAGAAGTTCGAACTCGATACCGCGAGTCTCGAACTCGAGAACGACGAGCTCCACGCCGCGGGCGTCAGGCACCTTTCCCGTGCTAAGGGGCTCGGCAGGCAGGTCGCCCAGCTCCACGCCGAGGCCGTGGCCATGGCCGATGAGATCGAGCGACTGCGCGGCGAGCGTGATGCCGCGCTGAAAGCCCAGGCCGAGCTGAGCGATGCGCTACTGGCCCAGCGCGACCTGATGGCCGAGGTCGCCGCCCTCAAGGACCGCCTCGCCGCCTCCGAGCGGCGGGCGGCCGTGGCCGAGGCCAAGGTCGAGGTCATGACCAAGATGAGGGGCGAGTAGTCCCGCGCCCTTCCTGTCAGGTAACTGATTTCTAGAAACCTTCTAGAGCGCTTCTAGGAGGTCTCTAGAACCGGGCGCAGCATCTTCGATCGGCACGATGTCTCGGTAGATAAGGCGATGCCTGGTGTCGCACCATTTATCGCGATGGTAGTGACCGAAGAACCAGACGCGGTAGCCGAGCCGTCCGTCGAGCTCACCCAGGAAGGTTTGCAGCGGATCCCCGCGGTACTCACGTCCGCGTTCGCGACACAGCCCCTCAGCAAGGGCAGCCGGAGCCTCGTGAGTCACAACGTAGTCGACCCTCCAGCCCACGCGGTCGAGCGAGGAACGGCAGTGTTCCGTCTCCTCCTCACTCGGCATCTCCTCGGGCCACCAGCTCCTCCCCTCCTTGCGATACTGCCTGTCGTTGCTCGCGGCGCCGCCCATGGCAAGGACTGTGAGCCCGTCGATATCGAACACCTCTCCGCGCATCAGGTGCAGCACGTGCGGTCGTGCCTCATGGACGAGCCCGCCGTTCCACTCCCGCACCGGCAGCCCGGCCAGGGCGTGGTGGTTCTCATGGTTGCCGTCTACGAAACACGTGGTCCAGGGCTTCGACTCGAACCAGTCGAGCCAATACCTCTCAGCATTCGAGCCGTCCCAGACAAAGCCGAAGTCGCCGGCCACGATCACCGCGTCATCGCGCGTCAGGGTCCGGCCCAGCGGCCAATTTTTGAATGCAAACCGGCTGGACCCGTACTCGGCCCTGCCGTGCACGTCGCCTGTCACATAGACCGTCATCAGTACGCACCCCACGGCAGGAGTTTGTCCCCGAGCCTCACGATCCGGTCATACAGCACCGTGTGCCGTTCGTCCGGATTGCCGTCTCGGTGAAAATGGCCGTAATACCAGCGCTTGTAGTCCAGGCGGTCCTCGAGCTCGTCGAGGAATCCGGTCAGCCGGTCCACATCGGGGCGTTCCCAGCCTGGGTCCGGGTAGAGCGTCGGCGAGAGCATGCGCGTGGCGCAGGTATGGGTGATGACGCAGTCGACCTTCCAGCCGACCTCGTCGAGCTTTGCCCGCGCGGCATCGAATTCGCGCTCATCCGGGAGCTCCTGAGGCCACCAGCTGGAATACGGCACGCGGTATTCCCTGTCCACGCTCGTGGCACCGCCCATGGTGAAGATTGTCGAGCCGTCGAGCTCGAAGACCTCGCCGCGCGTCAGGCGCCGAATGGGCGAGGTGTCCGACAGGCGCTGCGTCAGCCCGCCATGCCACGGCTCCATGGGGCGCTCCTCCCAGTGATCGAAGCGCTCGTGGTTGCCGTCGACGAACAGTACCGTGTAGGGGCGCGATTCCAGCCAGGCGATGTCGGCGCATTCCTCGGCAGAAAAGCCCCACGGAAAGCCAAAGTCACCGGCAACGATGAGATAGTCGTCGCTGGTAAGACTGTCGCCAAGCTCCCAGTCGCGGAGCTTTTGCATGTCGAGCCCACCGTGGATGTCGCCCGTCACATAGACCGTCATCGGATCGCCTCTTCCCTCTTGTACGCCGCCAGCTCGCGCTCGACCTGCCTGTCGCCGGTCTCGTTGACCCACCAGGGCCATTTCACCCGGCCGCACGGCTCGTCGACACCGGCGAACCATTCCCTCAGCTCATCGAGGCTCACCGGGGAGTGCCCGTTGGCATCGCAACCGACGTCGTAGCGCAGAAGGCCCTGCTTGCGGTTGAACTCGTTGTACGCGCCGCCGCTGCTGTGGATGTGCCCGTGGAGGTGCCACGATCCATGGCTCATGCCCTGCCAGTCGGCCATGGGGTAATGGCTCAGGACGATCTTCTGCCCGTCGATCTTGAGCACGCAGATCGGCGGCTCCACGGTGAAGGCGCCCGCGACCGCCGGCTGGGTCCAGTCCTTGTCGTGGTTTCCCGGGACGAGGTGGATGCGCCTGCAGGCGATCCGCTTGCGCAGCCCGTAGGCGTCCTGGGCGGTCATCTTGAATGAGAAATCCCCCAGGATGTAGAGCTCGTCGTCCACGGCAACCTTGCCGTTGATGTTGTCGACGATGGCGTCGTTCATCTGCCAAATCGTCTCCCACGGGCGGTCGGTGAACTTCAGCACGTTCTCATGCCCGAAGTGGGTGTCGCTGGTAAACCAGATCATATTTATGTCTCCTTTTATCGCTAAAAAACGTTCTCCTTCGAGGTCAGGAGACGTTTTATGAGCGACATGAGGTGCATATCCCTCATGTTTCAAGCTCCAATCTGTCGGGTTTGCCCAACTAAAAGTTTACGCCCACGCGCCCACGCGCGAACAGGATTCGATTTTTGAAATATGGACGAATTCCTCGTCAGAAGGGTAGAATGGTGCCGACGGCAGCCCAAGTTGTAGTGAGCTGGGCAGAGCCGTTGCTTAATAGAGTTAGGTCATCGTCTTAGCGACGGTGGCCTTTCTTTTTGGGCTTCGAGCCCTGCTTGAGTGCCTTGGAAAGGCCGACAAGGGCCGTGAGGAGCGAGACCGTAGCGGTCAGGAGCTTCACGAGCTCGGTGAAATCGGTCATGGGCATCACCTCCCATCGAATGGAGGGCTCTGCCCGGCACGAGGGCTGCCGACAGCAAGGACGATTCTATCAGAGCGGCTGACTCCCGCCGATCAATTCATACTCCTCACCCTCGCCGAATTGCGAGCATGAAAGAATCGGCACTGGATGACAGCACGCTAGGGCACCGACGATAGGCTCTCCAAAACTAGCGAGGCGTGTCTCCGCGAGCGTAATCGCCTCGGTCGACCGCACGATCGACCTGCGGCGAGATGTCGATGTTGCCACCATGGGCTCGGCCTGCGGCGCGAACGCGGTCATCGCCAGCATCGGGAACGGCGCCGGCGTAACGGTTTCGAATCTCCCTTGCGTAACCGCGCCGGGCAAGAAGCTCATCACGAACCGCCGGATCCTCGAGCAGATCTTCATCGCACTTCGGTGCGATGAACTTAGGGAAGAGATTGTAGGCGACGCCCTTGCTCGCCTCTGCCTGCTCGACCCACGCCGAATACGCTTTCTTAAGCCGTTGAATGTAAATCTCGCAACGCCTCTCATAAGGAAGGGCTCGCTCGGCTTCCAGCACGTTATTTTTAAAGGCCGCCTCAAGCTGCTTGATCGCAAACCGCCCGTCAAGACGGGTCAGGTTGAAAGTGCATTTCGGATTGCCGGCCTCCTTGATATCGAGATCCGTCGCATAGACTCGGTTGTTCTTAATGAAAATCTCTACGCCCCATGAGGCAAGTAACTTTTTGAACTGCTCCATAGTCTTCGGGTGATAGTCGTTGATTGCAATATGGATCAACTCGCGCAAATTGTTTTTATAGCTGTACTCTCCCCGATCGACAATTTTCTTTTCAGTGTCGCGCGGCTGTCGGTCTCGAATCTTCGAGTTCTTCTTTCCCTTTTCGAGCTGAGCGAGATTCCAGGCCTTGTCCATTTCACGAACCCACGCAGCGCGTTCGTACTTTCCGCGACGCCCACCCGTCTCGCAACGCTTACCCGTCAAAAGATCCGTGCGGTTAATCGCCATATGGACCGCGTAACGTTTTCCCGCCTTATCGCTTTCCTCATGCAAGGCGACAATCACTTGTTGATGCGGGTAGTGTTTCGCAAGCCATTGCTCCGCGTAGGCCATACATGCATCGGGGGTCATCTTGCCTCCGTTGCAGCTGCACTCCTCGGGAAGAAACGCAAGAACCTGATGAAGCATCGTTATGTTCTTCGCGCCGGCACGCGCAGGCCTGTCGTGATGAAACATCTTCCGCGTCATAGCCATCTCGGAAAACCAGTACTTTCGGTTCGCGAGGTTCCAGCCGCCGCGGGCCAAAGCGTACTTTCCGTTAATGTACTTGCGCACGTTCTTCGCATAGCGCTCGGACGAAACACCTTTCTGCTTAACGACGGTCATTTTGATCACCGCCGACGAAATAGCGCTGTTCGAGTTCTTCGATAAAGAGAGTGACTTTGCGGGCGTTCTGGTAAACCTTTTCAAGCGTTCGGAAAACTGCCTTCTCGTTGTAGGCCGGAAGACCTTGCGCGTGCACGAAGTACATCAGCTGGTTGAGGTTCGTCCCCTCGCGATACAGCTCGTGATAGATTTTTGCGACCTGGCTCATATCGAAATCGATCATCTCGATTTTCCCGGCCAGCATCACGCGGCGGGCATACGCACTGACGGTCGTGCCGAGCGCATCCGCCTGCTTGCGAATCGCCTCGTGCTCGCCATCGGTGACTTTGACGTAAATAACCGCCGAGCGCTTTTCGTTCGAATCCTCTGAAACGGTTTGCAGCTTTTTGCTACGGCCACCGTTCTTATTTTTGGAAATGGCTAGATCATCGAACGATTCATTCCAATGAATCAGTGCATAGCGAATGAATTCGGCTTTCGTCATGCCCGCCTTTTCTGCCAAAGCGGAAAGCGTTTCGTATTCTTCAGAAGTGAGTGTCGCCTTAACGGTGTACGGACGTTTGCAACTCATCATTCATGCCCCCAGGAAAGCAGAGCGAATCGGTGAGGCCACCGATTCAAAACCGATATGAGATTGCTTTCCTTTTTAGGAGCGACTGACGTCGCGCCGATTTTTGAAGTGACGCCGTCGCTTCCCTTAGAGAAATGAAGGCGAACTTCATTTCTAACTTTATCGCCGTGTGAGGTGTTAAACAAGATGTGTTGGCAGATAAAGGGGGCGAGTATGGCCCCATTTATCTAGCCCAACACCAATCTTGCAATCACCGGGACGGCGATTGGGCGAAGCGTAGCGTAGACACGAAATGAGAGGCCTCGTTTCGAGCGAAAGGCTTCGCGGTGTCGTAGTGTCAGCGGAGACCGTGAGCGGAAGCGAATTTTTAACGCGAAGGATGCTGAGTGTTAGAAATTCGCTGTAGCGGACTCCGGGCGAGGGCTGGAGCAAGTTGATGGAAGACCTTACCGATTTGCGGAAGGTTTTGCCCGAAGCATCCGGCACCGCCGAATTCTTTTGGAACGGCCTCTCGTTTGATTGCTTTCCTATCGTTTGCTCCCAGACTGGGCGTCTAAAAAAGGCGGCCGAACCGGCCGCCCGCAAATTAACATTTACCAAATGTAAGAGGAGAGGAACGATGTACATTACTCCCAGTGACCGGCGACGTCGACAACCCAATGTTGTCCCGTAGCCTGCTGTTCATAATGTCCTTGGTCCTCAGAGGTGGTATACGAATCATTGATTGCAGAACCGCCGTTAGGATGCTGCGCATCGCCAAAAGTAGCGTGAGCGTGAGCGTCCATTTCGGCTGCAGATCCAAATGCTGCGTGGCATGCACTGCAGATCCAACGTTCATGGCGCGTATAAACCACATTCGGCACCCAGACCTGGCTGTAATCTGTCTCCCAGTGGCCCTGCTCGGCAACCCACTTCTTCTGGCTGCCGCCGTTGGAAGAGGAATTGTTGCTGCCGGAACTCTGCGAATTGCCGGGATTCTGCTTGGACTGGGAGGAATCGCCCTTGCTGTCCGACTTCGAGGAATCGGAAGACTTGTTATCCTCCTTCTTGGAGTCATCGGACTTCTGGTCCTTGTCGTCGGATTCTTTCTTCTCCTCGTTCTTGGTTCCAGAGGTTTGCGCCGCCTTTTCTTCGCTTGGCTTCTTTTTGTCTTTATTCTTTACCGCTGTGGCGGCCCTTTCCGTAGAGCCGCTTCCTTGCTTTGCAACGCTGGCACATCCAAGTTGAGGTGCCGAAAGGCACACCAGAAGCGCAACGATAATAGCCTTTGTTCTCACACCGATCTCCCTGTCCATGAAACCAGGCGTTGGACACTAGCCGATATCCAACGCCCGACTCGCTTTTACATCTGCTCGCGGCGCTTCTTCCGGTCGAGGAAGACGCCGGTCGCCACGAGGACGGTACCGCCGATGACGAACGTCTCGCCGATGAGTCCCGCGCGGTCACCGGTCTGGGCGAGGCTGCCGGTCTGGGCGGTATCCGTGCCGGCGAGGTGCTTCGGGCTGTATGCCGCCTGCTGCTTTGCGACCTCCTCTGCCTCCTGTCGTGCGATCTCATCGGAAAGCTTCTGCTCCGCTGCGATGCGGTCGGACTTCGCCAACTCGTAGGCGGCGAGTGCCGCATCATAGCCGGGCTGGAGCTCGTCCACCGCGGTCTGCTTCTCGTCCAGGATGGCCTTGGCGGGCGCGACCTTGGCACGTGCCTCGACTGCTGCGGCGAAAAGCGCGTTGAGGGCGTCATCCGCGTTCGCGTCACGGCCGGAAGCGATCGCCGCGCCGGCATCGATGGAGTTCAGCTTCGACAGCTTGGCGTCTGCCTGCGCCTTCGCCTGTTCGGCGGCGGAGACCAGGGACTCGGCGGCGCCGGCGGCTGCCTTCGCGGCATCGAGTTCGACCTTGGTGTCATTGACGGCCCTTACTGCATCCTGCTCGCGCTGCTGTGCCTCTGCGAGCTTCGCGGCAAGACCGGTGAGGATGTCGAGGTTCGACTGTGCGTCCTCGAGATCGGTCTGGGAGCCGGTAAGCCTGTCGGCGGCAACGCCGGTGTCGGTCTTTGCGGCATCGACGGCACGCTGGGCATCCGCGAGGGCGCGTGCGGTGGCGTCCGCCTTTTGCTCGGCGGCGGCGAGGACGGTCGCTTTCTCGACCTGATCGGCTGCCGCCGCGTCATGGACGCTCTTTGCGGTATCGACCGCCTTCTTGGCGTCGGCGACGTCCTGGAAGAACTTCGCGAGGTCGGCGTTCGCATCGTCCACGCCCTGCTGCTTAGCAGCGGTGTCCGCCTTGGCGGAATCCAACTTAGACTGTGCGGTCGTTACGGCTGCGTTGGCGGCATCAAAGGCGACCTGCTTCTGCTGGACGGTCGACTTTGCCGTAACGACTGCCGCGTTGGCGGCATCGAGGCTCGATTTCGCCGCATCCAACCCAGCTCGGGCATCCGTGACGCCCTGCTGCTTGGCGGCGAGATCGGCCTTTGCGGCATCGACGGCACGCTGGGCATCGGTGACGTCCTGCTTCGCGGCATCGACGTCTGCCTGTGCGGAATCCGCTGCGACCTGCTTCTGCTGGACGGTTGTGGCGGCGCCGGCGGCTGCCTGCTGCTTGGATGCGAGATCGGCCTTGGCTGCGTCGAGTGCGCTCTTGGCGTTCTTGAGACCGTTGATATAGGAGATCAGCTTCTGCTCGTACTCGTCGACGGAGATGGGGTTCATGTTCCAACCGGAGCCGGACCAGCCGGAGATCTCTGCGGTGTAGCACTGCGTCTGAAGCCCGGACATGGTGCCCTTGGTGCAGGTTGCCATTCCCATAACGGCGAGTTCGGGATTGATGATGTTCATGTAATGGCCGACGGTGCCGCTGCTGCCGTTCTCCCAGCGGCAGTTGTCTGCAATCCAATGGTTGATTGCGACGCCGTTCTTTGCATAGAAATCATAGGCATCCTTGCCGACAAGACCGGTGACTCCATAAAGGGCCTCCGTTGCCTTGTCGAAAAAGCCCTTCTCCTGCTCGATCCACTGCCCACTCGGATCGATTCCGTAATTCCATGCCAGATTTTCGGCAAAATCATATTGACGGGCATGATCGAGCACGGTGTCGCTGTAGTTGGCATCCGCAATGGCACCGGCGATGAGCTTGTAGGTGACATGGAGCTCGGACAGGCCGACCGACTTGCGGTAGTCGTTGACGGACTTCATCCACCTGATCGCATTGAGCATGTTATCAAGGGACGTGGCGTCCTTGGAGTTGCCGACTTCGGTCTTTCCGGCATATTTGGCGTTCAGGATGATGTTGACTGCGTCATCGGCACCCATGGCACGGAAGAAGCCGATGGCTCCCTGCTTGAGCTGCGCGTCGGCGGAATCGAGTTTCGCCCGTGCCTCGTCGACCTTCTGCTGGGCGGCGGTCACGGCAGCGTCTGCGGTATCCTTCGCCGCCTTGGCGTTCGCGAGCTCTACGTCGGCGGCCGCCTTGGCGGACTCAGCGTCCTTGACAGCCTGCTTCGCGGCATCCAGCTTGGAGATGGCGTCGACGTTCGCCTGCTTGGCGGCATCGAGGTCGGCGTTCGCGGCATCGAGTGCGGACTGGGCGGCGTTCACACCGGATTCGGCATCGGCCGCGGCCTGCTGCTTTACGGAGAGGGACGCCTGGGCATCATTCAGATCGGCCTGTGCCGTTGCCGCAGCGGACTGTGCCTGCTCGAGCTCGGACTCGCACTGGGACTGTGCCGCTCGTGCGGCGGCGAGGGCTGCCTCTGCGTCCGCGACCTTCTGTTTTGCCGCATCGTACTCCGGACCGCTGGCACCTGCCTCCGCTGCAGCGAGGTCGGCTTTCGCCTTCTCGTAGGCGGCGCTGGCGGCTGCGGCCTTCGCATCCGCCGCGTCCTTGTTCTGCTTGGCTGCAGCGAGGACAGAATCGGCGGCATCCTTTGCAGACTGGGCCGCAACCAGCTTGGACTGAGCATATGCAAGCGTCGTGTTGGCGTTGTTAAGTTCGGCCTGTGCCCTGTCCACGGCAGCCTGGGCGTCACGCACGGCCTGCTCGGCGGCACTGATTGCCTCCGGGGTGGCGCTTACGGCATCTGCCTTGGCTTTATCGAGGGCATCCTTGGCATTCTGGGCCGCCTTGATGGCGGACTGGTACGCTTCGTCCTTCTCGGATGCATCTGCCTTGGCGTCTGCGAGACCCGCCTTCGCCTGCTCGAGGTGCTTGCCGGCGGCATCGGCGGCGTCCTTGCCCTCCGCGACCTGACGGGCGTACTCGTCCATTGCCGCACGGTCGGCTGCCGTACCGGCGTTGACTGCAGAATCGTAGGATGCCTTGGCCTGGTCGCGGGCGGAAGCCGCCTCGTTGTAGGGGCCGGCGACCTCATCGTAGGATGCCTTGGCGGCGTCCTCCTTCGCCTTCGCCTCGTCGACTGCCTTCTGCAGGTCCGCGATGGTCTGTGCGGCGGATTTCGCGCCGGCACCGGATGCCGCGCCGGCGTGGGCGGCGATCGGCGACATCACGGCGGGGTGCTGCGTGCCCCCGTCACCGGTCTGGGCGAATGCCGTGAACGGTGAGATGAGGCTCGATCCGGTCATGGCGGCCATGGTCGCCGCGGTGACGGTCAGACGCGCGATCCCCTTCGGAGTGTGAATCTTTTTGCTTGGCAGTGCGGCGAAGTGATCGCCACCGGCAGCGAAATGCTTTCCCTGAGTCATTGTGCTGTTCCATTCCTTTTCCGTGCCCTATCCGACTGGGCATCAGAACTCTTTCCAATAAAGGTAATTATGCGCCTTAACAGGGATTGTTGTATATAGTCCGTTGGCATAAATACAACAATCCATGACTCTTTTTGTCATGGATACGAAGACGCTTCAGAAATCATTCGGCATGAGATGCAAAGAGCTCCACGCTGGACTCGGGTACAGCCAGGAGCAGTTCGCCAATTTGATTGAGATGGATCGTTCCTACTACGCGAGCATTGAAGTCGGACGAAGAAATGTCAGTCTTTCTAACCTCTCTAAAATTGCCAATGGATTCAACATATCAATTGCTGCACTTATGACTGGTGTCAGCGATAAATCGGATTAGTCCATCAATCAGCGAACGAAGTGAGCGAATAAATCGGCGGCGTAGCCGGCGGCAAGGACACGGTACGTGGCCGCGCAGCGAGCTTCGCGAGCGAAGGGGGACAGCATCGCTGTCCCTATCTTTATCGACGGCTTAGTCGGCGGCAAGGACACGGTACGTGGCCGCGCAGCGAGCTTCGCGAGCGAAGAGGACGGCATCGCCGTCCCTATATCTTTATAGTATATTTCTCTATTAATTGGTTTCACCAAAATGGGTATTGCGCAAGCTTCTGAACAGGCGTTTTTATCAAAAACTCAAAGCAGCCGAATCATCAAAATGGTGAAATTTTTTACCCAAATTGAGGAAGCGCTTCACCAAAATGGAACCGACTAACGGCTGTTGAAAACTTTTTATCCCCAAAATGGTGATTTCCTGTTTTCAGTGGAAAACTCGGTAAGTTAAATTATTTACTTACCAGATTTACAAACAAAAGCAGTTCTTAACCCTAAAACCAGAACAGGTCAGAAGCAAAATTAACTCCTGACCTGCGATTTTTCTGGTGCCCCCGGGCGGATTCGAACCGTCGACACCCGCTTTAGGAGAGCGGTGCTCTATCCCCTGAGCTACGGAGGCATGTTGTATTAGTGTAGCAGATTTACGCCGCTGTAATGCAGCGTATACCCACTCTTCGAAGTTGCGGTGGAACAGCCCTCCGGAAAGTGCGTCCCACTATCCAGGCAAATTCTGGGTCAGACTTTCCCCATGAGACCTCGCTGGGAAACAGTGACCCAGAATTTCGGCTCGAAACGGGACACGGTTTCCCAAACGACCCCGTTCCGGAAACTACACCCCGGAATCGATGCTCGAACTGGGATGCACTTTCCCGATCGAGCCACATGGGAGACTGCGCCCCACTTTGAGGGGGCGCTCTTTAATGACTAGTCGCCTTTATGGAAAAGGTTTTTGATAACGGAGGGAATGCTCTTGGCGCCCTTGGCGGTCACGTCGATAAAATCGGGCGAACGAACGAGCTTGTCCTCGTCAATGTACTTACGCACCGCGCGAAGCGTTTCCTTGTCATTGCGCGTCGAAAACGTAAAGTGGCCATTCTCTTTGGTAAAGATGGCAAAACGCGTAATCTTCTTGGTGCCGCGCAAAACCTCGGCGGCAATATAGTCGACCTCGTCCCACGGGATTTGGATATAATCCTCGGGATTACGCTCGTTATAGTACTCAAACGCCTTATTGCCCACCATCACGTTACCGTGACTGGTAAGCCCCATCAGGCAGGTTGCCGGCGTTGCCAGATCGACCGTGCTGTTCTGAGATTGCGCCATACGCGCCTCGCCCTCCAATAAAAACAATCGGACCGCATCCAGTGTACCCACCGGGTGCGGTCCGTTTCAATGGCTCAAAAGCCCTTGCCTAGCAACTCTCGGTCTTAAGCCGAAGCGTGCTTACATGAAGCCGCAGACGCGACCGATGATGCCGACGGCGAAGAGAGCCAGGATGATGACGATCGGGCTGACCTTCTTCTTGAGGAGCTTGCAGACCAGCAGGGTCAGGCACACGGCGGCAAGGCCGGGGATGAGCTGATCGAGGTTGGCCTGAAGCGTGGTGACCTTCACCGGGTCGAGTGCGTTGGCACCGACAGAGCTGTACATCGTCAATGCCTGCTTGATGCCCTCAGAACCGGCGGGCAGGTTGGCCCAGTCGATATAGGCGCCAGCGGACTGCGTGACCTTGGAGACGACCGGGGTGAAGGAGATGGACACCCAGCGCTCGACCAGGGCGCCGATGATGAACATACCCAGGATGGAAGCACCCTCGGTGACCTTGCCCATCAGACCGCCGGAGAGGTCCTTAGCGATGGAGGAGCCGACCTTGTAGCCAAACTCCTGCGTGTACCACAGGAAGGCGTAACGGATGATGTTCCACGCGAAGAAGAACAGCAGCGGACCGGCGATGCTGCCGGACAGGGCCAGGGAAGCGCCCAGTGCGCCCAGAATCGGGCGAAGGGTGAACCAGAAGGCGGGGTCGCCGACGCCGGCGAGCGGGCCCATCATACCGACCTTGACGCCCTGAATGGCGACGTCGTCAATCGGAGCACCGTTGGCGCGCTCCTCCTCGAGGGCGAGGGTAACGCCAATGACGGGGGCGGAAACATAGGGGTGGGTGTTATAGAACTCCAGGTGGCGCTTAAGAGCGGCAATCTGGTCATCCTTGCTGGTGTAGAGCTTCTTGATCGCAGGGATCATTGCGAAGCACCAGCCGCCGTTCTGCATACGCTCGTAGTTCCACGAGCCCTGAAGGAACTGATGACGGAAGCAAACCTTCTTACGGTCAGCCTTGGTGAGCTGAATCTTGTTCTCTGCCATATGTATCACTCCCCTCCTACTCGTAATCGTTCAGAATGTCGCCGAGCGGGTCACCGGAGCCACCGCCCATGCCGCCACCCTGCTTGGCCAGATCCTTAAGGCCAAGGTAGATGAGGGCAAGGGAGATGCCGATGAGGCCAAGGGCGATCAGCGTGAGCTGAGGGATGGCAGCAAGGACAAAGCCGAGGATGAAGAACGGCCAGGTCTCCTTGGTGGCCATCATGTTGATGACCATGGCGTAACCGACGGAAGCGACCATGCCGCCGCCGACAGCCATGCCGCCGGACAGCCAATCGGGCATAGCGTTAAGCGCGTTGGTAACGGCCTCGGCCGGGATGATGCACAGAAGTACTGCCGGGATGGCGATACGAACACCCTGCATGAGGATGCCGGCGTACTGCCAACGCTCGATGCCGGCGAAGTCGCCCTTCTCGGCGCAGGCGTCCATGGCGTGAACCATAGCGGTAGCCAGGGTACGGCAGATCATGGTCAGGAACAGACCAGCGACCGACAGCGGGACGGCGACGGCGATGGCGGCGGTAACGGCCTTGGCCGAATCGGTGGCGCCACCGTTGAGGGCGAGCACCATGATGATCGAAGAAGCGACCGAGGCCAGAGCGGCGTCAGGCGCGACGGCGGCGCCGACGTTAGCCCAGCCAAGGGCCATCATCTGGAGCGAACCGCCCAGGAGGATGCCCTCCTGAAGGTGACCGGTTACGAGACCGATAAGCGTGCATGCCACGAGCGGCTGATGGAACTGGAACTCATCCAGAATGCCTTCCATACCGGCAAGCAACGCGACAATCGCAACAAGCAGAATAGTGATTGCAGACATGTATCGGACCCTCCTTTACTATGCTTGAGCGGCCAGTTCGGCCTTAGCTTTCTTCAACATGGCGTCGAGATCCTCGGAGGAATCCGAAGGAACCTTGCGGACCTCGAACTTGACGCCCTTGGCCTTGAGAGCCTCGATGGTCTTGACATCGTCATCGCCCATGGCGACGGCGTTAGTGACGACGACCTTGCCCTTGGAGTGGGCCATGGAACCGATGTTGGCTTCCTTGATGTCGACGCCGGCCTCGATGGCCCTGAGCAGATCCTGCGGGTTCTCGAACAGCAGCATCGCCTTGGTGTCGCCAAAGCGCGTGTCCTTGACGACCTCGGCCATCTTCTTGATAGGCACGACGTTGGCGTGGACTCCCGGAGGGGCAGCCTGCTCGATCATGGTCTTGCGGAGCTCGTCGTGAGCAACGCCGTCGGAGACCACGATGATGCGGTTGGGGTTGATCTGCTTGGTCCACGTGGTGGCCACCTGACCATGCAGCAGGCGCGTGTCGATACGGACGTGGGCGATCTTGATGTGCCCGTCGCCGATCACCGTTCCCGGAGGAATGGCACCCGCAGGAGCAGCGGCGGCCGCAGCCGGCTTCTTCTCCTCGGGCTCCAGAGACTCGGGCTTGACGCGCACGCCGGCCTTAGCCTCAGTCACGAGATGTTTTGCGATCGCATGTGCAGTGTTCTTTGCGTCAAAGCGCTGCGAATATGCCTCGATGAGCATAGGCAGGTTGACACCGGTGACGATAGCCCAGGAATCGTGGCCCTCGATGAGCCCGCTGATCTGGTTGAACGGCGTGCCGCCCCACAGATCAACGAGGAAGAGCACCTGCTCCTGGTCCTCGAAGGAAGCGATTGCCTCCTCGACCTTGGCACGGAAGTCGTCGGGGCCCATGCTCGGCTCGAGCGAGACCACGGCAACAGACGGCTGATCGCCAAAGACCATCGAGCCCGTCTGCTTGATTCCAGCCGCCAAGTCACCATGGCTAGCAAGAACAATACTTACCATCACATAACCTCCTTTTTGTCTACGTAATTCCTACACGACAGTTATGGAGTATAGCTGCAAATACAGCAGAATTGTTTGAAAAACTGCAAAAGGTAGCATTATTTGTTTAAACGTCTTGTTTTGTTACAAGCTGATTACATTCCAGTATTTTGGCTGATTTGCTGCTGAGGATTGATAGCTGATCTATTTACATGACCGAATTGAGCACGCTGTTCATTATTGCCGGTTTTAAACAGACACAAATGTGCTCGCGTTGAGGCTATTTCGTTTAAACAGATGGTGCTTGACTAATGGTAAGAAATATGCTCTAGCAAAGTAGTCGTTAGGGACGTTCTTTAATGACTAGTCGTTTAAGAACGTCCCCAACGACTAAGTTAGGCGATGTGGAGGGGGTTGGCGGCGTCGACGGCATCGGGGGCATCGGATAGGCCGTCGGGGGCAGCGTCTGTCGGGTCCTCGTCGGGGGTCTCGATCTGCTTGATCATGACCTCCTGGCCCTGCAGCAGATAGGTCTCGCCGCTACCGCAATGGGGGCAGGTCTTGCCGTGCTCGACCGTCGCGTAGTCGCAGCCGCACGCCTCGCAATGCGTCACGGCCTCGACAGGCTCCACAATAAGCTCCGCGCCCTGCGTGATAGGCTTTTTATCTGCCGCCCAGCGCCAAGCATCAAGCAGCAGATCGGGAACGACGCCCGAGACCTCGCCCAGGAGCAGCGTCACGCTCGAAACGCGACTCACGCCATTGGCGCGCGCCACATTCTCGACATCGCGAATGATGTGATAGACGATTCCTAATTCATGCACTTTTTCTTCCGCCGTTCTAACGAACGGCGGTCGACTTGACGCTGCGCGAGCCCCAGACGGACGATCTGCCTTTCAATCGTCGGGCATGGGCAAAAGCCCTATGCCCTCCTCTTTCAAGGCACCTCGCCACGCCTGGGACTCGCTCGCTGTCCAACCGTTCTCTACGCCGTTCTCTTGTTTGTTGCGTTTTTTATTTCTTCCCAAATTTGATTTTGATCGCACGCTTCAAAGCGTACTTGCCGAGGCTGGGGAGCTTTTGCTCGTATTTGACCATCGTGGAGCACTCGGGGCGGTCGCGATCCAGATGGATGGCGTCAAACGCGCACTTGGTGGTGCACAGGCCGCAGCCGATGCACTTGTTGGGGTCGACGATCGAGGCACCGCAGCCCAAGCAGCGAGCGGTCTCGGCGCGCACCTGCTCCTCGGTAAAGGTCTCAACGTACTCGCTAAAGGGCGCAGCCTTCTCGCGCTCGCGGTCGACACGTGCCACCTCGCGGCTTGCGTTGTCATAGCTCTCAATCACAACATCGTCGCGGTCAAGCGCGGTGTAGCGGCGCTGGTTGCGGCCGATGGTGAGCGTGGAGCCCGGCTGCACAAAGCGATGGATGGACACGGCGGCCTCGTGACCGGCGGCGATGGCGTCGATAGCAAAGCTGGGACCGGTGTAGACGTCGCCGCCCACAAAGATGTCGGGCTCGGCGGTCTGGTACGTCTGCGGATCGGCAAGGGCACCCTGGCTGCGGCCGAGCTCCACCTTGGAGCCAGCCAGCAGGTCGCCCCACACAATGGACTGGCCAATCGACATGACGACACGGTCGGCATCGACACGGCGCAAGTCGTTCTCGTCATACTCGGGCGCAAAACGGCCCTCGTCGTCAAAGACACGCGTGCAGCGCTTAAAGGTGATACCGCACACACGACCGGCCTCGTCCAGGTGAATCTCCTTGGGGCCCCAGCCGCAGCTAATGTGCGCGCCGTCCTCAATGGCCTCGCGACGCTCCTCCTCGCTGGCAGGCATCTTGACCTCGCTCTCCAGGCAGAACATCTCAACGTGCTCGGAACCCAGACGGCAGGCGTTGCGCGCGACATCGATGGCCACGTTGCCGCCGCCCACCACGATGGTGCGCCCGGGCAGCGCGTCGATCTTGCCGCTGTTGACCTCGCGCAAAAAGTCGACGGCCACGGTCACGTCCTCGGCATCCTCGCCCGGAATACCGGCAAGGCGGCCACCCTGGCAGCCAATGGCCACGTAAAAGGCTTTAAAGCCCTGCGCGCGAAGCTCGTCGAGCGTCACATCGCGACCGACCTCCACGCCATAGCGGAACTCGGCGCCCATCAGGCGAATGACCTCGACCTCGGCCTCGATAACGTCCTTCTGCAGCTTAAAGCTGGGAATGCCGTAGGTGAGCATGCCGCCCGGGCGCTCGTTTTTCTCGAACACGACGGGCTTGTAGCCCTTCTCGGCCAGATAGAAGGCGCAGGACAGACCGGCCGGACCGGCGCCGATGATGGCGATCTTCTGGTCGAAGCCGCCGGCACGCGTCGGGGTCACCACAGGTGGGACATAGCGAGTCGCGGCATCCAGATCGCGCTGGGCGATAAACTTCTTGACCTCGTCGATGGCCACGGCCTCGTCCACGCGACCGCGGGTGCAGGCATCCTCACAGCGGCGGTTGCACACACGGCCGCAGATAGCGGGCAACGGGTTCTCGCGCTTGATGAGCGCCAACGCCTCGTCATAGCGGCCCTGCGCCGCGAGCTTCAAATAGCCCTGAACGGCAACGTGCGCGGGGCAGGCCGTCTTGCAGGGAGCGGTGCCGGACTCATGCGTCTCGATACGGTTGTCGTTGCGGTAGTTGGGCGACCACTTGGTGTGGTCCCACTTGGTGGCATCGGGCAGCTCCTGGCGCGGATACTCGGGCACCTGTCCGCCAGCCTTTTTGCTACAGAGCTTCTGGCCCAGTTTGGCGGCGCCGGCCGGACACACCTCAACGCAGCGACCGCAGGCCACGCACTTGTCCTTCTCGACCTTGGCGACGTAGGCCGAGCGCGACAGGTTGGGCGTGTTGAACAGCTGCGAAGTGCGCAGGGCGTAGCACACGTTGACGTTGCAGTTGCAGATGGCGAAGATTTTGTTCTCACCGTCGATGTTGGTGATCTGGTGCACAAAGCCGTTGTCCTCGGCCTGGCGCAGGATGTCGTAGACCTCCTCGCGCGTCACATAATGGCCGCGGTCGGTCTCGACCACGTAGTCGGCCATATCGCCCACGGCGATGCACCAATCGGCCGGGTCGTCGGCGCAGCCCTCTCCCATCACGCGACGGCTCGCGCGGCAGCTGCAGGTGCTAGCGGCATACTTACCTTCGTATTTGTCGAGCCAATGCTCGATATGCTCGATCGGCACCGAGGTGCTCGCAGCATCGATGGCCTTCTCGACCGGAATGACATGCATGCCGATGCCGGCACCGCCGGGCGGCACCATCGGCGTGGCCTTGGACAGCGGTCCCTTGGACGCCTGCTCAAAGAACTTGGCATAGACCGGGTGCTCCTCGAGCTGGCTCACGCGCATGTTGAGGAACTCGGCGGAACCCGGCACCAGCATGGGCAGCACCCACTGCTTGGCGCGCTCGGGGTTTTCCCAGTTGTACTCGAGCAGACCCGTGTAGCTCATGTCGTCGAGCATTTTTTCGATATCGGCCTCGGGCATGCCGGTGAGCTTGACCATCTCGGGCAGCGTATAGGGACGGCGCATCTTCATCTTGCAGAGCACTTCGGCCTGCTCGTCGGTTGCGGCCTCGGCAAACGACCAGTACTCGTAGCCCAGCAGCTCGTCGCGGTGCAGCAGGCGGTTGGTGCAGTGCTCACACAGTTTGACGATGGCCTCGCGCGGATGCTCCGGTATCGGCGGCACGAACTCCGCGCCGATATCGGGCTCGGTATAGCTAATCCCCGGTCCGCTGAGAATCATAGTCGTCCCTTCTCTTGCCACAGCCCGGCGAGACCGCGGCGCCCCTCTTTGTACGGGTTCGACATGCCCCCATGCCGTTCACCCGCTATTGTTGATATTGTGTCAAAAACAGTATTGACGAACCGTCAACAATATTCAAGACTGTTAGGCGAACGGTCAGGCAAAAGAGGATGAAAGGCGGCAAAACATGGGCAACAACGCAGCAGATATCTCTGTGGTCGATGCCGTCCCCGCATCCGATAGCGCGGCAAAACGCCTGACGGGCGACGAGCGCCGTCGCGAGATCCTCGCCGCTGTGCGCGCCGTGAGCGCCGAGCTTGGTGTGTCCCATCTTTCGGTATCGGCCGTGACCAAGCGGGCTGGCTGCGCGCGTTCGCTGTTCTACCACTACTTTGCCGATATGGATGCCGCCGTCACCGCCGTTATGGACGAGGCAATCGACGGCTTTATCGCCGAGCTCGAGCAGTGGAACGCCAGCCGCACGGTTGGCGACATCGAAGGCGCACTCGACACCGTTGCTCCGCTCTTTAAGCGCCTGGTCGTGAGCGGCCACGAGTTGCCGAGCACGCTCACCTCGAGCAGCGGCGCGCTCTACGGCGGCTTTTTGCACAACGTGGTCCAGCGCGTGGCGCAGTATATCTGCGATACCACCGTGGTGGATTTTGTCGCCCATCACGAGCTACGCATCGACCATGTCTACGAGACGTTCTGCACCCTCATCATGGGGCTGCTGATGTATATCCGCACGCACCCCGATGTGCCCGACGAGACAGTCAAGGAAATCATCGCCTCGACGCTCCATATCGAGGGCTATACCGCCAAGTATCAGGAGCGCAAGCCCCAGAACTGACGACATTTGGCCAAACTGCCCGCGATCAGAAGAGGGGCCGCGGGCTTGTGAAAGGAGAGCAGCATGCTGTTCGATGTTTAGGGTAGCAATACCCTTATCCACTGGGCCGGCTGGGCCATGGTCTTTATTGGCCTGATCGTGCTCAACGAGGTCGGCCGCCGCACCAAGCTGGGCGCGGCCATCATCTTTGGCGTGGCTCCGCTGGCCATGACCATCTACTGCGTCGCTATCGCCATCGGCGTCTCACAGGGTGCCGAGTGGGCGCTCACCAACCCCACCCATGTGTACCAGAACAGCTGGTTCCACTACGCCAAGGTATACGCGGCGCTGGCCGGTTGCTGGGGCTTCATTGCCATTAAGTACCAGTGGGGCAAGATCGGCAAGGCGCATTGGTTCCGCGCGTGGCCGTTTGTGATCGTCGCCATCAACATCATGATCGCCGTCGTGTCCGACTTTGAGAGCGCCTATCACTTCTTTGTCCTGGGCGAGTCCACCTGGGTCACCTCCGAGGGCGCCACGCAGCTCGCCGGCTGGAACAACGTGTTCAACGGCATCGCCGGTATCATCAACATCTTCTGCATGACCGGTTGGTGGAGTGTCTACGCCTCTGAGGACAAGACCGACATGCTGTGGCCCGACATGACCTGGGTCTACATCATCGCCTACGATATCTGGAACTTCTGCTACACCTACAACTGCTTGCCCACCCACTCCTGGTTCTGCGGCTTTGCACTGCTGCTGGCGCCCACCGTCGCCGCCTTTATCTGGAACAAGGGCGGCTGGATCCAGAACCGTGCCTTTACGCTGGCTATTTGGTGCATGTTTGCCCAGGTATTCCCGTACTTCCAGGAGGAGTCCATCTTTGTGACCCACTCCACGCTCGACCCCGGCGCCGCTACCGCGGTCTCGATCGCCGCGCTGGTCGCCAACGTCGCCGCGATCATCTACATCGTCTACCGTGCCAAGAAGCTCGGCCGCAATCCCTACAAGCAGGACGTCTTTGAGGGCACCAGCGATTGGGAGAAGGCTACCGCTCGCCGCGCCAAGGTTGATTACGCGCACGCCGAGTAACGCGCTCGCTGCCGTCCGCATTTGGATGTAGGCGCGTCTCTTTGGCTCCGTAATCTCGCGTTATGCGCAGCCCCCGGAAAGCAATTCGTTTGCTTTCCGGGGGCTTTTTGCTGTCGCGCGTGCATTCATGCACATATTCACAATGTATCGCGCAGATAAAATCGAATTTCCGGCTGCACGCCAGCTCTATGTGACCTTAATTTTGGGTACATTGTTGTCCCGATATTGAGCTTGGGGGATATATGGAAAATGAGACGAGGGGCCAAGAGGACGCGGCCCAAGATGCAGCGGCGTGCGCCGAGGCCTTGGAGAGCCTAGACCGGTTTTCGCTGGACGAAGTTGCGTTTGACGAGACAATCGTCGACATGCAGGACGCGGCGGGCGATGGCATACCGGATACGGGCGACGACGTCGAGGATGCTCGCGATGAAGCCGATGTCGAAAAAGGCGATGACGAGGGCAATGGCCAACCGGAACCCAACGCGGGAGATGAGACCTCCCTGCTTGGCGACTTGCCCGTCGACGAATCGCTCACCCGCGAGCTCCCCGGCTTGGGCTCTGCGCCAGTCGTCGACGAGACCATCGCCATGGGAGATATTCCCCTGCCGTCCGTTCCCTCGGCACACGAAGCCGAGGTCCGCCATCGCAAGATGTCGCCCAAGCGCCGCAATCTGATGGTCGCCGGTGTCGTGGCCGTCGCGCTCGTCGCCGGCGGTGCAGGCTATGCTGCCTGGAACGGATATCAGCAAGAGCAGGCTGCCGCTGTCGCCGCCAATGCCCACACGATGATGTCGGTGCAAATTGGCGTACATGCCGCGGGACTCGACTGCTCCACCGGCTCAAAGATCCCCGTGCAGGTGAGTGGCCAGGACTCCGACGGCTCTTCTGTGAGCGAAACGCTCTACGTTGACGAGCACGGCCGCGGCATCAAACTGCTGCCCGGCGATTACACGCTCTCCATCGCTGCCTCCCCCATCGCGGCCGACGGCACCATCTATACCGTCCCGACCACCAAGACGCAGGTCACCGTTAAGAGCGATGGACAGGATTTAAGTGCCCAGGCTGCCTTTAAACTCAAGGTGCCTTCGGCCGACACGGTAACCGACGACCAGATCGATGCCGCCGCCAAATATGCCGAGGAGGGAGGCGCGAGCTCCGCCGCCACCGCCAAGGTGCTCCAGCAGGCGGCAACCGCGCGGCGCGACGCCGCCGTCAATGCCCTGAGCGCGCAAAAGGCACAGGCAGCCCGTGATGCCGACGCCCGTCACAAGGCAACCGACCTCTACCAGCTCGATATCCCCGTCGAATGGTACGGCAAGGTCGAGACTTGGCAAAATGGCAGCACGCTATGCATCTATCTTGCCGGCGACAGCGATACGCCGATTGTGACGCTCGTCGCGGTGCGCGAGGGCGAGAGCTTTACGCCCGATGAGGGCGATACGGTTTTGGGTGCGGCCAATCTAGGCAACGGTTATACCGTCTACGCCAGCGGCCCCGTCTATCCGTACGTGGTGCCCCAGACCATCAACGGGCGCACGCAGAACCCCGTGTCGACCTATCCCATGGACACAGCCATTGAGCTTGTCGAGCTTACGACCGGCAACCGCTACACCTACAGCCAGATCAAGAGCGTGCTGGTCGGCAAAGACGGCAAGGCCGACGCTGCCACCAAGCTCGAATGCGACTACATCGCCCAGATTCTGCTGCCGAGCATCAAGGCCCAGGACTAGCCGGGCGCATCATGGTACTCCCCAACCGTGATGAAGGGGCCAGGAGGTCCTGGCCCCACAGATCCGTAGATGATTAGGCAAGGAGCCACTTCCATGCGGGCACAGCGTGTACCACACCGTGTTCACATGGAATATCGGCCTGTTCATCCATAGTAACGATTACCGACTCGCCAAGATCAAACTGGGCCATCGAGGCATCGAGGGCTGCAATTTCGCGTTCGCGCGTTTTCTCGCTTGCCATATCCACACTCACCTGAGTCAGGCTATAAGCCTGCATGAGAAGTGCATCCCCAGCCACAAAGTCAACCTCATGGCTTTTATTCTTCTCCTTGACCAGTAGGCGGCAGACCGAACCGACCCGCACCGCAGGAGTCCTTCTTCTGAGCGCATTGAACACCGCAGTCTCGAGCCTCTGGCCCTGGTCCAATGCCGATGCGGGAGAGAATGCTCCAAACATCGCAGGATCGACAGCGTAGACTTTAGACGCAGACCGCGTATTATTTGCAAGTGAACGCGTAAACTCCGGCACAGAAAACAGCAGGTAGGCGTCCTCGTAATACTCAAGTAAGTCGCTGAGCGAATTACGACTGACGGGTATCTGCCTGCTCTTGAACTCGTTGTACACCTTGTTCACCGACAGCTCTCGTCCCGAAGATGCCATACACCGCGTCAGAAACAGTGAGGCCAAACGAGGGCTCTTGACGTCGTAACGCTCCACAACGTCCATAGCGACCGTTCGCGACGCATATTCCTGTAGCAGCTGAATCGCGTCTGCGGGCGTCTGCTCAAGTGTCGCGATGAATCCCCCTCGCTCGAGATATCCGACCAGATGGTGTCGGAGCAACGCTGCAGCGCTTGAGGAGAAGGGCGCGTTCGACTCAGGAACGCTCCCCGTCTTATATCGGACGTATTCCGAAAAACTCAACGGAAAAAGCTCTCGCACAAGAGAACGGCCCCTGAACTCGCTCTTAAGTTCTGAGGACAGCATCTTAGAAGAAGATCCCGTCACGTAAACGGTCGCCTTCTCCGTATCGACCACGCGTCGCAGAAACGCACCCCATTCGGGTATTTCCTGGATCTCGTCAAAGAAAAGGTAGGCGCCCTCGCCTCGAGCAGCAGGATATAGTGCATAGAATGTATCGAGCACGTCCGCTAGTAGCGATGGCTCATACGGACGCAAGCGCTCATCCTCAAAATTGAAATATAGCATCCGGTCAAGCTCGACGCCTTGGCCCTGAAGCCGCCGTATCTCCTGATACAGGCGATACGTCTTTCCACAACGACGGGCGCCCACAATCACATATACGATGTTGTCGCGCTTTGGCTCCTGCGGGTTGCCCAGATCAAGGTCGCGCTCAAAGACCTGCGGAATCCCCTGTTGCTCAAAGTCCTTTATTTTTTGAGCCACCAAGTCGTTGAATGCCATAATTCTCCAATCTTGCTCTCCTGCTAATCAAGATTATAACGATTCTTGATTAGCAGGAGAGCAAGATTATGCGTATCTTGATTAATGGATAAGCAAGTTTTCTATTAGTGGCCCCTCCCGGAGGATATCGAGCGGCCGAGGGGGCAGGCATGAACGCCTCTAGCCGAAAACAAAGTAGCTAAAAAAGCCCCGTCCCAAATCAGCTACTTAACGCCAGGGGTCGGCTTCGAAGAGGGGCTCGCGCTCGGGGCGACGATCGCTATAAGGATCGTAGCCGTCGTCATCCTCGTTCTCGGCACGAATGTAGGGATCGGTGGGCTTTTTCGTCTCCCTCTTCTCGCGCAGGGGCTGCTTGCACTCGTCCTTGCTATCCATGGCATGCACCTTTCCGTGTGGCTTGAATTCCATTCTTACACTATGACTGATTACGGCCATCGTAATGCATGGATACCGCGGGATGCGGTATCCAGAGCGCACACGTGCTTACGAATCGTCTACGCGTATCGGCGCAGACAGTGTATACATTGCTTTAAACCCAACGCAAGCCCGCCCGAGCGCACCTTAGGCACACTCGGGCGGGTAAACATCGTCTTGAAACTTGCAGCAACTAGCAAATCCCCGTCAGGCCAAGCACCAGGCCAATGATCATGGTGCCGATAATGATCCAGTTCACGTTGGTGTTCTTCTTGAGCAGCTTGAAACAACCCAGGGTGTACAGCAGCGGAATCAGGCCGATGAAGATCGTATCGAGATACGTCTGGATCATGACCGGATCGCCCTCGGGCATCGGAATTGAGATCGCGCAGTTGAACTTAACGAACGAGGCAGCCATGGCGCCGATCATCAGCAGGCCGAGCGTGCTTGAGAGTTTGGTTACAATACCCATCAAGCCGCTCTCGTAGATCTTGGTGATGAAGCTCGAACCGACGCGATACCCAAGAACCGTCAGCACCCAACGCGTAATCCACGACGGAATGTTGTAAATGAGCAGAAACGCGATCGGACCCAGAAGCGATCCGTTCTGAGAGCACAGCGCCATACCGACCGAGGCCGCGATAACACGGATAACGCCCCAGAAGATTGCATCGCCGATGCCCGACATGGGACCCATGAGCGAAGCTTTGACCGAGTCGATCGAATGCGTATCGAAATCAGGCTCGGCCGCGTTCTCCTTCTCCATCGAGGCAACAAGGCCCATGCAGAACGTACCGACATTTGACGTGATGTTATACCAGGTCGAATGGCGTACCAGGGCATCGCGACGCTGTTCTTTATCCGGGTAGAAACGCTCGATGGCAGGCCAGATGGACCACATGAAGCCTGAAGCGCCTCCGCGAGCGCCGCCGCCGTAATGGGCAAAGACGTTGAACGAGTGGAAGAAGATGCCGCGCAGCATCTTACGGTCTTCAGCGGAAAGATCCTTAGTGGAGATGCTGATCTTCTCGCTTGCGGTATCGGTGGTACTCATGCGAAGAAATCCTCCTCTTCGAGCTCGGCGACGGACTGGGCACCAGCTGCGACGCCCGATTCGCGCAAGGCCTTAATCTGGTTGCGCAGGTCGAGATTTTCAAGGTCACGCAGGGCCGTAACGACCAAGATCACTGCACCGACGGCGGCAATTGCGACCATGGGCATGTTGAGATATTGGAAGAGCACGAAGCCGAGCAGGAAATAAATTGCAATCTTGTTATCCCAGAGCATGCGCAGAAGTAGCGCCATGCCCACGGCGGGAAGCAGGCCGGATGCAGCATTGAACCCGTTCAGGACCGCCTGCGGCACCATATTCATAAGCTGCGATGCCGGCTCGGCACCGACCCACACCGCCAAAAACGTCGGGATGGCGAATAGACCGTTCATGACTACGGCGCCGCCAAAATGGCAGATGAAGAGCTTCTTACTGTCACCCGAGTTCGCGGCCCAATCAATAACAGGAGCCCAGAAAGACATGAGCACGTTGAGAACGAGCGAGTAGATGATGTTCGCAAAAATAGCCGCAGCCACCGCGAGCGGAATCGCTACGCCCTGCTCCATGCCAGACACGACCACGAAGCACACAGCGAGCACCGTTCCTGCCACCGTATCAGCCGAAGTCGCACCGCCCACGTTGACGCTTCCGATGAAAATAGCCTGGAGCGCAGCACCGATGATAATGCCTGCGGTAACATCGCCAAAGATAATGCCCGCCACAAGACCCACGCCCAGGGGCTGGTCAATCATGGGCTGTCCAAACGTCCATTGGACGAAATAGCAGATAAAAGCTGCCAAATATGCCAAGAGCGCAGTCGTCAGCATATCAATCCCTCCTTAGAGCTTTGCCAGCAGGTCGGAAACCTTGACCTTACCGTCTGTAACGCCGACCTGATGAAACACCGGCAGATCTTGCTCACACAGCTCGCGCGCTGCAGCCACCTCGTCTGGATTGAGCGTTACACCCGTTGTCAGCAGCACCTTGGCTGCATCGTCGCTTCGATCGAAGCGGCCGACATTCGCAACGTTCACGCTGCCGATCCTACCGGGAGCCCCTTTCACTAGTTTGAGTGCATCGGCGATGTTCCCAGTAAGGGCGAAGATGCGCATCTCGCCCGCACGCGGATCGTTAGCAATCTTGATAGCGTCGTCTATTGTACGGATGAGAAGCTTCTGCCCACTCGGGCAAGCCATCTTGAGCGTCGACGACTGGGTTTCATTTTGGGCCGCAGCGTCATTCGCGACTAAAATACCCTTGGTGCTCAGCTCCTTTCCCCACATGAGCGTGACCTGTCCGTGAACCAGGCGGTCATCCACTCGCAGCTGAACGATCATTTCGTTCTCCTTTCGTCTTCGCTCCGCCCGCCAAAGCGGACCACTTCCTATCCAAAGAAATCGTCATCGGTATCTGTCGCCCCGCCTGCCCGCAGGACCACACGCCGCATGGAGGTCGATGCCTGCGCGATTACGCTGTCGATATACTCGGGCGTGAACGCCTCGCCCGTAATCAGGCATTCGAGAATTAACGCGATGTTGAAACCGGTCACATGTACGATGCCGTGCTTTTCCGGCTGCATGGCCGTAACCATGTTGCAGACGCTCCCGCCCAAAAGATCGGTAACGATCAACGCATCGTCCTCTGGCCTCACGCCATCGATAAACTCTGCGATCTGCTCATTGGGATCCGATTCGTCCACATAGCAATCAACGACGGTTATGGCGCTATCATCATGAAGCAGCACCTCAGCCACACTTTTGACGCCACTTGCTAGGCGTCCGTGGGTTGCAACTAAAATTTTCTTCATAGCACACCCCTTAAGCCAAAGGAGCCGCGCCATTGGCGAATACTCGCACGACATGCTCGAATGTGCTGCGCAGGCTCTCGAACGCGACTGCCGTCATATCGTGCCAATAGATCGGAGCATCCGGATGTCCCTCAGTCTTTTCATCAACCATGGCGCGCACGGCATCGCCGGCATATTTAACGCCATACGTGTAGTAGTTAATCTTGCGGATGCCGGCATTGATGGCACGAGCGTAATCCTCGTCGGAAACACCGGAGCCACCGTGCATGACAAGTGGCACGTTCACACAGCTGCGAATGTCGGTCAGAACGTCAATGTTCAAATGGGGCTCGCCCTTATACAGGCCGTGCACCGTTCCGAACGAGCAGGCCAGGATATCGAGCCCCGTGGACTCAACGAAGTCACGCGCCTGGTCAGGATCGGTATAGATGGCGCCCGCCTCTTCCGCCGTGGACCCAGCATCAGGATCGCCACCCTCACGCGACCCCATAGAACCAAGTTCGCACTCAAGGCCTGCACCAAAGTCGGCGCACATCTGGGCAGCGTACTGGGAAAGCTCAACATTACGTTCGTAGGAAAGTGCAGAACCGTCGAACATGACGCCCGTGAAACCGAGCTCCAACGCACGACGAGCATAGGATAGATTCTCACAATGATCCAGATTCAGGCAGATATGCGCACTCGAGCGCTCAGCCAGTGCTGTAACCAGCGGAGCCACCACGTCAATCGGCACCAGCGACTCGTGAACCTCGGCATGCTGGATGATAATCGGATAACCTGTTTCCTCCGCCACGTCCACAGCGGCGCGGACGGCCTCAAGACTCGCGGAATTTACTGCAGCGACCGCCATATTGTTCTGTTCGGCGATGTTGCAGATATCTCTCATACTGACGAGCATCTGTTCTCCTTTCCTCAGGCAGACCATCGCTGTTTGGCTTTCTCCAAACGCAACATTTTGCGAGTTCATTATATTGCGTTTTGTTTTGCTTTGTTTCGGAATTGACGTCTGCTACCGCGAACGGTCGAAAACCTGCCCCGAACGTTCGATATGTTTTGTTTAGAGTTGTTTTATTTCATTTCAGGAATTGTTGTTCTGGTAAAACTGAAGGTAACAAGCCTTGTCCCACAACAAGCCCTGGGAGTTCTTATGAGTGAACCGCGTTCCTATTACCTGGAAGAACGGCAGGAAGAAATACTCGACTTACTCAATGCGAACAGCACTGTTCGCATTGTTGACCTCAGCGAGCGCTTCGGTGTTTCGGAAGCGACCATTCGAAAGGATATGCGGGCTCTCGAAGGCAGAGGACTTCTCAGGCGAACCCATGGCGGCGCGATCTTACCGAACCCCAATTCTCGCGAACTTTCGTTTGAAGACGCTTCTTCGACGGCCCAAGACGAAAAACGCCGCATCGGTTACGCTGCGGCGAAAATGGTGCGCGACGGCGACACGTTCTTTCTTCAATCGGGAACAACAACGGGCTGCATGCTACGCGCTCTCAAGGGCCGCAAGAATCTCACGGTTCTCACGAACGACCTATCTCACGCGATACTTGCCGAAGAATTGCTGGTGGACAGCGAGGTCATTCTCCTGGGCGGACAACTGAGATTTGGCTATCACTACACACAGGGCAACGAGACTATCCGGCTGCTTAACGAGTACTTTGTTCCCACTGCTTTCATGGGAACCAATACCTTCTCGTTTTCAAAAGGATTTATGGCGCATCGATTGGAGCAGGCGAACATGGTGAGCGCCATCGCGAACGCTGCCGACCGACGCATAACCCTCATGGACTCATCGAAAATCGGCGTCATCGGCTTGGTTCACGCCCTTGACCTCAATGAGATTAACTGCCTGATCACCGACACCGGTGTCGATGCGGACACGAGGCAGCGACTTGCCGAGCTTGCCCCCAACTTGGAGATCATCTACGCCTAGACTGCCCGGCACATTCGACGCAGCATGAAAAAGGGGCGACGGGTAAATCCCGCCGCCCCTTTGCTTGAGCTCAGCTATTCCTCGGGCGCCTCGTATATCGGCGTCGGCGTGTTGTCGCACACGACGGTAAAACCGCCGTCCTTGTCGACATCGACCGTCACCTGATCGCCCTCGCGCACCGTACCGTCGATGATAGCGGCGGCAATGGCATCCACGACCTCGCGCTGCACGAGACGCTTGAGCGGACGGGCACCAAAGACCGGGTCCAGGCCGCCCACGGCGAGCATCTGCTTGGCCGCCGGGGTGATGGCCAGCGTCATGCGCTCCTTGGCCAGACGCGCGCGGACGTCGGCGAGCTGGATGTCGACGATCTTCTCGATCTGCGCCATGCCGAGCGGATGGAACACCACGATATCGTCGATACGGTTGAGGAACTCGGGGCGGAAGGTTTGAGCCATGGCCCCGTCAACCTGATGGCGCATCTCCTCCTCGTCCTTGCCGGACAGATCGGCGATAGCCTTGGAGCCCACGTTGGACGTCATGATGATAATCGTGTTCTTGAAGGACACTTGGCGACCCTGACCGTCGGTCAAACGGCCGTCGTCGAGCACCTGCAGCAGCACGTTAAAGACATCCGGATGAGCCTTCTCCATCTCGTCGAGCAAGATCACGGAGTAGGGACGACGGCGCACGGCCTCGGTGAGCTGGCCGCCCTCGTCATAGCCCACGTATCCCGGGGGCGCACCGATCAGACGCTGGACGCTGAACTTCTCCATATACTCGGACATGTCGATACGCACGAGCGCGCGCTCGTCATCGAACAGGCACTCGGCCAGCGCCTTGGCGAGCTCGGTCTTGCCTACGCCGGTGGGGCCCAGGAAGAAGAAGCTGCCGATGGGCTTGTCTGGGTCGGAGAGACCCGCACGGCTGCGACGCACGGCCGCGGCTACAGCGGAGACGGCCTCGTCCTGACCGATAACGCGCTTATGCAGCTCGCCCTCCAAGCCCTTCAACTTGTCGAGCTCGCCCTGCATCATCTTGGACACGGGCACACCGGTCCAGGCGCTCACGACCTCGGCGATCTCGTCGGAGGTCACCTGTTCGTTGAGGCCCTCGCCGTCCTGCTGCTTTTGCGCCTCGAGCGCAGCCTCGGAATCCTGAATCTGCTGCTGCAGACCCGGGATCACAGAATAGCGAAGCTCGGACGCACGGCCCAGATCGCCGTTGCGCGTCGCGCGCTCCTCTTCGCTCTTGGCCGCGTCAAGCTGGCCCTTAAGCTCCTGCACGTGGTCGATGGCGTTCTTTTGGTTGAGCCAGCCGGCCTTTTGCACGTTGAGCTTTTCCTGGACTTCGGCAATCTCTTGGCGCAGAGCCTCCAAACGCTCCTTAGAGGCGTCGTCGGTCTCTTTCATGAGCGCCTGTTCCTCGATCTGCAGCTGGGTGAGCTGACGCGTGGTGGCGTCGATCTCGACCGGCATGCTGTCGAGTTCCATGCGCAGGCGGCTCGCGGCCTCATCGACCAGGTCGATAGCCTTGTCGGGCAGGAAGCGGTCGGCGATGTAGCGGTCGGAGAGGTCGGCGGCAGCCACGAGCGCGCTATCGGTGATGTGTACGCCGTGGAAGATTTCGTACTTCTCCTTCAGGCCACGCAGGATTGAAATGGTGTCCTCGACGGTAGGCTCGCTGACCATCACGGTCTGGAAACGACGGGCGAGCGCCGCGTCCTTCTCGATGTACTTGCGGTACTCGTCGAGCGTGGTCGCGCCGATCGCGTGCAGGTCGCCACGAGCGAGCGCCGGTTTGAGGATGTTGCCGGCGTCCATGGAGCCCTCGGTGGCACCCGCGCCCACGATGGTATGGAGCTCATCGATGAACAGGATGACCTTGCCTTCGGATTTTTGCACTTCCTTGAGCACGGCCTTCAAGCGGTCCTCGAACTCGCCGCGGTACTTGGCGCCGGCGACCAGCGCGCTCATGTCGAGCTCGATGAGGTCGCGGTCGCGCAGGGTGCTCGGTACGTCGCCGGCCACGATTCGCTGAGCAATGCCCTCGACGATGGCCGTCTTGCCGACGCCCGGCTCGCCGATAAGCACGGGGTTGTTCTTGGTGCGGCGGGACAGAACCTGAATAGTACGACGGATCTCGTCGGTACGGCCGATGACCGGGTCGAGCTTGCCGGCGCGAGCCAGATCGCAGATGTTGCGACCGTACTGCTCCAACGCCTCAAACTGCGTCTTGTCCTCGGCAGACGTCACGCGGTCATCGCCGCGCAGTTCCTCGTAGACTTGCTCGATGCGCTCCTTGGTCACGCCGGCGTCACGCAGCACGCGACCCGCCTCACCCTTGTCCTCGGCAAGTGCCATCAGCAGATGCTCGGTCACCACAAAGCTGTCGCCCATCTTGGTGGCCTTTTTCTCGGCCTTCTCGATCACGCGAACGAGCTCGTTGGACAGGCCCATCTGCTGACCCTCGCCCGACACCTTGGGCGCATGGTCGATGGCATCTTGTGTGGAGCGTGCGAGCTGAGCCGGGTCGGCACCGATGCGCTCGATGATCACGGAGATATTGCGCTCGCCGGCACCGAGCAGGGCAGACAGCAGGTGGATCGGCTCCACCGCGCCGGCCTGTGCATCGGCAGCCGTGCTCATGGCGGTCTGCAGCGCCTCGCGCGACGTCATTGCTAGCTTATCGATTCTCATGGAATCACCTCTCTTGGGGCGGCCGCCCTACGGGGCGGCTTCACGTTGTTCGAGAAGTATTGTTGCCAGCTTTACGCGATCTTATACACAAATCTAAGTCTCTATATATAAGATTTTCTGAGTGAATTACGGATAGGGTACTGAGATGTCAGCCCGCCGCTGCCCAGGCGCGCTACCGTCTCGATCTGTAACATCTAGCAGCCATTTTTGATCCTAGATGTTACAGATCGAGACAGACCGAAAACCACCACAAAGAGGACAGGCACCTTTGTGGTGGTCGCGGTCTCTACTCCTTCGCCGAACCCGTACTTCCCGATTCGACGGTCCAGGGCATCTCATCCTCGAACAGCCATGTACGGGCAGACCCACTATCGCGTGCAGTCTGCGGGTCAGGCAAGCAGGTCTGTTTATAGGCATCTTGGATACACTGACCCATAAAATCGTTGAGCTCGCTCTGGTCGCCCTCCATGACATAGGCGACATCGCCGTCCATGATGTAGATGCCCGGACCCTCATTGCCCTCGTAGCCCGGATCGTACGAGACATCACATAACTTTGCGCCGTTTGCAGTGTCCAGCTCGATGGACGAGTGGCATCCGCCAACCATGTCGTTCGCTTTTGCCCGATAGGACGCATATCCGTACCAACGCTTAAATGTTTTGCCCTTGAGTAGCTCGGACGCCCTATCGATCAGGCTTGTATCCGTGGTATAGCGCATGGCCCCAAGCTGAATACGCGGATAATTACTAATACCCAGCACAGCCGGCTGCTCATCAAAATCAACGGTAATGGTCTCGGGCTTGTCGTCGCCGGTCAGAAGTTCGACAGATTGAGTCACAGGCTTGACCACCGGCTCCGTCACCGCAGCAGGTAGAAATGCCATACCGACAGCGCCCGCGCCAACCACAGCGATCGCAAGCGCCAAGACAATCAATCCAATACGGGCAGAACGGCTCACGGCAAAACACCCCACAATGCAAACCTTCGCCACCTGCACTAATGATACCGCCAGCTAACACTATTACCAAAAGAAGCCGCGCGCTCCTCACCACCACAAAGGGGACAGGCACCTTTGTGGTGGTTTTCGACGCTAACGGTCGACCATCTCGCGCAATGAGATTAAACTTGAATTGCTCTCTGAACATATCCATTTCTGCCTATCCTCAACAGATCTTTGTCTCGAGGAGCGCATATGAAGCCGCCTCATTCCACCGGTCGCAACGTCATCGCCATTCTCGCCATACCCATCGTGATGCTCTTCCTTATCGTCATCACGCCCTTTTCCCTTGGTATCACCTCGCCCTTCGATTTATGCGGAATGGTCGACGCCAGCTCGCGTGCCACCTCGCTCTCCTTTATCTGTCGCGGCGTGTTTTACGAAGATGGAATTCCCACCGGAAGTTGGCAGTCAAAGTTGCCACTGCTCGGTCAGATCGACGGATGCTCCCCCTATTTCTGCCTTGGACCTCAGACGCTAAACTATCTAATCGACGACCAGCCACTCGACTTCATCACCCTCGCCTACGACTACGCACCAAACACCGATGAGCGCCACATGAACCAAGTCCTCGACAAGATGCTTGGACAGTGCGGGCTCACCGAGGAGGCCGGTCGAACCATCTATAGCAACCAGAAATTAAAGCGAACAGAACTCCGCCGTGTCGGAAAAATCAAAGGGCGAAACGGGGCCGCCTACTGGGATGCCTGGGCAACACGCGACAAGGGCGAATTCGGACACAGCACCTATATGGTCACTGTCTACACCAAAGACGGAATTAAGGACAATGTTGACGATTTCGCGTCATCCAAACTCGGCATCCCCAAAACAACCAAACCCGCCAGCCCAGATGAAATTCTGTAGAGCCGCCCATTAACATGCCGCTCAACGATCACAACAGCATCGAGCTCGTCCCCACCACCACAAAGGTGCCTGCCCCCTTTGTGGTGGTTTTCAACAAAAAGAAGCCGCCCCGATAACAGAGGCGGCATCAAGCAAGTCTATTTATTAGCGTCCCTCAAGACCCAACGAGAACGCAGAAATGTAGCCCGGGGCTTACCCTTTCCCGAACGCGGCCCTCGTGAAGCGCGTGAGCGGGCGGGAAAGGGTAAGCCCCGGGCGGACAATTAAGTGCGCTACTCGGCAGCGGCCTTGAACTTGTTGTAGTTGATCAGGCAGCCGGCCTTGACGATGGCACGCTCCTCTGCCGTCATATCGGCAATGTAGAGCTCAATCTGCTCGACCGCACCATCGGCGCGCACCACGTAGGCGGCGATGTCCTTCAGGTCGCCATCGAGCGCGGCACGGATACCCGGCACAAAGACGTAATCGCCCACCTCAAAGTTGGGCTCGGCCTCCATCTGGAAGGGCACCATGCCCCAGTTCATCACGTTGGAGCGATAGCGCTTGGTGGCGTACTCGTGGACGATGTTGGCCAGGCCGCCAATTACGCGCTGGCAGCTCGCGGCCTGCTCGCGGGCGCTGCCGTCGCCAGGCTTCTTGGCGTAAATCATGGAACCGAACTCGGTCGCCTTGGCATCGGCCGCGACACCCGCGCCGGCCAGCGCCTCAAACACACCGGCAAGCTCGGCATCGAACGCCGCCAGGTCGCCCGCGGACTCGCCGGCAACGCGACGCTTCTCCACAGCGTCGACCTCCTTGGAGCGACCCACGTAGGCCGGGTCGCGGCGGCTCAGCGTAAACTCAGCCAGGCCCAGCGGGTTGGAGCGGAAGGAGCTCGTCTCGCCCGAGGGAATGAGCTCGTCGGTCGTGGTGACCGGGTCCATGATCTTGGAGCAAACCTTGAGCAGGATGTCGTCGCCGAGCGGCTCCATCGCGGGCCACGGCTTGATGTTGGGGCCTTCGACCAGCTCGTCGGCAGGCTCCGCCTTGCCAAAGCCCCAGTACACGCGCTTCTTGTACGGCGCGTCGTCAAAGGTGTACTCGCAGGCCTCGTCCCAAGTGTCCTCGGGCAGGTCGGTCGCCGGCGTCAGGACGCCGCCGTTGGCAGCCGTTGCCGCAATGGAGCGGGCGTCCATCAGGGCCACGGCGCTCAGCTGGCCATTACCCGGCTTGGAACCCTCGCGGTTGGGGAAGTTGCGCGTGGTGTGACGGATCGAAAGGCCGTTGTTGGCGGGCGTGTCGCCGGCGCCGAAGCACGGGCCGCAGAATGCCGTGCGCACGATTGCGCCGGCCTCCATGAGGTCGTAGATGTAGCCGCGGCGTGTAAGTTCGAGCGCCACGGGCTGGCTCGTGGGATAGACCGACAGCGAGAACTCGCCGCAGCCGGTATTGGCGCCCTTGAGCACGCGGGCAGCCTGGACCACGGAGTCATAGTTGCCGCCCGAGCAGCCGGCGATAACGCCCTGCTGCACGTGCAGCTTGCCGTCGACGATCTTGTCGAGCAGGCTAAAGTGCGTCTTGCCCTCGCCGATCTTGGCGGCCTCGAGCTCCACCTCGTGCAGGATGTCCTCGAGGTTCTCGTTGAGCTCGTCGATCTCAAAGCCGTTGGAAGGATGGAACGGCAGTGCGATCATGGGCTTGATGCTCGACAGGTCGACCTCGACGCAACCGTCGTAGTAGGCGACATCGGCGGGCTTGAGCTCGCGATAGTCGTCGCCGCGGCCGTGCATGGTCAAAAACGCGTGCGTGTCCTCGTCGGTGGCCCAGATGCTCGACAGGCAGGTGGTCTCGGTGGTCATGACGTCGACGCCGTTGCGGTAGTCGGTCGTCATGCTCGCGATGCCGGGGCCCACAAACTCCATGACCTTGTTCTTGACGTAGCCCTTGGCAAAGACAGCGCGGATGATGGCGAGCGCCACATCGTGCGGGCCGACGCCGGGGCGCGGGGCACCCGTGAGGTAGATGGCGACGACGCCGGGATAGGCGACGTCGTAGGTGTCGCGCAGCAGTTGCTTTGCCAGCTCGCCACCGCCCTCGCCCACGGCCATAGTGCCCAGAGCGCCGTAGCGGGTGTGCGAGTCGGAACCCAGGATCATCTTGCCGCAGCCCGCGAAGTTCTCACGCATAAAGGAGTGGATAACGGCGATATGCGGCGGAACGAAGATGCCACCGTACTTCTTGGCGGCCGAGAGGCCAAAGACGTGGTCGTCCTCGTTGATGGTGCCGCCCACGGCGCACAGCGAATTATGGCAGTTGGTGAGCACGTAAGGCAGCGGGAACTGCTCCATGCCCGAGGCGCGCGCCGTCTGGATGATGCCGACAAAGGTGATGTCGTGGCTCGCCATGGCGTCGAAGCGAATCTTGAGTGCCTCGGGATCTCCGGACGTATTGTGTGCCTGGAGGATCGAATACGCGATGGTGCCGCGCTTGGCATCCTCGGGCGTCTGCGTAATACCGCGCTCGGCAGCCTCGGCCGCAGGCACAACCTCGCTGCCGCCGCGCAGGTAGATGCCGTCCTCGTACAGCTTGACCATACTGTCTCCCACTCTGCCCAAAACGATTTGGGCGCATAGCATACATTCGTTCAATATCGTGCCATAGAACGGTTGCGAGTGGGTTACGAATCTGCACGTTCACTTTATCTCAGTAAAGCAAAGAACGAGTTGGGTGCCGGGGGCAGACTTAGACGCCGAAATGACGAGAGTGGATAATCTCCCACTTTGAGCCTGCAAACAGGCCAAAAACGGGAGATTATCCACTCTCATTCTGCGGGCACTCATTTAAGTCTGTCCCCAATGAGTGCCCGGCAGCGTCGGCGGAGCTATAGGTCGCTACCCGTACCTAGCAGCTTGCGCATGACTTGCTCGGGGTTGACTGAGCCGTCGCGCGGGGCCAGGGCGGTGATCTTCTTCTGCATCTTATACTCGTGCAGCTCGTCCTCGAGCTGGCGCACGCGAGCGCGGAGCTTCTCGTTCTCGCGCTCGCGCTCCTCGGAACGCTCCTTCATATCGAGGATGCGCACCACGCCGGCAAGGTTGATGCCCTCGTCGGTCAGTTGGTTGATGAGTTCCAGACGCTCGATATCGGCACGCGAATACAGGCGCGTGTTACCGCCCGAGCGCTGAGGATTCACCAGGCCCTTGGACTCGTAGACGCGCAGAGTCTGCGGGTGCATGCCGGTCAGCTCGGCCGCCACGCTGATCATGTACAGCGGTTTGTTCCTATTGTCCTCGGCCATGCTACCTGACCCCTTTCCGTCTCGTTATCGTCCATCATAAGCCCGCGGGCGTGGGCGTGCGCCGCGACCGCCCTAGTACGTCGCCTTGTAACGATTGACCTTCTCGCGATAGTCGCGCGTGTCGGCCTCGCGCAGCTTGGTCATGGCATCGCGCTCATCGTCGGACAGGTTCGTGGGAACCTGCACCTTGATCTCGACGAGCAGCGCGCCCGTGCGGCCACGGTGCTTAACATCGGGCGCGCCCATCTCCTTAAAGCGGAACTTCTTGCCCGTCTGGGTACCCGCGGGCACTTTCAAACGGACCGTCGCACCGCCGGGCGTGGGCACGTCCACCGTGCAGCCGAGCGCCGCCTCGTAGACCGAGACCGGTACCTCCATGGTCACGTCGGCGCCTTTGCGCCTAAACAGCGGATGCTCCTCCACATGCGTGGTCACGACCAGGTCGCCGCGCTCGCCGCCGGCAACGCCATACTCGCCGCGACGTTTGTAACGCAGCTTGCCGCCGTCGACCGCGCCTGCAGGCACCGAGACCGTAATGGTCTGCTGCTCGCCTGTCG
Organism: Coriobacteriaceae bacterium; assembly: GCA_905209215.1. GTDB lineage: Bacteria > Actinomycetota > Coriobacteriia > Coriobacteriales > Coriobacteriaceae > Collinsella. Next base: position 4,713 of record CAJLRY010000002.1, on the reverse strand, counting down.
AGGGAATGCGGTAGGTGACCTTGTGCGTCACACCGCGAAACGCGTCCTCGGCCGTCACATCGACGGTCAGCGACAGGTCGCCGCCCTTGCGAGCGCGGCTGCGGCCAGCGCCGGCACCGGCAGCGCCCGCAGCCCCGGCAAAGCCCGAGCCCCAATCGCTGCCCCAGGCGCCGTTGCCGCTAAAGATGCTGTCGAAGATGTCGCCCCAGCCGCTGGCACCAGCGCCGGCACCGTAGCCGCCGCCATACGCGCCGCCCGCGCCCGGCATGCCGCCAAACATGAGCATCTGGTCGTACTCTTTGCGCTTCTTCTCGTCCGAAAGCGTCTCGTAGGCCTCGCTAATCTCCTTGAACTTGGCCTCGTCGCCTCCGGCATCGGGGTGATATTTTTGCGCGAGCTTGCGAAACGCGCTCTTGATCTCTTTGTCGGAGGCGCTCTTGGATACGCCCAGGATGTCATAGAAGGTTTTGCCTGCAGCCATCGTAGCTCCTCTCCTGTTTCATCCGCCGCCCAGCGGGCGGCGGCTCATGCTTTCATATGGCACTAGGCCAGAAAGGGCCCCGGGTGTTGCCCCGGGGCCCTTCTCAATTACTCCTCGGTGCTCTCGGCCGTATCGGCCGTAGCATCCTCGGGCGCCGCTTCGGGCTCCGGTGCGGGGCGCTTCTCGCCACCGTAGGTCACCGTCACCATCGCGGAACGCAGGATGCGATCCGCCATGCGGTAGCCCTTCTGGTACACGTCGTTGACAGTCTCGTCGTACTGCGATGCGTCCTCGACACGCCCCACGGCCTGGTGCTCGAGCGGATCGAACGCCTCGCCCTTGGGGTCGATGGGCTCAACGCCCTCGTGCGCAAACACATCGAGCAGCTTGGCATGCACCGCATCGACGCCATCGACGAACTGCTTAAAGTCGTCGGAAAGCTCCTGGCTACGGGCATGGTCGATCGCGCGCTCGATATCGTCAATCACCGGCAACAGCGCGGTAACAAGCTTCTCGGTCGCGCGCTCGCGCTCGGCGATACGCTCATTGGCGGTGCGGCGACGGAAGTTCTCCCAGTCGGCCTGCAGACGGGCGGTACGCTCGGTGGCGTCCTTTGCCTTGTCCTCGGCGGCCTTCTGAGCCTCTGCCGCAGCATCGAGCTCATTGCGCACGTCGGCAAGCTCTTTCTGAGCCTGCTCGAACTTGAGCTTAAAGTCGTTGTCGGCGGCTTCCTCACCGGCGCGGATAGCGGCTTCCACCATCTCGTCCTCGGTCATCGTCGCCTCCTTGTTGGAATCCTCTACCTGGTTCTCGGCAGCCTCGGCGGCCGGGGCCTCGTTGGCCACGGTATCGTCAACGGCCTCTACGGGAATCTTCACGTCCTTCTCCTCAGAGTCAACGGGGGCGGCGCCAGCGGCGGCCGCCTCCGTGCGAGCTTTACGGGCGGACATGATTATTTGTCCTCGTCGTCCACAACCTCGTAGTCGGCGTCGACAACGTCATCGTCGGCAGGCTGGGCGCCGGCGGCACCGTCGGTCTGCTGCTGAGCGTCGGCGTAGACAACCTGGGCCAGCTCGTAGGCCACGGACTGCAGGGACTCGCCGGCGGCCTTGATAGCCTCGACGTCAGAACCCTCGAGCGCCTTCTTGGCGTCGGCGATAGCGGCCTCGGCCTTGGACTTCACGTCGGCGGAAACCTTGTCGCCCAGCTCGTTGAGGGTCTGCTCGGTGGAGTAGCACAGGCTATCGGTCTGGTTACGGACCTCGACCTCTTCCTTCTGCTTCTTGTCCTCCTCGGCATGAGCCTCGGCGTCCTTGACCATACGATCGACTTCGTCGTCGGACAGGGCGGTGGAGCCGGAGATGGTGATCTGCTGCTCCTTGCCGGTGCCCTTGTCCTTAGCGGAGACCTTGACGATGCCGTTGGCGTCGATGTCGAAGGTGACCTCGATCTGCGGCACGCCGCGACGGGCAGCCGGGATACCGGTCAGCTGGAACTTACCGAGCGACTTGTTGTCGCGGGCAAGCTCGCGCTCGCCCTGGAGCACGTTGATCTCGACGCTGGTCTGGTTGTCGGCAGCGGTGGAGTAGACCTCGGTCTTGGAGGTCGGGATCGTGGTGTTGCGGTCGATCATCTTGGTCATGATGCCGCCCATGGTCTCGACGCCCAGCGACAGCGGGGTAACGTCGAGCAGCAGGATGCCCTCGACGTCGCCGGTGAGCACGCCGCCCTGGACGGCAGCGCCGTCGGCAACGACCTCGTCGGGGTTCACGGACATGTTGGGCTGCTTGCCGGTCATGGTCTTGACGAGCTCCTGGACGGCGGGCATACGGGTGGAGCCGCCGACGAGGATGACCTCGGTCAGATCGGAGAGCTTGAGCTTAGCGTCGCGCAGAGCGTTGGTGACAGGCTGCTTGCAGCGCTCGAGCAGGTCGCGGGTGATCTTCTCGAACTCGGCGCGGGTCAGCGTGTAGTTGAGGTGCAGCGGGCCAGACTGGTTCATGGTGATGAACGGCAGGTTGATGGTGGACTGCTGGGCTGCGGAGAGCTCCTTCTTGGCGTTCTCGGCGGCCTCCTTCAGACGCTGCAGGGCCATGGGGTCCTGACGCAGGTCGACACCGTTCTCCTGCTGGAACTTATCGGCCATCCAGTCGATGACGCGCTGATCCCAGTCGTCGCCGCCCAGGTGGTTGTCGCCCGAGGTGGACAGAACCTCAAACACGCCGTCGGCGAGGTCGAGGATGGAGACGTCGAAGGTGCCGCCGCCCAGGTCGAAGACCAGGATGCGCTGGTCGGTGCCCTGCTTGTCCAGGCCATAGGCAAGAGCAGCAGCAGTCGGCTCGTTGACGATACGCTTGACGTTGAGGCCGGCGATCTTACCGGCGTCCTTGGTGGCCTGACGCTGGGCGTCGTTGAAGTAGGCCGGGACGGTGATGACCGCTTCGGTCACGGGTTCGCCGAGATAGGCTTCAGCGTCGGCTTTCAGCTTGCTGAGGATAGTCGCGGAGACTTCCTGCGGGGTGTACTGGTGCCCGTCGATTTCAACCACGGCGGCACCGTTGGCGCCAGCCACGATTTTGTAGGGAGCATGTTGCTTCCAATGTTCGACTTCGGGAGAATTGGCCATGCGCCCCATCAGACGCTTGACCGCAAAAACGGTACGGCTGGAGTTCGTCACGGCCTGACGCTTGGCGGCGTCACCGACCAGACGCTCCTTATCAGTGAAGGCGACCACGGACGGGGTCGTACGGCCGCCGTTCGGGTTGGTGATGCATTTGGGGTCCTTGCCTTCCATCACATAGACACAACTGTTCGTCGTGCCGAGGTCAATGCCAATGATTTTGCCCATAATACGTTCCTCCTCGAGGACTCACACCCTATAAAGAGGTGATGATGTCATGTTTTATGCGAAAGAAATAAAGCATCCCTCGATGTCGTCCAGAGGGGGGGAGCATATTTTTTTTACACTCTCATGCGGACCGGGTTGGCTTATCGGCATAACGATATGGAATATCAAAGAATTACGCTTCACATGAGAAAGTGCGTCCCGCTGACCCCTTTCACCGGAAAACCGGCCTGTTTTCCCTTGTCATCGCAATCCGGCTGGAATAAGGTTCTGATCTGGCTTCCCCATCCTCTCTAGACACGGTTTCCGGAGCGTATCCAGCATGTTCACCATATTGCGATCCAAATGCCGCCTTCTAAGAATCCCCCTCATGGCCGGATTCCTTCTTATAGCCGCCTCACTCGTCCTCGCCCCGGCCGCAGAAGCCCGGAACGCCCGAAAAGCCCACGCCGCCCAAAGCACCGCGTCCAGACAGATCCTCAATGTCCGCTCCGCCGTGCTCATGGATGCCCGCACAGGCAAAATACTCTATTCCCAAAATCCGGACGTGCGGATCCCCCCGGCCTCGCTTACGAAAATCATGTCCATGATGGTGACCTTCGACGCCATCCGGTCCGGCAAAGTCAAACTCTCCGATCAGATCCGCGTCAGCCGCCACGCCGCGCGCCAAGGCGGTTCCCGCATGGGCCTGCGCGCGGGGGAACGCGTTTCCCTGAACCGCCTCCTCATGGGGATGGCCGTCTCTTCCGGCAACGACGCCTCGATGGCTGTTGCCGAACGCGTCGGCGGTTCGGGCCGCGCCTTCGTCAAGATGATGAACAACAAGGCCCGCCAGATCGGCATGTCCTCCAGCACGTTCAAAACGCCCAACGGCCTGCCCGCCGCCGGTCAGTACACCACAGCCAGAGATATGGCGCGGCTTGGATACGTGTATCTCAAGAACAATCCCTCCGCGCTCCAATACCACCGCGTCCGCGTGCTCAAGCACCGGGGGGCGGTCACAACGAACAAAAACCCGCTGCTCGGGGCCTGCCCCGGTGCCGACGGCCTGAAAACCGGCTGGGTCACGGCTTCCGGCTACAATATCATTTCCACCGTGCGGCGCGGCAATACGCGCCTCATCGCGGTCATCCTCGGAGCGGACTCCGCCGGGCTCCGCAGCCATGAAATCCGCAGGCTCGTCGAGGCCGGGTTCAAGTCCCGCACCAACGGCATCACCGTAGCCTCCGCGCTTACCAAATACAGCTATCCCAACAAAGCCACCGCGTCGTCCGTCAAAAAACACAAGATCCGCCGCAACAAGGCCACCGCGCAGGCATCCCGCAGAACGGGAAGAAGCTAAAAAATTTGGGAAGGGCGGGGAAACTTTCTGTAGAAAGTTTCCCTC
>CAJLRY010000001.1:0-324204 GCA_905209215.1 Coriobacteriaceae bacterium | reverse complement strand
GGCCAGCCCGTGGGAGGCCAGGGCGCCGCTGACCGGTGGACGGCACCGAGCCGTCATTGGACTTAGAAGGGGGAGGCCTCGCGGCCTCCCCCTTTTTTGCGTTATATATACGTTGTGCTTTGAGACCTAGCTCCCCCGTATGCGCTCTTACTGTTTGGCTGTATTTTGAGTCCTTCTTTTGTATTTGCGCGATAATAACTCCCATTGGCGTTAGGAAGGACTTGATGTTTACCGTTTTTGTCTTGGGCAATATTGCTTCGGGTAAGTCGACTGCCTGCCGCTATCTCGAATCTCATGGCGCCATGCTTATCGATCTGGATGAGCTTGCCAAATCGCTGTATGTGCCAGGCTCCGATATCGTCAATGCCCTCGCGGAAGAATTCGGTTGGGACATTCTGGATGGGGAGGGTGGCATTCGCCGCAATGTCCTAGCTGCTCGAGCTTTCGCCTCTTCTGATACAGTTGCGCGGCTCAATGGCATCGTTCATCCGGTTCTCATCGAACAGCTGTCACTGAGGATTCTTGATCCGCTTTGCTGCACGGTTTCGTCCCCCCGTTATCCCTTTGCGGTTGTCGAGGTTTCTGCCCCGACTGGTTTTGAGGATGCTTTTGGCCTGGCTGATGATATTTTGGTCATCAGCGCCCCTTTGTCAGTTCGTCGCGAGCGCGCTATTCATCGTGGTATGGAGCCCTCTGATTTTGATGCTCGCTCCGCATGCCAACCTGATGAGGCTTCGCTTTGCAATCTCGCTACGACGGTAATCGATAATGCGGCGGGCGACAACTCACTTTTTGAACAGCTGGACGAATGGCTTGTGCGCCATGGCTTCGGGGATGTAGTGGATAAGGAGGAGGCCGATGCCTAGGACACGTTTCTTTACGTGGTATCGTGTGGCACCACTTGCCGTTGTGTTCGTCTTTGGCCTTATTTCCCTCGTCTACTCGTATGCTCCTGCCGCTTTCTTTAAGCCTTTGTATCCGATTGACTATGAGGCGTACGTAAAGCAATCGAGCATTTCGCACAATCTTGATCCGTATCTGGTGTGTGCTGTCATCAAGTCGGAATCGAATTGGGATCCCGAGGCTGAGTCGAATCAAGGCGCTCAGGGATTGATGCAGCTGATGCCCGAGACTGCCCAGGATATGATTGCCAAGGGTCTTGTCGATGGCAGCGAGTATTCAGTCGACAACCTTAACGATCCCGCTACGAACATCGAGTTTGGCTGTGCGTATCTTTCGTATCTTCTAACGTATTTTAACGGGTCGACTGACAGTGCCATTGCCGCCTATAACGCCGGCATGGGCAATGTCGACGGATGGGCGCAGCAGAGCACGTCGCTTCATAATGCAATCACCTTTCCCGAGACGCAGGCGTATCTGATTCGTGTCAATAATGCCTGGGTTCGCTACAAGACCCTCTATCCCGATCGGTTCGTATAGGACTATGCCTGCCGCCTGCGTATACTGCAGATGTATGAGTTAGGAGTATCCATGGCGGATTTTGAAGTTGAGCGTGTTGGCGGAGAGCTCAAGCGCTTTGGCGTTGAGGGCTCTGAGGTGCCGTTTAAGGTCGTGTCTCCCTATGAGCCTGCAGGTTCCCAACCGAAGGCCATTGAGTCGCTTGTACAGGGTGTGAGGGACGGAGATCGCTATCAGGTTTTGCTTGGCGTGACCGGCTCGGGCAAGACCTTTACCATGGCCAAGACCATCGAAGCTCTCGGTAAGCCGACGCTGGTCATGGCCCCCAACAAAACCCTCGCCGCCCAGCTTGCGAGCGAGCTTAAAGAATTTTTTCCCAACAACGCCGTGGTCTATTTCGTCTCGTACTACGACTACTATCAGCCCGAGGCATATGTACCGCAGAGTGATACGTATATCGAGAAAGACTCCTCGATTAACGAAGAGGTCGAGATGCTGCGCCATCAGGCGACCGCCTCGTTGCTCTCTCGACGCGATGTGATCGTCGTTGCTTCGGTGTCCTGTATCTATGGCATTGGCTCTCCTGAGGACTATGCGGGACTGGCGCCGAATGTCGACAAGAAAGTGCCGCTCGAGCGTGATGACTTTATCCACGCTCTCATCGACATTCAATACGACCGCAATGACTATGACCTGGCACGTGGCACCTTCCGCGTGCGCGGCGATGTTGTCGACGTGTATCCGCCCTATGCCGAGCATCCGTTACGGTTTGAGTTCTTTGGCGATGAGGTCGAGCTTATCGCCGAAATCGATGAGGTCACCGGCGAGATGCTTCGTGAGTACGAGGCGATTCCCGTATGGCCGGCATCGCATTACGTAACCGAAAAGCCCAAGGTCAAGGCAGCCTTGAAATCGATTAGCGAAGAGTGCGAGAAGCGTGTGGCAGAGCTCAAGGCGACCGACAAGTTGCTCGAGGCGCAGCGTCTGCAGCAGCGCACCGATTACGATCTTGAGATGCTCGAGACCATGGGTTTTTGTAACGGCATCGAGAATTACTCGCGCCATCTGGATGGCCGCAAGCCGGGCGAGCCGCCGTTTACCCTGATCGACTACTTTCCCAAGGACATGCTCTGCATTATCGACGAGAGCCATGTGACGGTGCCGCAGATTCGCGGCATGCACGAAGGTGACCGTTCGCGTAAGGTGACCCTGGTGGAGCATGGTTTTCGCCTGCCCTCGGCGCTCGACAACCGTCCGCTTCGCTTCGATGAGTTTGAGGCAAGGATTCCTCAGTTCATCTACGTCTCGGCCACGCCGGGCGACTATGAGCTGCGGGTTAGCCAGAACGACGTTGAGCAGATTATTCGTCCGACCGGTCTGCTCGACCCCAAGATTGATGTGCGTCCGGTTCGTGGGCAGATTGACGATCTTGAGGACGAGATTCGCGAGCGCGTTGCCCGCAAGGAGCGCGTGCTGGTGACCACGCTCACCAAGCGCATGGCCGAGGACCTGACCGACCACCTGCTTGATGCCGGCATTAAGGTCAACTACATGCACTCCGATACAGCGACGATGGACCGTGTCGAGATCCTGCGAACGCTGCGCGAGGGAAAGATTGATGTTCTCGTTGGCATCAACCTGCTCCGCGAGGGCCTAGACCTTCCTGAGGTCTCGCTGGTGGCAATTCTCGACGCTGACAAGGAAGGCTTCTTGCGCAACCGCCGTTCGTTGATTCAGACGATTGGTCGTGCGGCCCGTAATGCCGACGGCGAGGTCATCATGTATGCCGACGTTGTGACCGATTCGATGAAAGAAGCCATTGAGGAGACGCAGCGCCGTCGCGAGATTCAGATGGCATATAACGAAGAGCATGGCATTGTGCCCAAGACGGTCCGCAAGGCCATTAACGACATTTCGAGCTTTATTGCCGAGGCCGAAAAGACTGTGGGCTCGAAGGGACGCTCGAGAGGCGATTCACTGGGTCACGGTGCGTTCTATACACCCGACGAAAACGGCGAGGGCGCCGCGCCGGAGACGTCGGCACCCGAGCAGACGCTTGCCGAGCAGCTGGAAGGGCTACCGCATGACGAGCTCGTGCGGATCGTCGAGACCATGGAGGAAGACATGCGTAACGCCTCCGCCGCCATGGACTTTGAGGAGGCGGCGCGTCTGCGTGATGCCGTCGTTCAGATTCGGGCGATGCTCGAGGGCGCGTCCGAGGACGAAACGATTGAGCGTCTGCGTTCGCAGGCCCGCAAGGGTTCCACGTTCGCTTCGGGCAGAAAACGCCAGGGCGCGCGATTTAAGAAATAGGGTACAGGCCCCGAGCTTCTCGCTGAGCTTGAGGCCTGTGTCTTTAGCACGCTAGAGGTCGGCGATTAGGGCCTCGGCGCACCGGATGCCGTCGGTGGCGGCGCTCATGATGCCGCCGGCATATCCTGCTCCCTCGCCGCAAGGGTAGAGGCCTGGAGTCGCCACGGCGTGACACGCGCGATCTCGGGTGACGGTGACCGGGGAGCTCGAACGTGTTTCCACGCCGGTAAGGACGGCATCGGGACGGTCGTAGCCCCGTAGCTTTTTCCCGAGCAGGGGAATTCCCAGACGAAGCGACTCGACGATATGCCGCGGTAACGCCTCGTCAATTGCTGTCCAAGTCACACCGAGCGGATAGGTGGGCTTCACCTTTCCACATGCCGTGCTGGGGCGTTTTGCAAGGAAATCGCCGACGAGCTGTGCCGGTGCGTTCCAGTTGGAACCGCCCAGGCGATAGGCAGCCGCCTCGCAGGCACGCTGGAGCTCGATGCCGGCGAGCGGGTCATCGTTGGGAAGGTCCTCAGGCGTGACGTTAACGAGCAGGGCGGCATTTGCGTTGCGTCCGTCGCGGGCATTGAGACTGGCCCCGTTGACGCACAGATGGCACGGTTCTGAAGAGGCGGCAACAACCTGTCCGCCGGGGCACATGCAAAACGAGAACACGCTGCGGCCGTTGGGAAGATGGGCAACAAGTTTGTAAGGGGCCGCCCCGAGCGCTGGGTGCCCCGCCGAGGCACCATATTGGGCTCGGTCGATGTCGCGCTGCGGATGCTCGATGCGAACGCCCATGGCAAAGGTCTTTTGTGCGAGGGCCACGTTGTGGTCCTTAAGGAGCTCAAAAATATCGCGAGCAGAATGCCCGCAGGCGAGGATGAGGTGCTTTGTCTCGATTGGTTCGCAAGTGGCGTCTTGGGACGATTGGACATCAATACCGGTGATGGCGCCAGACGCGTCGATGCGAATGTCGACGAGCCTCGTTCGATAACGGACGACACCTCCGAGCTGCTCGATGCGCTGGGATATAGCGGTAACAACCTTGGGAAGGATGTCGGAGCCAATGTGCGGCTTGGCATCCCACAGAATATCGCGGGGTGCACCCGCCTCGACGAAGGTTTCAAGGATAAGGCGATGGGCGGGATTTTTGGTTCCCGTATTGAGCTTGCCGTCCGAGAAAGTCCCCGCGCCGCCCAGGCCAAACTGGATATTGCTCTCGGGGTCGAGGATGCGCTCCTTTAGAAAGAGGTCGATCGCCTGCGAGCGGCGAAATGCCGGATCGCCGCGCTCGATGAGCAAGGGCTCAAGACCTGCTTCGGCGAGCGTAAGCGCAGCGAAAAGGCCGGCACATCCGGCGCCGACAACGACGGGGCGTTCTTTGGGTACGCCGGAAACGGGGGAGGGGAATGAAGGCCCATCGTCTTCTATCGCGCGTACGCGCGAGCGGTCACGCTCGGCAACGCTGTCGACCGCTTCTCGCTCGAGGTGGGGACTAGCCAGCTCAACACGAAAGCTCAGGATAAAATGGACGTCTCGTTTTTTGCGAGCGTCGATTGACTTGCGGTGGAGCTCGATGGACTTGATCTCGGAGTCCTTGCAACGTAGGACGCGCTTGGCGACTCGCTTGCCAACGATGAGGCAGGCATTTTCATCGCCGGCTTCATCGAGCGACGCGTTGACTTGGGCGATTTCGATCATCGAGGTCTCCTTAGAGGCAAGAAAGAGGCCGTCCGGTATCCCAGACGGCCCGAATGCGTTTTTGATTATAGACTGAGTGGCTACAGGCTGCTTGCAGCGCGAATGCCCGAGAGCCAGGCCCACGCAAGGTTAAAGCCTCCGCAATCGGCGTCGATGTCGAGCGCTTCGCCGCAGACGTAAAGCGGGGCGTCGACAGCGCTGCGCGCGCGTAGACTGGGTGTTGAGATTCTCTCGACAGATACGCCACCACGCGTGACCTGTGCCGAGCGCTCGTCGGCCGTTCCCTCGACGAGCAGTTTAAAGTGCTTGAGGATGGAGACCAGATGGATGACATCGTTGGAGCCTGGATGGCACAGCTCGAACGCCGTGCAGACGACGTGGGAGAGTTGCGGGGCGAGCATGCCGTCGAGCCAACGGGGATCGCGGGGCGAAAAGCCGCCGAGCAGCTCAACGCGCCGGTTGAGCATATCGAGCAGCTCGTCTTTGGAGAGGTCGGGGAAAACGTCGAGCAGGATCGTATCGCCGCGCTGGATACGACGGGAGAGGTTGAAGACAGCGACGCCCGAGATGCCGAAGGCTCGAAACAGTATTTCACCGTCTTCGTGCCAGAGCTCACTATGGTTACGGGCGAGCGTCAAGCGGGCGCGGACGCGCAGACCATCCAACGTCTTGAGTGCCGCCCGATCGCCAACGACCGTTGCCGATACGGGGCAGAGGATGGGGCGCAGCGAAGTAAGGGGGAGGCGAAACGTATCGGCGATACCGGTGGGGTTGCCGCCCGTGGCGATAATTACGGCATGTGCTTGCAGGGCCTCGTTCTTGCGAGGGACATCGGCGAGCGCTTTCCGAAGCGAGCGGAGCTCCGATTTTCGGTCGTCGTGCTTTTTTGCCTTGAGCACCCGCGCTGGACGGTCTATTTGGAGTGCCCAGCCTTCGGAAGCTTTGTGCGCCGAGGCAACGTTGGCTCCGCAGATTAAGGTGATACCTAGGCGGTCGCAAACGTTGAGAAGCGCGTCGCGCACCGATTCTGCGCGAAGGGAGCGCGGGTACAGCCGGCCTTCCTCGGAGGTTGTCATGATGCCCAGCGAGGAGAAGAAACCCATAAGCTCTTGTTCGGGTTGGGGGCCCATGACGGATTCGACGAATGCGGGGTGGTTATACCGCTGAGGATCAATCGATTCGTTGGAGAGGTTGCAGCGGCCGTTACCGGTCGCAAGGAGCTTAAGGCCACAGGCGACATCGCGCTCAACGATGCAGACGCTTTTGCCAACGCGTGCGGCCGTAATGGCAGCGGCGAGGCCTGAAGCCCCGCCGCCGATTACCAGGACGTCATAGAAGGCGCTCGCGTTCACTTAGGCCTCGTCGGTCTCGTGCGGGGTAATGGCCTCGACGGCAGAGACTGCCTTGGGCAACATGCCATCGGGCAGCGCGGTCTCGACCTCGCCCTTATCGCAGGCCTCGGCGAGTGCCGGATTAATGGGAAGCTTGCCCAAGATGTCGAGGTTATAGCGCTCTGCGACCTCGGGGAGCTTGCTCTTGCCGAAGACCTCGATCTTCTTGCCGCAGTCGGGGCACTCGATATAGCTCATGTTCTCGACAATGCCCAGAATGGGGACGTTCATCTTCTCGGCCATGTTGACCGCTTTGGCGACGATCATCGAGACCAGATCCTGCGGGCTCGTGACGATGACGATGCCGTCGACGGGCAGCGACTGGAAGACGGTCAGCGCGACATCGCCTGTTCCCGGGGGCATGTCGACCAGCAGGTAGTCGATGGGGCCCCACGAGGTCTCGCTCCAGAACTGCCTAATGGCGCCTGCGATGACCGGACCGCGCCAAAGGACGGGGTCGGTCTCGTTTTGAAGCAGCAGGTTGGAGCTCATGACCTTGACGCCGTGCTCTGAGATCTCGGGCAGCATGAGGTTGCCAAGAGCATGGACGTGGCGTCCGCTCATGCCGAACATTTTGGGAATGGAGGGGCCGGTGATGTCGGCATCGAGGACGCCGACCTTGTGGCCGTGACGGGCAAGCTCGGTGGCGATGGCGCCGGTGACAAACGACTTGCCGACACCGCCCTTGCCGGAAAGCACGGCGATGACGCGCTTGACCTCGGACAGCGTGTTCTCCTCAAATTGCGACGGCGACGTTTGTCCGCCGGCGGCCTGTGCGTGTTCGCAACCCATGTATGACTCCTTTGTATATGTTGGGGCCGGGGCCCCGCGATGTGACACGAGCGTCATTGTACCCTCGTTTGCGAGCGGGAGTCATTTGCGATGCGTTTGGGCCGAGCGTGCTTGCAATACGATGGGCCCAAGCGAATGGGCGGGCTTACTGAACTTTGCTGGCGAACTCGAGGTATTGCATGCGCTGCAGCTTGTCGATCGTCGAGGCGTAGGGGCTGTCTTCCGATTCCAAGTCGTAGCGCAGCCCGTCGGCACCGAGATAGCCGGCGACATTGATGGTGGGCACATCTGACCTTGTCGCAAGCAGGGCCTTTTGGTAATTGGTGAGCGGGGCGCCGATCTTATTAAGGGTAATGGCTGCAATCTCGTTTGCCCCGACGGTGTCGTAGACGTTGAGCTCGGTATTGCCGGCGATCTCATAGTTAGCCCAGACGAGATATGTCGACTGATAGATACGGAAAGCGTGGCTTGCCGTATCTTCCTGAGGGTACAGCTCGTCGTTGAGAGTCGTTGCGGCGCTCGGCTGATGGTCGCCAAAAAAGACAAGAACAACCGGTCTGCCGATGTTGCGGAGCTCGTTGATAAAGTACTCGAGGTCCCGGTCGGATGCGTTGATGCAGGTGAGATAGGTGTTGAGCGCGCTATTGGCGCCTTCGCTGGCTCCCTCGACCCAATAGTTTGTCAGCTCTTCGGCGGGAACGGTGCCATAGTCGTAGCCGCCGTGATTTTGCATCGTGACGTCAAAGATGAACTGCGGCGCTTCGTCGGTTCTAAGCAGGTCGAGTATCTTGTCGTAGGTGGCGTAGTCGCATACGCCGGCATGGTAATAGGGCGCACCTTCGAAATCGCCGATTGAAAGAAAGTCTCCAAAGCCCAGCTGCTGATAGATTTTATCTCGATGGTAGTTGACGGGGTTTTGCGGGTGCATAGCGGTAGCGGTATACCCAAGCTCTTTAAGGTCCTTTGCCAGGCTGTTGACGCCATTCATCTGATACAGCTGATAGGGGATTTTGCCTAATCCGACAAAGGCCGTTGTCGCTCCGGTCAAAAATTCGAATTCGGAGTTCGCCGTTCCGCCACCGGCGACCGAAGCGAGCATGGTGCCGCGAACAAGTGCGTCGGGAAGCGAGTTGTAGAATGCGGGGCCGGTGTACCCGGCCGTCTGGAGCTGCTCAAAGCACGAAAGGTCGCTAAAACTCTCATTCATGACGGCAACAATCGTCGGCTTGATTTCATTGAACTGGGCAACGGCCGCCGCGCGCTGCTCGCTCGAGCCATATGTGCTGTCGTAGGCGGCGGCGAGCTCCTGCTCGATGCTCTGCGCCTCATCGGGCGTATAGTCTTCGGGCTTCTCAATGGGCAACTCGTTGACCATTTCGGTGAACGAAGTGATAAAACCCTGAGACGCATACGTGGTGATGGGCTGCCAACGGTCAAATCCAAAATCCAGCGCCTGCTCCAAGTCGATGTTGGAAAAGCCTGAGAGCCCCACAACGGTCACTAGCAGAAAAGCACAGAGGTTAGCGGCGATAGCGGGGAAGACATGGGTGGGCGTACGGAGCTTTCGCGGTCGGATGAGCGAAAGAAGCCCCAGGGAAATCTCCAGCAGGGCGAGAGAGGTTACGATTCCGGCGGTAAAGGTAAACTCGTATCCCTCGCTCACTTCCATTGCGGTGCCAAGGGCCAAGATATCGCTTGGCAGGATGGCTTCGCCTTTAAACGTTATGACGAAGTGCTCGGCAATGCCAAGGACGCAACAGACGACGGGCACGAGGACCATGACGCCTCCATGACGCTGTCCCAGCAAATAAAGGGAGAGCAGAACCGTCGCGAGCAACCCGACGGAAAACCCGAATGAGTTGGCGGGAATGCGATAGAACGTTTCGTTGCAGGCAATTTCGATTGAAACGAACGAGAGCGCTGAAACAGCGGCGATGACAAGGATGTCGCGGCAAATACAGGCAACCGTTCCCGTCGCAAGGTCGGTTTGGTCGATAAGTCCCGAAACCAAGGGCTCGACAAGAAGCATGACGGCGGCAGCACCGAGCGCCGAATAAGAAAGGACCCATAGGGAGCTGCCCTCATTTACGAGCGATTGATTCGTAATCCATGCAGCTACCACGCCGAGCGGGATGAGGAGCGTCGCGCACCAAAAGACGCGGGCAATGGGTGGCTTTTCGTTGCGTTTGATTGAAAAATACACGCGCACGACGACGGCGGCCACGATAAGGACGGCGATGAATATGGGCAGATTGGCCATGTCGCTCGAAGTGATTTCAAGGGGGATATCTTCGGTCATGGACGTTCCTCTGGTACAGCAAATTAAGTTCAGTATTAGATTACTGTAACCTTTCCACGGCATTTCGAGAAACAAAGCGCCCGATACGCAAAGCTAAAGGTCTGCGAATCTTGTATTACGAACATCTGTGCGCGTCGAGTGCGCTAAACTCATCGGCAGTATGATTCGATGCAATAGGAGGCAAGGAGCTTCCATGTCTGATTCCTCTATCGTTATTCGCGGCGCTCGTGAGCACAACCTCCGTGATATCGATGTTTCCATTCCGCGTGACCAACTCGTGGTCATTACCGGTCTTTCTGGCTCGGGCAAGAGTTCGCTGGCATTCGACACTATCTATGCCGAGGGCCAGCGTCGATACGTCGAGAGCCTTTCGAGTTATGCGCGCCAGTTCTTGGGCCAGATGGACAAACCCGACTTGGATTCAATCGACGGCCTTTCGCCGGCGGTGTCGATCGACCAAAAGACGACATCTAAAAACCCTCGCTCGACGGTTGGCACCGTAACCGAGATTTATGACTATCTGCGTCTGCTGTTCGCCCGTGTGGGCACCCCGCACTGTCCCGAATGCGGCCGCGTCATTGAGCGCCAGACGACCGACCAGGTCGCCGATAAGGTCCTGGCGGCGGGGGAGGGCCGCCGCGCGTTTGTGCTGGCACCGGTGGTGCGCGGGCGAAAAGGCGAGTACACCAAGCTGTTTGAGGACCTTCGCGCCGAGGGCTTTAGCCGCGTGCGTGTCGACGGCGAGGTTCGCTCGCTTGATGACCCTATCGATTTGGATAAGAAATTCAAGCACGATATCGAGGTCGTGGTCGACCGCATCGTGATTCGCGAGAACTCGCTGGGCCGTATTGCCGAGTCCGTTGAACAGGCGACTGCGCTGGCGCACGGCAATGTGAACGTATACTTGCTGCCCGACCGCGACGCTCCCGAGGGGACCGAAGGCGAGTTGCTGGAGTATTCGCTGGCGTTAGCGTGCCCGGAGCATGGACACTCCATCGATGACCTGCAGCCGCGTGATTTCTCGTTCAACGCGCCCTATGGCGCGTGCCCCGAGTGCGATGGCCTGGGCTTTAAGAAGACGGTCGATGCCGAGGCCCTAATCGAAGACCCCTCGAAGTCGATCGCCGACGGGGTCTTTGGCAGCCTGTTTGGCAACTCTAACTACTATCCGCAGATTTTCGCTGCGGTCTGCAAACACTTTAAGGTGAGCGTCGATACGCCGTGGGAGGATCTGCCTCCGCGGGTGTGTCGTGCGTTTTTAGACGGCATGGGCGACCAGAAGATTTCGGTCGACTATCAAAAGCTCGATGGGCGCCGCAGCCAGTGGGACACCAAGTTCTCGGGTGTGCGCAATATCCTGTACGAGCGCTATACCGAGACGACGAATGAGAACACCAAGGCGCGCTTGGAGAAGTACATCCGCGAGGAGCCGTGCTCGAGCTGCCACGGCGCTCGTTTGCGCCCCGAGATGCTCGCCGTCACCGTGGGCGGCAAGTCCATTTACGAGGTTTGTTGTCTGTCGTGCCGTGAGTCGCTCGAGTTTTTTGAGGGCCTGGAACTCACCGAGCGCCAACAGTTTATCGGCGGACGCATCGTCAAGGAAATCTTGGAGCGCCTGCGTTTTCTGGTCGATGTCGGACTCGACTATCTGACCCTCGATCGTGCCTCGGCGACGCTTTCCGGAGGCGAGGCCCAGCGCATTCGCCTGGCAACGCAGATCGGCGCCGGCCTCATGGGTGTTCTGTACATTTTGGACGAGCCATCGATTGGCCTCCATCAGCGCGATAACGAGCGCCTGATCAAGACGCTTGAGCGCCTACGCGATATCGGCAATACCGTCATCGTCGTCGAGCATGATGAGGATACGATTCGTGCTGCCGACTATGTGATCGACATGGGCCCCGGCGCGGGCGTGAACGGCGGACACGTAGTCGCGGCGGGAACGCCTGCCGATATCATGGCGTGTCCCGAGTCGATGACGGGCGCTTATCTGACCGGCAAACGAATGATCCGGGTGCCTGATGAACGGCGCAAGCCCGGTCGCGGCTGCCTTAAGATCACGGGCGCCCGCGCCAACAACCTCAAAAACGTTACCGCCAAGATCGAGTTTGGTACGCTTACGGTCGTTACCGGCGTGTCGGGATCGGGTAAGAGCTCCCTGGTTACCGACACTATCGCACCTGCCCTTACGAATGCCATTCACCGTTCGACGCGCCCTGTGGGTCCGTATAAGAAAATCGAGGGCATCGAGTGTATCGATAAGGTTATCGATATCGACCAGTCGCCGATTGGCCGCACGCCGCGTTCCAACCCTGCTACGTACATTGGCCTGTGGGATGATCTTCGCGCGCTGTTTGCGAGTACGCCGGAGTCGAAGGCGCGCGGCTACTCGCCGGGACGTTTCTCCTTTAACGTGAGCGGCGGTCGCTGCGAAGCATGCAAGGGCGACGGACAAATTAAGATCGAGATGCACTTCCTTCCCGATATCTATGTCCCCTGTGAGGTCTGCGGCGGCAAACGCTATAACCGCGAGACGCTTGAGGTCACCTACCGTGGTAAGACCATCTCGGACGTGCTCGACATGAGCGTCACCGAGGCACTGGCCTTCTTTGGGAATATCCCGCAGATTAAGCGCAAGCTCCAGACGCTGTACGATGTAGGCTTGGGCTACGTGAGCCTGGGCCAGCCCGCTACGACGCTCTCGGGCGGCGAGGCGCAGCGTGTGAAGCTCGCCAAGGAGCTTCATCGACGCCAGACGGGCAAGACGTTCTATATTTTGGATGAGCCGACGACCGGCCTTCATTTTGAGGACGTCCGCCAGCTGCTCGATGTGCTGCAGCGCTTGGTCGATGCGGGCAACACGGTGCTGGTGATTGAACACAACCTTGATGTCATCAAGGTTGCCGACCGCCTGATCGATATGGGCCCCGAGGGCGGTAACGGCGGCGGAACCGTCGTGGTTTCGGGCACACCGGAGCAGGTTGCGGACTGTCCGCAGAGTTATACGGGCAAGTTTTTGGCGCCGTTGCTCAGGCGTGACCGGGAGCGTCAGGCTCAACTTGATGCTCAATAAATAGGCGATTCAGTTTATGGGCGCCATCGACTCCTTGTGATTCGATGGCGCTTGCTGTGTCGAAGTGACGTATACAGCCGAATTGGACATATACTTAATCCTTGCGTCCGAATGCGAGGGAAAGGATATGCCATGGCAAAGGCTGTAAAGACGCCAAAAACCAATGCGATGCGCGAGCTGGAAAGCGCCGGCATTTCCTATGTTCTACATACGTACGAAGACGATGGTGATGAGTCGGCGGGCCTGGGGGTCGCGATTTCGGAGCAGCTTGGCGAGGAGCCCGGACAAGGATTTAAGACCTTGGTCTGCGTGACGCCGTCCAACGACCACGTCGTGTGCTGCATCCCTGTTGCCGACGAGCTCGATCTAAAGTCCGCCGCGCGTGCCGCGGGGGAGAAGTCCTTGGCCATGATGCATGTGAAGGATTTGCTTGCGGCGACTGGCTACGTTCGCGGCGGCTGCAGTCCGGTCGGTATGAAAAAACGCTACCGGACGCTCATTGATGAGACATGTGTCCTTTGGGATACCATTTTTATTTCGGGAGGCAAGCGTGGTTATCAGCTTGAGCTTGCACCTGATGATTTAATTGCATTTTGCGGGGCGACGGTCGCCCCGATTACGAGAGAGGACTGAGCGATGCCGCAGGAAGAATTGAAGTGCGGAGCTCATTTTGCAAAAGAATCTGCGCCTCAGACACCCTCATCCGAAGCTTCTTCGTCGCGAGACGACGCTGACGACATGGGCTCGTCGGACTACTCCACGGTTGGTCGTTCCGCCGGGCTTATGACCATCCTGACCATCGTGTCTCGCGTCACCGGTTTTATCCGCACGTGGGCAATGGCGGCCGCTATCGGCATGTCGCTGCTCTCGTCTTCCTATCAGGTCGCCAACAACCTGCCCAATATGCTCTACGAACTCGTGATGGGCGGCATGCTCGTGACGGCGTTTTTGCCCGTGTACATGGGCGTGAGGCGTGAGCAGGGTCGCGAGGCCTCTAACGAGTACGTGGGCAACCTGCTCGGTATTCTGCTATTGGTGCTGGGTGGCATTTCGTTGCTGGGGACCGTGTTCGCCCCGGGCTTTATCTGGACGCAATCGTTCCTTTCGGGTGACGGCGGCAGCATGGATACCGCTGCGTTCATGTTCCGTTTCTTTGCCATCCAGATTCTGTTTTATGGTTTGGGCTCGGTGTTTTCGGGCGTCCTCAACGCACACCGCGACTACTTCTGGTCGACGTTTGCCCCGGTCCTCAACAATGTGATCGTCATTGCGAGCTTTATGGGCTTTGCGCCCGTGTCCGCACAGTTTGGCGAACGTGCCGGCATCATCTTGATTGCGGCCGGTACGACCCTCGGTGTCTTTGTTCAGATGGCATGTCAGATCCCCGCGCTTGGCAAGCACGGCGTGCATCCCCATATCCATATCGACTTTAAGGACCCCGCACTGCGCCAGACGATTGCGCTCGGTATCCCGACGCTGCTCGCCACGGTGTGCATGTTTGTCTCGACTTCTATCACCAACGCTGCTGCGCTGGTGGTCCAGCCCGAGACTGGTCCTTCCGTCATCGCCTATGCGCGCCTGTGGTACACGCTGCCCTACGCGCTGATTGCCGCCTCGCTTTCGACGGCGCTCTATACCGAGCTCTCTCACGACGCACAGGAGAAGGATTACGACAGCGTCCGCACGGGCATTTCGCGTGGCGTCGCCCAGATGCTGTTCTTCCTGGTTCCGTTCGCGCTGTACCTGATTGTCTTCGCGCGTCCGCTCAACATGATCTACTGCGCTGGCAAGTTCGATGAGTCCGGCGTGGCGCTGGTGTCCGAGTTCCTTGTCTACCTGGCGTTCTCGCTGCCGCTCTACGGCGTGGTCGTGCTGATGCAGAAGAGCTTCTCTGCCTTGCTCGACATGAAGCCCTATAGCCGCTATTGCCTGTATTCCGCCATCGGCCAGGCCGGCTCGGTTCTGCTGTTTGGCGTTGTACTGGGCTTCGGTATGCCGGCAATCGCGCTTTCGTATGTCGTCGACTACGTGATCTTGGTCGGTTGCTCGCTGTGGTGGCTGCGTCGTCGTCTGCGTGGTCTTCAGGTTAAATCTATCCTGCATGGCGGTTTCTTTGGCCTTTTGCTCGGTGGCCTGGGTGCTGCCGCAGGCGCCGGCGTCATGTGGGCGCTTGAGCACTTTGTCGGGGCACTTGGCGGCTCGATTCTGATTACTCTTGGCTACGTTTGCGTTGCGGGTGTCGTCTCGCTTGCTGTTACCTTTGGCCTTGCCGTCGTCCTTAAGATGCCCGAGGTCTCGGCGCTGATTCGTCGCAAGTAGGTGCGCGTGGCCGGTCACGACAACATTCCAACGCTTGCCGAGCAGGTTTCGCGCGTTCCCACGCAGCCCGGCTGCTACCTTTGGAAAGACGCCAAGGGCGATGTCATCTACGTGGGCAAGGCGAAAAACCTGCGCGCCCGTATGCGTCAGTACGTGACGCTGCAGGACGAGCGCCAGAAGATCCCGCTGATGATGCAGCTGGTGGCGAGCTTTGACTATATCGTGGTGGAGACCGAGCACGAGGCGTTGGTGCTCGAGCGCAATTTGATTGGTCAGTACCATCCGTACTTTAACGTCGACCTCAAGGATGACAAGAGCTACCCCTTTATCGCCATTACAAAGGGCGACCTGTATCCCGCTATCAAATACACGCGTGAGCGTCATAAGCCGGGAACGCGCTATTTTGGACCTTATACCGATAGCCGCGCGGCACGTGAGACGATAGATACGCTGCGCAAGGTTATCCCCATCTGCTCCGCATCCTGTGCGGAGTGGCGTCGTTGTCGCCGTATCGTCGAGTCCCACAAGGGCGAGGAAGACATCGTCAATATGATTTGCGCGCAAAACGGGCGCCCCTGCTTTGACTACCATGTCGGGCGTGGCCCGGGTGCGTGTGTCGGCGCGATTTCCCCGGCAGACTATGCCAAGAACGTCAAGCGTGTCGAGCGCTTTTTGTCGGGCCATCGCAAGGATGTCGTCGATGAGCTGACCTCCGAGATGACGGATGCCGCTGAGGCGCTCGACTTTGAGCGCGCGGCACGCGTCAAACGTCGTTTGGAGGTCATCAGGGGTCTGGACGATCGTCAGCAAGTCGTTTTTCCCTCCAGTGTCGATATCGATGTCATCGGTTTCTATCGCGAGGAGACCATCTCCGCCGCTTGCGTCTTCGTCGTTCGCGAGGGCCGAACAGTTCGCACCTGCGAGTTCATTCTCGACAAGGGTCTTGATGTTGACGAGGAAGAGCTCCAGTCGGGCTTTCTTAAGCGCTATTACGACGAGACGGCTGATATTCCAGCTGAGGTCAACCTTTCCGTCGAGCTTGAGGATGCGGAGGCGCTGGGGGAGTGGCTTGCGGGCAAGCGTGAGCGTTCCTGCCATCTCCATAGGCCGCAGCGTGGCGAAAAGCACCGTCTGCTCGATATGGCATCCAAAAATGCGCGCCATGCCCTCATGCGCTACATGATGCGAACGGGGTACGCTGACGACCGCACCAATCAAGCGCTCCTGGAGCTCGAAAGCGCGTTGGCGCTGCCATCGCCGCCGTTGCGTATCGAGTGCTTCGATATCTCGACGCTGCATGGCACCTTTACGGTCGCCTCGATGGTGGTGTTTACCAACGGGCGCGCCGACAAGAGCCAGTATCGTCGTTTTAAAATCCAGACCGAATTGGATGAGGCAAACGACTTCGTGTCGATGTCCGAGGTTTTGGGACGACGCTATGCTCCCGAGCGCATGGCCGACGAGCGCTTTGGCTCGTGCCCCGATCTGCTCGTTGTCGATGGCGGTAAGCCGCAATTGACCGCTGCGATCAAGCAACTTGAGGCTCTTGGGCTCGATATACCAGTTTGTGGCTTGGCGAAGGCCGATGAGGAAGTTTTTGTGCCTTGGGACGAGACCCCCGTCGTGCTGCCGACCGGGTCTGCCTCGCTCTATCTAATTAAACAGGTGCGCGATGAGTCCCACCGATTTGCTATCACGTTCCATCGTGAATTGCGCGACAAGGCCATGACAGTTTCGGTACTCGATGACGTTCCTGGCGTGGGGCCCACCAGAAAACGTGCCCTTATGCGCCATTTTGGCTCGATGAAGCGTTTGCGCGCGGCGAGCGAGCAGGAGATTGCAGAAGTTCGAGGCGTTCCGGCCGATGTCGCCAAAGCGGTCCACGAGGCACTTGTTGCGTGGAATGCCGAGCGCTCCGAGATGGCGGCAAAGCAATCCGAAAACTAAACACGCCTCTAAACAACTGATATACATGATTGCGTGTTTTTCAATCATGTATTTCACGGCGATTACCAGCCGATTTCGGGTTTAATTAACGCTAAAACGTTTGACTAGCCATGGTGAACAACCCTGCTATCCTGCGGGTTGACGAAGACTGATATCTCACCTCGTCGATACATACTGTCTGGCGAATCGTTTGTCAATGAATTCGGTGAACGGTAGTAAATACCGTTCAAGCGTATGTATGTATCGGTCGCCGAGCGCGGCACCTCAGTTGGGTTCGTCGGTAGGTAAGGTATATATCGTCCGCAAGTTGCGCGGGGGCGCGTCTAGGTGCTCCCGGGTAAGATTCTCTATTGATAGGAGAAGACATGGCCATCATCAACAAGGGTATGTCCAGGCGTTCGTTCCTCGGCCTCACCGGCAGCGTCGCTGCTGTCGCAGGGCTTGGTCTCACCGGCTGCGGTGGCAGCTCTAGCGACGAGGGTTCCGCTTCCGGTTCCACCGATTCCGCCAACCGTGGCGGCGGCGTGATCACCGCTGGTTCCGCTTACGCTCCGTCCAGCTTCGATCCCGCCAGCACCGGCTCCGCTGTGGGCCTGGGTGCTAACTGGCACGTCGTCGAGGGCCTCTACGGCATCGATTACCACGACTACAGCACCTTCAACGAGCTCGCCACCGACGATCCCAAGTCTGTGGACGACACCACTTTCGAGGTCACCATCCGCAAGGGCGCCAAGTTCTCCGATGGCACCGAGGTCACCGCTGACGATGTCGTTGCCTCCTACACCGCTTGCGCCGCTTCCGCTACCTATGCTCCGTTCTTCCAGCCCTTCGAGTCCATCGAGGCCAAGGACGCCAGCACCGTGACGGTCAAGACCAAGGTCCCCAACTTCTCCCTGCTCAAGGATCGTCTGGCCATCGTCCGCGTTACCCCGGCCACCCAGACCGAGGAGGATCGCGCCAAGCAGCCGATCGGCTCCGGCCCCTGGATGTACGACTCTATCTCCGATACCGAGATCACCCTGGTTCCCAACCCCGAGTACAACGGTGAGTATGCTGCCGAGGATAAGAAGATCCAGTACAGCATCCTGACCGACCCCACCGCTCGCGTTACCGCTCAGCAGGAGGGCTCCACGCTCGTTATGGAGCTCGTTACCGCTGACGCCGTCGACCAGCTCGAGAGCGCCGGCTGCAAGATCGATAACGTTCAGGGTTTCGGCACCCGCTTCATCATGTTCAACGTCGCCAAGGAGCCTTGGAACAACGTCAAGGTCCGTCAGGCTGTCATGTATGCGCTCGACACCGAGAAGATGGTCAGCAACACCTTCGCCGGCCTTGCCACCGCTGCCAGCTGCTACCTGCCCAAGAGCTTCACCAACTATCATGAGGCTTCCACGGTGTACAAGACCGACGCCAAGAAGGCTAAGAAGCTCATCGAGGAGTCTGGCATCACCCCGGGTGCCATCACCCTGCGCACCACCGACAACGAGCAGATTAAGGGCATGGCCGCCCAGGTCAAGAACGACCTCGACGCTCTCGGCTTCGATGTGACCATCCAGACCGATACCTCGCCGGCCACCTACGCTGCCATCGACGGCGGCGAGGCCTACGATATCCTCCTTGCCCCTGGCGATCCTTCCTGCTTCGGCGCCGACCCCGATCTGCTGCTCAACTGGTGGTACGGCGACAACGTCTGGATGCAGACCCGTTGCCCGTGGAAGGAGTCCGCTGAGTGGCAGAAGCTCCACAGTCTCATGGACGAGGCTCTTGCCGCCGAGGGCGACGAGCAGCAGAAGAAGTGGAACGAGTGTTTCGACATCATTGCCGACAACGCCGTTCTGTACCCCGTTGTCCACGTCAAGACCGTCTCCGCTTCCTGGGACGATCCGTCCACTGCGCCCAACGGCGAGGCCCTCGATGGCTTCAAGGGCATCGGCACGACGAGCATGTCCTTCAGGGGCGTTGCGACCGTCAAGGCGTAAGACTCGCTTGAGTCTGTATGCAGGATGTCGGCCGTTGGGACCGTATCCTCATAGTTGAAACAAAGACCCGGGCGGCAACGATGTCGCTCGGGTCTTGTAATGAGTATCCGTACTCATATACCAGTTGGTCCTACCGACAAAAGAAAGGGGAGAGAACGTGAACAACTTGCTACGTTTGATTGGAAGGCGTCTTGTGGCGCTGCCGATCATGGCATTGGGCGTCACCGTCCTGGTGTTCTTCCTTATGTCGTTCTCCAAGACCGACCCCGCCTACACGGCGTTGGGTGACGGTGCCTCGCCCGAGGCGGTTGCCGAGTACCATGAGAAGTATGGTCTGGACGACCCCTGGCCCGTGCGCTACGTGCGCTATATGGGCGATCTGATCCATGGCGACATGGGCACCTATGGTGCTGCTCGCAACTCCGTTGCCAAGCGCATCTCCACGGCCCTGCCCGTCACGATGCAGCTGACCTTTATCGGTCTTGCCATCGGTGCAGTCGTTTCGTTTTTGCTCGGCGTCATCGCGGCACTGTATCGCGATAAATGGCCGGACCAAGTGATCCGCGTCTTTTCCATCGCCGGCTTGGCAACCCCGTCGTTCTGGCTTGCCGTTCTGTTGATCCTGCTGTTCTCTTCCTACCTTAAGGTGCTCCCGGCATCGGGTGCTCTGCCTCACTTCACCACGAATCCGGTTGGCTATCTGGGACGTATGATCATGCCCGCTATCGCCTTGGCATTTCCACTGACGGGCCAGATGACTCGTATCGTGCGTACCGCCATGGTCGAGGAGCTCGATAAGGATTATGTCCGTATGGCTCGCGGCGCCGGCGTTCCCGAGAAGGTCGTCGTCGGCATCAACGTTCTTCGCAATGCGCTGATCACCCCGGTCACCACCCTCGGTCTTAAGATCGGTTACCTCATGGGCGGCGCCGTCGTCATCGAGGTTATCTTCAACCTCCCCGGCATGGGCACCGCGATTCTGCAGGGCGTTCAGGGCAACGAGGCGAACCTGGTTCAGGGCGTCGTTATCGTCGTTGCTCTTGCCTTCATCATCATCAACATCGTGGTTGACATGCTCTACCTGCTCATCAACCCGCGCATCAGGACGGTGTAGATTATGGTAAAGATTCGAGAGAAGCAAACCGAGCAGCTCGAGAAGGCTGCCTCCAAGGGGCTCAAGCTCGGTGGCTGGAAGAAGATGACGCTGTCTTCTAAGATTGCCGCCGTCGTGTTGGTGCTGGTCGCCCTGACTGCGATTCTGGCGCCCCTTCTTGCCCCCTATAGCCCGGTCGAGATTTTTACGGCTCGCCAGGCTCCCGGCAACGGATTTATCTTCGGTACCGACGATAAGGGTCGCGACATTCTGTCGCGCATGCTCTACGGTGGTCGTTACTCGCTGATTATCGGCTTTGGCGCCACTGCCATGGCTCTGGTCTGCGGCTCGGTCGTGGGCGCCCTTGCGGCGGTTTCGCGCAAGGCCGTTTCCGAGACGATCATGCGTATCCTGGACATCATCATGTCCATCCCGGGCATCGCCCTCGCGGCCGTCTTCGTCTCCATCCTGGGCAACTCCGTGCCGTCGATCATCTTCGCCATCGGCTTTATGTACACTCCGCAGATTGCCCGTATCGTGCGCGCCAACATCGTGTCCGAGTACGGCGAGGACTATGTCCGCGCGGTCATCGTTTCCGGCGCCAAGGCTCCGTGGATTTTGATCAAGCATGTTCTGCGTAACTGCATCGCCCCGATCATGGTCTTCACCGTTACCCTGGTCGCCGACGCCATCATCTTCGAGGCCTCGCTGACCTTCATCGGCGCTGGTATCCAGGAGCCCACCGCTACCTGGGGCAACATCCTCGCCGACGCCCGCGGCGGCGTGCTCGCCGGCCGTTGGTGGCAGGCGCTGTTCCCGGGCCTGGCCATCATGATCACCTGCCTGGCGCTCAACATCCTCTCCGAGGGCATTACCGACGCCATGGCCGCTGCTCCCTCCGCCGCCCTGGATCCGACCGATTCCTCCAAGCGTCGCGAGGCCGACCTGCTGGTCTCCGACCCCGTTCGCGCCTACAAGGAGCAGGCCCAGTCCCTCTCCGCTCGCCTTGGCGCCCTGCGCGATGTCGAGCTCAAGCGTGACGATCGCCATGTGCCCGACGAGTCTGTCGAACCGATTCTCTCGGTCCGTGACTTCTGCATTCAGTTTGAGCATCACGGCGATATCAACGTCGTCGACCATGTCAACTTTGACGTCCGTCCTGGTCAGACCATGGGCCTGGTGGGCGAGTCCGGTTGCGGTAAGTCCATCACCACGCTGGCCATCATGGGCCTGACCGACGATGACGAGCACCTTTCCGGCGAGGTCCTTTGGGAGGGCCGCGACCTGCTCAAGATGAGCAAGAAGGAGTGGTTCGGCCTGCGCGGTACCGATATCGCTATGGTCTATCAGGACGCCCTGTCCTCGCTCAACCCCTCCATGCTCATCTCTGCCCAGATGAAGCAGCTCACCAAGCGCGGCGGCACCCGCAGCGCCGAGGAACTCCTGGAGCTCGTGGGCCTCGACCCCAAGCGTACGCTCGAGAGCTACCCGCATGAGCTTTCCGGTGGCCAGCGTCAGCGTGTCCTGATCGCTATGGCCCTTACCCGCGACCCCAAGCTGGTCATCTGCGACGAGCCCACGACCGCTCTGGACGTTACCGTCCAGAAGCAGGTCATCAAGCTGCTCAACGACCTTCAGGCCAAGCTCGGCTTTGCCATGATCTTCGTCTCGCATGACTTGGCGCTGGTCGCCGAGGTCGCCCATAACATCACGGTTATGTACGCCGGTCAGGTTATCGAGCAGGCGCCCACCAAGGAGCTGCTCACTAACCCGATCCACGAGTACACCCGCGGTCTTCTGGGCTCCGTTCTGTCCATCGAGAGCGGTTCGGGCCGTCTGCACCAGGTGCCCGGCGCCGTTCCGAGCCCGCGCGATTTCCCCAAGGGCGATCGCTTCGCGCCCCGCTCGAGCCATCCGCGCATTGGCCTGGACACCCGTCCGGTCTTCAAGCGCGTGCCCGGCACCGAGCACTTCTATTCCGAGCTCCCCGACGAGGTGCTCAAGGCAAATGGTTTGACCCCTCACGCGGAGGTGATGTAGATGAGCGAGACCGCAGTCAACGGCGTCGAGCCGATCATCTTCCTTGATGACGTCCACGTCACCTTTAGGACCCGTACCGGCTCGATTCTGCACCCCAACCTGGTTCACGCCGTCCAGGGTGTAACGATTAGGCTCATGCCCGGTCAGACGATCGGCATCGTCGGCGAGTCCGGTTGCGGTAAGTCCACCACCGCCAACGTCATGTGCGGCCTGCAGGCCCCCACGAGCGGCAAGGTCTACTTTAAGGGCAAGGACGTAACCAAGCGTACCGCCGAGGACCGTCGCCACATGGGCCGTGTCATCTCGGTCGTGTTCCAGAATCCGGCTACGGCGCTCAATCCCCGCATGGTCGTTCGCGAGCAGCTGCTCGACCCCATGCGCGTCCACAACCTGGGTACCGAGGCCGAGCAGGAGAAGCGCGTCAAGGAGCTCCTGGAGCTCACCGGTCTGCCCAGCTCCGCCGCCGAGGTTCTTCCCGGCCAGCTTTCGGGCGGCCAGCGCCAGCGCGTCGCAATTGCCCGTGCCCTGTCGCTGAACCCCGATGCCATCATCGCCGACGAGCCAACCTCGGCTCTGGACGTTTCGGTCCGCGCGCAGATTCTGAACCTGCTGACCGACCTTAAGAAGGAGCTCGGCCTGGCCATGGTGTTCATCAGCCATGACATCCAGACGGTCCGCTATATCTCTGACGACATCATCGTTATGAATGGCGGCAAGATCGTCGAGCAGGGCGAGGCCAAGCAGGTCTTCCAGCACCCCCAGGACCCCTACACCAAGATGCTGCTCGGCGCTGCGCCGTCGCTGCTGCATCCCAAGCTCGGCGAGTAGCCTCGCTTTCCCTCCCGTGCGCCCGGTTCCCTTGCCGGGCGCACCTCCGTTGCGATTTCGAAAGGTTGGGTTCACGAGCCATGCCAAGTGCTCAGGAGCTACAACATCAATTTGGTGAATATCGAGGCGCCATGCCCCGTCCATCAGATTTCGATCTCTTTTGGAAGGATCGCATGGCCGAGGCCGACGCGGTCGGGCTTGACTATGCGATCGAGACGGCATCGGTCACAGATGCCGTGACCTGCCAGCTTTTCGACCTCTGGTATACCGGCATGTGTGGCGCTCGCCTGCATGCCAAGTACCTTAAACCCGTCTCGGACGAGCCCGTGCCATTGGTACTTCAGTTCCATGGATATCCGGGTGCAAGCCGCAGCTGGTTTGAGCAGGCGTCGTTTGCGGGCATGGGCATGGCACTCATCGCCCTCGACTGCCCCGGCCAAGGAGGTCCCTCCGAGGACATTGGTGGATTTGAGGGCACAACGGTCGCGGGCCATATCGTCGCCGGTATCGACGGCGATCCGGCCAACCTCTACTATGTCCGCTTGCACCAAGATATTCGCATCCTGTGCCGCATCGTTCGCGAGCTCGAGGGCATCGATCTTGCCCGTGTGTTTGTGAACGGCGCGTCGCAGGGCGGCGGTTTGGGCATTGCGACCTGTGCACTTAACAGCGAGCTTATCAATCGCGCCGCCATCCTCTATCCCTTCCTGTCGGATTTCCGCCTGGTCTGGGATTTGGATGCCGACGACATTGCCTACGAGGGCCTGCGCTATTGGTCTCGCTGGTTTGACGAGGACTCGACTCGTATCGACGAAGCCTATGCCAAGCTGGCGTACTTCGATTCCAAGAACTTTGCCCCTATGGTCAAATGCCCCGTGCTGTTTGGCACCGGCACAGCCGATACCGTCTGTCCGCCAGCGACGCAGTTTGCGGTCTATAACAACCTGACCTGTGAAAAGCGTCATGAGTTCTTTGAAGGCTTTGGCCACGAGGAGATTCAGGATTTTGACGATCTGATCATTCCGTTTATCTGCAAGGGAGGGGAGGCTCATGTCTAAGTGCGAGAGCAATGTCAATGAGCTGATTGTCTCCGACCTTGTGGGGATTCCCGGAACGGTCTCGTCAAGGCTCGCTGATTTCCGGGATTGGCGCGGTGATGCTTCTGCGGATGTTTCCGAATTAGAGATAGCCGCTTCGGACCTTGAGGTTTGCGGGCCGAGTATTACGGCGATCGATTTCGCCAATCCGTATGCCCGCTACTCCGAGGTTTCCTTTGAGCTTAGTGGCGATGTGGTCCACGCGCGTTTGATCGAGCCTGCCGGTCGCGCCCGAGCATCCGAGCTTGTGCCGCTATGTCTGATGTTTCACGACATCGACCGACCCGTGCGGGGATGGCATCACATGACGAGGTTTGCGGCCATGGGATATGCCGTGCTTGCGCTGGACGATGAGGCGATTGGATCCAGCGAGCTGCAGCAGGGGATTGCCTCTCCTGCTTTTGTCAAGCGCGTCCGTTGGGGTTGCGCGATGGCGAAGGTGGCGCGCAATCTTGATGGCGTGGACCCCGACCGCATCTTTGCATGGGGCGAGGGCCTTGGCGGCGGAGTCGCGCTGGCGGTTTCTGCTCTGGACGAGCGGGGCCTCGCCTGCACGGCGGTTGCCAATCCAATTCCCGGTGGCCTCGAGGCGTTGTCGTCTCGGGTGCGTGGATCGGTGCTCATGGGCACATCGCTCATGGATGTCGTGAGCGATCCCAAGGGCCAGTTTGCCGTATTCAACGGTCTTGAGTGTGACCGGAGGCATGTCATCTATGCCAAATACGCTCATGAGCGCATCAATGCGTTCGAAAACGAAGTCATCGACTTTTTTAACCAAACGTTCTACCCGTGTTCTTTGGCCTAGACGGCCTGGACACTGCCAACAAGAGTGGGTGGCATAGGGCCGCCCGCCAGACAACTAAGGAGATTCTTGTGGCAACTCAGAAATTCACCGGCGTTATCCCTCCCGTCGTTGTTCCCGATACCGAAGATCACCAGCTCGATGTTGTCTCCTTTGAGCGCAGCATCAACCGCATGATCGATGCCGGCGTCGATGGCCTGTTCTTCCTGGGATCCTCGGGCGAGGTCGTCTTCTCCACCGACGAGCGCCGTCGCCAGATTATCGCCGAGGCCGTGCGCATCGTCGACCACCGCGTGCCTGTTCTGGTCGGCATCATCGATACCGAGACCGAGCGCATGATCGAGCACGGTAAGGTCGCTCAGGAGCTGGGCGCCGATGCGCTTGTCGCCACCTGCCCGTTCTATGCCCTGCAGGGCATGACCGAGGTCGAGGAGCACTTCCGCATCCTGCACGAGGAGCTCGACCTGCCCATCTTTGCCTATGACATTCCCGTCTGCGTTCACACCAAGCTCCCCTGGAAGCTCCTTGCCAAGCTCGGCGCCGAGGGCGTCCTTGCTGGCGTCAAGGATTCCTCGGGTGATGACATCTCGTTCCGCTACCTCGTTCAGGAGAACGAGAAGAACGGCCATCCGATGAGTATCCTCACCGGTCACGAGGTTGTCGTCGACGGCGCTTACCTCGGTGGCGCCGACGGTTCTGTCCCGGGCCTTGCCAACGTTGAGCCCGAGGGCTACGTGCGCCAGTGGAAGGCCGCTCAGGCCGGTGACTGGGCTACCGTCAAGGCCGAGCAGGATCGCCTCAACGAGATCTCCCACATCTGGGATGTCACCTCGGGCGTCCAGGGCTATGCCGGTGGCGTCGGCGCCTTCAAGACCGCTATGAACCTCATGGGCATCTTCGACAGCCCGACCATGCCGCGCCCGGTGAAGGCCATGACCGGCGAGAACGTCGAGGCGATTAGGAAGGTCCTCCAGGACAACGGCCTCCTGTAAAGCTTCCCAGGCACCCGACCTCGCCGTTCAACCGTGTGGCCATGACCCATTAGGTCAATGGCCACACGGTTTCTCGGCGATCTCGGACACCTGGAAAACCTTTACTGCGCTGTGACGGCTAGCCTGACGGCGCATTTCCTGTAGTTGTTTTTATCTCCGAAGGAGAGCGACATGGAGAACAAGTACGTCTGCTCTGTCGATATCGGCGGAACTAAAATTGCGACTGCCATCATGGAGTACCCGGCTGACGGTAGTGTGCCCCATCCCGTTTTTGAGGCCGAGGTTCCCACAGAGGCCCAAGAGGGCGGCGAGGCCGTCTTCCAGCGTATCGAGGCGTCTATCAAGGCCGCTCTTGAGGCGAATCCCGATGTCGAGGTTCTCGGTGTCGGTATCGGTGCCGCAGGCGTCGTCGATCCCAAGACGGGCGCCATTGCGTATGCCAATGAGATCATGCCCGGCTGGTCCGGCGTTCAGTTGGGGCCGCGTCTGCGCGAGGACCTTGGTCTTCCCGTTGCCGTTGTGGGCGACGTGCAGGCTCATGCTCTGGGCGAGGCCCACTGGGGTGTCGGCAAGGGCAAGTTCTCCGTCTTGTGTCTTGGCATCGGTACGGGTATCGGCGGCGCATATGTCGAGAACGGCCGCGTGATGCAGGGCTTCCATGGTGCTGCTGGCCATATGGGCCACATCGAGTGCTCGGCTGCCGCCGGCATTCCCTGCGCCTGCGGGCGTTCCGGCCATCTGGAGTCGGTTGCTTCGGGCACTTCCATTGGTCGTATGTACGATGAGCGCTTTGGCCGCGTCGACCCCAGCCGTCCTTCGGTCGGTCGCGATGTGAACGACCTGTGCCGTGCAGGCGACGCAAAGGCGACCGAGGTCATCCATGATGCCGGCTTTGCGCTGGGTGCCAGCTTGGGCTCGCTCGCTAACATCCTGGACCCTGAGGTCATCGTGCTTTCGGGCGGCGTGATTCACCAAGGTCCCGATTGGCGTTCGCAGACGTGGAAGGATTCGGTGCACGAGGGCTATGCCAGCCAGGCGCTCGATCCGCTTCAGGACACGCCGATCCTCATCGGTTCTCTGGAGGGCGATGCTCCGCTCATCGGTGCCGCCGAACACCTTCTTGCGTCGTTGAAGTAAACATAACTACCAAGTGCGCCTTCTGAGGTGCCGCAGATTGACGTGAAAGAGGAGCGAAGCGTACTTCGGTACGCGAGCGACGGTTTGAACGTCAAGGTGCGGTGTCTCAGAAGGCTGTTTTGAGAAAG
Organism: Coriobacteriaceae bacterium; assembly: GCA_905209215.1. Taxonomy (GTDB): domain Bacteria; phylum Actinomycetota; class Coriobacteriia; order Coriobacteriales; family Coriobacteriaceae; genus Collinsella. The sequence continues at coordinate 296,863 of CAJLRY010000001.1, read as the reverse complement.
GTTGAGTCGCACATGACCGTTGATCCTTTGATTCAATCCCTGAAGGGCAAGCTCGTCGTGAGCGTTCAGGCGTATATGGGCGAGCCGCTTCGTACGCCCGAGACCATGGCTCAAATGTCTCGCGCTTGCGAGCTTGGCGGCGCCGCCGCCATTCGCTGTCAGGGCCTTGCCGACATTGCCGCTATTAAGGGTCGCTGTGAGGTTCCCGTCATCGGCCTGTGGAAGGATGGACACGAGGGCGTTTACATCACGCCGACGCTGCGTCACGCTCGCGCCTGCGTTGCCGCGGGTGCCGATATCGTGGCGATCGACGCCACCGATCGTCCGCGTCCCGATGGCAAGACCGTCGAGGATACCTTCCGCCCGCTGCACGAGGAGGGCGTGCTCCTGATGGCGGATTGTGCCACCATCGAGGACATTCGCCGTGCGGTTGATATGGGCTTCGACCTGGTATCCACCACGCTTTCTCACGGCGTCGCCGCCATCGACTGCACCATGGCCGATGGCCCCGACCTGCCACTCCTGCGTCAGGCGACCGAGGAATTCCCCGGTCTTCCCATCATCTGCGAGGGCCGCGTGCACACGCCCGAGGAGGCTCGCGCTGCGATCGATGCTGGCGCCTGGGCCGTTGTCGTCGGCACCGCCATCACGCACCCCACGAGTATTACGAGTTGGTTCAAGGCTGCGCTTGAGGCGTAAGACAGGCCTCGTATCCGCTCGGGGCGGTATACTCAATATAGGCAATTGACCGCGCGGGATCCGGGTTGCTGGGTCCCGCGCTTGTTTTTGGGAGGCAGCACATGCAAAAGGGAGATGCCATGGATGCGGCGGAGCGCTCGGAGCGCATCCCCGATATCGTCATCATCACCGGAATGTCCGGATCGGGCCGCACACAGGCCATGCACGTGTTCGAGGACATGGGCTATTTTTGCATCGATAACCTACCTCCGCGTCTCATCGCCCAGCTTGCCGAGCTCGTCGGCATCAATACGGGCGTGGGCAGGCATCTCGCCGTCACCTGCGATTTGCGTAGCCAGGGACTGTTTGACGAGTTGCTCGATGCGGTCGCCGCGCTCGAAGAGCGCGAGATGAGCTGCGACATCGTGTTCCTGGAGGCTTCTGACGAGGTGCTGATTCGTCGCTACAGCGAAAATCGCCGCCGTCATCCCATTGCCAAGCCGGGGGAGACTACGGCCGATGCCATTCAGCGCGAGCGCCTTCAGCTGCAGGGCGTGCGCGATCGAGCCGATATGATTATCGACACGAGCCGCCTGCGCACCTCTGCCCTGCGCAACAAATTGCGCATGGCGTTCTCCGAGTTGTCCGACCAGCAGCTCATGGACGTTCACGTGTTCTCGTTTGGCTTTAAGCACGGTATGCCCGTCGAGGCGGACATTATGATCGACGTTCGCTTCCTGCCCAATCCGTTCTACGATCCCGAGATGCGTACCATGACCGGTCTCGATAAGAAAGTCTCCGACTTTGTTCTGGACCATCCCAAGACCCAGGAGTTCTGGAAGGCCTGGACGCAGCTGCTCGATACGGTGATGCCGGGCTATATCGCGGAGGGCAAGCCGCAGCTTTCTATCGCCATCGGCTGCACGGGCGGTCAGCACCGCAGCGTTGCCATCGCCGAGGCCACGGCACGTTATTTGGAAGGCGCCCAGTATCACGTGAGCATTTCCCATCGCGACTTGTCGCGCGCCAACACGAAAGCCTAGGCCTGCATGTCGTTTACCGCCGAGGTGCGTGACGAGCTTGCGCGCTGCGAACCCGAATGTGAATACTGCGACTTGTCGACGCTTGCCGCCCTCACGCGCGTGAGTGGTACGCTCTCGCTTACCGGCTCTGGGCGGTATCGTTTGACGGTTGCGACTGAGACGGGAGCCGTCGCGCGCACGATGATCACGCTGACGCATCGCATCCTTAAACTCAAAACGGAGTTCACCGTCCGCAAATCTGTATTGCATAAGGTTCGAAATTATCTCATCACCTTGCCCGATCAGCCCGATTTGGATAAGGCTCTGGTGCTGCTGGGTATCCTCGACCGGAGGGGAGGACTTGTCGCCGGCGTGCCCCGGCATATCGTTGCCCGTCCTTGCTGCAGACTTGCCTATATCCGCGGCGCGCTCATCGCGGGCGGCTTCGTGGCCGATCCACGCGGCGATTTTCATTTGGAGATTGCGGTACAGGGTGAGCAATATGCCAAGGGGCTTTGCGATCTTTTGGAGCAGATTGGGGTCCATGCGCGTGTTAATGCACGGCGGGGGTCTTATGCCGTGTACATTAAGAGCGCCGAGGAAATCGAGCATCTATTAAAGCTGATTGGTGCCAAGCGCAGCGTTGCCGAGATTGAGGAGGCGCGCGCGGTCAAGTTGGTTAAGAACGATGTGAACCGTCGCGTGAACGCCGAGCTCGCCAACCAGACCAGAAGCGCCGGTGCTGCCCAACATCAGCTTGCGCTTATCGATGAGCTCGAGCAGCGCGGCCTTCGCGATGCGCTTCCGGATGCCTTGGCGGTCTTTTGCGACCTGCGCGAGCGCTATCCCGATCTGTCGCTGCGTGATTTGGGGGAGATGGCTGACCCTCCCTTGTCAAAGTCGGCCCTCTACCATCGAGTTTTGAGGCTTGAAAAGCTCATTGAAGCAAACAGGTAGTTTAAAGTATCGGCGTATATACGGATTTAACTGCTGTTTTATTCTTTAAAACGTTTTAACGTAAATTTGATTTTCAATTTCGAGCATTCTCGTGAAATTCAAGTCCAAAAAAAGGTATATTAGGCGAGTGGTTAGTTTGTGGGCCTCAACGGCAGGCGCTGTAGCTTGCGGGGGCCTTACGAAAGGAGACACAATGGCAGTAAAGGTTGCTATTAACGGCTTCGGTCGCATCGGTCGTCTGGCTTTCCGTCAGATGTTCGGTCATGAGGGCTCCGAGATCGTCGCTATCAACGACCTCACCTCTCCCGATATGCTCGCTTACCTGCTGAAGTACGACTCCACGCAGGGCAACTACGCTCGCGATCACGAGGTCGTTGCTGGCGAGGATTCCATCACCGTTGACGGCAAGGAGATCAAGATCTACAAGGAGGCCGACGCCAATAACCTGCCTTGGGGCGACCTCGACGTCGACGTCGTTCTCGAGTGCACCGGCTTCTACACCAGCAAGGCTAAGGCTCAGGCCCACATCAACGCTGGCGCCAAGAAGGTCGTCATCTCCGCTCCGGCCGGCAGCGATCTGCCCACCATCGTGTACAACGTCAACCACGAGACGCTGACCGCTGAGGACAACATCATCTCCGCCGCTTCCTGCACCACCAACTGCCTCGCCCCGATGGCCAAGGGTCTGAACGACTTCGCTCCCATCGTGTCCGGCATCATGACCACCATTCACGCCTGGACTGGCGACCAGATGCCGCTCGACGGCCCGCAGCGCAAGGGCAACAAGCGTCGTAGCCGCGCCTGCGCCGTCAACATTGTCCCCAACACCACCGGTGCTGCCAAGGCTATCGGCCTGGTTCTCCCCGAGCTCAACGGCAAGCTCATCGGTGCCGCCCAGCGCGTCCCGACGCCGACCGGCTCCATCACCAACCTCTACGCTGTCGTTGACAAGAAGGTCACCGTCGACGAGGTCAACGCTGCTATGAAGGCCTACGCTGCCACCATCTCCGAGACCTTCGGTTACAACGAGGACGACATCGTCTCCACCGACATCATCGGCGAGACCCATGGCTCCATCTTCGACGCCACTCAGACCATGTGCTCTGACCTCGGCAACGGCCAGACCCTCGTTCAGGTCACCTCTTGGTACGACAACGAGAACTCTTACACCTCTCAGATGGTCCGCACCATCAAGTACTTCGAGAAGTTCGTTGCTTAATTTAGCTTTTAGCGAATAGCTCGTTGAGCGTCTAAAGAAGGGCGCGGCCTTATAGGGCTTACACCCTAGGGTCGCGCCCTTTTTATAGGAAATCGTCTGCCGTAATGGGAGGCAGACACGTACGAAAGGTAGAAGCAAACATGGCCTTTACCAAGAAGACCGTCCGCGACATCGATGTCGACGGCAAGCGCGTTCTCGTCCGCGTTGACTTCAACGTGCCTATCAAGGATGGCGTCGTTGGCGACACCACCCGCATCAAGGCTGCCCTGCCCACCATCAACTACCTCGTTGAGCACAACGCTCGCGTCATCCTCATGAGCCACCTCGGCCGTCCCGATGGCACCGGCTTCCAGCCCGAGCTGTCCCTCGAGCCCGTCGCCAAGAAGCTCGCCGAGCTCTCTGGTCTCGACGTTGCCTTTGTCGCCGACACCTACGGCGAGAAGGCTGCCGAGGCTGTCGCCGCCGTCGAGCCGGGCAAGGTTCTCGTTCTCGAGAACGTCCGTTTCGACAAGCGTGAGAAGAAGAACGATCCCGAGATCGCCAAGAAGCTCGCTTCCTATGGTGACGTCTTCGTTCTCGATGCCTTCGGCACCGCTCACCGCGCCCAGGGTTCCGTCGTGGGCCCCGCCGCTTACCTGCCTGCCGTCGCCGGCTTCCTGCTCGAGAAGGAGGTCGACACGCTGACCGGCATCTTCGCCGAGCCCGAGCGTCCCTTCGTCGCTATCGTCGGCGGTTCCAAGGTTTCCTCCAAGATCGGCGTTCTCGATCATCTCATCGACTCCGCTGACACCCTGATCATCGGTGGCGGCATGGCCTACACCTTCTTCCTGGCTCAGGGCTTGACCGTCGGTCAGTCCCTCAAGGAAGAGGACTGGGTCGAGCGCGCTGGCGAGATGCTCAAGAAGGCCGAGGAGAAGGGCGTTAAGATCCTGCTCCCCATCGACAACCGCGTTGCCGATCACTTTGGCGAGGACGCTGTCCCCGAGGTTGTCGCTTCCGACGCTATCCCCGACGATCGTGAGGGCATGGACATCGGCCCCAAGACCGAGGAGCTCTACGCCGAGGCTGTCAAGGGCGCCAAGACCGTGTTCTGGAACGGCCCCATGGGCGTCTTCGAGTTCGATAACTTCGCTCACGGCACCCAGGCTATCGCCGAGGCTGTTGCCGAGGCCGACTGCACCTCGATCATCGGCGGTGGCGACTCTGTCGCAGCTGTCAACAAGTTCAACCTGGCCGACAAGATGAGCTGGATCTCCACCGGTGGTGGCGCTTCCATGGAGCTCGTCGAGGGTAAGGCCCTGCCCGGAGTGGAGGCGCTTCTCGATGCCTAATCGCACCCTTCTTATCGCTGGTAACTGGAAGATGAACAACGACGTCGCCGAGGCTGCCAAGCTCGCCGACGAGCTGGCTCAGGCTCTGCCTGAGGTTCCGGCTGGCGTCGAGGTGCTCGTCTGCCCTCCGACCATCGACATCACCACGGTTCATGACCGTATTCAGGCTGCCCCCATCGCCCTCGGCGCACAGAATGTGTACTGGGAGGCCAAGGGTGCCTTCACCGGTGAGTCTTCTTGCGACATGCTCAAGTCTGCTGGCTGCACCTACTGCATCATCGGCCACTCCGAGCGTCGCGACTACTTCCACGAGACCGACGAGGATCAGAACAAGAAGGCCAAGGCTCTCGTTGCCGCCGGTCTTGTTCCTGTCTTCTGCTGCGGCGAGTCCCTCGAGGTCCGCGAGGCTGGCACCTATGTCGAGCACGTCGTGAACCAGGTCAAGGCTGGCCTTGCTGGTCTTGAGATCACCTGCCCCAAGCAGGTCGTCGTCGCCTACGAGCCCATCTGGGCCATCGGCACCGGCAAGACCGCTACCGCCGAGGACGCTCAGGAGGTCTGCGGCGCTATCCGTGAGACCCTCAAGGAGATGTTTGGCGAGGAGCTCGCCGACGGCATCCGTGTCCTTTACGGTGGTTCCGCTAAGCCCGGCAACATTGCCGAGCTCGTCGCTAAGCCCGACGTTGACGGCGCCCTCGTGGGCGGCGCTTCGCTCAAGGCTGCCGACTTCGCCTCTATGGTCGTCAAGGCAGGCGAGTAGGACATATGGCACAGCGTCATCTTCCTGCACTCCTGATCATCATGGATGGTTGCGGCCTTGCTCCGGCCGATGGCGAGAACGCCGTCGCCGCTGCTAAGACGCCCTTCCTTGATAGCCTGTACGCTCAGTACCCCCACACCACGCTCGGCGCTTCGGGCGAGGACGTGGGTCTTCCCGATGGCCAGATGGGCAACTCCGAGGTGGGTCACCTCAACATCGGTGCCGGCCGCATCGTGTTCCAGGAGCTTTCGCGCATCAACAATGCTATCAAGGACGGCTCCATCGCCAAGAACGAGGTCTTCGTCAAGGCTATGGACGACGTCACGGCTGACGGCAAGACCCTTCACCTTATGGGCCTTATGAGCCCTGGCGGTGTTCATTCTCACATGAACCACGTCGAGGCCCTGGTCAAGATGGCTGCCGAGCACGGTGTCAAGACCGTTCGCGTCCACGCCTTCATGGATGGCCGCGACGTTGACCCGCAGTCCGGTGCCGGTTACATGAGTGAGTTCTGCGCCTTCCTGGCCAAGATCTCCGAGGAGACCGGTTGCGACGCTCGCGTTGCCACCGTCTCGGGCCGTTATTGGGCCATGGACCGCGATAATCGTTGGGAGCGCATCCAGCGCGCCTACGACGTCATGGTCAACGCTTCCGATGCCGATACCGACCCCGTTGCCGGTATCAAGGCCTACTACGAGAAGGACCCGCGCGGCGACGAGTTCGTCGAGCCCTTCGCTGCCCACAACGAGGGCATCCACGAGGGCGACGCGGCCATCTTCTTCAACTTCCGTCCCGACCGCGCTCGTCAGATGACCCGCGTGTTCACGGACAAGGAGTTCGACGGCTTTGAGCGCGAGCAGATCAAGCTTTCGCACTTTGTGACGATGACCGAGTACGATCCGACGTTTGACGTCGAGGTCGCTTTCCCCAAGACGTTCCCCGAGAACGTCCTGGCCGACGTTATCGCCGCCAACGGCCTGAAGCAGCTGCACACCGCCGAGACCGAGAAGTACGCCCATGTGACGTTCTTCCTCAACGGCGGCATCGAGGAGCCCAAGGAGGGCGAGGAGCGCGTGCTCGTCGCTTCCCCCAAGGTCGCTACCTACGATCTGCAGCCTGAGATGAGCGCTCCCGAGGTTACTGAGAAGCTTGTCGCCGCCATCAACGAGGATCGCGCTGATTTCTACATCGTGAACTTCGCGAACTGCGACATGGTTGGTCACACCGGTGTCTTCGACGCCGCCGTTAAGGCCGTCGAGGCTGTTGACGATGCCCTGTCTAAGGTTGTCCCGGCGATTCTCGCCAAGGGTGGCTTTGCGCTGATTACCGCCGACCATGGCAACGCCGACCACATGTTTGACGTTGCTTCCGACGGTTCCAAGCATCCGTTTACGGCTCACACCACCAACCGCGTGCCGTTCATCATCGTTGATGATAAGGCCAAGCTCACCGGTATCGAGGATGGCCGTCTTTCCGATATCGCTCCGACCATGCTCACCATGGCTGGTATTGAGCCTTCTGCCGAGATGACGGGTCGCGTGCTCGCCACCGAGGCCTAATAGAAAACAACTATCGTTTTCTAGTAAGGGGGTTGTCCACAACCGGACGACCCCCTTTTGGTATTTCTGCCATTTCTAACCCGTCCCTAAATGGCAGGTGGGGGAGTGTTGTGGGTTGTGGTACAGTACTGGAGTTTGAATTGTTCTATTAAGGAGCTTATCTATGGGTCCGTTCCAGATTCTTCTGTTTGTCGTTTGGGCTATCTCTGCCGTGGCGCTGACGATTCTCGTTCTGATGCACTCCGGTAAGGGTACCGGCGTTTCGGATATGATCGCTAGCTCGCTGTATAACTCCAGCTCTGCCACGGGCGTTATGGAGCAGAACCTCGATCGCCTGACGGTAATTATGGCCGTCGTTTTTGCTGTGTGTGTCGTTCTGTGCATGTTCTTCTTCCCGCAGGGTATCGTCGGCTACTAAGCATCGGCGTATATACGTTTGTAAAGGGTCCCGCATGTGCGGGGCCCATTTTGTTTACAGACTTGTAATAGAGTCAAAATATCCCCACATACTTCGCCTAACTAAAGAAATTCTCGACCGTTAACCGGAATCAGCGCCATATTGTGCATAAAATGCGCTACTGTATTGCGAAACGTTGGTCCGCACTGCATAACCAGCCATAACGGCGGACCGCGTTTGAATGGTTCGATCGGGCTGTCTCGACGTTGCCCGGCCGAATTCACTTTGTCCTATCTCATAAGGAGGATGGCATGGCTGATTCTATGTTCCACCAGCCCGTTATGGGTCGTCGCGCCTTTGTTGGCGGCACCCTCGCTGCGAGCTCCATGGCTTTTCTTGCCGCATGCGGCAAGAAGGGCGGCGACGCTTCCGGATCTGAGTCCGGTTCGACGCTGAACTTCTACATCAACAACCCGGTCTGCATCGACCCCTACAACGTCCAGGAGGATCAGGGCACTCAGGTCGAGTACCAGCTCTTCGACGCTCTGACGGAGTACGATAACGAGAAGGGCGAGATCGTTCCGCTGGCTTGCGAGTCCTTCGAGGCTAACGACGACGCCACCGAGTTCACCTTCAAGATCAAGAAGGCCAAGTTCCACAACGGTGACGACGTTACTTCCAAGTCCTTCAAGCTCGGTTGGGAGCGCCTGGTCAACACTAAGTCGGCCATCGCTACCGAGTATGGTCCTTCCGAGGTCTCCTACCACCTTTCCATGGTCGAGGGCTATGACGATCTGCTTGCCGGTAATGCAACCGAGCTGTCCGGCGTTACCTGCCCGGATGACGAGACCCTCGTCGTCAAGCTGACTTCCGCCTACGCCGACTTCCCGTTCGTCGCCTCTCACCCGGCTCTGTCCCCGGTTCCCGAGTGCGCCGAGTCCGATGTCAAGAGCTTCTACCTTGCCCCGGTCGGTAACGGCCCGTTCATGATGGACGGCAAGTGGGAGGATGGTCAGGAGATCAACCTCAAGAAGTTTGACGATTACTATGGCGACAAGGCCAAGATTGACGCCATCCACTTCCAGGTCATCAAGGACGTGGAGACCGCTTACAAGGAGTTCCAGGCCGGCAACCTCGATGTCTGCGACGTTCCCGTTGCTCAGATCGACGCCGCCAAGAAGGACCGCGGCGAGTCCAAGGATGGCTACACCATGGGTGACGGCGAGCGCATGCTGCTCGGCTCCGAGCCTTCCACGTACTATCTGACGTGCAACACCACGGCCGAGCCGTTCAACAACGCTGACCTGCGCAGGGGCATCTCCCTGGCTATCAACCGTGAGGCCATCTGCAAGACCATCTTCAAGGGCACCCGTACCCCCGCTGACGGCATCGTTCCTCCGGGAATCGCCGGCTACAAGGAGGGCGCATGGGAGTTCTGCGCCTATGACGTCGACAAGGCTAACGAGTACCTCGACAAGGTCGCTCCCGCTGGCGCTAACGGCGATCGTGGCATCAATGTGACCCTGTCCTACAACCAGGACGGTGGCCACAAGGAGATCATGGAGTCCATCATCGGCGACCTCGCCAAGGTGGGCGTCACCGCCGTCTCCGATACTCCCGAGTGGTCTGCCCTGCTCGAGCAGTATCAGAACTTCAACTATCAGTTCGGCCGTCTGGGCTGGATCGCCGATTACCCGATCATGGACAACTTCCTGTACCCGCTGTTCCACTCCGACTCCCTCGGTGGCGACAACCGCTCCGGTTACAACAACCCCGAGTTCGATGCCAAGGTCGATGAGGCCCGTGCCACGGTTGACGACGACGAGCGCATCGCCAAGATGCAGGAGGCTGACGCTATGGTCGCCGCTGACTGCCCGGTTATCCCGGTGATGTTCTACACGCACACCATCGTCGGCTCCGATCGCGTCAAGTACCTCTATGTCGATCCGCAGAAGCACGCCGATCTGGGTACCGCTGAGCTCGCCTAAGAGTTTTGCAGCTTCCATGAGGGTCAAGTATTTACGTAGACCTCATGGGAAACATACAGTTCTCCCTAACCTGGGGTAAACTGGCTGATGGTAATTTTGGGATGCCGGTCTGGCGATCGGCATCCCATTTAGGTTAATCCCTAGATAGGGGAGTGGTATGGGTAAGTACATCGTTAAACGTGTGCTTCAGTTCATCCCGGTATTTTTGGGCGTTACGTTGATTCTGTTCGCCCTCCAGAATATTGTGCCGGGAGACCCGATCAAGCTGATCGGTGGAGACAAGGCTCTGTCCCCCGAGGTAGAGCTTCAACTTCGCGTGCGCTATCACCTGGTCCAGGCGGACGAGGACGGCAACGCGATCCTTGACGAGAACGGCGATCCCGTTCCAACGTCGCTTGTGGACCAATACTTGAATTACATGAATGGTCTGCTTCATGGCGATCTGGGCAATTCGTATCAGCGCAAGCTGCCGGTTGCGGAAATCTTTGCCCAGAAGTATCCGTATACGGTTAAACTCGCCGCGTGCGCCATCGTGCTCGAGGCAATCATGGGTATCGGTGCGGGTATCATTTCGGCGGTAAAGCGCTATTCCTTCTGGGATATTTTGGTAACGCTGACCACGTCGATCCTCGTTGCCGTTCCTGCATTCTGGCTCGGTATGCTGCTGCAGCTGTTCTTTGGCGTCATCCTTAAGGATGCCACCGGCGGCGCATTCTCCATGCCGATCTCGGGTGCCGGCGGCTCCAGCTCTCAGTATCAGGATTGGATGCACTATGTGCTTCCGACCATTACGCTGGCTTCGGTTTCGACCGCCTATGCTGCCCGCATCATGCGCTCGCAGCTACTCGACGTCATGAATCAGGATTACATCCGCACGGCAAAGGCCAAGGGTCTCTCCAATCGCGCGATCATCGTCAAGCATGCGCTTAAGAATGCACTCATCCCCGTTGTTACCTATATTGGTGTCGACTTCGGCGGCATGCTTTCGGGCGCCATCCTGACCGAGACGGTCTTTAACTGGCCCGGTATCGGCTCTGAGGTCTACCGCGCCATTAGCATGCGCGACTGGCCCATCGTTATGGGCGGCGTTACGCTCATCGTTGTCGTCGTTATGGTGATCAACCTGCTCGTCGACATTAGCTATGCATTCCTCGACCCGCGCATCCGCCTCGGCGGTCCGTCGGATAAGGCCTAAGGGAGGTACGTCTCATGCAGGAAACTGATTCTCAGTCTCAGGAGCAGGCTACCGCCACCAAGGCCGCATCTGCTCCCGCCAAGTCCCGCACGCTGTGGGGCGACGCTTTTAAGCGTCTTCGCAAGAATAAGCTCGCCGTTATCGGTGTCTGCTGGATTATCATCGTCGTTTTGGTTGCCTTGACCGCAGACCTGTGGGCTAAGCCCTGGCTCGGTTCGCCGACGGCTTCTGACTCGACGACCATGGCCGAGACTTCGCTGCTGGCTCCGTGTGCCGAGCACCCGTTTGGTACCGACGCCCTTGGCCGCGACATTCTCGTCCGAGTTATCTACGGCGCGCGCGTTTCGCTTTCCGTCGGTATTATGGCCACCGCCATCTCCACGGTGATCGGTCTGATCATGGGCGCCCTGGCCGGTTTCTATGGCGGCATCTGGGATACGATCATCATGCGCTTCGCGGATATCTTCCTGGCGTTCCCGTACGTGCTGTTCGTTGTCGCCATGATCGCCGTTATCGGCCGTGGTCTTCAGAATGTTTTCATCGCCATCGGTATTCTCGGCTGGCCCTCGATTGCCCGTGTCTTCCGATCCGCGATCCTGACAGTCAAGGAAAACGACTATGTTGACGCTGCGCGCGCGATGGGTGCATCTGATGCTCGTATCGTCGTGCGTCACATCTTCCCGAACTCCGTTGCTTCCATCGTAGTCTACGCGACCATGAACATCGGTGGCGCCATTCTGACCGAGTCCGCTCTGTCCTTCCTCGGCATGGGCGTTATTCCGCCTACGCCTTCGTGGGGCTCCATGATTCAGGACGGTCAGCAGTATCTTCTGACTGCTCCCTGGATGATGATCATGCCCGGTTTGGCAATTCTCTCGACGGTGCTCGCCTTCACCCTGCTGGGTGACGGTCTGCGCGACGCCCTCGACGTCAAGATGAAGGACGCATAAGGATGAAGAAGAACAAGAACTATGTGGACCTGAAGGACCAGCCGGTTCCCGAGGGCCAGCATCTGCTCGAGGTCGATGACCTTAAGATGTATTTCCACACCGAGGATGGTGTCGTTCGCGCTGTCGACGGTGTGTCCTACACGCTCGATCGCGGCGAGACCCTGGGTGTCGTCGGTGAGTCCGGCTCCGGTAAGTCCGTGACCGCCATGACCATCATGGGCCTCATCTCGATGCCTCCGGGAAAGATTGAGGGCGGCGACGTTCGCTATCGCGGTCGCTCTATCCTCGAAATGACCGAGGAAGAGATGCAGCACATTCGCGGCAACGATATCGCGATGATCTTCCAGGATCCTATGACCTCCCTTAACCCGGTCTATAAGATCGGCAAGCAGGTGGGCGAGGGTCTTCGTCTGCACCGTGGCTACTCCAAGCAGGAGGCGCTCAAGCGCGCCACCGAGCTTTTGGACCTCGTTGGTATTCCCGAGCCCGAGAAGCGCGTCAATGAGTATCCGCACCAGTTCTCGGGCGGTATGCGTCAGCGCGTCATGATTGCTATGGCTCTTGCCTGCGATCCCGATATTCTGATTGCCGACGAGCCCACGACTGCCCTGGACGTTACCATTCAGGCTCAGATTATTGAGCTTATGCAGGAGATGCAGGAGAAGAACGGCAACGCCATCATCATGATTACCCATGACCTGGGCGTCGTCGCCGATATGGCCGATAAGATCATGGTTATGTACGCCGGCCGTCCTGTCGAATTCGGTACTGCTGAGGAGATCTTCTACGAGAGCCGCCACCCCTACACCTGGGGCCTTATCCGCTCCATCCCGGAGCAGGCCATCGAAGAGAAGAAGCCTCTTACGCCGATTCACGGCAACCCGCCTTCGCTCATGAACTTGCCTGAGGGCTGCGTCTTCTCTCCTCGTTGCCCCTATGCGACGGACAAGTGCCGCAAGCAGCGCCCCGAGCGCGTTGTCACCGAGTCTGGTCATTACTCTGCGTGCCACTACTCCGGTGACCCCGAGTTCCTCAAGAACGCTCCTGAGACGTCCCGTACGCGCAAGGATTCCAAGAAGGGAGGCGAGGCGTAATGGCAGATACCAACGAGCGTACTCCGCTGCTGAAGGTCGAGCACCTCTCTAAGGAGTTTCCCGCTGAGTCCGGCATGTTCGCCAAGCGCTTCTCCAAGCGTGTCGTCTCTGCTGTGAACGACATTTCGTTCGAAATCTATCCTGGCGAGACCTTTGGTCTGGTCGGCGAGTCTGGTTGCGGTAAGTCCACCACGGGCCGTACCATCATGCGCCTCACCAAGCCGACGGCCGGTAAGGTGTTCTTCCAGGGCAAAGATGTTGCCGAGATGAGCAAGCATGAGATCAAGGACATGCGTCGTGAGATGCAGTTTATCTTCCAGGATCCTTATGCTTCGCTCAATCCTCGTATGACAATCGGTGAGATCGTCTCCGAGCCCATGACCATTCACGGCGTGGGCACCAAGGAGGAGCGCATTGAGCGTGTCCGCGAGCTTCTCGACGTTGTCGGACTGAACCCCGAGCACATTAACCGCTATCCTCATGAGTTTTCCGGCGGCCAGCGTCAGCGTGTCGGCATTGCCCGTGCATTTGCGCTTAAGCCCAAGCTGATTATCTGCGACGAGCCGGTTTCCGCCTTGGATGTGTCCATTCAGGCCCAGGTTCTGAACCTGCTGAAGGAGCTCCAGGACAAGTTCGGTACGGCTTATCTCTTCATTGCTCATGACCTCTCTGTCGTACAGCATATTTCCGACCGTGTTGCCGTTATGTACCTGGGCAAGATGGTTGAGGTTTCGGACTGGAAGACGCTCTACAGTGAGCCGCACCACCCGTACACGCAGTCGCTGCTGTCTGCTGTGCCGGTGCCCGATCCGGATATCCAGAAGACTCGTAAGCGCATCATCCTTGCCGGCGACCCGCCGTCACCGCTGGATCCGCCGACCGGTTGCCGTTTCCACACTCGCTGCCCGATTGCGCAGGGTATCTGCTCTGAGAAGCTTCCCGAGTTTAAGGAAGTCGCACCGGGTCACTGCTGCGCCTGCCACTTCGCCGAGCCGTTCCCGATCAAGGAATCGCACATCGACCTGTAGTCGGTTGTTTGTCCGGGCCCGCTCTGGCGTTGCTTTTCAGAACGTCCTCGGACATGCAAGAAACCCCCGCTGCGCACTTCGTGCGGCGGGGGTTTCTTGCGTCCTGCGGGATGTTCTGAAAAGCAACGCCAGGGCGGGCCCTGCGGTAACGCGGCAGGGGGAGTGCGATTCCTTGATCGCTCACTTAATCTAATAGGAAATTGAGCGAGGCCGGAGCTTTAGCTCCAGCCTCCCCATATAAGGGCTCGGCAAAGCCGAGCCACTAAATTCTTATCAGCCCCAGAATATGTTTAGGAACTTTGCCTGGAGCATGTTAACGCAGGGTCGGAATGGGGGCAGCTTCCCAGCGCATTCCGCAGGGGGCGGTACATTTTGTAGCGCGAAGCGCGGATAAAAATGTACCGCATGCCCGAGGACGCGCTGGGAAGCTGCCCCCATTCCGACCCGGACATACAGATCTACCAGCGCATTTACAAATTCGTAAACTTTTTTCAAAAAAGTGCTTGCACAGTTCTCGAATCATAGGTTATTATCTTCCTCGTTGAACGCGCGGGTCCAACAAAACGAACCGCGAGTCAACAACATAGCATGTCGGAGTGGCGGAATTGGCAGACGCGCTAGCTTGAGGTGCTAGTGACCGCTTTTTGGTCATGCGGGTTCAAGTCCCGCCTCCGACACCATCGCATCTGAGAAGCCTCTTCGGAGGCTTTTTTGTTACCGATAGACGGTGGGGTCCACGATGGAAACGCTTGAACGCAACGAGTGGGCAGACGTTGCCCAACTAGTCGAGATCACGAGCGATGCTGTCATCATCTGCGAACTCGACGGAACCATTCTGCATGTGAATAATCGCTTACTTGGTTTGATGTGCGAGGAACGCGCCGACGTCATCGGTGGAGATGTTAAAGACGTCCTGTACTCGTCCGCTTTTGAACGTGCGACGGAACATCGTCTGCCATTTGAAACTGATGGCTCCGAGAACGAACTGATGCTCAAGCTGAGTGACGGCTCTTTTATCCCCGTCTTGGTTCGTGCGGGCTCCGTAACGCCTCCACGCATCTTTGGGCGCCGTGCACCACGTGTCCTGGTGGCGCTTCACAGTATCGAGGAACAGTATTCTCACGACCGTCAACTCAAGCGTGCGTTATCGGAGCTTAGAGTGGCGAACAAACGTCTCTCTGGCACGCTCTCGGTCATTATGAGCACTGTGGGCTCCGATGAGTTGCCCAGCCTGCTTGATACCGTTTTGAACCAGCTTGTAGGAACGCTCGATGCTTCGGGTGCCGCTATCTATTTTTCTGAGAGCGGCGGTTTTAAGCTACGCGGTGTTTCCAAGGAGCTGTACGATAGCTACCTGCCCGAGTTTTTGCCGTATGGCGCTGGCATTCCGACGTATGTTCTTCGTGAGTCGCGTGCCTGTCGCTTGTCGATTCAACAGGACCTTGAGGGCGATAGGGCCGCCTCCGGTATGTTCATGGACTTGGACAATCGTTCTAAGCACCTGTTGCGCGTGCAGGATATGCCTCCGTACCGCAGCGAGATTTGTCTTCCCGTTTTTTACGGTACGCAGATCCTTGGCGTGCTGGAAGTTGGTTGGAAACGCCCCCAGGCACCGCTCGCCTATGATGTTAATGTACTCGAGGTCATTTGCGATTACCTGTCTATCCAGCTGGTCGGCATGGCATCGAGCCTTCGCTCTCGTCGTACGGCCGAGCTCGGCCGCTCGCTCAATGTCTTACGTGATGAGTTGTTTACCTTTCTAGACGATTCCGCCGCGGCTACCCAGGCGGTATCGTCCGAGATCTGCAATATGCTCAACTGCCATTTTTGTCCTGTTGAGTATGACGCCAGTCTGGACTCCTACGTCATAGATTTTGAAGGCGGCAGTCGCGTTGTTTTGCCGGACGATCCCGAGAAGCTATTCTTTTCCACGACGGCGCCGGCGGCACGTCTGGGGGCTGGCCCTGATGGCTTTGAGGCATCTGTTTTGGGCGGCACGAGTGCCGAGGACCTTAAACACGTCCGTATAACTCGCGTTGACGAATCGATGCCTATGGGAGGCTGGCTTAGGGCGCATGGTCTGCCTTGTCAAGGTCTCTACGTCGACTCCGGCATCGAGGCGGGGCGCCCGCGCTCTGAGGGTGATGGCAAACACAGTAACGACGCGATTGTTCCTGCTTCTGTTGCGAAGAGCCCGACTACGCGCGCGCTGCTGCTTCGTGATGGTAGCCAAGAGCCGATTGATGACCTCGAATATGACTACTTGGTGCACTTGGCGCATGACTTTGAACTGATCTACGAAGGCGAATCTCAAAAGCGCGAGGAGCGCCATATCGCTCAGACCCTTCAGATTGGCATGAGAAATTCCCTGGGGGATGTTCCGGGTATCGCAACCGATTCGGTGTACCTGTCGGCCACGAACTCGGCGTTGGTCGGCGGCGATTTCTATACGCTCATCCGTCTTCCCGACGACTGCGCCGTCATGATTCTGGGTGATGTGTCTGGCAAAGGCATTGAGGCCGCATCGATGTCCGCGCTCGTCAAGACGGCCCTGACGGCATATGCTTGGGAGGGCGCTGGACCGGCCCGCATGGCACGCTCCCTTAACAGCATGCTCATGGGCTTTTCGAGGGTCGAGACGTTCGTGACGGCCTTTATCGCCAAGATTGACCTTAAAGCCGGACGCGCAACGTATTGTTCGGCGGGCCATCCTCCGACCATGGTCATCAGGCCAGAGTCGATGCCGCTGGGTGGCGGCGAGGCCCGTGGGGGAGAGGTTGAGCTGCTTGGGTGCCAATCGGGCGTAATCGGTGCCTTTGAGAGCATGGTGTACGAGACAGGCGTGTTTACGTTCGCCCCCGGCGACATGCTCTTCATGTATACGGATGGAACGATTGAGGCCCGCGACCGCACCGGAGCGTTCTTTGGCGAGCAGCGCTTGCGCGACCTTCTGCTTTCTGTTTCGGGGGAGGGCGTGTCGGGCATTTGCGGCAAGGTCTTGGGCGAGCTTGACCGATTTACCGAATCGGCGCTGGACGATGACATTGCATTGGTGTCCCTTGAGTTTTTACGGGGTCGTTCATAGACGACGCTGGGCGGGCTGAATCCGTACGGTTGGGGAAACGAATGCATCGAGTGGGCTTTTTTGGGGAACCATGGTCGTATGAATGAGTGGAATGACATAGCGGTTTTGACGCCACCAGGCGATATCGACATCGCCACGGTGCCTGCGTTGCGTCGGCGGTTGGATGCTTTGATTGGCCGCGGCGTGCGTCGTGTCGTCATCAACTGTCAGGCTGTTAGCTTTATCGATTCGACGGGCTTGGCATTCCTGCTTACGCGCGCTCGTGAGCTCATGAGGCGAGAAGGCTTGCTTTCGCTCGTCAATGCATCAGGTGAAGTTGTTCGCTTTTTGGAGATTGCTCGTCTTGTCGATATCCTTCATGTCGCGGGGCCGGCACGGGAGTCTATTCCCGCTATTCCGGTGGGGGAGCTGCCTCGCTGGAGTAAGAGCGTCGAGGTCCGTCAGGGTATCGAGAATCTTCCGTACTACCGACATCGCATCGCCGAACTCCTTGAATCGCTTCCGTTGCGCCGTGACGAGCGCTACGATGTCGCATTGGCGTCGGGGGAGGCGCTGGGTAATGCCTATGACCATGCGGGCGGTATCGGGTGCGTCCTGACGGTTCAGGCCTATGGCGATCGCGTTGTGGTTGAGGTGCTTGATCGAGGTGCCGGCTATTCTATCGATGAAACGAGCGAGCCGGTTGCATCTGAGGAACGCGGCCGTGGTATCAAGCTTATGCGTATGCTCGTCGATAACGTGGAGGTTGCTCATCGTACGGACGGCGCCGGCACGCGCGTGCAGATGGTGAAGCTGTTTAGCGGAGCGCTGGAATCGTGTGCCTAGCCAATCGCTTTAGCGCGTTTAGCTACTAAGAACATGCGGCAGACAAGTTTTTTGAAAAAAGTACTTGCGTCTTTTGGACAACTCGCGTAAATTAATAACCCGCAAGCGGACATGGCTCAGTTGGTAGAGCACAACCTTGCCAAGGTTGGGGTCGCGGGTTCGAGCCCCGTTGTCCGCTCCATTGCATTTCCGGACCGTTTAGGCGGTCCTTTTTCGGCGAAGTGGCCAAGTGGTAAGGCAGAGGCCTGCAAAGCCTTTACCCCCGGTTCGAATCCGGGCTTCGCCTCCAGGCAACATCCGGGCGCTCCGGCGCCCGTTTTGTTTTACATATGCGGACATGGCTCAGTTGGTAGAGCACAACCTTGCCAAGGTTGGGGTCGCGGGTTCGAGCCCCGTTGTCCGCTCCAAACGCAGCAGCCCGACTACTACGGTAGCCGGGCTTTTTCGTACCCATCGCTTGGGCTCGAACCCGAGAGGGAGCGAGCGTTAAGCAAACGCGGAGCGTTTGTAGCGAGCTGGCGAGGTCGCCGGCAGGCGGCCGAAGCCGGTGCGGATCCGCGAAGCGGATACGCGGACGCCCCGTTGTCCGCTCCAACTATCTTACGCGGTTCTAACGAACCGCGTTTTTTGTTAAAGGCTTTAGCCTGTGCGGGGCGCGCAGCGCGCCGCATCAGAAACCACCCGCTATGCGGGTGGGGACAACCGGCTTTACAAAGCCGCCCCCTCGCCGGACACTTGCGATTGTTCAGGCCGCAAGGAATCCGAGTCGAGAGGGCGGTGGTGGCGTATGGCCCAGAAGGCCTACAGCCTGTCGCACACGAAGTGGATGTGCAAGTACCACGTCGTGTTCACGCCGAAGTATAGGCGCAAAGTCATCTACAACCAAATAAGGTCCGACCTTGGGGAGATCTTCAGGAAGCTCTGCCAGTACAAGGGGATAGAGATCATCGAGGGGCACCTGATGCCCGACCACGTCCACATGCTGCTGGCGATACCGCCGAAGTACAGCGTGTCCAGCGTGATGGGCTATCTGAAGGGGAAAAGCTCGCTGATGGTATTCGACAGGCACGCGAACATGAAGTACAAGTTCGGCAACAGGAAGTTCTGGGCCGAGGGCCACTGCGTGTCCACCGTCGGCCTGAACGAGGCCACGATCGCGAAGTACATCCGGGAGCAGGAGAAGGCCGACATCGCGCTCGACCGGCTGAGCGTCAAGGAGTACGAGGACCCCTTCGATAGGGGGCCGGGGCGCAAATAGCGCCGGTTTGACCGGCCCGTCACGGGTCAACCTGCAGTGCGGCCCGAACCCCGTGAGGGCCGGCGCCTTTAGACGCGTGCCGGAAATCCAAGGGTTATACCCTAAGAGCAAACCACCCCTTTTAGGGGTGGTTTTGATTGACGCTGCGCGGGCCCCGGGCACCCCATCTTGCCCCTCAATCGTCGGTCGCGTACATAAAGTACGCTTCCCTCCTCTTTCGCGGCAACTTGGGGCACCCGGAGCCCGCTCGCTCATATGACCCAATCCGCTGTCAAGGGCCACAATGGCCCCGCCGACCGCTTGCAATCGGTCGGCGGGGCCTGCCGTTAAACCCGTCCCGGTCCGCCCCCGGCATGTCGTCGACGCCTTCGGCTCAGTCTCATATCCGCGGATACCGCTCCGGCGGCCCGCAATCCTCTCCTTCGGCGGGGTTCCCCTAGTCTGTCTTCGCGCATGCGGCGGCCGCCGCGCGCACAGCGAGAACGGGGGTGTCCCCGAAGGCCGCCCGGCTCGCCGGGACGGGGGCTTATGTCTATTCCGCGCCCTCCCGGCACATCGCGCCGAGGGCCCACAGCCACCTCACGAGCTCGGCCGCGGTGGCCGCGTTCGCCTTCGCCTGCGGCATCCCGCGGGCGATCATCTCCTCGCGGCGGCGCAGGAGCCTCTCGGACCCCTTCCTCCCGTGCATCCTTATCTCGAGGGGCACGCCGGAGCCCTTGGGCATCAGCTTCGGCTGGTGGCCGGCCTGGGCATAGCACCAGGACCCCTCGACAGCCAGCTTCCTGACGAGCGCGTTGCCGGCCCCGCTGATCCCGCCGAGGCGCACGGAGTCCGCGCTCGACCTCTGCTTCGGGGCGAGGCCGAAGTAGGACGTCACCTGCCTGCCGGAGCGGAACCTCGAGAAGTCGCCGACACCTCGGACGCGAAGGCGGCGGCGAGCGCGAACCCGCACCCCTTGATCGACTGGAGCGCCTCGACCTCGGCCGAGAGGGGGCCCGCCGCGACGGCGGCCCTGTATTCGGCGAGGAGGGCCCCCCTCGTCTCGTCGGCCGCCTCGACCTCGTTCCTCAGCGCCGCAAGCGCCCGGATGCCTCCGTCGTCGGCGGGGTGTATGCCGTCGAGCCACCTGAGGAAGCCGTACGTCCAGTACTTCCGGGGGTTGCCGGCCGGCGTCGTGCCGCCGTAGACATAGCCGCGGCGGGCTAGGAACGCCAGGAGCCGCTGCTTCGCCGCCGCGAGCCTCGCGGTCGCGGCGTCGTGGGCGGCGGCGAGGTCCCTGAGCCCCTCGATCTCGGGGGACGGCACCCATACCGGGGTGACGTCGTGCGACAGTATCGCCTTGGCCATCCTGGCCGCGTCGTTGCGGTCGTTCTTGGACGAGAGGTCGGCAGCCGACCTCGGGACCTTGGAGACGGCCGCGACGACGCAGTCGACGCCGAGCCCGGAGAGCTCCCTTTGCGGGGCGAAGCCGAGGTAGCCGCTCTCGTAGGCGGCGAGCGACGGGCCGGGGAAGCCCGACATCCACTCCGCGACCTCGCCCCAGGGGTTGCCGCGGAACCTCCTCGTCACGGCCTCGCCCGTCTCCGCGTCGAGCGCGCAGACGGTGGTGGACCTGAGGTGTACGTCCATTCCGAAGGCGGTAGAATATCTAGGCACGGGAGCCTCCCAACCTCGTTGCGGCGCGGCTGCGCCTCTGGCACTTCAACAACATTGTCGCAGCCCCGACCCGCGGTCACGAGCGGGGGCTCCTGTCGTTTCCGTGCCCCTGGATTGGGTCATAGTGTCTGTCGTGGCCGGGGGAGTAAGTCTTCCGTTCTTTTCACTAATCGATCGATTCGTCCCAGGAGGCTCGAACCCGAGGGGGAGCGAGCGTTTTGGGGCGTGGCTGTGGCGTTGTTTGCCGCGAATGTCCGCTTTGGGCGTATCATCGTGGACATCTCGCAAAACCTCGTTGCAAGGGAGTCGCACCCCATGGCTACAGAAAAGTCCTCTTCGCGCCCATGGATGTCCGATGCCGCGATTTATCAAATCTACCCGCGCTCGTTTAAGGATTCGACTGGTTCGGGTCTGGGCGATATCGCGGGCATTACCCAGCAGATGGACTATCTTGAGCGGCTGGGTATCGAGGCCATCTGGCTGAGCCCGTTTTACCCATCGCCTCTCGTCGATGGCGGCTATGATGTGGCGGACTACTGCGATGTCGACCCACGTCTCGGCTCGCTTGACGACTTCGATGACATGATCGCCGCGGCTCATGCGCACGGCATCAAGGTCATCGTCGACATCGTGCCCAACCATTCGTCCAACCAGCACCCCTGGTTCAAAGCCGCTCTTGCCGCCGGCCCCGGATCGCCCGAGCGCGCCCGTTATATCTTCCGCGATGGTCGCGGCGAGCACGGCGAGCTGCCTCCCACCAATTGGAATGCCAACTTTGGTGGCCCCGCCTGGACGCGCGTCGCGGACGGTCAGTGGTATCTGCACATGTTTACGCCCGAGCAGCCGGACTTTGACTGGTCATGCCCCGAGGTTCACACGTTCTTTTGCGACGTCCTGACATTTTGGAGCGATCGAGGCGTCGATGGCTTTCGCATTGATGTGGCGCACGGTCTTGCCAAGGATCTCGACCGCGATGACCTAGACCGGTGGCATCTCGCCGAGGGCGATGACATGGTTGAGGACGGCACCCATCCGCTGTGGGACCGCAACGAGGTCCACGAGATCTATCGCGAGTGGCGCCGCGTGTTCGACCGCTATGATCCGCCACGCAGCGCCGTTGCCGAGGCGTGGGTGCTGCCCGAGCGCCAGTATCTCTACGCGCGTCCCAGCGAGCTTGGCCAGACATTCAACTTTGAGTTTGCCAAGGCCACTTGGACCTATGATGACATGCACGCTGCAATCGAGGAGGGCTTGAAGGCAGCTATAGAATCCGATTCCGCCTCGACCTGGGTGCTCTCCAACCACGACGTGCCGCGCGTGGCGACGCGCTATGCCCTGCCGCAGATCAAGGCGACGCGCTACCACCAGATTGCGCTCGACTGGCTCTTACGCGACGGGTCGTCTTATGACGAGGACCGTGAACTCGGCGAGCGCCGCGCGCGGGCGGCCCTTTTGCTCGAGCTGGCGCTTCCGGGCTCGACATACGTGTATCAGGGTGAGGAGCTCGGCCTTTTTGAGGTGGCCGATATCCCGTGGGCCGCACTCGAAGATCCTACTGCGACCAATACGCACGGACCGAAGCGCGAGAAGGGGCGCGACGGCTGCCGTGTGCCCCTGCCGTGGGTGGCAGCGGACGATCCCGTGCAGGGCGGATCGTTTGGGTTTTCACCGGCGGACGCCGATGCGGCGCCCCATCTGCCGCAGCCTGCATGGTTTTCCGATTACGCTGCCGATAGGGAAGAAGCGGACCCGACATCGATGCTTGCGCTCTATCGTGACGCCCTCTGGCTGCGGCGCAAGCTGCGCGGGTGCGCCAACGATCTCGCGTGGCTCGATCTTGACGGGCGCACCGGCCTTGCGGATGGTGCCGAGGGCGCTGAGGGCGGCGTCATCGCCTATCGCCGCGACAACGGCTGGGCGTGTGTGACGAACTTCGGTGCAGCACCCGTGGAGCTGCCGGCGGGCAGGGTCCTGCTCACCTCATCACCGCTTGCAGACGGCAGGCTCGCGCAGGACAGCTCTGCCTGGATCATGCTCGGTGAGATGTAAAGACCTCTTGCGGCGAGTTTGAGTTTGCCTGCACCTTCCGTGGCGGCTGATGTCTTCGCGAGGTTCGCGAGGGCGTCGCAAAACTTTTCAAAAAAAGTTCTTGCATAGGATGCGGGCATCACGTAAGATTAATCCTCGTAAGCGGACATGGCTCAGTTGGTAGAGCACAACCTTGCCAAGGTTGGGGTCGCGGGTTCGAGCCCCGTTGTCCGCTCCATTTGGGCGTTTAGCTCAGGGGGAGAGCGCTTCCCTGACACGGAAGAGGTCAGAAGTTCAAATCTTCTAACGCCCACCAAATGTTCGCAGCCCAGAGGCTTAGCCTCTGGGCTGTTTTGTTTTGGTCGCCAAATGGGTCGCCAAATACGTCACCAAATATCGAGTTTTTGATCTTCCGGGATGCTTCTCAGTAGTCATCCGAGGAAACTCTCATCTTCTCCGTTTGCATACACATATCTTTCAAGGATTCGTGCCGCGGTTGCATGAGGCTCAGCAAGGCACGACCGCTACATGTTGGTCAAGCATAATCTTTTGGATTCTTTTGGCGTGAGCGGCTTGGTTTTGGTAGGATTTGTCAGCGGCTTGACTAAGGGGGTTTTATAACTGCCATGCAGGTAGCCGTGTTGGTAACGTTTTACCGACTTGCCAAGAACCCCTCATAATTAATGCGTCTGCAAAATGACCAATTGCTTTGACCTGCTGAAACACTATATGTTGTGTTTGACCTAAAAAAAGAATACAGGATATAGATGCCTCTTTGTCGTATGATAGATGGCGGACAGAGAACGAAGACCTTAACTGCCTCTTTTGAACGTGTCCTTGAGCCGCTTGATCGGCTCCTGGGAATGTCCGCATGGAGGCTTATGGTTTATCGAGAACACAGATTGCGCGACGGCGCCGCAAGACGGGGGCAAGCCCTGCCGGGCATCGTTTGGCTCTGAAACGCAATGAGACTACGACGCGAAAGAGGCAAGAGGATGAAGATCATCAAGCGCAGCGGCACCGAGGTTGTCTTTGACATCGATAAGATCGTCAATGCGATTCGCGCCGCCAACTTGGAGGTCGAGGAGGGCTCTCGTCTTACCGACCGCCAGGTGGTTTATGCGGCGCAAAACGTCGCCGAGGCATGCGAGAACGCGGGCCACACTGTTTCGGTCGAGGAGATTCAGGATCTGGTCGAGGACGAGATCATGCGTCTCGACTGCTACGAGGTTGCCCGCCACTACATCATCTATCGCTATGTTCAGAGCCTGAAGCGCCAAAAGAACACGACCGACGACAAGATCCTGTCGCTGATTGAGTGCAATAACGAAGAGGTCAAGCAGGAGAACTCCAACAAGAACCCGACCGTCAACTCCGTTCAGCGCGACTATATGGCCGGCGAGATTTCCAAGGACCTGACCCAGCGCGTGCTGCTGCCCCAGGAGATCGTGGATGCCCATAATGAGGGCCTGATCCATTTCCACGATTCGGATTACTTTGCCCAGCACATGCACAACTGCGATCTGGTGAACCTGGAGGACATGCTCCAGAACGGCACCGTCATCTCGGGCACGCTGATCGAGAAGCCGCACAGCTTCTCGACCGCTTGCAACATCGCGACGCAGATCATCGCCCAGGTTGCTTCCTCCCAGTACGGCGGCCAGTCTATTTCGCTGACCCATCTCGCCCCGTTCGTTGAGGTGAGCCGTCAAAAGATTCGCGGCGAGGTCGCTCGCGAGCTTGAGGAGCTCGGTGTCTCGGCGTCTGCCGAGAAGGTGCGCGAGGTCGTTGAGGATCGCCTGCGCGATGAGATTCGTCGCGGCGTCCAGACGATTCAGTATCAGGTCGTGACCCTTATGACCACGAATGGCCAGGCGCCGTTCGTGACGGTCTTTATGTATCTCAATGAGGCCCGTACGCCCCAGGAGAAGCACGACCTTGCCATGATTGTGGAGGAGACGCTTCGTCAGCGCTATGAGGGCGTTAAGAACGAAGCAGGCGTGTGGATCACCCCGGCGTTCCCTAAGCTTATCTACGTACTCGAGGACGATAACGTTCACGAGAATTCCCCGTACTTCTACCTGACCCAGCTGGCTGCCAAGTGCACCGCCAAGCGCATGGTGCCCGACTACATCTCCGAGAAGAAGATGCGCGAGCTCAAGCTGTCGAAGGGCGAGACCGCCGGCAACGGAGATTGCTACACCTGCATGGGTTGCCGCAGTTTCCTGACGCCCGACCGTTCGGGCAACGGCTTTAACAATGTCGCCAACGCGCTGAACTATGACCCGACCAAACCTAAGTACTATGGTCGCTTTAACCAGGGTGTTGTGACCATCAATCTGCCCGATGTCGCGCTGAGCTCGCATCAGGACATGGACAAGTTCTGGAAGATTTTCGACGAGCGCCTTGAGCTGTGCCATCGTGCCCTGCTATGCCGTCATGAGCGCCTGATGGGCACGCTTTCGGATGCCGCGCCGATTCTTTGGCAGTACGGCGCCCTGGCGCGTCTGAAGAAGGGCGAGACGATCGACAAGCTGCTCGTGGGCGGCTATTCCACCATCAGCCTGGGCTATGCTGGCCTGTATGAGTGCGTCAAGTACATGACGGGTCACAGCCACACCGAGAAGGAGGGCACGCCGTTTGCCATGGCCGTCATGCAGCGCATGAACGACAAGTGCGCGGAATGGAAGGCTGCGAGCGACATCGATTTCTCGCTGTACGGCACGCCGTTGGAGTCGACGACCTACAAGTTCGCCAAGTGCCTGCAGCGTCGTTTTGGCATTATCCCGGGCGTGACGGACAAGGGCTACATTACTAACAGCTATCACGTCCACGTGTCCGAGGAGATCGATGCCTTCGACAAGCTTAAGTTTGAGGGCATGTTCCAGCAGCTTTCGCCGGGCGGTGCTATCTCCTACGTCGAGGTTCCCAACATGCAGGACAACCTCAAGGCTGTTATTCGCGTGATGCAGTACATCTACGACAACATCATGTACGCCGAGCTCAACACCAAGAGCGACTACTGCCAGGTGTGCGGCTATGACGGCGAGATTAAGATTGTCGAGGACGATGGCAAGCTGGTGTGGGAGTGCCCCAATTGCGGCAACCGCGACCAGGAGAAGATGAATGTCGCCCGTCGTACATGCGGCTACATCGGTACCCAGTTCTGGAACCAGGGTCGAACCGAGGAGATCCGCGACCGCGTGCTGCATCTCTAATAACCATCCCAGGCCGCCCCGTAGCGAGGCCCCGGACCTTTACTCGCTATTTCGGACAGTCCTGGCTCACGACGGAGGCGCCACTGGCGCCTCCTGTTCGTGCGGAACTCATATCGAGCAAAGGTCCGGGGCCTCGCTACGGGGCGGCCAAGTTGACGTAGCTGAGATGCAGCACGCGGTCTGCTCACTCCTCGAAGTTCTTAGCGGAAATAATTCGGGCTGCAGCTGCGATTTACTTGCGATGGCGGTTGAGCTGCAACAAAGTTTTTATTGGACCTCGAACCCTATACTCGATGTTCGCTTTGTTCATTGAGTTACCCTTTGCATGAGGTCGGGACATATCGTCCCGCCCGCAGTTTCGCAGGCCGCAGGCCGAGAATGTTTGAGGACGGGATGATATGTCCCGGCCTCCCGGGAGAGTTACCTATGAACTACGCGAACATTAAGTATTTCGACATTGCTGATGGAGAAGGCGTTCGTACTTCTCTGTTTGTGAGTGGGTGCCGTCGTGGGTGCAAGAACTGCTTTAACTCTGTCGCGTGGGACTTTGCTGCGGGCGAGCCGTTCGATCGCGCCGTCGAGGATAAGATTATCGAGAGCCTCGACCATCCCTTTATTGATGGTCTGACGATTCTGGGCGGGGAGCCCATGGAGCCCGAGAATCAGGCGGGGCTCGTTGATTTTGTCGAGCGTGTTCGCGCGGCCTATCCAGTGGGGTCGGGGAAGACTATTTGGTGCTTTACTGGCGACGTACTCGAGGAGCTTATGCCGGGCGGTCGTCATCATACCGAGGTGACGGACCGCATCCTTGCCTGCCTCGACATGTTGGTGGACGGCCCGTTTGTTCAGGATCTGTACGATATCTCGTTGCGCTTTAGGGGCTCAAGCAATCAGCGCGTGATTGATATGAACGCCACGCGTGCCCGTGCCGAGCGTGAGAACGTTGAGCTTTGCGATGCCGTGGAGCTTTGGCGGGACGATCCGGTCTATTCGACCCATACTATGTAGCTGGCAGAGGTTGCGTGCCGGCGTGGTACCATAGCGCGAACGCGAAATCGAAAAAAGTGAGGCCCAGATGGTCGATCAGGAAAAAGTCGAGACTGCCATTAAGTTGCTGCTTGAAGGTATAGGCGAGGACCCAACTCGTGAGGGCCTGCTGGAGACTCCGGCACGCGTCGCCCGTATGTATGGCGAGATTGCCGGCGGTATGGACCAAAGCGCCGAGGAGCATCTGTCCAAAACTTTCGCCGTCGCTTCGAACGATTTGGTTATTGAGCGCGACATTACGTTTTACTCGCTGTGCGAGCACCATCTGCTGCCGTTTTATGGCAAGGCCGCCATTGGTTATATCCCTAACGGTCGGGTGGCTGGGCTTTCCAAGCTCGCCCGCACGGTTGAGGTTTATGCGCGCCGTCTGCAGCTGCAGGAGCAACTGTGTGCACAGGTTGCCGATGCCCTCATGGACTATCTCGCTCCCCAGGGAGCGATTGTGTTGATGGAGGCCGAGCATATGTGCATGACGATGCGTGGCGTGCAAAAGCCCGGCACCAAGACCGTGACGCTCGCTCGCCGCGGCGTCTTTGAGACCGATCCCGCGCTCGAGGAGCGTTTCTTTAGGATGTTGGGCCGCTAACCATGAGAGTCGTCAACGACTTTACATCGAAGACCGATGAGGGGACGTCGCGTCGCGGCTTTATGGCTTCGGGCCTGGCCCCCTTTGGTGCCATGCCTCGCATTGATTACATTTGTGCCAACGGGCTGTTCCGGCGGCACCTGGGCAACATCGTACAGTTGGAATCGGGGCGCATCTTCTGCCGCCACGGTATTGACCATCTGCTGGATGTCGCTCGCATTATGTGGATCAAGAATCTCGAGGAACAGCTCGAATTTGACCGCGAGGTCATCTACGCCACGGCACTTCTTCACGATATCGGCAAAGATGAACAGTATGAATCGGGTATATCCCATGATGTTGCAAGCGAACGCGTCGCTGATGCGATTCTCGGCGGCATGCCCGATGACGTGGCGTTTGAGCCGGCCGATGCCGAAGCCATTAAGACGGCCATTCTGGGCCATCGAAAGCTGCGCGTGAACAGCCAACCGCTTGAGCGTCTGCTCTATGCAGCCGACAAAGCGTCGCGTGCCTGCTTTGCATGCCCCGCGCGCAACGCTTGCAACTGGAGCGATGATAAAAAGAACCTGTCGATTCGCGTGTAGTTAGTTTGCGCGGTCGGGGTTCTAAACGAAGGAGACGATCGCGTTGAGTAACAAGAAACTGCCCGAGAATGCAACCAAGACCGAAGGCGCCGAGCTCGCCCGCCGTGGAAGGGGCGAAATATCCACCGCAACGGCGGTGCCTCACGTGAGCTATGACGATCTGCGCCATGCCGATCGTATTGTCATTGACGGCCTTGAGGTTTTTGCCAACCATGGCGTGTATCCCGAGGAGAACGCGCTGGGTCAGAAGTTCATCGTTTCTCTGGTGCTCTATGCCGACCTGCGCGCGGCGGGGGAGCACGATAATCTGGACGCCTCGATTGACTACGGCTCAGTGTGCCACGATGTCGATGGCTATCTGCGCGAGCATACGTTTAAGCTCATCGAGGCGGCAGCCGAGGGGACAGCCCAGATGCTGCTGCGCCGTTATCCCTTGCTGCTTGGTGTGCGCATAAAGCTCGATAAGCCGTGGGCTCCTGTTGGCCTGCCCCTGGCAAGCTGCGGCGTCGAGATCGAGCGCGTGCGCTAGTCGACGCTAGAGCTTGTTGAGGGGTGGCTGCTTGAGCCGCTGAGACAGTGCTCTATTGTTGGGACAGTACGTGTCGAGCAGGGCGTGAAAGCGCTGATTGTGGCTCGGCTCGAGCAGATGGACGAGCTCGTGGGCGACAACCATGTCGAGGCATTCGATGGGATAGGCGGCAAGTTCGCGTGCGATGCGAATGGCGCCGGTTTTGGGTGTGCAGGAGCCCCAACGCGTTTTCATGCTGCGCACGGAGACGCGGGCCACGGTGACGCCCATTGCGATTTCGTACGCGTGCACGATGTCGCGTAGCGCTGCGGTGACCTCGGACGCGTAGAGCTGGTCGATGTGGGCTTGGAGCTCGTCGGACGTTAGGCCGTCGAGGATTGCGTGCCGCTTGGCCTGCGGGCCTTCGTCCGATTCATCGGTACCCATAAAACTTGCGAAGGTGGCCTGTTTGGGTCGCGGTGCGGGTGATGCAAAGTTGTGATCGAGTGCATCCTGTACCGTGATGGGCTTGCCCCAAAGTGCAATGATGGACGAGGGGCTGAGCGGCTCTCGTGCCGTCGCCTGACGTTGCTCGCGCTGGGCAAGTCGGCTGATAATCCAGGCGCTGTTGCGCTTCACAAACGCTTCGATACGCTCGCGGCTGGCGCCGATCGGTGCGCTGGCGTGGACCTCGCCGCTCGATGTGACGCGTAGGTTGAAGTTCTTGACGCGCTTTTTGGTAACGACGACGGGGATGGTCGTCCCATCCGGTCGGGATGCGGAAATCGTAAACTGCTGCGTCAAAAGCGGTCCTTCAGATCGGGGACGGGCCGGCATGTCGACCGTTCGGCATGCCGGCCCGCTCAAGGGATGTGAAATTAATAACGCTCGAAGAAGGCAAGCGCGTTGTCGCTGCAGAGCTTTTGCATCACGGTCTTGCCAAAATGCTTGGAAAGCATGTTCTGGAACTCGGGCATCTTACTGGCATCGGAGAGGAAAGCGGGCACCGTGGCGCCGTCCCAGTCGCCGCCGAGCGCGATGACGTCCTCGCCGCCCAGGTCGAGCCAGTGCTCGATATGCGCCGCCAGCTGGTCGCAGGTGACGTCTGCGGCGGTCTTGTCGGTTGCGTCGTTGGAAAGGAACTCGCTGCAGTAGTTGAGGCCGACGATGCCACCCATGTCGCGAATGGTGCGGAACTGGTCGTCGGTAAGGTTGCGTTTGGCGCCGCAAACCGCACGGGAGTTGGAGTGGCTGGCGACGAAGGGACGCGTGGCGCGGGCGGCGACCTCGTCAAAGCACTCATCGTTGAGGTGGGAGACGTCGAGCACCATGCCGGCGTGCTCCATCTGCGTAAGCGCCTCGATGCCGGCGGCGGTGAGGCCGGCGTGGGTGTCGTGGCCGCTCGCGAGCGGTCCCTGCGCGTTCCAGCTGAGTGACGACATAAGCACGCCCAGGCTCTTGAGTACCTCGATCAGCGCGGGGTCCTCGGCAAAGAACGTGGCGTTTTCGATGGTGTGGATGCAAGCGACCTTGCCGTCCTTGAGCGCGGGGCGAATGTCTGCGGCGCTGCGCACGTTGACCATACGGTCGTGGTTGAGCATTGCCTGGCCGCTCATATGCGCCATGATCTGCGCCTGGAAGCGCGCGGCGTGGGCGGTGGGAATCTCGTCGGGGACAAACGTGGCGAAGCACTGTGCCCACGGCGTGTTGCCGATCTTTGCGAGCGAGATGGCACAGGCGTTACCCTCGATGAGGTCGAAATCTTGCGGATGCGTTTCGTCGCCGGGGAAATAACCGTCGGTGCCGGCGGTAAAGCGCAGGTCGAGATCGAGCGTGGCCCAGCCGATTCGGTCGGCAGTGTCGCAGTGTAGGTCAAATACGGGATATGCCATGGTTCCTCCGGTTGCAGCGTTTCTTTGCAAACTGTCATTGAATTGTATGACTAGGGTATAGTTAGCGCCATATGTTCACGGCGGCCCGCGTTGTGCGCCGTCCTTATCACGGAGGTTACCATGTCCAACCAGGGCAAGAAGGTCAAGACCCATTATCGCGGCACGCTCGATGACGGCACGCAGTTCGATAGCTCCTACGATCGCGGCGAGCCGCTGGAGTTCACCTGCGGCGCCGGTCAGATGATCAAGGGCTTCGACGCCGCTGTTGTCGACATGCAGGTGGGCGAGAAGAAGACCGTGCACATTCCTGCTGCCGATGCCTACGGCGAGCACAACCCCGAGATGGTTCTGACCTTCCCGGCCGAACAGGTTCCCAACATCGAGCAGATCGAGAAGGGCATGAAGCTTTTCCTGTCCACGCCGAGCGGTATGCCCGTTCCCGCCGTGGTCATCGACGTAACGCCCGAGGCTGTGACGCTCGACGCCAACCACGAGCTGGCCGGCAAGGACCTCAACTTTGATATCGAGCTCGTTGAGGTCGAGGGTTAGAGTATGCCTGAACGCTTGGTTTCGACGACATGCTTGGGAAATCTCAACGATCCGTCCTATGAACTCCTGCTTCGCCGGAAGTTGGGCGGCGTCTTTGAAGTTGACGAGCTACTGTTCGATTGGGACCGGGCTGATGTATGCGCGTTTGCGGGCGTGACGGAGCTGGGGCGCACGATCGATGTTCGGCTGGATGCTGCCGACGGCGGTCGTCTTGCCGATGGCGACGTGCTCGCCATCGACCGTTCGGGCATGGTGCCCGTGGCGGTTGTCGTGCGCCTGCGCAGCGCCGAGGTTTATTTGGTCGAAGTCGACCGCATGGATCCGATTGCGCTCGCGCATGCGTGCTGGGAGATCGGCAATATGCACGCGCCGCTTTTCCGAGGCGATTCGGACGAGCATACCGTGCGCATGTATACGCCGGTGCAGCCTGTTTTGGGCCGCATGCTCCGGGGCGTCGAGGGTGTTCGGCTCTCGGTGGTTACCCGTGAACTCGATGCGGACCGGCGCTTTGCATCGAGTGCGGCGGAGGCCGTCGTGAGCATGGCTCCCGACTTTACCATCGTAAAAAAGACGCGCGGCTAAGCGCGTATATACGCAAGGCGGGCTTTGAGGGGCGACCAATCAAGGTCCGTCTTGCTGTTGATAGGAGGCTTTGGGGAAGCATATGGGTCTTGAGGGAATCAAGCTGATTGCATGCGATTTGGACGGCACGTTGCTGCATCCGGGGGAGCGCGAGCCGCGTTCCGAGGCCTTTGAACTCATCGATGAACTGCATCGTCGCGGTATCGTGTTTATGCCGGCGAGCGGCCGTCAATATGCGAGCTTGCGCTACCTGTTTGCCCCGGTGGCCGATGAGCTCGCCTATGTATGCGAAAACGGAGCCCTGGTGATGAGCGAGGGGCGTGCCGTTGTCAAGCGCTCTATGGAGCGTGACCTGGCGATGGATATCGCGAATGCCGTGGTCGCCTACCCCCATGCCGACGTTACCCTTTCCTGCGAGGGGCACCTCTACACCATAAGCGGCAACGATGCGTTCGTCGACCATTTGCGCTATGAGGTCCACTGCGATGTGGCGGTGGTCGACCGCCCCGAGGACATCGACGAGGACGTCATTAAGATTGCCTTCCAGACGCCCGAGGTGGATCAGCCGGCGGCCCTGGAGTATTTCGAGTGCCTCTTTAGCGACCGTGTCGACGTGATGACGTCGGGAACCGAGTGGACGGACTTTATCGGCTTTGATTCGGGTAAGGGTTCCGCGCTTGCCGATTACGGTCGTGCCCTGGGAATTTCGCCCGATGAGATGATGGCGTTTGGCGATAACGAAAACGACCGCGACATGCTCAACGTAGTGGGCCATCCCTATCTAATGGAGAGCTGCAATCCCTCTATGCGTGGCATCAACGACCGCGTCCGTTACGTACGCACGGTCGAAGAGGAGCTGCGTCGTCTACTTGCTGAGTAGGCATGTCCCAAACATCTACCGGCAGTCGGGGCAGAGACCCTCGAAGATGGTGTAGTGCGACGTGACGTGCCAGCCGATTTGCTCGGACGCCTTGGCGTCGAGCTGGGCGTCGAAGGGGAGTGGCACGTCGATGACGCGGCTGCACGAGGTGCAGATGATATGTGCGTGCGGCTCGATGGTGCGATCGAAGCGGCTGCCGCCCGGCGTCTTGATGGAGAGGATCTCGCCGGCGTCGGCCAAGAGATTGAGATTGCGGTAGACCGTACCGCGGCTGATTTTGTCATCCTGCGCGCGCACGACGTTGTAGATTTCGTCGGCGGTGGGATGGTTATAGCTTTGGCGCACAGCGTCAAGAACCAGCTTTCGCTGCCTGGTATTCCTTCTTTGCACCGCCATGCGCCTCGCCTCTTTTCTATCAACGGTCGTAGGTAAATGATACCGTATTTAGCACACAATACTAATAACGAGGAATGAAACCGTCTTCATTGGCAAGTGGGGCTCGGGCCTGGGCGTCTACGAGGCGAAAACGCGTTCCCATGCGCTCGTAGGAGGCGTGAAGCGCCTCGAGATGAGATAGGATGTTTGCCGGAGCTCCCTGTATCTCCATCTCGACCGAGCCGTCTTCCATGTTACGCACCCAGCCGGTGAGTGCGCGTGCCTGCGCGAGGTTGGTGTTGGTAAAGCGAAAACCGACGCCCTGGACTTGCCCCGCCCAGCGCAGGAAATAACGCAGGGGAGTGTCTTGAGTGGCCTCGTCGCTTGCGAGCACAGTAAGCCTGCGGCGCAACTCGAGCTCAATGTTTGATGGTTTTTGAGGCTCTCGACTGCCGCCGGTGACGCTGGAGAAGAACGCATCGAAGAAGCCCATCGCTAGGCCTGCTTGCCTGCGTCGGACGGGAAGGTAATGCCGGCCTGCTGGCGCACGGCATCCATGATGCGCAATGAGACGAGCGTGACATCGCGGTAGTGGCCAAGTTCGTGACGTCCCGCCGGGGTCTCCCAAATCTCCTCCTTAACGTTATCGATGCCGCCGATGGCGGTGATAAAGTCTGTGAGTTCGTATTCCATAGTGTTGCTCGATTTGGGCAGGTCGAGCACGCGGCCGTTGTCGCCCTGTTCGCGCGGTGCCTCGGTCGCCGAGCCGCGTACGACATCGCCGCGATAGTCGATGCGGACATTGCGGGGCGTGGACAGATGGTCGATCTGGATAGTGCCACGCTCGCCTTCGATCTGCGAGGGCAGCAGGTCATTTGTTATTTTGGAGTGCGCGAGCTCGACGGAGATACGCCCTCCGCCGTAGCTGGCGAGAATGGAACCGCAACCGTCGATGGGACCATGGGTGAGCTCTTGCGTTGAGGGGTCGAGCAGCGTGGTCATGCTGGTGAGACCAGAGGGCATGCCGAAGATCTCGACCATGGGCTCGACGGCGTAGACGCCAATGTCCATGAGGGAACCCGATGCCATATTGCAGTCGAAGATATTGGTGGCGCGCCCCGCGAGAACCTCGTTGTAGCGCGAAGAATACTTGCCAAAGCGCAATGAGGCGCGGCGGATGGGGGCGATCTCGCCCAGGACGTCCTCGATGGCGTGGAAGGCGGGATCGTGGAGGGGACGCATGGCCTCGAGGGCCACGACACCTGCTGCCTCGGCAGCGCGGAAGACTTCCAGAGCCTGCGCTTCGGTGGCGCAGAAGGGCTTCTCGACGATGACGTGCTTGCCACCGGCGATGCAGGCAAGGGCCTGCTCGTAGTGAAGTGCGTTAGGGCTGCCGATATAGACGGCGTCGACGTCGGCGGCTGCCGCGAGCTCATCGAGTGAAGTAAAGTTTCGCTCGCCACCGCGCTCGGCGGTAAAGGCGGCGCCGCGATCTGCATCGCGCGAGAGCGTGCCCACAAACGCAGCTTGGTCGTTGGCGTTGACGACCTGGATAAAGTCGTCGGTGATCATGGATGTGCCGATGGTCGCTATACGCAGCATGTATCCCCCTCGTGCCGTTCGGTTTACAGGATGAGTGTAGCGCGAGGAGGCAGGAAATAGCGTGCGAAAACGCCGTTACAGGTCGCTCTCGTTAAAGCCAGTGTCGATATCGAGGTTGCTGCCGTCGGCCGCCGTGGTGGCAAGTTCGTCGCAGCGCTCGTTGAGCTCATGGCCGGCGTGACCCTTAACCCAGATGAACTCAACCTTGTGTTTGCTTTTGGCGGTGAGTAGGCGCTCCCACAGATCGCGGTTCTTGACAGGCTGCTTGTTGGCGGTCTTCCAACCGCGTTTTTTCCATCCGTCAATCCAGTGCTTGTTGAAGGCGTTGACGACGTATTGCGAATCGGAATGGACTTCGACCTCGCAGGGGCGGTTGAGTGCCTCGAGCGCCACGATAACGGCCATGAGTTCCATGCGGTTGTTGGTGGTCTTGGCGTAGCCGCGCGAAAGCTCGGAGGTAAAGGTCTTGCCGGCGGGGTTGGTGTATTTGAGCACGGCGCCGTAGCCGCCGCGTCCCGGATTTGATCGGGCCGAGCCGTCGGTATAGATGATGACCTTCACGGGCTTCCTTTCGTTGAGTGCGTTTCATGTGAGTGACCATTGTAGCGCCATGCCCGCCGGGGGCTAGCAATCTATGATTTCTGCCCCGTCTTCCGACAGTTGGTTGGCATGGATGATGCGGTTGAGCTCGTCGAGGTATTGTTGCAAGAGGGGAGAGGGCTTGCGCTCGTCGTGCATGATATAGCCTACGTGCATCGTTGGGGCGTCTGCTAACGGGATCGATGCCATACCCCATTGCATTTCATTGGAGAGGACGCCGGTCGACAGGGTGTAACCGTTCGACGTGATAAGTAAGTTGGTAAGTGTTCCGCGGTCCGAGATTCGTATGTTGCGGTCGCAAGGGATATAGCTAAAAGGTTCCTCGGCGTAATAGAAGGAGTTTGAGGTTCCCTGCTCAAAGCTGTAGCGCGTATAGGGCGTGAGGTCGGCAAGGGACAGCTGCGGGCGGCGTGCGAGCGGGTGGCGCTCGCTAACGAAGACGTGGACCGTCGCGTCGAATAGGGGATGGAAGCTTGCGCGGGCATCGGCGAAGGCCTTCTGCAGAACGCGGGCGTTAAAGTCATCCAGATACAGAATGCCGATATCGCTGCGAAACGCACGGACGTCATCGATGATCTGCGATGTGGTGGTCTCGCGCATGATGAACTCGAACTTGCTGTCGCGGCAGCGCTCGACTACGTTGACAAAGGCCTCGACCGAAAAGGCGTAGTGCTGGGCGGAAATGGCGAGGCGGGCTTGCGGGGTGCCACCGTCCTCGTAGCGTGCCTCGAGCATGTCGGCCTGCTCTACGACCTGGCGCGCATAGCCCAAAAGCTCGGTGCCGTCGTTGGTGAGCGTGACGCCGCGGCTGGAGCGCGTAAAGATCTCCAGATGGAGCTCTTGTTCTAGGCTTTTGACGGCGTTTGAGATGTTGGACTGAGCGGTATAGAGGCGCTGAGCTGCGGCGTTGATTGAGCCGGACTCTGCCACGGCGATAAGAAAACGAAGCTGCTGGAGTGTCATCGGTGCCCGTCCTTTCGATAGCTATCTAAAAAACCGATAACAGGTTAGCGCTTTTAAGTGATTGACCGAGCGAAATAATGCTCGTACTATTCAAAACACACAAAGGCGGTAGGTAATTAAGCCGACCACGGAACCGGGATGTCAAAAGGAGGACCGCATATGAACTGCTTACCAAGACGAATGCCGGGCTCCTGTTTGCGCCCGTCGGCGTGATCAGGAGACAGCGACTTACTTCTCTCTTATTTATTTACTTTCGTTCGATCAAGGAGATCATCATGAGCCAGTTCATCAACAACCCCGAGCACACCTTTGGTTTCGATACCCTGCAGCTTCATGTTGGCCAGGAGAGCGCCGACCCCGCATCCGACTCCCGCGCCGTGCCTATCTACCAGACCACGAGCTATGTGTTCCGCAACTCCCAGCACGCCGCCGATCGCTTTGGTCTTGCCGACGCCGGTAACATCTACGGCCGTCTGACCAACTCCACCCAGGGCGTCTTTGAGGACCGTATCGCCGCGCTCGAGGGTGGCGTGGCCGGTCTTGCCGTCGCCTCCGGTGCCGCTGCCATCACCTATACCCTGCAGGCTCTTGCCCAGGCTGGTGACCACGTGGTGGCTCAGAAGACCATCTACGGCGGTTCCTACAACCTGCTCGAGCATACGCTCTCCCAGTTTGGCGTCGAGACCACGTTTGTCGATGCCCACAACCTGGAAGAGGTTGAGGGTGCCATCAAGGACAATACCACGGTCATCTATCTCGAGACGCTCGGCAACCCCAACTCTGACATCCCCAACATCGACGCCATCTCCGAGATCGCCAAGAAGCACGGTCTGCCGGTTGTCGTCGACAACACTTTCGGCACCCCGTATCTGTTTCGTCCGCTGGAGCATGGCGCCAACATCGTTGTCCACTCCGCAACCAAGTTCATCGGCGGCCACGGCACCTCGCTGGGCGGTGTGATCGTCGACGGCGGTAACTTCGATTGGAAGGCGAGCGGAAAGTACGCCCAGATCGCTGAGCCCAACCCCTCCTACCATGGCGTCTCGTTTGCCGAGGCTGCCGGTCCCGCCGCCTTCGCAACCTATGTCCGCGCCATCCTGCTGCGTGACGAGGGTGCCTGCATCAGCCCGTTCAACGCCTGGGTCCTGCTCCAGGGCACCGAGACCCTGTCGCTGCGCGTTGACCGTCATGTCGAGAACACCAAGAAGGTCGTTGAGTTCCTTGCCGGCGACAGCCACGTTGCCAAGGTGAACCACCCGAGCCTGCCTGAGCACCCCGATCACGAGCTCTATCAGAAGTACTTCCCCAACGGCGGCGCTTCGATCTTCACCTTTGAGATTAAGGGTGGCCAGAAGGCTGCCTGGAAGTTCATCGATCATCTGCAGGTGTTCTCGCTGCTCGCCAACGTGGCCGACGTCAAGTCGCTCGTCGTGCACCCGGCTACCACCACGCACTCCCAGCTCTCTGCCGAGGAGCTCGCCGAGCAGAACATCACGCCCTCCACGATCCGTCTTTCCATCGGTACCGAGAACGCCGAGGACATCATTTGGGATCTGAAGCAGGCCTTCGCCGTGCTGGACGAGTAAGGCGACTTGTGCAAGGACCCCTTGCGACTCGATAGGTATAACTGCATAAATGCCTGCTCAAGGCGCCTGCGCAAGCAATGGTTGCGCAGGCGTCTTTTTTGCATAGGAAGGGCGCTATTACAGGGTTTTTGGCATGCTTTATGCATTTGAGTTGTGGAAAACTCCTGTTGAGAGGATGTGAGTTTTACGCAATTGACGTGCGCCTTTTGAGTAAAACCGCAGGTCGCGATTTGCTCGAGGTACTATGCAGCGCGATCGAATCACACGCAGCTCAAATGCAGCAAAAACGCACTACGGAGGTTTCCAGCTACATGAGGATCGATTCACGAAAACCGAAAGCCGCTGCCCTTTCCGCCGCTCTGACCGTGGCACTTTTGGCAGGCGCCGGCGCAACTGATGCCCACGCGGCAACACTGTCCGATACGGTTGGATCTACGCCGTCCGAGGCGACGCTGGTACAGCCCGTTGATTATCGCGGCGATGGTTATGGTTCCATGCAGGAGTGGAACGCCTCGATGGAGGCCAAGCGCGATTCCCTTGAGATGCGCGCTCAGATCATTATGAATATGTATGGCGACTATGCTACCGATGACGAGCGCGCTGTGCTGCAGGGTTGTATCGACGGTGCGGGTAGTCTGTTGACGATGGGGGAGGTCGACACGAAGTCGACCGAGCTCGATGAGCTGCGCACTGCGCTTGAGAATGCCAAGCGCGAAGCGCTCGAGGCCGCCGCAGCCGAGGCCGAGGCCGCCGAGGCCGTTCAGGCTTCGTATTACAACGCCGGCTCCGGCTTGTCTTACACGTCTGCTGCGTATTACGCGAACGGCTCGGGTCTGACGCGCTCGAGCGGCGTCAATAACTATAACGGCCGCCGCGAGACTTATTACAGCAGCAACGTGTTGTATCACCACCGCACGGGCGAATGGACGCAGGATTCCGAGGGCTTTTGGCGCGATTCCGATGGCTACTACGTCGTTGCCGCGGGCGATAAGGCCCAAGGCTCCACGTTTACCGGTTCCAAGGGCGAGTGCAAGGTCTATGACTCCGGCTGTGCTGCCGGAACCACCGACTACTATACCGGTTGGTAATCTGCCATAAGCCAATAGGACATGACGGGCGGGCGTCTTTACCGAGCCTTTGGGCAACGTAAGGGCGTCCGTTTTTTGTGCGTGCTTGAGTTAACAGAGCGCTTACCGTGGCCGTACGCCGCGCATATGGGCGCGGGGCACACTAAGTCACGAGAAACAAAGTCGTTCTCGTGGAGGAAGTGGTCTTGTGAACGCTCGAGATATCGCCGTTGCCGCCGTTGCATTGACGCTTGGCTGCCTTGGTCCTACGGCCGCGCTCGTCGCGGGTATGCAGGGCACGTGCGGAGCTGCTCCTATCGTTGTGGGGGCCCTGATTGCTGTCGCTGCGCTGGGAAGCGCCGGCGTCGTCCTTTGCCGTGATGATGAGGACGAGATCGTGGGGTCCTAAAGTTAGCCTCAACTCTGGTTTTACCGGAGTGTGTTGCGTGCTCCGGATAGCGGTATTTAGAAGAACAAACGCATGGGAACTCACGGCTTAAAGCCAAACCAGTGTGGGGTGTCGCACGAGAGCGTGTGGGTGAGGTTGACCCAGCGATAATCGGTGCTTTTGAGCTGGGATGCGAGGTTCCAAAGGTCGAGCGCGGGCATGGGTGGCTCCTTTCATCGGGCTTTTTGCTGATGTTAAAGCGGTGCCGTGACAGCTCGATTTCTGCTGCGTTACGATACGTTCTCGATTGCGATTCCACGATGTTTCGGCCGCGTGACCATTGTGTTTCGCCTTGCCGGGGCGCTGATGGCGAAGGGAGGGGCCGTGCAATACCGCGTTGACCCCAAAAGTGGTAACCGAATATCTGCTCTGGGTCTGGGCTGCATGAGGTTTCCCGGTTCGCCGGGACACCCCGATGCGAAGACAGCCGATGCCATCATTTCCCATGCGGTGGAGCAGGGGATTAATTATCTGGATACTGCGTATCTCTATCCCGGTAACGAGGCGTGCGTGGGCGCCTCACTTGAGCGCTTGGGGCTGCGCGACCGGGTGTTGCTGGCGACCAAGTTGCCGCACGCTTCGTGCAAGTGCGCTGAGGATTTCGACCGGTTCTTCGACGAGCAACTGCGTCGCCTGCGGACCGACCATATCGACTATTACCTTATGCACAACATCACTTCGCCCGCCCAGTGGGAGCGCGTGGTGGCGTTGGGTATCGAGGACTGGATTGCGCACCAAAAGGCTGCGGGGCGTATTCGCCAGATAGGTTTTTCGTATCACGGCAGTGCGGCGGACTTCCTGACGATGCTCGACGCGTATGACTGGGATTTTTGCCAGATTCAGTACAACTACGCTGGAGAGCGCTACCAAGCGGGAACGGCGGGACTTATAGCAGCCGCCGAGCGCGGGCTCGCGGTGTTTGTGATGGAACCGCTTTTGGGCGGACGCCTGGCGGGCAAGCTGCCTCCGCGGGCCCGCGCCGTGCTCGATGACGCCCGTGACCCGCATTTGCGCACTCCTGCCGCCTGGGGACTTTCGTGGGTGTGGAACCATCCTCAGGTCACGATGCTGCTTTCGGGCATGACCGATACCGCACAGGTGGACGAGAACGCGGCATTGGCGGATCGCGCACTGCCGAATTCGATGACGACAGAGCAGCTCGACACCATCGCACGTGTGCTGGGAGAGTTTGAGAAATCGAATCGCGTGCCCTGTACGGGGTGCGGCTACTGCATGCCGTGCCCCAAGGGCATCAATATTCCCGGCTGCTTTGGCGCCTACAACGCGAGCTACGCGCATAGTTGGTTTACGGGGCTGTCTCAGTACTTTACGGCGAGTGCGGTGCGGACGAACGAGCCCAAGCTGGCGAGCAATTGCGTCAAGTGCGGCAAATGCGCACGTCACTGCCCGCAGCACATCGATATCCCCGAGCGTCTCGACGATGTGCGCCGACGTTTCCAGCCTGGCCCCGTAACGGCTGCGCTTAAAGCCTTTTGCAAAACGCGCTCCTCATGACCCTTTTATAACTTGCGGTGGAATAGTTCCTGTTTGCGGCAGAATGGGGCTTAAACAGGAACTATTCCACCGCAACTTAAGGGGGCTGTCGTGGGCCATCGGGATTCATGTGATGATTTGCGCGAGGTTCGTTGGGGCGTTTTGGGCGCTGGGCACATTTCGCATCGATTTGCATCGTCGCTCAAGGAGGTGGACGGGGCGCGGCTTGTGGCTGCCGCCGGTCGCGCCCCTTCGCATGTTGAGGAGTTTTGCAGGGCGTTTTCGATTGATGCCGCGCACAGCTATGCCACGACTGACGATAGCGGCGATGCGGCTTATGATGCGCTGATTGCCGACCCCGATGTCGACGCAATCTACTTGGCTCTTCCACATGGCATGCATGCGCATTGGGTCTGTCGGGCACTGCGCGCGGGAAAGGCCGTGCTGTGCGAAAAACCGGCCGTTTTGAGTGAGGAAGAGGCTCTATCGATTGCCTCCACCTCTCGCGAGCGCGGCGTACTGTTTATGGAGGCGATGAAGAATCGGTTTTGTCCGATGCATACTCGCGTGAAGGGTTTGCTTACGTCGGGCGAGCTTGGCCGTATCGTCTCGATCGAAAGCGTGCAAAAACTCGATTATGGTCAGCCGCCTTCGAGTTATCTGCTCGATCCGTTGCAGGGTGGCTGTCTATATGACATGGGCTGCTACGCGGTCGGGTGGTTTGAGGATCTTCTTGCGGGTGCGTGCGATGTTTCGTCTCGTGAAGTTCGCTGGCGTGACGTATCGGGTGGCCGCGTGGATTGGGCCGATGAGATCCATATGAGTGTCGGCGGTATACCCATTCATATGGTGTGCGACGGCAAAGCAGCATATGAAAGCCGCTTAATGATTGCCTGCGAACGGGGTTCGGTGGAAATCGAGCGCCTCCATCGCCCCGAGCTCGCCCATGTGAAGTACTCCGACGGACGAATGCTCGAAATTAATGCCCCGTTTGAGGTCGATGATTTCTACGGCGAAATTCAGCATGCGACGCAGCTCGTCCAGACGGGAGAGCTTGAAAGCCCCGTTATGCCTCTTGCCGCCACGCAGCGCTGCGCGCAGATTATCGATGCGATTCGCTTGACGCTCTAGGCTGCGGTGCTGGTGCTCAAGGGGGCTCGGCGGACCTTGCCCCTGATGCCCCTTTTATATCTTGCGGTGGAATACGGTCTGTTTGCGCCAAAATAAGGCACCAATAGACCGTATTTCACCGCAACTGATGAGGGGGAGTTGGAGATGCTAACGATCGGGTGTCATCTTTCGACGACGAAGGGCTATCGGGCAATGGGGGAGACGGCGTTGTCCATTGGTGCCAATACCTTTGCGTTCTTTACGCGCAACCCGCGCGGTGGCAAGGCAAAAGACCTTGACATGGATGACGTGGCGGCTCTGCGCGAGCTTATGGCGCAAAACGACTTTGGACCGCTAGTGGCGCATGCCCCGTATACCTATAACCCCTGCTCCGCTAAGGAGCGGGCGCGGGAGTTTGCCTTGGAGGCTATGGCGGAAGATTTGCAGCGTCTGGAAGCACTGCCCGGCAACTACTACAACTTCCATCCCGGTGCGCATGTGGGACAGGGGGCAGACGCCGGCATTCAGATGATTGTCGACACGCTGTGCCAGGTGATGTTTGAGGGACAGCAGACGACGGTATTGCTTGAGACCATGGCGGGCAAGGGCACCGAGGTGGGCCGTAGCTTTGAAGAGCTGGCGCGCATTATCGAGGGCGTTGCCGCCAAGTGCCCGGAGCTGTCCGATAAGCTGGGCGTTT
Source organism: Coriobacteriaceae bacterium (assembly GCA_905209215.1). Lineage (GTDB taxonomy): Bacteria > Actinomycetota > Coriobacteriia > Coriobacteriales > Coriobacteriaceae > Collinsella. The sequence continues at coordinate 254,042 of CAJLRY010000001.1, read as the reverse complement.
GTTTGGACACCTGCCATGTGAGCGATGCTGGCTACGACATCATCCATGACCTGGACGGCGTACTCGACGAGTTCGACCGCGTGGTGGGTATCGAGCGCTTGCGCGCCGTGCATATCAATGACTCCAAGAACCCCTGCGGCGCCCATAAGGATCGCCACGAGTGCATCGGCAAGGGCTACCTGGGTAGTGAAGAGTTTGGCGGCGGTATGCAGGTTATGCAGAATATTGTATCGAATAGCCGCTTGCGTGCACTTCCATTTATTTTGGAGACGCCGAACGAACTTGCAGGTTATGCAGCTGAAATCAAACTGTTAAGGTCATTGCAGCAGTAATGACTGTTGCTAAGTGGAGTATTCCATTCACGTTATGGGTTTGTTTCAATCAGTTTTCTCATTGCAGATTCGTAATTCCGGGTGCATAATAGCCAACAGTTTTTGCAGACCTCTGAATCAAACGGGGTCACTGGAAGGAGACTGATTATGAAGCTCAAGAAGCTTGGCGCGTTTGCAGCCACGGGCGCCATGGCGCTCGCTCTTGCACTGACGGGCTGTGGTTCGTCCAACGCCACCTCTGGTTCCGATGCCGGTTCCAGCAGCTCTGACAACGCGAAGGTCGAGAAGGTCGACGGCTCCAAGGAGTATGCACTCGTCAAGGACGGTACGCTCACCGTCGGCACCTCTGCCGAGTACGCTCCGTTTGAGTACAAGGATGACAACGGCGATTATCAGGGCTTTGACCTTGAGCTCATCAAGGCTATCGGCGACAAGCTGGGCCTGGATGTCGAGTATGTCAACAATGACTTTGACACGCTGGTTCCGGGCGTCGCTTCGGGCGCCAAGTATGATGTTTCCATCGCGGCTATCACCGACACGCCCGAGCGTGAGAAGGAAGTCACTTTCTCTGATTCCTACTACATGGACGATCAGGCTATCGTGACCAAGGTCGATAACACCGACATCACGGCCGACAACTACAGCGAGAAGCTCAACAACGCCGACGCTACCATCATCGTCCAGTCTGGCTCGACCGCCGAGGCCTTTGCCCAGGAGAACTTCCCGAAGGCCAAGATCGTCCCCTACAAGGACGCTACCGAGTGCTTCAGCGCCCTGCAGTCCGATAAGGGCGACGCCGTAGTCACCAACCGCTCCGTTGCCAGCCAGCTGACCGCCGAGCAGTTCAACACCTGCCAGACCATCAAGCAGATCAGCACCGGCGAGGAGTACGCCATTGCCATCAACCAGGGCAACACCAAGCTCAAGGATGACATCAACCAGGCCATCAAGGACCTGACCGACGACGGTACCGTCGACGCCCTCATGGCTAAGTACAACATCAAGTAAAATAACTACTTGATTGCGCGCGGGCCCTTTCCGTTTTGCGGAGAGGGCCTTTGCGCTTCTCTTGACGGAGAGCGTTTCCGTCTCGTTTTGCCGGCAACTTCTACGATAGGAGCCACCTTGTCTCGACTGAACAAAGGGGCCGCTGAGCAGCGTTTTCCACTGCCCGTCTTGCTCCAAAAGCTAGCCTGCGTCATGGCCGTGGCGCTCGCGCTGGTGTGCGCGGGGGCATATGCGCCCACGACCGCCCAGGCGCTTGAGACCGCAAAGATTACCGCCCGACCCAACACCGGTTCGGGCAGCGATGTGGTCGGCGGCACCGAGACGCGCATTACCTGGGAAGTTCAGGCCGATGCCGACGAGGAGCTGAGCGGTCTTTCGCTGACGTTTGTCGACGGCACGACGTTTGGTACCGATGACACGCGATTGACGATGCTCTCGGGCGAGGACCTCATGGATCGTACGCCCATGAAACCCACGTGCAAGGCTGACGGCCAGACGCTCAAGATTGACTTTGGCGAGACGGCGCCTGCCGGCGGCTTTTTCCGTGTCGAGGTTTACGGCGTGACCTTCCCCGTCGAGGGCGGTGACGAGGCCTTTAGCGGCACCTACACTTTGGCCGATGGTTCGACCAAGAAGATCTCCAAGATTCCGTCGGTGGAGATCAAGGGCGTGACGGCATTCGATAACTTCCTGGCCGACCTTAAGGAGCAGCCGTGGGTCGAGGCATGGAATTCCAACATGTTCCTTCGCCTGTTCCTGAACCCGGTCATTTTGGTCCAGAGCCTGCCGATCGTCTTCAAAGGCTTCCTCATGTCGCTCTCGATCGTGCTCGTGGCGTTTCCGCTGGCAATTCCCTTCGGTTTCGCCCTGTCGCTCATGCGCATCTCCAAGTCGCGCATCCTGCGTTGCCTTGCCGGTATCTATGTGAATATCATTCGCGGTACGCCGGCGTTCCTGCAGATCTACATCGCGTTCTTTGGCCTGCCGCTGGCCGGCGTCAAGGTTGACGACTATGTGCTGGGCGTCATCGTCATGGCCATGAACTCGTCCGCCTACCTGTGCGAGATCTTCCGTGCCGGTATTCAGTCGATCCCCAAGGGCCAGAACGAGGCTGCGCGCTCGCTGGGCATGAACGCCTTCCAGACACTGCTCTACGTTATGATTCCGCAGACGTTCCGCAATGTCCTGCCAACGTTGACCAGTGAGTTCATCCTGCTTTACAAGGATACGTCGCTGCTCGCGGCCGTGGGCGTGGTCGAGATCGTCATGAACGCCCGCACCATCGTGGCCACGACGGGCTCTATTACACCGTACGTGGTTGCCGCCCTGTTCTATCTGGTCATCACCCTGCCGCTCGCTCGCTTGGTGAGCGGCCTTGAGGCGAGGCTTTTGGGCACGGCCGAAACTAAGAAGAAGCGTCCCGCCAAGAGCGCCGGACAGGTCGTCGCGACGCCCGCCGATCACATCGCCGGTCTGTAAGGAGGTCCTATCATGAGCGAAACCAATAACTCGAACGAGGTCGTCGTCAGCATCAAGAACCTCCAGAAGGCCTTTGGCGATAACGTGGTCCTGCGCGATATCGATCTGGATGTGCACAAGGGCGAGGTCGTCGTAGTTCTGGGTCCCTCGGGCTCGGGTAAGTCGACGATGCTTCGCTGCATCAACCGTCTTGAGCATCCCACGAGTGGCTCGATTGTCGTTGAGGGTGTGGACGTGTGCGCCAAGGGCGTCGATCTTAACAAGGTGCGCACGCATCTGGGTATGGTGTTCCAGCAGTTCAATTTGTTCCCGCACCTCTCAGTCAAAAAGAACGTCATGCTCGCGCAGCAGAAGGTGCTCAAGCGCAGCAAGGAAGAGGCCGAGAAGATTGCCGTCGAGGAGCTGACCAAGGTCGGTCTTGCCGAGCGTATCGACTTTATGCCGAGCCAGCTCTCGGGCGGTCAGCAGCAGCGCGTTGCCATCGCCCGCGCCCTGTCGATGAACCCGCACGTCATGCTCTTTGACGAGGCCACCTCGGCGCTCGACCCCGAGCTCGTGCGCGACGTCCTGGGTGTCATGCGCGACCTGGCACGCGACGGCATGACCATGATCGTCGTGACGCACGAGATGGGCTTTGCCCGCGATGTCGCCGACCGCGTCGTCTTTATGGACGGCGGCGTCATTGTGGAAGAGGGTACGCCGAGCGAGGTCTTCGACCACCCCAAGAGCGAGCGCACCAAGGCGTTCTTGGGCAATATCTCGTAGCTGCTTTGCAAAGCTATCCTTACGGAAAGCGGGGGCTGGATTGATTCCAGCCTCCGCTTTTGTAGGGTGCAGTCGTGTTTTGAGATGGGCCCGATTCGATGAGGCGCGTGGCGCTGCTAGGCCAGCTCGGCTCCGAGGGCCTTGCAGGCCGCCTCGCCCTCATCGTCGGGCGCATCGTAGCAAATGACGGAGTCCACGACGTTGACGCCGGCCTCGTCGGCGTCGGCCTTCCAGTTGTCCATCCACTCGCCCTCGGCCCACGAATAGGAGCCAAAGAGGACGACCTTCTTGTCGCCGAGGGTCTCCTTGACCTCATCCCACATAGGCTGAAACTCGTCATACTCAAGCTCCTCGGAGCCCATGGCGGGGCAGCCGAAGGCGAAGGCATCATATTCGGCGGCCTTGTCGGCGGAGAAGTCGGCGCAGGAGATAGCCTCTGCCTCGGCTCCGGCTGACGTCGCGCCCTCGGCGACGAAGTTGGCCATGGCTTCGGTGTTACCCGTACCGCTCCAATAGACGACGGCAATCTTGCTCATGTTGAGTCCTTTCGGTTGTGCGGCACGCGGCCGCGGTTTATACGTTCTATCGGGTTGCCTGGGCAAGTTGTGCCAGGCTGTAGCCCTGCTGATAGACATAGGTGAGGTATTGCGTGCAGGCGCGATAGGAGTCGAAGGTCGTGAGCGCCTGCTCGACATTCGTGTAGACCTTCCAGGCGCCAAAGACCTTGTAGTTTTCGCCATGCTGGACGATAAACTGATGCACGTCTTCGTAGGGATAGCCCAAAAAGTAGCCAATTTCGTGGGGGAACTCGCAGGTGCAACCCTTATCGCAAGGCCTATCTTGGGCGAGTGCGCAAAGGCTGTCGCCATAAGCGCTTTCTGCGGCATTGCTGCTGGCCTGCGTGATACGCGCGGCGAGATGCACGAGGGATGAGAGCAGGTCGCGGATATCGTAGCCTTCGGCGGCGAGCGCGCTTGCGGCTCGGGGGTCGGATAGGTAGTGCATGAGGTCCGCGGGGCAGTATGCGTAGACGAGCGCCCCACAAGGTCGCCAGACCAAAACGCTCAAGTGGATGCCGAGCGGATCGAGCTCGTGATTGCACTGAGCGATAACGTTGAGCAGACGCGTTCGACGATCTTCGATTGCCGCGGTTGCGCTCGAGCCATCTTGACGGGCGTAGACGCCGGGATAGGTAAAGAGCGAAGCGGGCTTGATGCCCGCGAGCGTGGGGGAGCAGTTGCGCACGAGTGCCGCCTGAAACGTCGGGATATCAATGGTCCGAGTCACGTCGCTCCTTTCGAGTCCTCACTTGTTAACCTAGGAAAACTTATACACGAAAGTAAGCCTAGGTCAACTAAAAAGTAAGAAAAGGGAAACTAATTGATCGAACGGACATGGTTTTGGGTTAAGATGGGGACACCCCATGGGGGTATCTAGATAGGGCTACTTGAAAGGGGAACGCATGAGTGACTTGCTCAACCCTGCGAATCTCATCGTGCTGGCCGTCATTGCCGTCGGCATGTTTTTTGGACTGCGTCGCATTGCCGCTTCGACACACGGGAAGAGTTGTTGCAGCGATGGCGCGAGCGGTAAGAAGGCCAAGAAGGTAGTGGTTGCGGATACCGATCTGTCCCACTACCCCTATAGCGATGAGCTGCTCATCGGCGGTATGAGCTGCGATGGCTGCGCTCAGAATGTGGCCAATGCCCTCAATGCACTGGATGGCGTGTGGGCAACGGTGACGTATGCGGACCACACGGCACGCGTGCGCTCTAAGCAGCCGATCGATCGCGGTGCTCTCGTGGCGGCCGTGAAGGACGCGGGTTACTACGTCATGACGCTGTAAGCGCCGCCTTGGATGCATTTCCTTGTCTAGGCTCGTCCGCGCAGTTTGATGTCTAGAATGTCATCGAAATCGATGGCGATGTCTTTGAGCTTGAGGAGCTTGAAGGCAGGGAGTGCCTCGTCGAGGATGCCGGTGCGGGAGCGATAGCCGTACGTATCGTAATAGGTCACGCGGAGCAGGTCTCCGCGCTTGAGGCCCTCGAGCTTTTTCGAAAGCTCGAGGGCTTTTTCTTCCGTGAGCTCACACTTGGGCTCGATGGTGATTTCTTGCTTACGTACGAGCTCGTAGTACCCCGTGAGGGCGGCGAAGGGCATAAACTGCGCGGCGCGTCCGGCGCGAACGGCGCCGTTGGCCGTGAGGTTGGGGTCGGCGGCGCGGCGTCTTCCCTCAGGGTCGGCCAGGCGTTCGAAGGCGGTGGGCGGGCGCATGGGTTGCTTTGGTTTAGGCACGGTGTCCTCCGACCTGATCGTTGCGTTCGCGTGCGGTGGCGCCGGCGGTAAAGCTCAGCCCCTTGACGAGCGCGTTTTTGCCGTATTTGCCCTTTACGGCCAGGACGGCACGGGCCAGCTCGCGCTCGCGCTCATCGGCCTCGACATCGCTAAATAGATCGATGGTGGCAAACTCCTCCGGCATGAGGTTGCCAAATCCCAGGTTGATGCGCTTGACCGGTCGTTTGGGATCGACCGTTTGTGCCCAAAGGTCATCGAAATAGCCCATGATCTTCTTAAACGAATTGGTGCGCTCGGGCAGCTTGCGCGAGGCGTTGGAGTGCGCAAAGAGGGCAGCATAGCCACCGCGCGGTTTGCCGCCGTGTTCGCCCACAAAGATGCCATCGATTGCCTGCGCCTCGCGCACCAGACGGCGCCGTTCGTCATCGCGCTGGACGGGCTTGGGTGCACGGGGCGCGAGCTCGGGACCGGCGGTTGCGGTGGGTTCGATACTCGACGTGCTCGAGCGCAGGTGTCCGCAGCCGTCTATATACTGCGCCGTGCCGCTGGCGTCGAGGCGGCGTATGTCGGCGCGCTCGCTTGCGTAGCCCACAAAGAGCGAGATGCTGTCGCAGACCACGTGCTTATCGACCAAGTCCAGTACGGCGGCATCGACCATTTCACGCAAGACGGTGTAGGCCTGCTCGTAGGCATAGCCCTTCGAGAGCACCTGCCCTGTGGTGGTCGAGGTCGCTTGCGGGCGATAGGCTTGGATATCGGCGATGGTTGTCGGCTCACGCCCGAAGGCGTGGTCGATCAGATACTCGGCATTGACGCCGAGCTCATCGTAAAGCAGGTTTTCGTCGAGCGCGGCGACGCCCATCAGGTCGTAGACGCCGTACTTTTCGAGACGGGCCGCCACGCCGGGGCCGATGCCCCAGATGTCGGCGATGGGGCGATGGGGCCAGATCTCCTTGCGAAAGGTCTCGTCGTCGAGTTTGCCGATGCGACTGGGCACGTGCTTGGCGGTGATATCGAGTGCTACCTTGGCCTGGAATAGGTTGGGGCCGATGCCGACCGTCGCCGTGATGCCGGTGCGCGCGAGGACCTCGTCGCGCAGCATGCAGGCGAAGTCTTCCGCATCGGTGTGATAGAGGTCCAGATAGGGTGTCACGTCGATAAAGCACTCGTCAATTGAGTAGACGTGAATGTCTTGCGGACTGACGTATTCCAGGTAGATACCGTAGATTTGCGCCGACACCTCCATGTAGTGCTGCATGCGCGGTACGGCCTTGATGTAGTCGATGCCATCGGGAATCTCGAACAGACGGCAGCGGTTGTGGATGCCGAGGTCTTTCATAGCCTGCGTGATGGCGAGGCAGATGGTCGTGCGCCCGCGCGATTCGTCGGCAACGACCAGGCATGTCGTGAGTGGGTCGAGCCCGCGGTCGACGCACTCGACACTGGCGTAGAACGTCTTAAGGTCGATGCAGATATAGGTATGTTGCCCGTGCTCCACCCGTGCCCTCCCATCAAACACATGTTCTTATCGAATACCTGTTCGATAATACCCGCTCGCCCAGACATCGTCAAAACCTGCCGAAAAGGGACAGGTTTGTTTTGGTCGGTTATGAATTGGGTTTTAACGCAGCCCTAAAGAGCGCGAAACAGCTCGGAAAAGCTCCCTTCGTAGCATGAGCCTAACGATCGATACGGCCTACATGCACGGAAGGGTTGTGGGAATGATGGTCAACTATGGGTTTGGTATGCCGACGCGCCTTGTTGCGGATGGAGACGTGGCTCGCTGGTGCGGACGATTGGTTGCCCACTATGGCGGCACCAAGGCGCTGGTCGTGTTGGGCGGCGACAAGCATACGCGCGATGAACTTGTCTCGGCGGCACTTGGCTCGCTTGATCGAGCCCTACTCGAGCGTGTACTTTTCCGCTGCGGCTCGGTTGAGGGTGCCGGGGGAGACGAGCTGATCGACGAAGCCGTGGCCCTGGCGACCGACGAAGGCGTGGACTTTGTCCTGGCGATTGGCGATGCCGATACTGCCAGCTTTGCGCGCGAGCTCGCGCGTCGCATGGCGGCGCTCGATGCCGGCGAAGACGGCTTTGTCCCTTATGGATGCATTGTCTCGGAGGGCAAGGTGCCTGTCGTCGTGGGCGCCGGCGAGGTTCCCGTTTTTGCCATCATCGCGCCCGAGCTGCTGGAGGGCATCGGGTCTCCTCTGCGTGAGTTGCTCGGTAGCGTCTGCGCCGCGGCCTAATATTTGGCATAAAGGGATAGGTTATTTTTGATTGGTAAAGCGTTTGACCTGCCAAATTAAACCTGTCCCTTTTTGGTCGGTTGCCGTTTGGGGGCCGATTGGCAACGCTCGCTGATTATAGTCTTGACCTGCGCTAGAATAGTGGCATCTGAATGTCCGGGCGCATGGAGGCGTGCGCCCGTATGCTGAGGAGGACTCTATGGCAACTGTTGCCGCACCTATCGATGCTACGTCGACTGCCGCTTGGAAGGCGCTCGAGGCCCATCAGGAGAAGCTCGAGGCCGAGGGTATCGACCTCAAGGCCTGGTTCGCCGCCGATGCCGAGCGCGTGAACAAGCTGAGCTTTGACGCCGGTGACCTGCACTTCGACCTGTCCAAGAACCTGGTGACTGATGAGACCGTCAAGCTGCTGTGCGATCTTGCCCGCGAGGTGAAGCTCGAGGAGCGCCGCGACGCCATGTTCTCCGGCGAGCACATCAACACCACCGAGGACCGCGCCGTCCTGCACACCGCGCTGCGCCGCCCGGCAAGCGAGAAGGGCCAGCTCATCGTCGACGGCCAGGACGTCGTCGCCGACGTGCACGAGGTTCTCGACCGCATGTATGCCTTCGCCGAGCGCGTGCGCTCCGGTGAGTGGAAGGGTGTTACCGGCAAAAAGATCGAGCACCTGGTGTCCATCGGCATCGGCGGCTCCGATCTGGGCCCGGTCATGGCCTACGAGGCCCTGCGTCCCTACGCCGACGCCGGTATTGACTGCCGCTACATCTCCAACATCGACCCCAACGATCAGGCAGAGAAGCTCAAGGGCCTCGATCCCGAGACCACGCTCGTGATTATCGTCTCCAAGACTTTCACCACGCTCGAGACCCTCACCAACGCTCGTGAGGTCAAGACCTGGATGCTCGAGCAGCTCAAGGCTCAGGGTGCCATCGACGGCTCCGATGAGCAGAACGCCGAGGCCGTGGCCAAGCACTTTGTCGCCGTTTCCACCGCACTCGAGAAGGTCGAGGCCTTCGGCATCGACCCCGCCAACGCTTTTGGTTTCTGGAACTGGGTCGGCGGCCGCTACTCTGTCGACTCCGCCGTGGGCCTGTCGCTGATCGTCGTGCTCGGCCCCGAGCGCTTCCAGCAGTTCCTTGAGGGCTTCCACGCCATCGACGAGTACTTCTGCAACACCCCGCTCGAGAACAACGCCGTCGCGCTGATGGGCCTGCTCAACGTCTGGTACGTCAACTTCTTCGGTTCCAAGAGCCACGCCGTGCTGCCGTACTGCCAGTATCTGCACCGCTTCCCGGCCTACCTGCAACAGCTCACCATGGAGTCCAACGGCAAGCACGTCCGCTGGGACGGCAGCGCTGTGACCTCCGATACCGGTGAGATCTTCTGGGGCGAGCCCGGTACCAACGGTCAGCACGCCTTCTACCAGCTGCTGCACCAGGGCACCGTGGTGGTCCCGGCCGACTTTATCGCTTTCGCCAACACTGCCAACCCCGCAACCGACAGCGGCCAGGACGTCCACGAGCTGTTCCTGGGCAACTTCCTGGCCCAGACCAAGGCGCTCGCCTTTGGTAAGACGGCCGACGAGGTTCGTGCCGAGGGCACGCCCGAGCAGATCGTCCCGGCCCGCTGCTTTGAGGGCAACCGTCCGACGACCTCGATCTTCGGCGACACGCTGACCCCGTTCGCACTCGGCGAGCTCATCGCCCTGTACGAGCACATCACGTTTGTCGAGGGCACGGTCTGGGGCATCGACTCCTACGACCAGTGGGGCGTCGAGCTGGGCAAGCAGCTTGCCAAGCAGATTACCCCGGCCTTCCACGACGACGCCGCCAAGGCCGAGCAGGACGCTTCGACCCAGGCGCTCATCGAGTTCTATCGCGCTCATCGCAAGTAGTCTTTACGGCTGAGTTGGCTTATGGCTGAAAGGGGCCCGTATCCGTTGGGATACGGGCCCCTTGCTATTTGGATAGGATGGAATGTATCGGGAGGCGCCTCGACGGGCATCGCAATCGTCGAAGGCGCGCCGTTCATGTTTGGGACAATATGACATTTTTCCCGTTGCAAACAGCGCCGCCGTGGGTGTTCTGTATGATGGCTCAGACAAGGTTGTTCAATGACAGGGAGGCATATATGGCAATCAAAGCCATCGCAATGGATATCGACGGTACGCTCACCAACGATCAAAAGGTCATCAGCCCGCGTACGCGCGAGAAGCTGCTCGCGACGCAGGGGTCGGGCATTAAGCTCATCTTGGCTTCGGGCCGTCCCGCATGGGGGTTGCACGCCTTGGCGCAGGAGCTCGACCTTCAGAACCATGATGGTTTACTGGTGGCCTTTAACGGCGCGCATGTGGTCGACGCTCAGACCGATGAGGTGCTGTTCGATCAGGCTATGCCTGCCGACGAATTGCATCGCCTGATTGATCACCTGCAAAACTATGATGTGATCCCCATGATCTCGCTTGGTCGCAATCTGCATGTTGAGGATTCGTACCGCTGTATGATTACGCTGCCGGATGGCTCGCAGAAAAACATCGTCAAATACGAGCGCGATGCGTGCGACCTTAAGATCCGTGAGGTCGAGAGCTTGCATGAGGTCGTGGACACTTATCCCGTGGATAAGCTGCTGACGGCGGGCGATCCAGCCTACCTGCAGGCGCATTACGAGGAGATGTATGCGCCCTTTAAGCAGACGCTTTCGGGCATGTTTACGGCCGACTGGTACTTTGAGTACACGGCGCCCGGTATCGACAAGGCCCACGCGCTCGAGGGTGCCCTGCCCAAGCTCGGCATCGATGCCAGCGAGGTCGTTTCGTTTGGCGACGGCCAGAATGACAAGTCCATGATTGAGTGGGCGGGTACCGGTGTTGCCATGGGTAACGCCGTCGACGAGGTCAAGGCTGTGGCGCAGATGGTGACCGCCAACAACAACGAAGATGGCATTGCGGTGGCACTTGACCAGCTGCTGGGTTAGAATCGCCGATAGTGCATGGTTCGGGCGTCCGCTTGCGGGCGCCTTTTTGTTAGGGAGGGTGCCGTGTCCGCATTTCCGTTCGACGCCGTTATCTTTGACATGGATGGTGTTTTGGTCGACACCGAGTTTTACTATCAAAAGGAACTCGAGAAGTTTATCGATTACCTGCAGATTTCTGTGACGCGTGACGAACTCAATGCAATTGTGGGGTCATCGCACCGTGATTTTCAGAGGGTGCTCGTCGATTGGCATGAGCGTGCGGGCTTGGGCAAGCTCAGCGTCGAGGCTGCCGAGGCACGCTATGAGGTGTGGGCGAGTGCGTATCCCTGCGACTATAGAAAGCTGCTCAACTCCGGCGTTGCCGAGACGCTGACGGGGCTGAAAGAACGTGGGGTTCGCGTTGCGCTGGCATCGTCGTCGCCTCTCAACAATATCGAGGAGGTGCTGGGTACCTGCGGCATTCGCGATTACTTTGAGTTTTTGGTCTCGGGTGAGCAGTTCAAGCGCAGCAAACCCGAGCCCGACATCTATCTGCATGCCATAGACCGTTTGGGATTGCCTGCTGATTGCTGTTGCTGTGTGGAAGACTCTCTGTATGGCATTACCGCAGGTAAGCGCGCCGGTCTGACGGTAATCGCCAAGCGCGAGGAGCGCTTTGGATTTAGCCAAGATGCTGCGGATAAGATTATCGACCAGCTGCCCGATTTGTTGGAACTCGCGTAGGGCCGGGGTGGTACGGCGGCTATTACAGCGATCTCGTTGGGACGAGAGGGGAGCGGCACTATGACATTCAACGTTAGCGCTCTTGGGTTTGGCGATAACGTCGTCGATCGTTACGAGCATATCCACACTATGTATCCGGGTGGCAATGCGGTGAACTTTGCCGTGTATGCCAAGAAATGCGGAGCCGCGCGCTCCGCGTATATGGGCATCTTTGGAAACGACGCCGCGGCTGAGCATATCATCGCGAGCCTTGAGGACGAGAGCGTCGAGCTCGCCAAATGTAAACAACTCATCGGCGAGAACGGTGCGGCTCGTGTTACCGTGGTCGATGGTGACCGCGTGTTTCTGGGGTCGAACGAGGGCGGCATCCGTGGTGATGCGCGCTATGTGCTCGATCGCTTTGACCTTGCGTATATGAAGCAGTTCGACGTGGTTCATTCGGGCAACTATTGCTTTACCGAGCGCGAGCTGCCCAAGTTGAAGGCAGCGGGCGTCACGGTCTCTTTTGACTTTTCGGACGACTCCACCGACGAGTACTACGAGCAAATTGCGCCCTACGTCGATTTTGCTTTCTTTAGTGCGGCGGATGCCGCGGGTGAGGACGAGATTCGCGAGCGTCTGGCATGGGTGCAGGGCTTGGGTCCGCGTTTTGTATCGGCCACGGCTGGCGCTGAGGGCTGCATTGCCTACGACGGCGAGCGTTACTATCGGCAGCATGCCAAGCCTGTGGCAGATATGAAGGACACCATGGGAGCGGGTGACTCGTTCCTGACTTCGTTCCTGATGTGCTATCTCGATGCTGTCAAGCGTGGCAACGATGACGCTAATGCCATTGAGCGCGCGCTCGACTTTGCGGCGGGGTTTGCCTCGACTGTATGCGGCATGGAAGGCTCCTGGGGCCATGGAGCGCCGATTTCCGAATAGGTGAGCAGTCCCGGGAAGTCGAATCGTTGTCTTCTCGGGACCCTGTGGGCAAAAAATGCCAAATATGAGTACTGTCACTATTTTAGTAACAGCAAAATTAAGCCTTTGAGGCCCTAGTTGAGCGCCCGGGGGCGATTTAAGCTTGTTTTTTACGGCTTAAGACATACTAAAACACCCCGTTAATGAACGACTGTACATTAACGGGGTGTTGTTTTGTCGCTAAATAATGATACTAGCTTTGCAACAGTACTCATATTTGATGTTTTTTGCCCACCGGGGTCAGTGGAAGTCAAATATGGAGTGCGAATTTCCTAAAACGATCGATTCGACGCCCTCCACGGAGCGGTTTTTAAGTTCGGCGATGTGCCGGGAGACGCTTTTCAACGATGTGATGAGCTGCTGTGCGCTTGTATCTGCTTGCGGCTGGGCTGGCGCATCAGTCTCGAGCAGCAGGCGGTCGAGTGGGATCTGTCGGGCGTATTCACGACCGCGCTTGGTAGCGAGCATCCGCTCGTTCACGGAAAAATAGCAGCCTGCGTTTCGCGCACGGACGAACTCGTTCGAGGTGCCGCTAAACCAGTGGAAGATGATGGCGGGGGAGTTGGGACTTGGGGTGAGTAATCCATATGACTCAAGGACGTCCAGTACGGTTCCTGCCGAACGAACGGTGTGAATTGATATCACTCGCCCGGTAAGAGGATGCTGCGCGAGTGTATCGCAGAGCCGGTCAAATGCCTGTATTTGTAGCGGCTCGCTTCCGGCAAAGCGCGCGGAAAAGTCGAGTCCCACCTCGCCGATAAAGCGCTCTTGTGCGGCGACCTTGCAAAGCAGATTGATTTCGGCGGCACCGCATCGTCCGTCGGCGAGCCACCAGGGATGGAGGCCGGCGCCCGCGATAATGTTTGGGTATCGGCTGGCCCGCTTTTTTGCTGCCGCGAAGTCGCGTGGATCGACCCCGCAGTCAAAGAGCCCCAGACCCGATGCCGCTGACTCACTGGCTGCAGCATCGGGGTTGAGCATCAAATCAAGGTGACAATGCGTGTCAAAGAATCGCGGTTCCATCGCAGGGCATCCTGCTAGTCCAAGCGCTGGCCATCGGCGCGCACGCGCTCGGTGCCGCGCCCGCTGATCTGGCGGATAACCTCGCCGGCAATCATCTGACCCATGATGGGCGGCATAAAGCTGGCGGTGCCCAACTCGGTACGCTCGTGGATGTTGGAAGGGTCGCGGGGCTGTGTCTTAACCGATTCCTCGCAGCTAAACAACACGTACAGGCTCTTGATTCCGCGCTTCTTACATTCTTTGCGCATAATGCGGCTCATGGGGTCACGTACCGTATCGAAGATGTCGGCAAAGCGGAGGCACTCGGGATGGAGCTTGTTGGCCCCGCCCATGGAACTAACCAAACGAATGCCGTGGTCCTGAGCATATTTGGCAATGGTGAGCTTGGCCGAGATGGTGTCGATGGCGTCGACGACGTAGTCGAGCTTGCCGCCCGTCTGCTCCAAAACGCTCGCGAAGAAATCATCGATGTTGTCGCTCAGCAGGTATTCGGTACGTTTGATAACGGTGGCGGCAGGATTGATATCGTGGATCATGGCTTCCATCACGTCAACCTTGCGCTTGCCGACGGTGCTATGAAAGGCGATGGCCTGGCGATTGATATTGCTGGGCGCGATGATGTCCTTGTCCAGAATGACGAAATGACCGATGCCGCCGCGGGCGAGTGCCTCGCAGCAGTTGGAGCCCACGCCTCCGCAGCCGAGCACCAACACCGTAGCATCGGCGAGCTTATCGAGTGCCTCGCGGCCCATGATGATCTCGAGCTTGGTGTCGCGTGTCTCGATGGCGGCTGCGGCAGTGGTTTCGGTCATAAATATCCTCCGATGGGGAAGCAGGTCGTGTTTTAGCTATCGCCATTATAGGTATTATTACGATTTCATTTGAGCCCTTGAGGCTTGTTGAAATGGGACCGGGATTCGCATAAGATGAAGCAGATGGCACCCGTTGCAGCGGGTTGGCCAACTCCAAAACACGTTTGTAGCGTGAGAAGTGGCTGTCTTCGCATTACGCGGAGGCGGCTATTTTTTTGAGTACAAGATTAGATAGTTAGACAAACATCTAAATATCGAGTATAGTGTGCGCGTCGTGAGAGATAGTGAGAGGAGGTTCTATGCCGGGAGAGGGTTTTAAGGCGCTTGCCGATCCTACACGGCGACGCATTTTGGAGCTACTGCGCGAGGGCAATTGCACGGCCGGGGAGCTTGCCGAGCATTTTGACATTAGCAAGCCGTCGCTCAGCCATCATTTGGCGACGCTCAAAAACGCCGGGTTGGTGACCGACGAGCGCCATGGCCAAAACATCGTTTACAGCTTAAACACCACCGTCATGCAGGACTTGATTGGCTGGTTTATGGGCTTTACAGACACTGAAGGTGATGAGGATGAATAACGAAAACAAGGGCATTCACGCCACGGGGGTATCGCCGCGTGTATGGGCCATGCTTGTTGTGGTCTGCGCTATTAATGTCGCGGCGCACCTTATGGTGATGCCGAGCTTGCCTGCACAGATTCCCACGCACTGGGGAGCGAACGGCGCCGTCGACGGTTGGGGCCCTAGCTGGATGGCCTCCGCGCTCGGCGTGCTGCCTCTGGCACTTCTTGCAATGTTCTACGTGGTGCCACGCATTGACCCCAAAGGTGAGGCATATCGAACCTCGGGCAAGTTCTATCAGGGCTTCGTAATCGCCTTCACCTTGTTCATGTGTGCCATAAGCTGGTTGGGTGAGCTTACGGTCTGGGGCGTGGTGCCGGCGGTCGGTTCGGTCAACGTGCTGATTTCCGGTGCCATCGGTTTGCTGTTCATCGGCGTAGGCAACTACTTGCCGCGTGTGAAGCAGAACTATACGCTCGGTATCAAGACGCCCTGGGCGCTTGCCGATCCCGAGAACTGGCGCCGCACACAGCGCTTTGGCGGTGCTTGCTTTATGGTGCTGGGTGTTGGTTTGATTGTGATGGGCGTGGCGGGTAGCGTGCTTTCGAGTGAAGTCGTCGCCGCGGTGATTGCGGTGCTGGCGTTTGGTTCGGTCGGAGCCGTCTACGTCTACTCGTATCTGCTGTGGCGTAAATCGCAGCGAGCCGTTCGCTAAGGTTGCGGAAAACTAGCGTACGCAGTTCATAGTATGTTCTGGGGGACTTTTCCCAGGTAGTATTAGGGGCGTGGGCAACCATGCCCCTTTTTCGTTAAGTTTCAGAGCTGATTTCCTCATTTCGTTTCCACTAAAGCGAAACAAGAATAGGGAAACAGCAGGTAGAAAGGATAAAACAGGCAAATGGCGGAGTTTATCTACCAGATGTATCAGGCTCGCAAGGCCCATGGCGACAAGGTAATCCTTGACGACGTGACCCTGAGCTTCTACCCCGGTGCCAAGATCGGTGTCGTGGGCCCCAACGGCATGGGCAAGTCGACCCTGCTCAAGATCATGGCCGGTATCGAGGAGGTCTCAAACGGCGATGCCAGGCTCACCCCCGGCTACACCGTGGGTATCCTGCAGCAGGAACCGCCGCTCGACGACGACAAGACCGTTATCGAGAACGTGCGCATGGCGTTTGGCGATATGATCGCCAAGGTCGATCGCTTCAATAAGATCGGCGAGGAGATGTGCGACCCGGATTGCGACATGGACGCCCTCATGGCCGAGATGGGCAAGCTCCAGGACGAGATTGATACCGCCGACGGCTGGGATATCGATTCCAAGCTCGGCCAGGCCATGGACGCCTTGCAGCTGCCCGATTCCGACATGCCGGTTAACGTGCTCTCCGGCGGCGAGCGTCGTCGCGTGGCGCTGTGCAAACTGCTGCTCGAGGCTCCCGACCTGTTGCTGCTCGACGAGCCCACCAACCACTTGGACGCCGAGTCGATCCTGTGGCTCGAGCACTTCCTGCACAACTACCAGGGCGCGGTGCTTGCCGTCACGCACGATCGCTACTTCCTGGATAACGTTGCCGAGTGGATCTGCGAGGTCGACCGCGGCCACCTTTATCCCTACAAGGGCAACTACTCCACGTATCTGGAGACCAAGGCCGCGCGTATTGAGGCGCAGGGCAACCGCGATGCCAAGCTCGCCAAGCGCATGGAGGCCGAGCTCGAGTGGGTACGCAGCTCGCCCAAGGCTCGCCAGGCCAAGAACAAGGCCCGTCTGGCTCGCTACGAGGAGATGGAGGCCGAGGCCCGCGCAAGCCAGAAGCTCGACTGGACCGACATCCGCATCCCTGTGGGCCCGCGTCTGGGCAACAAGGTGCTCGAGGCCCATCACCTGCACAAGGAGTTCGATGGCCGCGTGCTCATCGACGACCTTTCATTCACCCTGCCGCGTAACGGCATCGTGGGCGTCATCGGCCCCAACGGTGTCGGCAAGACCACGCTCTTCAAGACCATCGTGGGTTTGGAGCCGTTGACTTCGGGCGAGCTCGAGGTGGGCGAGACCGTCAAGATTTCTTACGTCGACCAGAACCGTTCCGGCATCGACCCCGATAAGAACCTATGGGAGGTCGTCTCGGACGGCCTGGACCACATGATGGTCGGCGAGACCGAGGTTCCGAGCCGCGCGTACGTGGCGAGCTTTGGCTTTAAGGGCCAGGACCAGCAGAAGCGCGCCGGCGTACTCTCCGGTGGCGAGCGCAACCGTCTGAACTTGGCGCTCACGCTCAAGCAGGGCGGCAACCTGCTGCTCCTCGACGAGCCCACGAACGACCTCGACGTCGAGACGCTGTCCTCGCTCGAAGCGGCGCTGCTCGAGTTCCCGGGCTGCTCGGTGGTCATTAGCCACGACCGTATGTTCCTAGACCGCGTTGCCACGCACATCCTGGCGTGGGAGGGCACCGACGAGAACCCGGGCAACTGGTATTGGTTCGAGGGCAACTTCGAGGCCTATCAGGCCAACCGCATCGAGCGCCTGGGCGAGGACGCAGCCCAGCCGCATCGTATTCACCGCAAGCTGACGCGCGATTAGTCGAGCTCAGGTGACCTAATGAGAAAGGGACGATAACCTTGAGGGTTATCGTCCCTTTTTGTTACTTGGTAGAAGGTTCGACTTTATCGATGGCCCAGGTGGCTCCGAGACCGCCGGTGGTGTTGCGGCGGATGCGCACGGTGACTTCGTGGCGCTCGCCGGCCTGCGTGTAGCGCAGGGGAAAGCTTGCGCGGTTTCGCGCGGCCTCGATGGTACCGCGCTCGCGGGCGATCCAGTAGTACTCGCCGACGATGCCGAGCGTGTCGGCGCCGTAGGGGAGATAGGTTGACAGCTGGTGCAGAAGCGGGCCGGGGCAGAAGACCTCGGTTGCGAAATCGACGGGGAAGTCCTTGGGGATGGTCGGTGCTGCGGGAGCGGTGGCGGGTACCATCGCCGATGCCGCAGCCGGTGCGGGGGCCTGCTTATCGACGGGCGTCACCTCGGGCGCGGACGAGGGTTCGGCAGCGGACACGGGTTCGGGGTCCGATTTCGGTATCGCCGCGGAATCTGTGTGCTCGACGATAGCGGGTGCGTCTGCAACTGCGGTTTCAACCTCAACCTGCGTCGCGTTCTCATTCTCGACGCTCGACTTTGCCTCGATGGGCGTGGATGCCATGGTGGTGATGCCAGCGTTGGCGTTCTCGGGGTCATAGACGACCGTAAGCGAGATGGCAGGCTGCGGCGTCTCGGGTTCCGGCGTCGACTCAGTAGCGTCTTGATCGGCGGACTCGTCGGGTTGATTGTCCTCGGCCTCGTCGCCAAAGACATCGCTGTTTTGGAACGCGGGCGTCTCGGATTGGTCAGCGGCTTCTTCGGTTGTCGACTTGGGAGCCTCGTTGAGCTCCGCAGCGGCTTCCTGTTCTGACATGACTTCGGGATCGGTCATGGCGGCGATTTCGGTTTCGGCTTCTGCTGCCACCTCAATAGCGACTTCGATCTCTGTTTCGGGCTCGGGCTCCGGCACAGCTTCAACCGCGGCTTCTGGTTCGGGACGCTTAACGTGCTTGGGGCGTACAGCCTTGAGGTCCTTCTCGCCGCGCTTTTTCTTTTTATAGGACTGCTTGGCTCCCTTGGCAGCCTTGGGCTTGTCCTCGCCCTTGGCAAGTGCGGCATCCCATGCCTCGTTGGCGATGACCGTGGCATACAGGCGACCGCCCTTAAAGACAGTCAGCTTAATGCAGTCGTCGAGTTCCTCGAGCAACTCGCGCGTGGACTCGAAGCCCAGGTCATAAGCAGTCATGTCGCCAACGGCGAGAGCCTCTTCGACCTGCGTCATAAACGTTTGCTTGCCACACCCAATCGCATCGCGCAGCAGGCGATACAGATAGATGTGGTTGCCCAGCGAAAGCATGGGCCTAACTATTGTCTTGCTCATGGCAAATCTCCTCTTTACACATGTAAAGCATCTTACCATCGCATGGCGCTCGCCATGACGGCGCCCAAGGCAAACGGGCGCGAACCGCTGTCGATTCGCGCCCGTTGTACAGGTTGCCTATCTGGGGATGCAGTGCCTAGTTGCCCGATGTCGTGCCTTGGCTTGAACTGTCAGATGCCGTGCCGGACGCGGTTCCGCTCGAGCTGTTGGTGTTGCTGTTGTCGGTAGATCCCGTACTCGGTGTATTGCCATTCGCCTGGTCGCCCGTGCTCGGTTGAGAGCCGTCAGTCGTTTGGCTTGAGTCAGTCGTGCCGGATTGCGTGCCGCTGTTGTTCGCAGAGGAATCGACGCCCTGCGATTGGTTTTGGGTGTTCGAGGACGAATTGGCAGAGGTAGAACTGTCTTGCGTATCGTCCGTCTGTGCCTGCTGATCTTGCGACTGGGTGTTGCCATTTGCATCGCTCTCGGTCGTGCGCGACGACAGGATTGGCTCGGGACGCTCGCCCAGACCCTCACCGGCAGTGGTGATAAGGATGGCGCCGGCGCAGGCGATGACCGCGACGATGGCGATAGCGATCGAGAAGACGATGACCTTCTTTTGCGTCTGGCTGCGCTCAGCCGCCGCCTTGGCGCGCAGGCTGTTGGGAGCGACGCGCGCCGTGGTCGCGCGTCCCGCAACCTGGCGCATCTCCTGCGTGGTTACGGCGCCACCTAGGTGCTCCTCGACATTGGGCTCAACGGGCTCGTAGGCGCCGGTAGGGTAGTCGACAGCGGCATGCGTGCCCTTGATTGCTTCGGCGCTGGCGGAGATAAAGTGGCGATAGACCTGCGAGGACACAACAGTGATGACTGAGCTCACGGCGGCACCAATCACCGAGCCGGCAATGCCGATCTTTGAAGCAAGCGCCACGCTCGTGGCGGCAGCTGCGGCGCCGGCGATGATCTGGGGAATGGAAATGTCGTCGAAAAGGCCCTTTTTGGGCGCAATGGCCATGGTCTGTCCGATGGAATGGTTCTCGTGCACGCCGTTGTTGAGCGATGCCGGTGTCATGACGCGCGTGCGCGGCGCGTCAGTGTACTTGGTTGTCATACGGGGTCCTCCCGGTGTAAATCTGCTTCGTTTTATGTAGCCATCAGGGTACCCACCAGATGTGAATCGTACGTGACATTTAACAGATACCATCAACTCATCAATAGCTCACCAAGTTGGTGGGATGCGGTTGCACCCGGCGGTTGAACTACAATAAGGCTTGCTAATTGTTATGAATGGCGTCTACGCACGGGAGCATTCTTATGGATCTTCACCTTTCTCAGTCTGATGGCTTTTTGCGTGTGGCGGCGGCGTCGCCGCGGATTCGCGTGGCCGATGTCGAGGGCAATGCCGAGGTTGCGCTGACGGCTGTTCGTGAGGCTGCCGAGCGCGGCGTTCGCGCGTTGGTGCTGCCCGAGCTCAACCTGTGCGGCTATACCGCGGCTGATCTGTTCCATAACCGCACATTACTGCATGCCTGCGAGACGGCGCTCGTGCGCATTCTCGATAAAACCCGTGAGCTGCCGATCGTCTTTACCATCGGTCTTCCCGTCGCGGTGGCCGAAAACATCTACAATTGCGCCGCCGTGTGCTGTGCGGGCGAGCTTTTGGGCCTCACGGCCAAGAAGTATTTGCCCAACTATGGCGAGTTCTATGAGCGCCGTTGGTTTGCTCCGGCGCCTGCGGATCCCGTGTGGGTTGAATTTGCCGGTCAGGGTCCGGTCCCGCTGGGTTCGGGGCTTGTCTACCGTTGCTGTGATGAGGGCGCCGAGGACCTGGTGCTGGGTGTCGAGGTGTGCGAGGACCTGTGGGTACCGGCGCCCCCTTCGACCGAGATGGCGCTTGCAGGTGCCACGGTGATCCTCAACCCGTCTGCCTCGGACGAGATTATCGGCAAGGCAGATTACCGCCGCAGCCTCATCTCCAATCAGAGCGCACGCCTGTACTGCGCCTATGCCTACGCGGACGCGAGCGAGGGTGAGTCCACGACCGACATGGTCTTTGCGGGCGAGAACCTTATCTATGAAAACGGCTCGAAGCTCGCTGCTACCAAGCTGCTCACCTGCGATATGGCGGTGGCCGATGTCGACCTCGACCGCCTGGTTGCCGAGCGCCGTCGCTCGACGACGTGGACGCGCGCGGACGATGCGCCGGAGGCCACGACCGTTGAGTTCTCTTTTGAGGGCGTGCTGACAGACGAACCTGTCCTGCGCGATGCACTCGGCATCGACCGTGTCTTCCCCCGCGCGCCCTTTGTGCCGGCCGACCATGGTGACCTTGCCGAGCGTTGCGAGACCATCCTCGACCTGCAGACCGCCGGCCTCAAGACCCGCCTGGCCCATACGGGCACCAAGGCTGCAGTCATCGGTCTTTCGGGCGGCCTGGACTCCACGCTGGCACTGCTTGTGACCGTGCGCGCCTTCGATGCACTGGGGCTGCCGCGCACCGGTATCACGGCCGTGTCCATGCCCGGCTTTGGCACGACGCATCGCACCAAGTCGAATGCCGAGTCGCTCGCTCGCGACCTTGGCGTGAGCTTCCGCGAGGTTTCGATCCACGCGGCCGTGGAGCAGCACTTCAAGGACATTGAGCACGATCCGGCCGTGCAGGACGTGACCTACGAGAACAGCCAGGCCCGCGAGCGTACGCAGATTCTGATGGATCTGGCCAATCAGGCCGGCGGTTTTGTCATCGGCACGGGCGACCTGTCGGAGCTGGCGCTCGGCTGGGCTACCTACAACGGCGACCACATGAGCATGTACGCCGTCAACGCGAGCGTGCCCAAGACGCTTGTGCGCCATCTGGTGCGCTATGCCGCTGATGTTTTTGGCGGGCGTATTGCCGAGGTCTTGCTCGATATCCTCGATACGCCGGTGTCCCCCGAGCTTCTGCCGCCCACGGGCGACGGCGAGATTGCGCAGAAGACTGAGGATTTGGTGGGCCCGTACGAGCTGCACGACTACTTCCTCTACTACCTGCTGCGTTTTGGCTTTGAGCCGGGCAAGATCTACCGCATGGCGCTCAAGAGCTTCGAGGGCGCCTACGACGTCAAGACCGTTCACACGTGGCTGCGTACGTTCTACCGTCGCTTCTTTGCCCAGCAGTTTAAGCGCAGCTGCCTGCCCGATGGCCCCAAGGTGGGTTCGGTCACGCTCAGCCCGCGCGGCGATTGGCGCATGCCGAGTGACGCCAGCTCGCGCCTGTGGCTCGCCCAGATTGACGCGCTCAATCCGATGGACTAAGGTTGCCAAATTGAACCAAAACAGCGGGTGCAAGCGTTACACTTTTGCAATCTGATGGCCCGTATCGCGCGGCGCTCTTGTCGGAGCGCCGCGTTTTTCATATCGAAAGGTGGCACCATGCAGGCATCGCAGCGTCTCGACCGCTTTGGCGCGGAGGTCTTCGCCTCGCTCAACAACAAACTGCTTGCGCTGAAGGCTCAGGGCAAGACCATTTACAACATGAGCGTGGGCACGCCCGACTTTAAGCCGTACGACCACGTGGTCGAGGCGCTCACGCAAGCGGCCCAGGACCCCGAGATGTGGAAGTATGCCCTGCGCGACCTGCCCGAGCTCAAGCAAGCCGTATGCGATTACTATGAGCGTCGCTTTGGCGTTTCGGGCATTACGCCGTCCATGGTGCAGTCGTGCAACGGCACACAGGAGGGCGTGGGCCATTTGGGCCTGGCCCTGCTCGATCCGGGTGACACCATTCTGGTTCCCGATCCGTGCTATCCGGTCTTTGAGGCGGGTGCCAAGATCGCCGATGCCAAGCTCGAGTACTATCCGTTGGTCGCCGAGCATAATTACCTGCCCTATGTGGCGGGCATCGATCCCGAGGTGGCCGATCGTGCCAAGTACATGATCGTGTCGCTGCCCGCCAACCCGGTGGGCTCGGTGGGCGCGCCCGAGGTCTACGAGGAGATTATCGCTTTCGCCCGTGAGCACGACCTGCTCATCGTCCATGACAACGCGTATTCCGATATCGTGTTTGACGGCGAGCCGGGCGGAAGCTTTTTGCAGTATCCCGGCGCGCTCGAGGTGGGCGTGGAGTTCTTCTCGCTCTCCAAGTCGTTTAACGTCACCGGCGCGCGTATCGGCTTTTTGGTCGGTCGCGAGGACGTGGTCTCTGCCTTTGCCAAGCTGCGCGGCCAGATTGACTTTGGTATGTTCTTCCCGATCCAGAAGGCTGCTATCGCCTGCCTGAACGGCCCGCGCGATGAGGTCGAGGCGCAGCGTCTGAAGTACCAGGAGCGTCGCGATGCCCTGTGCGACGGTCTTGAGGGACTGGGCTGGGAGCGTCCCAACGCGCATGGCTCTATGTTTGTGTGGGCCAAGCTTCCCGGCGGCCGTACCGATTCCATGGCGTTTTGCGAGGAGCTCATGGAGAAGGCCGGCGTTGTGGTGACGCCGGGCGCGAGCTTTGGGCCTTCGGGCGAGGGGCACGTGCGCATGGCGCTGGTCCTGCCGCCCGATCAGATCGCTCTGGCCGTCGAGGCTATTAGCGAGGCGGGTCTGTATTAAAAAGACATTTAGACGCGTCAATAGTTCTAAACCGATTTCGTGCAGTTATTTTACGAATCCTGCAAACAATTTCGGTAAACGGTCGATTTTTGGCTGCGAATAGGAGCATAATCAAAGTCCCGATTGGATGTATTGGGATTACGACAAGCCGCTCGGGTCGTTCCCGGGTGGCTTGTTTGTGGAGAGAGATGGGAGTTTCTAATGGTTAACGAGAAGAAGGTCGCTATTGTCGGCTGCGGTTTCGTCGGTTCGTCTTCGGCGTTCGCGCTGATGCAGAGCGGTCTGTTCTCCGAGATGGTCCTCATCGACGTGGACAAGAACCGCGCCGAGGGTGAGGCCCTGGATATCGCGCACGGCATGACGTTTGCCGAGCCGATGAAGATCTACGCCGGCGATTATTCCGATGTCGCCGACGCCGCCATGATCGTCGTCACCGCTGGCGCTGCCCAGAAGCCCGGTGAGACCCGTCTGGACCTGGTCAACAAGAACGTCAACATCTTTAAGTCCATCATTCCCGAAATTAAGAAGTCTGGCTTCGACGGCATTCTGCTCATTGTCTCCAACCCGGTCGATGTTCTGACCTATGCCGCCATCAAGATGTCCGGCCTGCCCGAGGGCCATGTCATCGGCTCCGGCACCGTGCTCGACACTGGCCGTCTGCAGCAGATGCTTGGTGCCCACGTCGAGGTTGACCCGCGCGATGTCCAGGCCTATGTCATGGGTGAGCACGGCGACTCTGAGTTTGTCGCTTGGTCCAGCGCCCAGGTTGCCGGCGTGCCGCTGAACACTTTCTGCGAGCTTCACGGTCATCTGGAGCATGAGGCTGCCGAGAAGCGCATCGCCGAGGACGTCAAGAACTCCGCCTACACCATCATCGAGAAGAAGCACGCCACCTACTATGGCGTCGCCATGGCCGTCAAGCGCATCTGCACCGCCGTCATGCGCGATGAGCAGACCGTTCTGCCCGTCTCCTCGCTCATGGTGGGCGAGTATGGCCTGTCCGATCTTGCCATCTCCATGCCGACGGTCGTTGGCCGCGACGGCGTCGTCTGTCGCGTCCCCGTGCCGCTGAACGATGACGAGCAGCATGAGCTCACCGCCTCCGCCAAGGCCCTCAAGGAGATTATCGACAGCGTCGACTTCTCCTGCTAAATCAAGCTCTTTTGGGCAACAGGCTACAATGAAAGGCGTCCGGTCCACACGGTCCGGGCGCCTTTTTGGTGCAAAGTAACCTGACCCCAATGCGCCATAGTTGATGGGAGCGCCATGTCGGATTCGCCTAATTTTTTGACCTATGCCCAGACGGTGTTTGATCCGTTTGAGGAGCGGTCGTTCTGCGCGGTGGATAGCCTGGTCTTTGCGTGGTTGTCCTATTTGCGTTTGCCGGGTGATATGGCGGAGCTGACGAACTGGCAGGGCCTAGACGTACGCGAACTGCTGCGTGCCGAGTGCTACCGGGACATGATTGACGACTTGTGGGATCCAGAGGGGAGCAGGGCCTTGTTGGAGGCCGTGGCAGCAAACCCTCGTTACCGTGGCGTGCACGTTTGCGGCTATCGTGCCGTGAGCGATGTGGTAGCGACAGAGCAGTTTGCAGCCATGGCGTTCCGGTTTCCGGCGGGGTTTAGTCATCTTTCCTTCCGGGGGACCGACAGCACGATTGTGGGCTGGAAAGAGGACTTTAACATGGCGTTTCGGTGTCCTGTGCCGGCCCAGGAATCCGCGGTACGTTATGTGGACGAGGCGGCGGATGCGATTGACGGGCCGCTTTTGTGCGGAGGTCATTCCAAGGGTGGAAACCTTGCGGTGTACGGTGCGGCGATGTGCTCCGATGTCGCCCGCGAGCGAATCGAACGGGTGTATTCCCATGATGGTCCGGGCTTCGTCGAGGAGTTTCTGAACGGCAACGCCTTTGCCGATCTTTGCGGTCGAATCGACAAGACGCTACCTCGGTCGTCGATCTTTGGCATGATGTTCGAGACACAGGAGGACTATGCCATCGTTGAGAGCACCGAGTTCAGCCTGCTGCAGCACAATCCCTTTAGCTGGGTGGTTGATGGTCGCGACTTCGTGTACTGTGAGCGCCTGTCCGCCGGTGCTCGATACGTTGATGGCTCCATTCGCGAGATGCTGCTTGCAGTGTCGCCTAGCGAGCGCGAGCGTTTTGTAGATGCGTTGTTCTCCGTGTTTGAGGCTACGGGTGCTGAGCGGTTTGCGGATATCGCCGGGAATCTGCGCGAGAGCCTGCCCGTGATGCTCCAGGCTGCGCAAGGCTTTGACGAGGATACGCGACGCTTTGTCTCGCAGACTATCGTGGCAATCCTTAAATGCGCACTGCTGCCCAAACGACCCCAGATCGACATGCCCGCTGCCGGCAAGAGTTTGGCAGAACAGCTCGAGGCTTGGCAGTCCGAGCTCTTGCGCTAGCCATTGGTGCAAAGCAACCTGTCCCCGATGCACCAATCTTCGATGCGCTCGGGGAGGGCTCGACCGCTATACTGGTTCGTGCCGAAATCGATCTAGAACGGAATGCCGTATATGAAAATCAATCACGCGATTCTGCATATCCTGGACTTTGACTCTGCCGTTAACGTTATGAGCCAGCGCGAGCTCGATATCGAGAGTCGTACCGTGCGCAACTTCGTGACCACGCATCTGCGCCGCGCACGTACCTCGGCCGACAATAAACGCGCCACGTTTGCCGAGAACTCTGCGTTTGGCGGCGAGCTCAAGGGCTATTTCTTTGGCGAGCGCGAGTTCGTGGACCTGTCGCAGCAGATTGCGGAGTTTATCTCCTCCGAGCTCACCAAAGCCGAGAAAGCCGAGTCCACCGACGTGCTCGTGGCCGATTTTGACGACGATGAGGATGCCCGCTGGTTTGCCGTGATGCTGCTGGGCTCCAAGCAGGCTTTTATGCACGAAGTGGGCCGCGAGGAGGGGGAGGTGCGCAACGACATCGCGCGCCATTACGCTATCCTGCCGAACCCCTCGCAGAAGGTGCCGAGCTATGCCATCGTGCGCGCGAGCACCATGGAGATCGGCTACGTAGACAAGAAGCGCAAGATTGCCGGCGAAGACCGCATGCTCATTCCCGATGGCCTGCTGCAGTGCGACACGGGCGTATCTGGCAAGGAGGTCATCGACACCGTGACGCGTGTGGTCGAGGAAGTCGCCGAGGAGCACGGCGCCAACACGGCCGTGGCGCTCGCCAAGGTTAAGGCCGCTGTGGCCGAGAAGGTCGAGGATGACGAGGAGCTTCCGCCTTGGGATATCGTCGATGAGGTCTTTGAGGACGAACCGGTCATCAAGGAAAGTGTGCGCGCGGCACTGACCGAGGAGAAGGTTCCCGAGCGCGTTCCCGTGGAGCGCAAGCAGGTCGAGCGCGCGGCGGTGCGCAATCATAAGATTCGTACCGATACGGGTATCGAGATCAGCTTCCCGGCCGAGATGGGTTCGAACTCCGAGTACATCGAGTTTGTCAACGAGCCCAACGGCCTCATCTCCATCGAGCTCAAGAATATCGGCAGCATCGAGAATCGATAAGTTGCGTTACGCCTGCAGCGAGAAAGCGAAGGCCGAAGCCTCGGATGAGGGCTTCGGCCTTTTTGCTTGGAGCTGAATTGAGTTGCAGACTGAGCATACGTCAGCGAAAACGCCCCTAGGCGAGCAAGGTGACGTGAAAGAGGAGGGCATTGACCTTTTGGTCATGCCCGACGACTGAACGTCAGATTGCCGCTCTGGGGCGTTTGCAGCGTCGGCTAGTTACGCGGTTTGGTAAAACCGCGTAACCCTACAGTTGACGTAAACCCTCTTCCAAGCCGGTCTTGCTGTCGGTTTTCTCGTCGCGCATCTTGATGACGCGAGCGGGAACACCGGCCACGACGGCACCGGCGGGGACGTCCTCGACGCACACGGCGCCGGCGGCAACGACGGCGCCCTTGCCTACGTGCACGCCCTCCAGGACCACGGCGTTGGCGCCGATCATGACATCGTCCTCGATGATGACGGGCGTGGCGCTGGCGGGCTCCACAACGCCTGCCAGCACGGTGCCGGCGCCGATGTGGCAGTTCTTGCCCACGGTGGCGCGGCCGCCCAGCACGGCGCCCATGTCGATCATGGAGCCTTCGCCAATGACGGAGCCGATGTTGATAATGGCACCCATCATGATGACGGCGCGGTCGCCGATCTCGACGCGGTCGCGGATGATCGCGCCCGGCTCGATGCGGGCATTGATGCCCTTAAGGTCGAGCATGGGGACGGCGGAGTTGCGGCAGTCATTCTCGACGTCGTAGTAGTCGATGGAGTCGGCATTGGCATCGAGGATGGCCTTGAGCTCATCCCAGTCGCCAAAGACAGTTTTGCCACGACGGCCGCCGTAGACGTGCGCATCGCCCCAGGCAACCTTCATGCCGGGCTTCTCGCGCACATACAGCTTGACGGGCGTCTTTTTGGGCGCGGTGGCGATGTAATTGATAATCTCCTGGGCATCCATCTCGGCTGCGTTACTCATATGCTGTTTCTCCTTTGCGTGGGTACGGTAGATAACTGGTTAGGCGAACATGACCTGGTCGAAGGTGTAGAAGCCAGGGTCGCGGACGACGAGCTTTTGAGCGGCGGCCAGAGCGCCGTTGACAAAAATCTGGCGGCTCGTGGCGCGATGGCTAAGCGTGACCTCCTCATCCTGGCCAAAGAAGCTCACCTCGTGCACGCCGGCGACGGTGCCGCCGCGCAGCGAGTGCATGCCGATTTCCTTGGGATCGCGAGCGCCGCACATGCCCTCGCGACCGTAGACAGGATGATAGCCAGCCTCAGGCTCGGCCTCGACAACGGCGTCGAGTAGCAGCTTGGCGGTGCCGCTGGGAGCGTCGACCTTTTGGTTGTGGTGCGTCTCGACAATCTCGCAGTCAAAGCCGGGCAGTTCACGCGTGGCCTGGGCCACTAGGTGACGCAGGGCTGCGATACCGATGGAGTAGTTGCCGGAGTGCATGACGCGGGCGTTCTGACCCAGCTCGTGCAGGCGATCCATCTGCTCGGGTG
Organism: Coriobacteriaceae bacterium; assembly: GCA_905209215.1. GTDB lineage: Bacteria > Actinomycetota > Coriobacteriia > Coriobacteriales > Coriobacteriaceae > Collinsella. Next base: position 225,316 of record CAJLRY010000001.1, on the reverse strand, counting down.
TGTAGCCCGTGGTGCCCGAGACCAACGCTGCGCCCGTGCGCTCGACATAGGCGACGACGGCATCGAAGGTCACGACGTTCGAGAAGTCGATGATGACGTCGGCTGCCGGGGCGCTCTCGAGCTCGGACAAGTCGAAGCCGATCTGGGCGACGATGTCAAAAACGGGTTGACCGGCGGCGTCAACGGTGCTCTCGGCGGTGGTACGGATGAGCGAGCCCATGCGACCCGTTCCCATAATGACGGTCTTAATCAAGCAGACCAGCTCCCTTCAGAGCATCGGTAAGTGCGGCGCGTGTGTTATCGGCCATGGGGCACAGCGGCATGCGGTAGTTGGCTTCGATCATACCCATCTGGGCGAGCGCCTCTTTGACGGGGATGGGGTTGACTTCGCTAAAGAGGGCATTGATGAGCGGCTGGCCGGCAATCTGGATATCGCGGGCGCGCTCCACGTCACCGTCCAGATAGGCGCGGCACATGTCGTGCACGAGCTGCGGCTGAATGTCTGCCCACACGCTGATGGTGCCCGAGGCGCCCAGGCTCATGAGCGGCACGGTGAGCGCGTCTTCGCCCGAGTACATACGGAAGTCATCGGACAGCAGGTGGGCGATCTTGGCCGCGTAGGCGACGTTGCCCGAGGCTTCCTTAATACCCATGATGTTGGGGTGCGCGGCCAAGCGCTCTACGTTGCGCTCGCTGATGCCGCAGCCGCAGCGGCCGGGGATGTTGTACAGGATGCAGGGGATATCTACGGCATCGGCAACGGTCTTAAAGTGCTGGTAGATGCCCTCTTCATTAGACTTGTTGTAGTAGGGGGTAATGAGCAGCAGGCCGTCGGCGCCCAGGCCCTGATAGGTGAGCGACTTGGTGAGCATGGTTTGCGTGGAGTTGGAGCCCGAGCCGGCGATGACGGGGACGCGGCCCGCAACCTGCTTGACCACTGCGGCGACAACGGAGTTGTCCTCGTCGTCGGTCATCGTGGCGCTCTCGCCGGTGGTGCCCAGGGTGAGGATGGCGTCGGTGCCATTTTGCAGGTGGAAATCGATAAGGCGCTCGAGCGCGTCAAAGTCGACGCTGCCGTCCTTTTTAAACGGCGTAACAAGGGCGACGATCGAGCCCTCGAGATTGCGGATGTCCGTGTTCTTCTCCTTCGCTTCCGCGATCTGGATGCGTTTGTTCCACTGAGCGGCGACGGCCAGGCGTTCGTCCTGGGCGCGGCGACGGGCACTTTCGGCGCGCGACTTGGCCAGCAGCTCTCGGCCGCTCGGCAGCACGTCGAGCGTGGCAAAGTAATCGCCCGGGCGCTCAGCACGGCGGATGAGGTCGGCCGAGCCATCGGGGCGCAGCAGCACCTCGGCGGAGCGCAGACGGCCGTTGTAGTTGTAGCCCATGGAGTAACCATGCGCGCCGGTATCGTGGATCACGAGCACATCACCCATGTCGACCCGCGGTAGCTCGCGGTCGATGGCGAACTTGTCGTTGTTCTCGCACAGATTGCCCGTAATGTCGTACGTGTTTGTGACAGGCGCCGCGGTCTTGTCGGAGCCACCCGGCTGGCCCATCACCGTAATGTGGTGGTAGGCGCCATACATGGCAGGGCGGATCAGATCGACGGCGCTTGCGTCGACACCGATATAGTCCTTGTAGATTTGCTTCTCGTGGATGGCCTTGGTGACCAGGCAGCCGTAGGGGCCCATCATAAAGCGGCCCATCTCGGTGCAGATTGCCACATCGCCCATGCCGGCGGGAACCAGAATCTCGTCGTAGGCCGCATGCACTCCTTCGCCGATGGCATGGATATCGTTGGCCTGCTGCTCGGGCAGGTAGGGGATGCCGACGCCGCCGGACAGATTGATAAAGGCGACGTGTGCGCCGGTCTCGCGCTCCAGGCGCACGGCAAGCTCAAAGAGGATGCGCGCGAGCTTGGGGTAGTAGTCGTTGGTGACGGTGTTGCTGGCAAGGAATGCGTGGATGCCAAAGTTTTCGGCGCCCTTGGCCTTGAGCGTGCGAAAGGCCTCGAAGAGCTGCTCGGTGGTCATGCCGTATTTGGAGTCGCCGGGGTTGTCCATGATGCCGTTGGAGAGCTGGAACAGACCGCCCGGATTAAAGCGGCAGCTGACCGTCTTGGGGATGGGGCCTGCGACGCGCTCAAAGAACTCGATGTGGCTGATGTCGTCAAAGTTGACGATGGCGCCCAGCTTGTCGGCGAGCTCAAAGTCCGCTGCCGGCGTGTCGTTGGATGAGAACATGATGTCGTGTCCCGTGATACCCAGCGAGCGGGCGATCATGAGCTCGGTATAGCTCGAGCAATCGCAGCCGCAGCCGTATTCGTTGAGAATGGAGATGAGCGCCGGGTTGGGATTGGCCTTGACGGCAAAGTATTCCTTAAAGCCCGGGTTCCATGCGAAGGCGTCGCGCACCTCTTGCATGTTGCGTCGGATGCCCGCCTCGTCATATAGATGAAATGGCGTGGGGAACTGCTCGACGATATGCTCGAGCGTCTCCTTGTCCACAAACGGCTGCTTGGCCGCATATGCCTCGTTGGGGGTTAATGCCATGTCCCGTAAACCTCGCTATCCAGACGGCGCCATCTGCGCATCGAATCCGCATAGCGTGGACCCAATGTCCGGATAGCGCTCCCGCATTGCTGCAGACAGTCCTGCGGGTGTTTCCCGCAGGCCCACCAGGTTGTTCGTGCCCGAAAAGCCCAGTTCGGCGGGTTTCGCCTCCCCACGGGGTCAAAGCCTGCCGGCTCACCCGCGGTTCTTCGTGCCCGCGCCTCTATCAAGTGGTAACGACCCTACCACGTTGCACTTTACCAAACAAGAGTATTCGTATATAACGTTTAAAAAATGCAGGGATATGCTGGAAATAAGGGTGTAGCAATCTTGCGGCACAATAGATAGCAGCCGACGCGCACCTACGAAAGGAACCAATATGGCCGAGCTCCAAGAACTCCGTCGCTACCGCCGCGACTTGCACAGGATCCCGGAGCTCGACTTCGATCTTCCGCAGACGATCGCCTATATCGAGGGCGTGTTGGCACCGCTCACCTGCGATGTGACCCATCCGTGCCCCGGCTGCGTCTGCGCTTTCTTCGACGCTGGCGTTGGCGCCGCGCATGCCACGGCGATTCGCGCCGATATGGATGCGCTGCCCATTGCCGAGGCAACGGGGGCAGCGTTCGCTTCGACCCATCCCGGCAAGATGCATGCTTGCGGGCACGATGGACACATGGCCATGGCGCTTTCGGCGGCAACCTTTGTCGACCGTACGATCCGTGAGCAGCCGGGCGCCATTAAGCGCAATGTGCTCTTTGTGTTTCAGCCGGCCGAGGAGACGACTGGTGGTGCCAAGACGGTGTGCGAGAGCGGCGTGTTCGAGCGCTACGGGGTGGATCGCATCTTCGGCTTCCACGTGTGGCCCGATCTGCCCGCCGGCACGTTGGCGAGCTGCTCCGGTCCGTTGCTGGCGCGTTCGAGTGAGACACACATTCATATCCATGGCACGAGCATCCATATCGCTAAGACCTATGGCGTTCCGGTCGAGGAGTCGCACGATGCGGCGCTGGCGGCTGCCAAGTTCTTGGTTTCCGAGCGCGAGCTCATGGACGAGTTGGGTGTCGACGAGCCCTGCATTGGTAAGTTCGGCCTGCTGCAGGCCGGCACCGTCTGCAATGCGGTGGCGGGGGAGGCCCATGTTGCCGGCAGCCTACGTGTGTTTACGGACGACATGTTCGACCGCGCGCGCGAGGGCGTGCGCCGCGTGCTGGACGATGCCTGCGTCGCAACGGGCTGCACATATGACCTCGATTTTGCCGAGGGCTATCCGCCGGTCGATAACGATCCCGAGCTGTTCGCCCACATTGCGCCTGTCTTGTCCGAGCTGCAACTCGTGGATGAGCCTTTGCTGATTGCCGAGGACTTCGCTTTCTATCAGCGCAATCTGCCAGGCGTGTTCTTCCTCCTGGGTACGGGCGTGCCGGAGGGACAAGATAATCCGATCGATTCGGATGGCTGTCCCGCCTATGCCACGAGCGCTCTGCATACCGATAGCATGCTCTTCGACGAGGAAATCCTTCTCAAAGGCCTCGATGTCTACAAACGATTGCTTTTGCTTGACTAAGGCGTGAAGGACTATTTGTTCTAGAAAACACGAACAAACGTACGATATAATAGAGATGTAAGTCTATAGAAACGTTTGACGTTACTAACGTAAGGCGATACTATGATTGCATCGTATAAAGATGAGGATACCGAACGCTTTGCCATGGGTGTGCGGGTCAGGAAGTTCGTGCCCTTTGAGCGTGTTGCGTTGAGGAAGATTCGCCAACTGCAGGTTTGTGCATCGCTTGATGATCTTCGCGTTCCACCAGGCAACCGCCTAGAAGCTTTGAAGGGCGATCGTGCCGGTCAATATAGCATCCGTGTTAACGAGCGCTATCGGGTCTGTTTTGAGTGGAGACAGGAGATGACTTGGAATGTCGAAATCGTCGATTATCACAAGTGATGAGGCTTCGGCCAATTTGCTGTCGCCGGTGACTCCCGGCGAGCTTCTCAAAGAGGAGTTTCTTGTTCCCATGGGCATTTCTCAATATCGCCTTGCGAAAGAGACCGGGATTCCGGCTCAGCGTATCGGGCAGATTGTCCTGGGAAAACGTCGCGTGACGGCCGACACTGACCTCCGTCTTTGCCGTTATTTTGGCCTGACGGATGGTTATTGGCTGCGCGCTCAGGTGGCGTTTGACCTTGAGGCCGAGAAAAGGCGGATCGAACCGGAACTCGATAAGATCGTTCCTGTTCAGCAGGCCATCGCACTGTAGTGCTCAAAGATGATGGGGGCGACGATGAGGCGACGCCGACAGTCTGCCGTATATAGTCCGGGTGGATGCGGGTGCGGTTTGCTACTGCTTCCGGTCATCGCTGTGAGCATTGGCGTGATGTTTGCGCTTGCTGGGCTTGCCGCGGCGGCGCTCGTGCTGTTTATCACTGCCACCGGCGTGACGATTTGGCTCTGCCGCAATCGCGAGCAACGCCGTGCCGACGGTAAAACCAATGTCGGCTGGGTCGTCTTTCTGATCATTGCGTACCTGCTGAGTGTCAGCTATCTTGTTTTCTTTGTCCTGTTGATGATCAGTGCTTTTACCGGGGAATCCGTCACGGTGGGTTGATCACTGCTGGCAGACGGTCGCGCAAAGTGCGTTTGCTCGGCGTTTGGATAACTGCATTGGCCGTTTACCGCAACCTTAGCTCTCAGCTAATGAATTCAAGTTCAATCCTTCCTACGATGTGCTGTGTGCCGGCACGGTAGCCGGATCGTAGGAAGGATGAATAATGGCAAAAGAGGGAAAGAAGCCGATCGGCAAGATTGTCCTAGGCATCATCGTGGTGCTGGTTATTGTCGGTGCCGTGGGCTCTATGGGCGGCAACTCAACCGATTCGTCTGCGAGCGATTCGGCAAAACCTGCCGAGACGACACAGCAGGCTGAGGAGCAAAAAGAACCGCAAGAATCGTATACCATTGCTGACGAGGCTGAAGACACTTCCAATCAGTTTACCTATAAGATCACGGGCACGCTGACCAATAACACGGACAAGGAAAAGAGCTACATTCAGATTGAATATGTTCTGTATGATGCCGATGGCAACCAGGTTGGAACGGCTCTTGCAAACACCAATCATCTGAAGGCGGGCGGCTCCTGGAAGTTCGAGGCGCTGGGTACGGTGTCTCCCGACCAGGTTGCTAGCTGGGAGCGTTCGGACGTAAGCGGTTTCTAGCATGTTGCATGCACTGGGGGAGGTGAGGTCGTATGCCCGATAAAAAGCTGACTGACGAGTTACTCAATGAGCTTCTCGACGCGCCAAACATCGATGGCTATATCAGGGAGCACGACTTTGCCACCCCGTCGCTTTCGGACTACCTGAAGCAACTGCTGCAGGAAAAGGGCTTGGAGCGCTCGCGCGTGGTTCGTATGGCCGATCTCAATGAGACCTTTGGCTATCAGATCTTTACCGGTGCGCGTCATCCGAGCCGCAATAAGGTGCTGCAGATTGCCTTTGCGATGGCGCTGACGCTCAAAGAGACTAACCGTGCGCTGACGGCTGCCGGGGTAAGCGTCCTTAACTGCAAGGACCGTCGCGATGCGATCATCATCTTCTGTATCGATCGCGGGTGCAGCCTCCAAAAGGTCAACGAGGAGCTGTATCGCTTTGGCGAGGAGACGGTGAGTTAGCGGCTGATATCTGAGCCGGCGGAGCTGCCGAACAACGATGCAAACGAACGGGGCGCGGATGCCATGGGGTGTCTGCGCCCTGCGCTATGATGGAGGCTATGGATACTCAGACCCCAACATATTCCGATGACGAGCTGACCGCAGCGCTTACCGAGCACCTGGCGTCGCTCGATCGCGACGACAGCTATCGCGTGGAGCGAGTGCTTAAGCGCTCGTCCGTTGAAACAACCGAGCTCGTGTACTTTGAAGGAACCGGCGGTGGTTCGCTCGGCCCCTTTGTCCGTAAACGCATCGATGCTTCGGCTCAAATCGGCGGGGCATACGAGCGTCTGTTTGTCGCTCAGCGGGCGGGCAGGCGTTTTGAGCACCTGCCCAGAATCGTCGATTGTCGTCGTGTGGGCGACGATCTCAACGTAGTTATGGAATACATCGAAGGGGAGACGCTCGGGGCGCTGGTGGACCGTCTGGGAGCCACCCCCGATTATGCGCACGAAATGTATCCCGCCCTATGCGATGCCGTGGGCGAGCTCCACACCGGTTTTGCAATAGCGGGGGAGACGTCGGCGCCGGTGATCCATCGCGACCTCAAGCCGTCGAATATCATCGTGACAGGTGCCAACTATACGCCTGATGACGGCCTGACGTTTTCATCGCTGGTGATTATCGACTTGGGGATCGCGCGCGTATGGCGCGATGGCGCCGATGCCGATACCGTCAAGTTTGGGACACGGCCCTATGCGCCGCCCGAGCAGTATGGGTTTGGGCAGACGAGCGTGCGAAGCGACGTCTACGCACTTGGCGCCCTGTTGTTCTTCTGCTTGACGGGAGTCGACCCTAAGCCAGGGCTCGACATGCGCGAGCAATGCGAGGCGCGCGGCATTCCCACTCCACTTGCCGATGCCGTCTGCATGTCGATGGCGCTCGACCCGGCCAAGCGTTTTGCGAGCGCGGAAGCGTTGGGACGGGCGACGCGCGCGGCATACGATCTAAGTCGCCCCGTGCGGCCTCCTGCGCCTGTGCTTGTCCGTGCTCCGGCCTCGGAGACGGCGTTGACGTCCCAAGGGTTCCAGAACCCCGCAGGGCTTCCTAGGCCTGCCGCCTCCGCTGCATGCGGTCTGCTCTCTCGCGTTCCGGAGTCTCTGGGGCGTATTTGGAATACGCTCGTCTGCTTCTCGCTACTTGTGTTCTTTGCCGGAAGTCACTTTGCCGTCTTTCACCCCACGGGAGCAAACCAAAGCTACCCGACGTGGCTTCTCATAATCGAGTATTTTTTCTTTGTCGATGGCCTTATGGTGCTTATGCATTTTGCGCTGCTCGATAAGCGCCGTCTTCGTCGGCGATTCGCACTGCTCGACAGCTATCGCGGCAAGAAACTCGCGAAACTTTGGCTCAAGGCATTGGGTGTGCTGCTCCTATGCATGATCGTCATAGTCGCGGTTGCCAATGCGACCGGCGTCGTCGATACCTCCGCTACCTAAAAGAAAAGGGCCCCATTGGGGCCCTTTGCAGTTGCACCTAGATGCGGTTCATCTGAGCGGCGACTTTGTTGTACCAGTCCTGCCACGTGGGCGGGCAGTACTTTTTGGCCGCTGCCGGGGTAAGGGTGGAGCCGTAGTTGGCGCCCAGATAGGCAACGTGAGCGGAGATGCCCTCGCTCCAGCTGCCAAAGCTGCGCCAACCGCCGCCACGGGCACTCCAGCCCCAGGCGTTGTAAGAATTGGCGCAATAAGCACCCTTGGTGCTCTCGATGCAGGCGATGGCGGGGGACCAACGGGGGTCGACACCGGTATTCCAAGCGGCGACGGCAAAGTTATAGCCCTGGCCTGCCATGGGGGAGCCGGCGAGATAATTGTCGATGCGGCTCGTCCACTCATTAATGAACGAATCGTAATCGGAGCTACCGGTATTGGCGTTGTTCACCGTGGTGTCGATGGTGGTGTTGGTGTTGGTGGCCTGGCTGCTGGAATTGTTGCCGCTTACGCCCTCGCCCGAGATCTTCTCGGCGGCAGCGGCCTTATCGGCCTCAAGCTTGGCAAGCTCGGCGGCATTTTCCTGCTCGGCTTTTGCCTGCGCCTCGCTGCGGAGCTGCTGGGCCTGAGCCAACGCATCCTCGGCGTTTTTCTGCTCTGCCTCAAGCTGAGACTTGGCCTGCTGGAGCTCAGCCTTGTTCTGCTCGAGTTCGGTTTGCATGTTATTGAGCTGTTCGATCTCGTCGACGCTCGAGCTCGTGATCTGGTTGGTGTATTTGCAGGTCGTGATGAACTCACCCAGGCTCTGCGCGTTGACCAGGAAGCTCACGATGGGGTTGGTGCCTTTCTGATACTTGTACAGATCGCGCATGGCGGAGCTTGCCTTGGCCTGCTGCTCGGGAAGCTTAGCCTCGATTTCCTCGATGCTTGCCTCGTTGGAGTCAATCTGCTTTTGCAGGTCATCGAGTTTGGTGCGGGCGTCGTTGTAGGCGCTCGTGGCGGCTTCGATCTTCTGCTGGGCTGCGGAAAGCTGGTCCTGCGTTGCCTGCGAGGCGGCATACGCCGCAACGGGGGAGAGCATCGGCGTGGTCGTCAGCGCAACGGCGAGCGCGGCGCTCGTGATGATACGAGCCGGCTTCGACGCAATGAGCGCTGCGGTGCGATGATTCGAATGCTGCATCCAGTCCCTCTGCAATCAATCGTAGGTTATGGTTCGAACGGTATTCTACTACTGCTTTCGACCTCAACTTGAACCTTAAAGGTTCCAAAGGGTCAAGTTGAACTTGAGGCTTTGGCTTTGACCTGCAGTTATGATGAATTGTTGAGAAACCATAGAGTTCAACTTTAACGTTACGGAACCCTGTCGAGAGGGTTTTTTATCAAAAGTCGCCTCATGTGGGGTTTTGCAACTACAGGGTCCCATCACGGCGAGGGCGGATTTCATGCTGGACGATTACGTCGATTGCCATAGATACGGTGGAGCTTTGGGCGCCGGCGGTTTGGCACGCTAGAATAAATCAGTTGCGCAAAGACCGCCCGTTGTGTGGGCAGTTCATGATAGGAAGTTTCCATGGCATTGCAGTTTACAGAGCGCGAGTTCATTCCCGTGCTGCTCGGTGGCGACATCAACGCCTATTCGGTGGCGCGCGCCTTCTACGAGGAGTACCAGGTCAAGAGCCTGGTCTTTGGCAAGTACCAGACGGGTCCCGCGTACCGCAGCCAGATTATCGACTACACGCCCAACGTGGATATCGATACCATGCCCGTGATGCTCAGGACCGTCAACGGCATTGCCCAAGCGCATGCCGATAAGACGATTGTTCTTGTGGGCTGTGGCGATAACTATGTTGCCCTCGTGGCTCAGGCCAAGGATGCCCATGAGTTGGCGGATAACATCGTCGCGCCTTACGCTCCCTACAGCATGCTTGAGCAGTGTCAGAAGAAGGAGATCTTCTACGAGCTGTGCGAGAAGCATGGCGTGCCCTATCCGCATACCTTTACCTTCACCATGGCGATGCTGAACGCCCAAGGCGAGGCACCTGCCGAAGTGCTCGACCAGATCGATTTTCCTTACCCGATGATTCTGAAGCCTTCTGACGGCATCATGTGGTGGCAGCACGAGTTCGAGGGCCAGAAAAAGGCCTATGAGATTGCCGACCGTGCCGAGCTGGAACAGGTCATTCGCGACTCGTATGCCAGCGGCTACACCGACGACCTGATCTTGCAGGATCGCGTGCCCGGCAATGACGAGTACATGCGCGTGCTCACCAGTTATTCCGACCGCAACGGCAAGGTGCGCATGATGTGCCTGGGTCACGTGCTGCTCGAGGAGCATCAGCCTCACGGTGTCGGCAACCACGCCTGTATCATCACCGAGCCCAATGACGAGCTCATGGGCGGCGTGCGCAAGTTGCTCGAGGACCTTCACTTTGTGGGTTATTCCAACTTTGACGTTAAGTACGACGAACGCGACGGCTCGTTTAAGTTCTTCGATTTCAACACGCGCCAAGGTCGCAGCAACTACTACGTCACTAACAGCGGCTTTAACGTTGCCAAGTATGTGGTGGACGAGTATGTGTTCAACCGCCCGTTTGAGCCGGAGTTTGTGACGGCGCAGGACGAGGCGCTGTGGATGGTCGTTCCCATGGGCGTCGTCGACAAGTACGTCAAGGATCCCGAGCTGCGCGCTAAGGTGCATCGCCTGGACAAGGAAGGCAAGGGCGCCGACCCTTCGTTTATGAAGGGCGACTTTGTCTTTAACCGCTGGCTGCGCATGTGGCACACCAAGCTGCGCCACTTTAAGCTGTTCAAGACGTATTACAAGTAGATGAGTGCGGCGCCCGTCCGGTTTACATCGGGCGGGCGCGGGTATGATACGCGCAATTGCGCAAGCGTCACCAAGGAGGCGGCGATGGAAAAGCTGGGAGTTATCGGCGGCATGGGCGCCGAGGCCACGTCGTATTACTACGACCAGGTGGTGCGCCATACGGCTGCTGCCTGCGATCAGGAACATATCGACATGGTGGTGCTCTCCAAGTCGACCATGCCCGACCGCACGCTTGCCATTAAGACCGGCGAGCATGCCAAGCTGCTGGCGACCATGAAAGAGTGTGCCCAGGCACTCGAGTCGCTGGGCTGTGCGCACATTGCCATTCCCTGCAACACGTCGCACTACTTCTACGACCAGATCCAGTCGTTTACGAAGGTGCCGATTATCCACATGCCGCGTGAGTCGGTGCGCTATGCCCTTGCGGGTGCGGTGATGGGGGAGTGCGAGTTCGACCCCAACCTGAGTATGCCGGCCGAGCCGGTGCACAAGATTGGCATTATGGGCACCGACGGAACCGAGGGCGCGGGCGTCTACGGCCGCGAATGCGAGGCTGCGGGTGTTGAGGTCGTCTATCCCAGCGAGAAACGTCAGAACGATGTGATGTCGCTTATCTACGATGATGTGAAAGCCGGACGTGAGCCCGATATGGATAAGTTCGACCGCGTGATGTGGGAGTTCGCCCGTAGCGGCTGCGACCGTGTCATTCTGGCCTGCACCGAGCTATCGGTGCTGCAGAAGTATCGAGAGATGCCCGAGATCACCCTCGATGCCATGGATGTCCTGGTGCGCGAATCCATCATCCGCAGCGGCGCCCCCTACCGCCTCTAGCTTCCGACCTGTCAAAAAGGGACAGGTTAATTTTGGTAGGTTTTATCTGATGAAACAGTAAAGGCCTCGGCTCGTTTGGTGCGAGCCGAGGCCTTTTGCGTTGGGCGGTTGCTGCCGGTGGCGAACTAGAACAGGAAGCCGATGGCGATGAGGGCGATGCTGACGATGAGCACGGCGATGTCCAGGCCCTTGATGGGGTAGCGCTTGTACGAGCTGGCGCGTGTACGCAGATAGAAGCCGCGCTGTTCTGCCGCCAAGGCTGTGGCATCGGTCTTGCCCACGCTCGAGATGAGCAGTGGCACGCACAGTGGCAGCATGAGCTTAAGCTTCTTGATGGGGTTCTTGGTGTCGTACTCGACGCCGCGTGCGGTCTGCGCTTCCATGATGGCGTTCATCTCCTGACCAAACACCGGCACAAAGCGTAGCGCCGTGGTAAAGGTGAAGGCATAGCGATACGGCACGTGCAGCACCTCGACGCAGGCGTTGGCAAGGTCGTTGAGCTTGGTCACTATGAGCATGAGGATGAGCGGTAACGCCACACCCAGCAGGCGCAGACAGGCCTTCGATCCTGTGATGAGGCCCGTGTCGGTGATAAAGCCCCACACAACGTTGCCATCGCGCATAAAGGCCAGCTGGAGCACCAGCATGATAAGCGCGAGCGGAATCAGCAACTTGAGCAGCGAGAACAGACGGTCGACGACACCGGCATAGGCACCCAGCGCAAGGGTGAGTGCCAAAAAGCCCAGCAGCGCCACGTAGGTGTCGGACAGGAAGATGCCGACGATGATGGCGGCGGCGAGGCCCAGTTTGACGACGGGGTTCAGGCGATGCAGTAGCGTATCGCCCGGCATGTAGTCGATGACGTTAACCACGGCGGACCATCTCCTTGGTAATTCGAACGACATCGGTGACCTCGCTTACCTGCGCAAAAGCGGGCGAGACGGAAGATGCCAGACGGCGCGAGAGTTCAATAACCTGGGGAGGCTCCACGTAGGCACGCCGCATGAGATCGATGTTCGAGAATAGCTCGTGCGTGCGGCCGCGGCCGAGGATGCGACCGTCGGCCATTACTACGATACGCTCGGCAAAATCCGAGACGACTTCCATATCGTGGCAGACCATAATCACGGCGCAACCGCGCTCGGCCATGGTGCGCACTGTTTCCATGACGGTCATGCACTCGCGGTAATCAAGGCCGCTCGTGGGCTCGTCGAGCACGACGATCTTGGGCTCAACCACTACGACGGAGGCAAGCGCCACCATTTGTCGCTGGCCGCGCGAAAGCGAGAAAGGTGCCTCATCGGCAGGCAGGCCAAAGCGGTCGATAACAAGTTGAGCACGACGCAGAGCCTCGGCACGGTCGATGCCGGCAAGCTCCAGGCCAAAAGCGACCTCGTCGAGTACGGTATCCTTGCAGATCTGGCGGTCGGGGTTTTGGAAGAGGGTTGCGACTTCGCGGGCGATGCGGCTCGTGGGAACGGCCGCGGTATCCAGTCCCGTGACGCGCACGCTGCCCGAGGCGGGCTTGAGCAGGCCTGTGAGCAGCTTGGTGAGCGTGGTTTTGCCGGCACCGTTTTGGCCGACGATGCCCACGAGCTCGCCGGGATAGAGCGTCAGGTTGAGGTCGTGTACGGCGGCGCCGCCATTGGGATAGGCAAACTCAACATGGTCGAAGGTGAGTACGGGTTCGGCGTCCTTGGCATGAGGGCGCAACGACGGTGCATGCGGGGAGCCGGCGGGCGCCTGGGCTTCGCTGGCCGCGCGTGCGGGGTCGACGATGCCCGAAATCAGGCGCTCGGCCTCATCGACATCCAAGCAAGGGGTACCGCTTACCAGGCCATCGGCCTCGAGGCTATTGAAGATACGCGTGACGCGAGGGCAGTCGACGCCGATGGCACGGAGCTCGTCGGTATGCGCGAAGACCTCGTGTGGCTCGCCCTGCAGCGCGATTTCGCCATGGTTGAGCACGAGCACGCGGTTGCAGTACTCCGAGAGTAGGGCGACCTTTTGCTCAACGACGACGATGGTGATTCCAAGCGCGCGGTTTGCCTCACGCAGCGTCTCGAAGACCAACGTGGAGCTGGCGGGGTCGAGTGCCGCGGTGGGCTCGTCGAGAACCAAGACGCGCGGACGCATGGCGAGGATGGCAGCGATGGCCACCTTTTGCTTCTGTCCGCCCGAGAGGGTGGCGATCTCGCGGTCACGCAGGTCGCTGATGCCGACGGTCTCGAGCGTTTCACTCACGCGCCGCTCGATCTGGTCGTGGGGAACGCCAAAGTTCTCGAGGCCAAAGAGCATCTCGTCCTCGACGACCGAAGCGACCATCTGCGTGTCGATATCCTGCAGCACACTGCCGACGATTTGCGACACGTCGGTGAGCGAGGCTTCGCAGGTGTCGTGGCCGTCTACCATGACGGCCCCAAAGAACGTGCCGGTGTAGTGGTGGGGCACGGCACCCGACAGGCAGGCGGCAAGCGTGGACTTGCCGGCGCCCGAGGGCCCGATGATGCCGATGAAATCTCCCTTGTTCACGCTGAGCGAGATGTGGCTGAGCGCCCGCTCGGTCTGCGTGCCATAGGAGAACGAGACATCGTCGACGTTGATGATCGTTTCCATGGATACCTTTCATAGTCATTGGGGACGTTCTTTAATGGCTAGTCGTTTAAGAACGTCCCCAAGAGTTAACTGTTTGGGACAGTCTTTGCCGGTGGAGCACGGAGACGGCTTTACGAGGGGCCCCAGGTTGGCGCGAAAGAGGAGCGAAGCGTACTTGGGTACGCGAGCGACGAATGAACGCCAAGATGGGGTGGCTCATAAAGCCGAGCGGGTTAGTTGAGCTTCAGGGCCTTCTGAATGGGCAGATAGAGGGCGCCGACCAGAATGGCGTTAAAGACGGCGGTCATGGCGACGACGGGCAGCATAGCGGCGGCGAGCTCGCCGACCACGCCAAGCATGGCCATCTTGATAACCATGAAGATGACGCCGGAGACAAAGGTGGTCACGAAGGTAGCGACGATGGCGACGGCAGGCTTGACCTGACCGTTCTTGCCGGCGGCGTTGACGATGCCGGCCATGAGCATGGCGGCGATGCCCTCGGCGGCAAAATCGACGAACGGCGAAGTGGTGGTGATCTGGATCACGGCAGCCGAGATGAGGCCAATGACGAGCGCCTGGCCGATGTTGGGGCGAACGACCAGGATGGTGAGGCAGAAGGCCGAGATGATGAACTCGGGGCTGATCATGCCGCCCGAGATGCCCGAGATTGCCTTGCCGACGGTGAAGTTGAGGATGAAGCCGGCGGCGAGCAGGATGGCGAGCAGGACGAGGGCGCGGACATCGAGTTTGCCGCGGTCGGCGGTCTGGACGGTGCGGGGCTGGGCGGCGGTGTTCTGAGACATGGTGAAAATCCTTTCGGAATGGGAGTGCAAGAGAAAAGCGGAGGCGCGTGATGCGAATGCGATCGGGCTCGAGATAGAAAAAGGCCCCCGGTCGAAACCGGAGGCCTTCCAATCACCTAGAGCTAAAAAACAGGCGTGAGGGACTCACTGTCGACCGATCGTATTCGCATCACGCCACCACCAGTTGTTGAGAGAGTTCATCGTGTTCTTCATGTTGGTGGCTCCTTTCGTGATGCCGTGGCGCGGTCGCACCTAGTTGCTGTTGCGCTGCACTATAGCACAGCGAAGTGTGTGCGGGGAAATCTTTTTTAAAAAGATTTCAGGCGGGTTTCCCGCCGGTCAAAAGAGCGGGCTGAGCGGGCGAGGCTGCCATTGCTGCCTTGCCCGCTCAGCTAGGACGTTACTCCTTGTTGCGACGGTAGAGGAAGTAACCACCGGCGGAGATGACGGCAACGCCAGCGATGGCGAATGCAGCCACCATGCGGCCATCAAAACGATCACCGGTGGTGGGCAGGCCGCCCTTGGTGTTCGTTTTGTTGGTGGTTACTGTGGTTGTGGTGTCCGACTTGCCAGGCTTCTCAGGCTTGGTGGTGGGCTGCTCGGGCTTAGCGGGCTGCTCGGGGGTGCCGGGCTGCTCGGGGGTGCCGGGCTGATCCGGGGTGACCGGATCGGTGGCAAGAGCATCCTTGGCGTAAGTGATGGACACCTTGAGGCCGTTGGTCTCGGTGTTCAGGTCGCTCGGGGTGAAGGGCTCGTCAAAGTTTCCGGCCTTCTGATAGGCGCGCATCTCCTGGAGCAGGGCCTTGCACTTGACGTAGGTGTTCTCGGTGGCAGCCTTGCCGGCCTTGTTGGCCAGAGCGGTGCGGCCCTCGGTGGTCGTCTCGGCCAGCATGGCGGCGTCGACTTCCTTGTTCTGTTCGATGAGCTCGTTCTGGAGTGCATCGAGGTAGGAGCGGACGCTGATACCAAGGGTATCGGGATTCTCAAAGCAGAGGGAGCTGATGTCCATGAGGACGTAGTTGATGGAGTTCTCGGGCTCCTCGTTGTTCACGATGTCCGTCTCTTTGCAGTGGTCGAAGGAGACGGTCTGGTCGCTGAAATACGGGCTAACCTCGGTAATCAGCGCGGAGTAGAAGGGGATGGCGACGGAGTACGCGGCGCGGGAGAGCATTTCCCACTGGATTGTTGCAACCTGGGGATCAAGACCGTTGCGAACCTGGAAGACGTGAATCTCGGTGTTGCGCTCGGTGCCGATGGCATAGGCACCGTCAGTGTTGGCGTTAAGGCCCGGGGTATTCTCGCCACGGTTACCGAGAGAGCGAATCATCTCAAAGGTAGTCCAGTCTTTCTTTCCGGGCTGGAAGAACAGCGGCTGCATCTCGTGGACCAAGGCGCCGGTCGTGGCGCGAGCCTCTTCGCGCTCGTCCTTGACGATCTCGTAGTCGGTGCCCTCCTGGAGCTCGTTGCCAAAGTAGTTACGGCCCTGGACGTAGCGGGTCCACTGGTGCATACCGGAATTCTGAATGGTCTCGCCATAGGTTGCGGCGACGTCGAACTTGCCGTCGGTGTACTCGGCAAAGCCCTTCTCCTTAGGCATGGACTCGATGCCCTCGGAGTGCAGGCAGTTCTCGGGGTCGTTGAGGTCGACATCGTAGTTGAGGTTGCCGATGTTGGGGTTGATCGAGGCGACGTCGTCGGCGAGCTTCATGCCGATCCACTGGTGACCGGAAAGCGCGGCAAATAGCCAGGTCTCGTTGTTGTCGGCGATGATGATCTGGTCGTTGGAGCAGACGCCCTGCTCGTCAATCAGGCTGCCGAGGAGCTCGACGCCCTCGCGGGCCGTGGCGCTCTCGCCCAGGATGACGCTGGCGTAGTTGTACTCGCCGATGCCGGTTTTAGTCAGGGGGTCTGCTGTCTCGGCATCTGCATTCATACTGGTGCTTAGCGTGGCGGAGCAGGATACGCCCTTCTCGTTGATGCCTGCTTCAGAGTAGGCATCCCAGCGGTTGTCCCACTGGGAGGGATGGTCGCGTACATAGGTGTAGCGATACGTGGTCTTGGTCGAGGTGTACATGAACGAAGACTCGTCCGAGCTGTACGTATGTCCCGGGCCGTGAGAGGGCTCAATGCCAAAGTGCTTAAGATAGCGCGGGCCATAGTCCTCGGAACGGCCGTAGTACGTGTTGCCGTCGGCCGTAAGGTTTTTGCCCATGTAGACCTGCGTGCAAGCGAGTGCAGAGGTCGGCATGGACATGATGGTTGCAGCTCCAAATGCAAGGCCTATGCCAAGCTTCTTGAGCGCGTTGACGGGGCGAGTTTTCCTCATTTTCCCTCCCAGCGTGCGAAAGCCCTCTGTCGCCAGAGGGCTTCAGCCAATAAAGACACCTCATTAGCGTAACGAACTGGAAACAATATTCATCTATGAAAGAAACTTACTCGATAAGCGTGATGAAATATGCGATGAGCGGTTAATCGTACTCAGTTTGCAGCTTTACTTTAATAAAGACGCCCTGTAATTACTGTAGCCGAATAAAGTAGCTGGGAATGCCCGAAATGAAAATCCCCCGCTGTTTGACGAATGCATAAACAGCGGGAGAGGCGATAACTGGATGAATATCATACCAATGTGGATTTACTTCTTTCGGCGGTGAATCACGTTGATGGCGTAACCGACGAGCATGGCCAAGACGATGACAATAAAGCCGATCAGGGGATTGTCGTTCATGGGGTCCTCCTATTTTCCGAGCGGTGAGAATTCGTCGACGATGAGGTCGAGGCATTGCGGAAGCGCGCGGGCTCCAAAGACGCCCGAATTGCTGGAGATAATCTCGCCATCGAACTGCATGCCCAGCGACGGGGTGCAGGTGATCTTGGCTTCCTTGGTCTGGATGATCTTGAACTGCGGGCGCCCGAGTACCTTGCCGGCGGGGTCAAGCGCAGCGGTGATCACAGTAGGCAGCAGCTGCACGGTGCGCACGGGTTCGATGACCGCAATATCGACCATGCCATCGTTCATGCGGCAGTCGGGGAACAGGTTGATGTCGTTTTGAATGACCGAGGTATTGCCCGCCATGCAGCAGATGCCATCGAGCTCCTCGACAATGCCGTCATGCTCGATGGTAAAGTGCGCCACCGTGGGGTTGGGCGTGGCGAGCGCGGAGAGGAAGTAGGCGATCTCGCCGATGTCGTTTTTGGTGGGGGCGGCCTTCATCATGATCTCGGCGTCGAAGCCCGAGCCGGCGATGATGATAAAGCCGTGGCGCTTCTCGTTGCCGTTTTCGTCGAGCCAAAAGAGCTCGCCCATGTCTACTTTGACCGTGCGACCGGCGCGGCAGGCCTTGGCAAGTGCCGCTGCCTCGGGGGCATTACCGATGTTATTGAAGAACAGGCAGGCCGTACCGGAGGGGAAGACGAGCGTGGGGACGCCGCATCCGCGCATTTGGTCGAGCACGTTGGAGACGGTGCCGTCGCCGCCCGAAATCACCACGCGATCAAACTCGCGCACGTCCGCCACGGCGTCCTCGGGTTCCATGCCATCGCCGATAAAACGCATCACGACCTCGTCGCCGCCCTGCGCGAGGGCGTGCGTGAACGCGTAGATTTCATCTGAGCTGGGGCCCGATGCCGGGTTGTGGATGATAAGGCAGCGCATACTTACGTTCCCGTTCTGTGACTAACCGAGTATAGTTGTAAGGCAATGCCGATATCCTACCCGTGTTTTTCGGGCCTAACCTTATTCGATGGGTTGATATGTACATTTCCACACATCAGGCTCTACTCGACTTTTGCCAGCGCGCCCGTGAGTTCGACGCGATTGCCGTCGATACCGAGTTTTTGCGCGAGCGCACGTTCCATCCGCGTCTGTGCCTGGTCCAGATTGCCACCCCTGCCGAGAGCGTAGCGGTCGACCCTCTGGTGATCGACGACCTGTCGCCGCTGGCCGAGCTTATGGCCGACGAGAGCGTGACCAAAGTCTTCCACGCCTGCTCGCAGGATATGGAGGTTATGCTCCATACCGTGGGCGTGCTGCCGCGTCCGATTTTTGACACGCAGGTGGCCGCCGCCTTTTTGGGCGAACGCCAGCAGATTTCCTACGGCGCGCTCGTGCAGACGTTTTGCGGCGTCTCGCTGCCCAAGACCGAGTCGCTGACCGACTGGTCGCGTCGCCCGCTGACCGACAAACAGATCGAGTACGCGATTGATGACGTCAAGTACCTGATCGTCGCCTATACCGAGATGATGAGCCGCCTGCGCGAGCTGGGCCGCGTGGACTGGGTGCTCGACGAGCTGCGCCCGCTGGCTGACGAGTCGCACTATCGCGCCGATCGCCACGAGGCGTTCCGTAAGGTCAAACGCATCAATTCGTGCAGCCGTCACCAGTTGGGCATCGCGCGCGAGCTCGCCGCCTGGCGCGAGGACCGCGCCGAGCGCCGCAACATCCCGCGCAAGTGGGTCATGTCCGACGATACGCTGCTGGCGCTCGTTAAGCGCAATCCCGTGCGCGTTGAGGAGTTCCGTAGCATTCGCGGTACCGACCAGTTGGGGGAGCGCGACGTGGACGGCGCGCTCATGGCCATCAAGCGCGGTGCGAGCTGCCCGCACGATCGCCTGCCGCTCATGGTGCGCGGGCATCGCCAGATTTCGCCGGAGCTTGAGAGCGTGACGGACCTGATGTATGCGCTTATTCGCTTGGTTGCCGAGCGCTCGGGGGTGGCGACCTCGGTCATTGCCTCGCGCGATGACCTGGCCGATTACATCGAGCATCCTGAGCAAAGCCCCCTGCGCGAAGGCTGGCGTTTTGAGCTTGTGGGTTCGCGCCTGGACGATCTGCTTTCCGGCAATATGGGGCTCACCGTGAAGGACGGAAAGATTGAGTTGTTATAGGTATATAGTTACGCGGTTTTACCAAACCGCGTAACAGCTCGACGCTGCAAACGGCCGAGAGCGAGCAATCTGACGTTCAATCGTCGCTCGCGTACCAAAGTACGCGTCGCTTCTCTTTCACGTCACCTTGCTCGCTCTCGGCCGTTTTCGCTGACATTGCCAAAACATCGATGTTGATTTGCCTGCTGGGCGAGTGGGTAAAATGCCTCCAACGTGTAACTCGATTCGGAGGAATTCGCATGCCTTATTACTATGGATACGGCTTTGGTATCGACCCGCTGTACCTGCTGGTTGTGCTTGTCTGCACGGTGCTTGGCCTTGCCGCGCAGAGCTATATCAATTCGACGTACAAGACGTGGTCCAAGGTTCGCTCGGACGGCGACACGGGCGCCACGGTCGCTCGCCGCATGCTCGACGCCAACGGCTGCAATGCCGTGGGCATCAAGGGCGTCGCTGGTGAGCTTACCGACCACTACAACCCGCAGGACAACAATCTGTATCTGTCGGATTCCAACCGTTCGGGCGGCTCGGTCGCAAGCGTCGCTGTCGCTTGTCACGAGGCAGGCCATGCCGCGCAGCGTCAAAGCGGCTATGCCATGATGAAGGTACGCACCGCCCTCGTGCCGGTCGTCAACTTTACCCAGAACACTTGGACCATCGTGCTGCTCATGGGCCTGTTTATGAACATCGCGGGACTCACGACCCTCGCACTGATCTTCTTCTCGTTTAGCGTGCTGTTCCAACTGGTTACGCTACCGGTCGAGATTGATGCCAGCCGCCGCGCCGTGGCGTATATTGAGCAGTCGGGTATGAGCTCCAAGCAGGTCAACGGTGCCAAGAAGGTGCTGACGGCCGCCGCGCTTACCTATGTGGCTGCGGCGCTCACCTCGATTATTCAGCTGCTCTATCTTATGGCTCGATACAACAGAAACTCCAACCGATAACAAATTGGGTCGCTGGGCGCCGCGGGAATTTGTGTCCCCGCGGCGCTGTACTATGTGTTGGACTTGAATTTGCGCAGGGCCAGAGCCTTTGTGCACGATGACGAAAGGAGGCTGCGTGGCAGGCTGGAATCTAACCGGCAATGCCGTTTCCGCCGAGTTCGACGGTTCGGACGAGCAGGAGCGTAAGGAGCTCAGCGTGAGCCAGGCGGTAGAGATCGCCGCCGGTGCGCTCGATGCCATTCCGCAGCTGACCGTCCTGGGCGAGGTCACGGGTTTCCGTGGTCCCAATGCCCGAAGCGGCCACTGCTACTTCCAGATTAAAGACGACTCGGCCGCCGTCGACTGCATCATCTGGAAGGGCGCCTATCTCAAGCGTACCTTCGATCTGCGTGACGGCATGCAGGTGAGCTTTAAGGGCAGCTTCAATCTCTATAAGGCCACGGGCCGCATGAGCTTTGTCGCTCGCTCGTTTTCGCTGGCGGGGGAGGGTCTGCTGCGTCAACAGGTGGCGCAGTTGGCCGAAAAGCTACGCCGCGAGGGACTGATGGACGAGTCCCGCAAACGCCGCATCCCGGTGTTTTGCTCACGCGTGGCGGTCGTCACCTCGCTTTCCGGTGCGGTAATCGACGACGTCAAGCGTACGCTGCGCCGTCGCAACCCGCTCGTCGAGCTTGTCTGCGTGGGCGCCAAGGTTCAAGGCGAGGGTGCGCCGGCCGAGCTCATTGATGGCTTGCGCCGCGCCGCTTCCATTACGCCGGCGCCCGACTGTATTTTGCTGGTGCGCGGCGGCGGCTCCTTTGAGGACCTCATGACCTTTAATGACGAGGAGCTTGCCCGCGCGGTGGCGGCTTGTCCTGTGCCCGTGGTGACCGGCATTGGCCATGAGCCCGATACCTTGATTTGCGACATGGTGAGCGACCGACGCGCCTCCACGCCCACGGCGGCGGCAGAATCGGTGGCGCCGGCTATGACGGAGTTGGCCGATGTGCTCGAGGCGCGCCATCAGCGTCTGGGTGCCGCGATGGCATCGATGATTGGGTCGGCCCAGGTCGACCTGGAGATGCTCGATCAGCGCGGTCGCCGTGCCTGGGATACCTATACGGCTCGCTTGGGTGATGCGCTCGATGCCGCTGCGTGTCGCCCGTGCCTCAACGACCCCACATTTATGGTCGAGCGTCGCGAATCGGAGCTTGCACTGACTGCCGATCGCCTGTCGGGCGCCATAGTACGCTCGGTCGGGACATTCCGCTCCAACTTTGAGCGCTTGCCCGAGCGTCTGATTACAAGCACCTCGGGGCTCGATGGTAAGCGCCATGCGCTCACGCTTGCGAGTTCCCGCCTAGAGCATCAAGGGCGCACGATGCTCAGCAAGCCAGCGTCCGACCTGAGCCGTGCGGCAGCGTCGCTCGATGCCCTGTCGCCGCTCAAAGTGCTTGCTCGCGGCTATTCCATCGCGTACAGCGATGATGGTGTGGCTACGAGTGCCAAGACCTTTAAGCCTGGCGACGCCATTCGCGTGCGCATGGCAGACGGCAACGTGGCAGCAACGGTCGATACGGTCGAGTAGACCGCGTTTCGCAGTGATAGACCCTTAGGAAAGGAAACAGATATGGCAGAGAAGACCCCGGTCGAGCAGCTTACGTACAAGCAGGCCTCGCAGGAGCTGGAGCTCATCATCCGCAGCCTGGAGTCGGGCGATATGGAGCTTGAGGAGTCGCTCGAGAGCTACACCCGCGGCGTCGAGCTCCTCAAAAGCCTGCGCACCCGCCTGTCCGATGCCGAGCAGAAGGTCTCGGTGCTCCTTAAGGACGTCGACGGCAACGACGTGCTCGCCGACGGCGAGGCCGCCAACACCGATGATAACCTTTCGTTCTAAGCATCTCGACCAAATATAATTACCTTGGTCTGTAAGAAAGGAACCAGCTATGTGCGATTGCATCTTCTGCAAAATTGCCAACCACGAGATCCCCTCGACCGTTGTCTATGAGGACGACCAGGTCATCGCCTTCGACGACCTCAACCCGCAGGCGCCGGTCCACACGCTCGTGATCCCTAAGAAGCACTACAGCGACATCGCCGACAACGTACCCGCCGAGACCATGGGCGCCATAGCTCACGCCATCCAGGAGGTCGCCAAGGCCAAGGGTCTGGAGGACGGTTTCCGCGTCATCTCCAACAAGGGCGTCAACGCCGGCCAGACCGTCATGCACTTCCATATGCACGTCCTCGGCGGCAAAAACCTGGGCGAGAACCTCATCTGAGGGCGCTTCTTCCTTGCAATGAAACGGAAGCTCAAGCACCGATAACTTATATATCAACGCAATAAACCCGAGCGCGAGGGCGTTTGGGTTTATTATTGAAGCGTATGTAACCTGGCGGCGCCACACCGCCTGTTAGTAGGGAGACACATGAACGTTCTGGTCGTCAACGCAGGATCTTCGACCCTTAAGTATCAGGTCATCGATACCAAGTCCCACAAGGTGTCCGCAAAGGGCTCCTGCGAGCGCGTCTGCTTTACCGGCGGTACCTTCACCCACGCTGCCAACGGTTCCAAGAAGGTGACCGAGAACATCGAGTTCCCCGACCACAAGGTCGCCATCGAGGTCGTCCTGAAGGACCTTGAGGCCAACGGCGTCAAGATCGAGGGTATCGGCCACCGTATCGTTCAGGGTGGCTGGTACTTTGGTGATTCCTCCCTCGTCGACGAGGACGTCCTCGCCAAGATCCGCGAGGTTGCTCCGCTCGCCCCGCTGCACAATAACCCCGAGGCCAACGTTATCGAGTACTGCCTCGAGCAGTATCCCGACCTGCCCAACGTCACGGTCTACGACACTGCTTTCCACTTCAATATGCCCGAGGTCGCCAAGACCTACGCCCTGCCCAAGGACGTCTGCGACAAGCTGCACATCCGTAAGTACGGCGCCCACGGCACCAGCTACCGCTACATCTCCAAGAAGGTTGCCGAGATGACCAACGGCGAGGCTCGCAAGGTCGTCGTGTGCCACATCGGTTCCGGCGCTTCCCTGTGCGCCATCGAGGACGGCAAGTGCATGGACACCACCATGGGCTTGACGCCGCTCGACGGTGTCATGATGGGCACCCGCTGCGGCTCCATCGACCCTGCTACCGTGTGCTACCTGCAGCGCGAAGGTGGCTACACCTTCGACGAGGTCGACGAGATGATGAACAAGAAGTCCGGCCTTTTGGCTGTGACCGGCGGCAAGACCAACGACTGCCGCAACGTCGAGGAGCTCGCCGCTGCCGGTGACCCCGAGGCCCAGCTCGCCTTCGATATGTTCGTTTACAAGATTGCCGCCAAGGCTGCCGAGATGGCCACTTCCATGTGCGGCATGGACACCCTGGTCTTTACCGCCGGCATCGGCGAGCACGCTCCGGCTGTCCGCGCCGGCGTGGCCGATCGTCTGGCCTTTATGGGCGTCAAGATGGACCATGCCCGCAACGCTCTGCGTGGCGACGGCGCTTGGTGCCTGTCCGCCAAGGATTCCAAGGTCAAGATCTTCGTCATCCCCACGGATGAGGAGTTCATGATCGCTTCCGACGTCGAGCGCATCGTCAACGCCAAGTAATTACAAGAGGGGAGGGGCTGGACGGCAACATGCCGTTCAGCCCCTCTTTTGAACTCGTTGGGCGATATGCCTGATAGCTATTTATCAAGTTGTGATAACTTCTTATTAACATACGGCCGCCTTGAGCGGTCTGCGCCGACCGTATCGCACTGCAAAGGAGTCTCATGAACGTACTTGTTGTCAACGCCGGCAGCTCAAGCCTTAAATATCAGCTTTTGGACACCGATACCCGCGAGGTTTTCGCCAAGGGCAACTGCGAGCGTATCGGATCGGACATGGGCATCTTCGGCCACTCCGAGAACGGTGGCGCCAAGCAGACCGAGGAGGTTCCCTTCCCCGATCATCGCTCTGCTATCGCTCGCGTGCTCGAGGAGCTCGAGAAGACCGACTTTACGATTGATGGCATTGGACATCGTATCGTTCAGGGCGGCTGGCACTTCGATGATTCCGCAGTCGTCGACGACGAGGTCATGGCCAAGATTCTCGAGGTGGCACCGCTTGCTCCGCTGCACAACTACGGCGAGGCTGCGGCGATTGAGTATTGCCGTGAGAAGTATCCGGAGCTGCCCAACGTGGCCGTCTTCGACACCTCGTTTCACATGACCATGCCCGAGGTTGCCTACACCTACGCCCTGCCCAGGGACGTGTGCGACAAGTACCACGTGCGCAAGTACGGCGCCCACGGTACGAGCCACCGTTACGAGTGGATGATGGCCAAGGAGATCCTGGGCTCGCGCTGCCACCGTCTGCTCTCGTGCCATTTGGGCAACGGCGCCTCGCTTGCCGCCATCGAGGACGGCGTGTGCCGCGACACCACGATGGGGCTCACGCCGCTTGACGGCCTGATGATGGGAACCCGCTGCGGCTCCATCGACCCGGCTACCGTGTGCTACCTGCAGCGCGAGGGCGGCTACAGCTACCAGGAAGTCGATGACATGATGAACAAGCAGTCTGGTCTGCTTGCCATTTCGGGTATCTCCAATGACGCCCGCGACATTCGCACGCGCGCTTCCGAGGGAGATGAGCGCTGCCTGCTCGCCTTCGATATGTTCGCCTATAAGGCTATGCAGCAGGCCGGCTCCATGATCGCCTCCATGGCAGGCGTGGATACCATCACCTTTACCGCCGGCATCGGCGAGAACGACTGGTCGATCCGCAAGGCCTTCTGTGACTGCTTTGAGTGGCTGGGCGTGCGCATCGACAACAACAAGAACCGCCAGGCCGTGGGCAATGGCCCGCAGGTCATCAGCGCCGCCGGCTCTTCCGTCACGGTCATGGTCATCCCCACCGACGAGGAATACATGATCGCCCACGACGTCGAGCGTCTGACCAAGAACAACTAACGCGTGCATTTGCAAGTAAACGAAAGGCCTCCAGAGCAACAGCTCCGGAGGCCTTTTTGCTAGCAGGCGGAAATTCCAGCCCCAAAGTGACCATCGCCAGCAATGCCTGCGCTCCCGGCAACGGCGCCCGACCATTCAGATCCTCAGCCCCAGCTCGTAGCCAAGCCGCCGTCCACTCCAGATGCTCTGAATGCTTCGTAGCAGTAGAAGGCCGTACGGGCTAACCCCTGAAAACATTCCGCAGACCAGAAACGCCCCCGTTCGTAGCTCCGAAGGAGCAGAACGGGGGCGTTTCATTGGTCGAGGACGTTTTCAGGGGTTAGCCCGTACGGCCTTCGGGCGAGTGCGTCCGCTACTCAGCCATCTGAGCCTGGACGGCGGTGATGGCCACGACACCCACGATGTCGTCGGCAGAGCAGCCGCGCGAAAGGTCGTTAACCGGCTTGGCGATGCCCTGCAGGATGGGGCCGTAAGCGTCGGCGCCAGCGAAGCGCTGGACCAGCTTGTAGCCGATGTTGCCGGCCTCGAGGTCGGGGAACACGAGCACGTTGGCCTTGCCGGCGACAGAGGAACCGGGAGCCTTGAGCTGGGCGACGGTGGGGACGATAGCGGCGTCGAGCTGCAGGTCGCCATCGATGGCGAGCTCGGGAGCCTTCTCCTTGCAGAACTTCACGGCCTCTTGGACCTTCTTGGCGACCTCGCCGCCGGCGGAGCCCATGGTGGAGTAGGAGAGCATAGCCACGTGCGGCTCAACGTTGCCCATGAAGGTGGACCAGGAGTGAGCGGAGGCGATGGCGATCTCGGAGAGCTCGTCGGAGGACGGGTTGATGTTGAGGCCGCAGTCGGCGAAGATCAGCGTGCCGTCGGTGCCGAACTGCGGGGTGTCGGTGCACATCACGAAGAAGGCCGAGACCAGCTTGGTGCCCGGGGCGGTCTTGAGGATCTGAAGCGCGGGGCGCAGGGTGTCGGCGGTGGAGTGGCAGGCGCCGGAGACCAGGCCGTCGGCGTCGCCCATCTTGACCATCATGGTGCCAAAGTAGGTGGCGTCCATCACCTGGGCGCGAGCCTGCTCGATGGTAACGCCCTTCTTGGCGCGGAGCTCGGCAAACTTCTGTGCGTACTCCTCGTGCTTCTCGGCATTGCGCGGGTCGATGACGGTGGCGCCGGGGACGTTGATCTCGTTGGGATCGCCCAGGATGACGATGTTGGCCAGGCCTTCCTCGATGATCTTGTTGGCCGCGACGATGGTGCGCGGATCCTCGCCCTCGGGCAGGACGATGGTCTTAAGGTCGGCCTTGGCGGCAGACTTCATACGGTTTAGGAAATCGCTCATGTTACTCCTTACAAGCGTTTCGCTAAGCTCCAGGCGCCCGGCTGTTCACGAATAAACCCGCTGCTAGCGGGTCTACCTTTCAATTATGTTCGCCGCGGTGCTTGAGCTTTCCTTGTGTGGCAAGCTCATTATAGGACGCATTAGCGCTATAATCGCTCTGATAAATATGTCTCGAAGAATGTTCGAGAAAAGCCCAGCTAACGAGCCCGTGGCTTTTGACAAGGAGTATCGATGCAGATTACCTCAGGCCTGCCTGAAGGCTTTAACGCCGGCGCGTACGACATGATTGTCGTCGGTGCTGGATATGCCGGTGCCGTTTGCGCCCGCCGTCTTGCCGAGACTATCGGCTATCGTGTTGCCGTTTTGGAGCGCCGTAGCCACATTGCGGGCAATGCCTATGACTGCACTGACGAGGCCGGAATCCTGATCCACGAGTACGGTCCGCATATCTATCACACCTTTAACGAGCGCGTGCACAATTTCCTGTCGCGCTTTACCAAGTGGACGGATTATCAGCACAAGGTGCTCGCCAACATCAACGGTACCCTTATGCCCGTGCCCTTCAACCATGCGAGTCTCAAGCTCGCCTTTGGTGATGAGCGCGGCGAGGAGCTGTATCAGAAGCTCGTGGAGACCTTTGGCAAGGATGTCAAGGTGCCCATTATGGAGCTGCGTAAGAAGAACGACCCCGACTTGGCCGAGGTCGCCGATTACGTCTACGAGAACGTCTTTTTGCATTACACCATGAAGCAGTGGGGCCAGACGCCCGACCAGATCGATCCCTCGATCACCGGTCGCGTTCCCGTCTTTGTGGGCGACGATGACCGCTATTTCCCGCAGGCTCCCTTCCAGGGTATGCCGCAGGACGGCTACACGGCGCTGTTCGAGCATATGCTCGACCACGACCTGATCGACGTGTTCTGCGACGTGGACGCCCGCGATCTCTTTGAGATCGACGAGACCACCGTCAAGATCGGTGGCAAGGTCTACGGCGGCGAGATCGTCTATACCGGTCCGCTCGATGAGCTGTTCGACCTTGATCTGGGCGCTCTTCCGTACCGTACGCTCGACATGAAGTTCGAGACGCTCGATATGGATCAGTTCCAGCCCGTGGGCACCGTCAACTACACCACGAGCGAGGACTATACGCGCATCACCGAGTTCAAGAACATGACTGGTCAGGTCCTGCCCGGCAAGACCACCATCATGAAGGAGTACTCCAAGGCCTATACGCCCGGCTCGGGTGAGACGCCGTATTACGCCATTCTTGAGCCCGAGAACCGTGAGCTCTATGAGCGCTATCTTGAGCGCGTCCAGAACCTGACGAACTTCCACCCGGTGGGTCGTCTGGCCGAGTATCGTTACTACGATATGGACGCCGTGACCAATTCTGCCCTCGATCTTTCGGATGAGATTATCGCCTGCCATGCATAAAGTCATAACATTCGGTATTCCCTCATATAACGCCGCCAAGGACATGGACCATTGCATCACCTCCATCTTGGAGGGGAGCAATTACGCCACCGATATCGAGATTATTGTGGTGGACGACGGCTCCAAGGACGAGACGGCCGCCAAGGCCGACGAGTGGGAGGCCCGTTATCCTGGAATCATCCGCGCGGTGCACCAGGAGAATGGCGGCCACGGTATCGCCGTCCTCTCGGGCCTGCGTGAGGCGCATGGTACGTACTATAAGGTCGTTGACTCGGACGACTGGCTCGACGGTGCGGCGCTTTCGACCATGCTGTCGATTCTGCGTGGCTTTGAGGAGCGCGACCAGCGCGTCGACCTGTTTATCTCGAACTACGTGTACGAGAAGGTTTACGAGGGCACGCATACCGCTATTGGCTACAAGTTTGCCCTGCCGCGCAAAAAGATTTTCTCTTGGGACCAGATCGGACACTTCCGTCCCGATCAGAACCTGCTCATGCACAGCCTGTGCTATCGCACCGACGTACTGCGCGAGTCCAATCTGCCTATGCCGGCACACACCTTCTACGTGGATAATATCTACGCATACGTGCCGCTGCCGCGCTGCAAGACCATGTACTACGCCGACATCGACCTCTATCGCTACTTTATCGGTCGCGAGGGTCAGAGCGTCAATGAGGCCACGATGGTCAAGCGCCTGGGCCAGCAGTTCCGCGTAACGCGCATCATGATGGAATCGTTCCACCTGTACCAGGACGTTGAGTCCTCGCGTCTGCGTTCGTACATGATGGGCTACTTCACCATGATGATGGCGATCTGCTCGGTGCTCACCAAGCTTTCCGAGGAAGATTGTGCCGATGAGCGCCTGAAGACGCTGTGGAAGGACCTGAAGGAGTACGACGAGCGCATGTATCGTCGCGCTCGCTACGGCGTGGTCGGATTCTTTACCAACCTGCATGGACGGGCCGGAGACAAAACCACACTCGGCCTATACCATCTTGCCTCAAAGATCTTCAAATTCAACTAGCTGCTGAGTAATTGCTGCTGATAGGTTGACTGGGCCCCTTGGCCTTTAGTTTGCTACTGCGAACAGTCCTGCTCGCACGGAAAGCACATTAAGTGCTTTCCGGCTCGTGCGGAACTTGTATCAAACTAAAGGCCAAGGGGCCTCTGCTATAAGTATCGATTCTGGGATTGTTTGAATTTGAAGATCTTGGACGCGCGGTACATAGGGGCCTGGGCTGAAAGGGATCTTGTTGAGTAGGTTGCCCGGTGGAGCTTGGTTATGTTTGTCGCGAGTTCCGCACGAGCCGAAGAGCACTTAATGTGCTCTTCGTGCGAGCCAGGACTGTAGAGCAGCAAACATAACCAAGCCCCACCGGGCAACCGGACGAGCTGGTTTACTTTGCGGCGCCGGGTATGCCGTGGGAGGTTTTGGCGTTTTTGGCTCCGTTTACGATGGCGGTCTGTAGGGCCCTTACGGCGAGCATGCCCAGCAGGTCTAGGGGAACGGCAGCGCTTGCCTGGGCGCCCAGTTTGCCGCTGGCAAGGGTGTAGATGGTGTCGCCGTCGTTGGTGGTATGCGTGGGGCGAATGGCGTGCGCGTAGGCGTCTGCTGCCATCTGGGAGACCTTGGTGGCCTGGGCCTTAGTGAGTTCCACGTTGGTGACGATGCAGCTGATGGTGGTGTTGGTGCGGTCGAGCGGCATCTGCATAGAGCCGGCGGCGGCAAAAGCGGCGAGCTCCATGTCGACGATCTGGTCGCTATCGGCTGCGGCGCGCATGCCGGCTACCCACTCGCCCGTGGTCGGGTCGACGACGTTGCCGCAGGCGTTGACCGAGACCACGGCACCCACCTTGACAGGGCCGAGCGCCACGGCGGCAGCGCCAAGGCCGGCCTTCATGCAGGTGGCGGGGCCCATGAGCTTTCCTACGGTAGCACCGGTGCCGGCACCCACATTGCCCTGCTCGAGTGTGGTGGGGGTGTTGTCGAGTGCCTCGCGCACGGCGGCGATGCCGGCTTCTATGTCGGGGCGCACGGTGGGATCGCCAAAGGCGAGGTCGAAGATGCAGCTGGAGCACACGATAGGCACCTGCGTGGGGCCGACGGGAAGGCCGATGCCGCGGCTCTCGAGCTCGCGGGCGACGCCGCTTGCGGCCTCCAGACCAAAGGCCGATCCGCCCGAAAGGCAGACGGCGTGGACCTTGTCGACGGTGTTCTCGGGTCGCAGCAGGTCGGTTTCGCGCGATGCTGGAGCACCGCCGCGAACGTCAACGCCGCCGGTGGCGCCCTCGGGTGCCACGATTACGGTGCAACCGGTGCCGGCCTCCTCGTCCGTATAGTTGCCATAGCAAAAGCCATCGACATCGCAGACGTCAATGGCCTCGAGCAGTGTATCCATGTTTAACTCCTATCGGTTTTCCGCCGCGCCATGTGCCCGGTCGGGATCCGTACGGTACGCCAAAATTGTAGGCGCTGGGGGATACCCAGCGCCAGATGCAATTACGAGAGCTTTTGAATCGCGCGCGCGACGCGAGCGATGGGTAGGCCCACCACGTTATAGAAGTCGCCCGATATATCATGCACGAGCATGCGTCCTCCTGTGCCCTGAATGCCGTAGGCGCCGGCCTTGTCCATGGGCTCACCCGAGGCGACGTAGTGCTCGATCTGCTCGTCGGTGAGCTCGTAGAACGTCACGTCGGTCACATCGACAAAGGACAGGCTCTCGGCGGAATGTGGGGCGGCCGTATCGCCTGCCTTAACGATGCAGACGCCAGTTGCGACCTGGTGCGTGCGGCCCGAAAGCTCACGGAGCATGGTACGCGCCTCGTCCTCGGTTGCCGGCTTGCCCAGAATCTTGCCGTCAAAGGTGACGATGGTGTCGGCCGCGACCGTCAGCTCATTGGGCTCGGCATGCTCGGCGGCAACGGCGGCGGCTTTGGCGCGTGCTAAGCGTTCAACGAGCGTAAGCGGGGCCTCGCCATCAAACGGCGTTTCGTCGATATCGGCAGGAATGATGCGAATGTCATAGCCCGCCTCGCGCATCAACTCGATGCGGCGCGGTGATTGCGAAGCCAAAATCATAGCTGAATGCCCTCGGCGACCTTCTCGACGGCCTTGTCGCCGGCGAGCGTGCGCAGCAGCTCAAGCGCAAAGGGGAGCGACTGGGCCATGCCGCTGGCGGTGATGATGTTGCCGTCTTGCGTAACCTTCTCGCCGGTATAGGCGCCTTTGGGGAAGCTTTTCTCAAAGCCAGGGAAGCACGTGGCGTGGCGCCCCTCGAGCAGGTCGAGCTCACCCAGGATAAACGGGGCGGCGCAGATGGCGGCGACGTGCTTGGTCGCGGCGAACTCGCAGACCACGTCGCAGACGCGCTGGTCGGCGCGCAGGTTGGTGGCGCCGGGCAGACCGCCGGGCAGCACGACGCAGTCATACTCGTTAAAGTTAATCTCGTCAAAGAGTACGTCGCAGGTTACGGGAATCTGCAGCGAGCTTACGACCTCGCGCGTGGGCATGATCGAGACGAGCGTGGCGCGCACGCCGCCGCGACGCATGACATCGACCATGGTCAGGCATTCAATCGTTTCAAAGCCATCGGCGGCAAGAACGGCAACGCTGGGCATAAGGGTTCCTTTCAAAAAACGGCATACAATTAGCCGTCTTATACCCCGAAGACCTCCGCTTGCCACGCTCGATTTCCCAATGTTTAAAAAGGGACGGGGCTATTTTAGCTACCCCACTTGCAGGGTAGCTAAAATAGCCCCGTCCGAATTAGCTACCCTCACCCATCCTCAACAATCTCAATCTGTAACATCTAGACCCACTTTTGACCCCTAACTGTTACAGATCAAGACAAACGGAAACCGCCCCGACAAAACGTCTAAATCTGTAACATTTACGGACCAAAACCGGGTCTTACTGTTACAGATCGAGACAGCCCCCAACAGCACCGCCCCGTTCGGGGAAACGACCGCTACAGGTACGGCGGGCAGAGGCTCACTTTTTTCTTCGGTTTTTCTTGACGGAATCTCACCTGTTGTAGTACTTTGTCCCAGTCTAAAAACGCGTGGACTTTTCTGGGCGCTAGCCACCTTTTTGCCACGCAACCGAGCAGTCGGTTGCGTGGCTTTTTTCGTCTTGGCAGCAGGTGCCACATGCACCGCCAGAAGACCGCACGAGCCCACCTTCCGACTGCAGGGAACAGACGCACGAGACGTGCGTCTGCAAGACAGCAGACGGAGGGGAGCCTAATGGCAGGAACAAACACAATCAAGCAACAGGCCGCCGGGGCGGGAGCCACGGGCGCGGGACAGGCCAAGGCGGCGCTCCAGGTCTTTGCGGGCGGCGCCTGCTACGGCGCGATGGCCACGACCTACAAGCTCGCCTACGCCGCGGGCTTCACCTCGGCACAGGTGGTGGCGAGCCAAGCGTGGCTCGGCTGCCTCTTCTTCGCCCTCGCCACGCTCGCAGGGCACGCACTCGGGCACCGCTGGCAGCGCGTGGGCTGGAAGCTCGCCCTTAAGCTCATGGGCCTGGGAGCCCTCACCTGCCTCACCTCAATCCTCTACTGCTACGCCATGAGCGTGCTGCCCGCCCCGGTGGCGCTCACGCTCCTCTTCCAGTTCACGTGGCTGGGGCTCGTGTGGCAGACCGTCATGACGCGCCGGCCGCCGAGGCCCCTCCAAGTGGCCTCCGCCCTGGCCATCGTCTTCGGGACGGTGTTCGCGAGCGGCGTTTACAAGACCGGCATCACCGGGTACGACCCCGTGGCCCTGCTCTGCGCGCTGGGGGCGGCCGTGTCCTGCTCCCTCTTTGTCACCCTCTCCGGCAAGGTCGAGGCCCCCTGCTCGTCCGAGCAGCGCGGCGTCATCGTGTGCGCGGGCTCCGTGGTCATGTCGCTCACGGTGTGCCCGGACTACGTCGTCTCGGGCGTCCTCGCCCAGGGCATCCTGCCCTTTGCCGTCATCGCCGGCTTCTTTGGCATGCTCTGCCCGGTCTTGCTCTTCGGCATGGGCTCTCCGCACCTGCCCGCGGGTCTCTCCACTGTCATGGCCGCCGCGGAACTCCCCGCCGGCCTGCTCATCGCCATGATCGTCCTCGGCGAGCCGCTCGGCGTCGTCGAGTGGCTGGGCGTCGCCATCATCCTCGCCGGCGTGTGCCTGGCACAGGTCCCCTCCCTGCTTGGAGGCCGGGAGGCACGTCGCGCCGCCGCAGGACAAGCCGTCAGCTAGTCACCCCTTCACGGGCGGCCCGCGCGCATCAGGGAAAGGGCCACGGGCCCGGCGCGTGAGGTCGCAAGGACGTTATAAAGCGTCCCCGCAGAGGTGGGGGCGCCAGAGAGAAGGAGGCACCATGCCATTTCCAAAAGGGTTCCTTTGGGGAGGAGCCACCGCTGCTAACCAATGCGAGGGAGGTTATGACGAGGGCGGCCGCGGCCTTGCCAATGTCGACGTCATCCCACACGGGTCGGAGCGCAACGACGTAAGTCGCGGCCTGAGGCGCATGCTCGACTTTGAGCCCGGGTACTACTACCCGGCCCAGACGGGCATCGACTTCTACCACCACTACCGCGAGGACATAGCCCTCTTCGCGGAGATGGGCTTTAAGGTCTTTCGCCTCTCCATCGCCTGGAGCCGCATCTTCCCCAATGGCGACGAGGAGGAGCCCAACGAGGCCGGGCTCGCCTTCTACGAGGACGTGTTCCGCTGCTGCCGCGAGCACAGGATCGAGCCCCTCGTGACCATCACGCACTTCGACTGCCCCATCCACCTCGTCAAGAAGTACGGCGCCTGGCGAAACCGCGCCCTCATCGAGCTCTACAAGCGGCTCGTGAAGGTGCTCTTCAACCGCTACCGCGGCCTCGTGCATTGGTGGATCACGTTCAACGAGATGAACATGATCTTGCACCGTCCCTTCATGGGTGCCGGCATCGTCCTCGAGCCCGGGGAGAATGCCCGCGAGGCCGAGTACCGCGCCGCGCACAACGAGCTCGTGGCGAGCGCCTGGGCCACCAAGATCGCCCACGAGGTCGACCCGGAGAACAAGGTTGGCTGCATGCTCGCCGCGGGAAGCTACTACCCCTACTCCTGTCGTCCCGAGGACGTCCGTGCAGCGCAGGTCAAGAACCAGGAGGACCTCTTCTTCGTGGACGTGCAGGCACGCGGGCACTACCCCGGCTACGCGCTCAAGATGCTCGAGCGCGAGGGCATCGACGTGGGCATGACCGCCGAGGACGAGCGCATCCTTGCGGAGAACACCGTCGACTTCATCTCGTTTAGCTACTACTCCTCGCGCTGTACCGCGGGCGACCCCGATTCCGTGGGCGGCGTCGCCGAGGGCAACGCCTTCGCCGGCGTGGAGAACCCCTACGTGCGCACGAGCGACTGGGGCTGGGTCATCGACCCGCTGGGGTTCCGCATCACGATCAACGACCTCTGGGACCGCTACCAGAAGCCGCTCTTTGTGGTGGAGAACGGCCTCGGCGCCTATGACGAGGTGCTTCCCGACGGCACGATCGAGGATGACTACCGCATCGCCTACCTGCGCGAGCACATCGAGGCCATGCGCGACGCTATCGAGCAGGACGGCGTCGAGATGCTCGGCTACACCACCTGGGGGCCGATCGACCTCGTGAGCGCGGGCTCCGGCGAGATGGAGAAGCGCTACGGCTTCATCTACGTGGACCGCGACAACCTGGGCAACGGCACGCTCGAGCGCAGGCGCAAGAAGAGCTTCTACTGGTATCAACAGGCCATCGCCACCAACGGAGGCGACCTGGGCTAACCACCCGGGCAATATCACTAAGGAGAAAATAATGGCAGAAAAATACGACGACCTGGCCAGATCCATACTCGAGAACGTAGGCGGCGCCGAGAACGTCGCCAGCGTCGCGCACTGCATCACGCGCGTGCGCTTCAAACTCAAGGACGAGTCCCGCGCCAACACGGCCAAGATCGAGGCCCTCAAGGGCGTCATCCAGGTCATCCAGGCCAACGGCCAGTACCAGGTGGTCGTGGGCAACATCGTCGAGGACGTCTACGACGCGGTCCTGGAGGCCGGCAACTTCTCGGGCGGCGCAAGCGCCGACGACGAGCCCCAGGGCGATAAGACCGTTGCCTCCGTCATCATCGACCTCATCTCTGGCATCTTCCAGCCCATCCTGGGACCGCTTGCCGCCGCAGGCATCATGAAGGGACTGCTTGCCCTCATCACCTACTTCGTCCCGGCCTTTGCAAACGACGGCCTCTACACGCTGCTCTACACCGTGGCTGACGGCTTCTTCTACTTCCTTCCCGTCGCCCTGGCGTTCAGTGCCGCGCGCAAGTTCCGCATGAACGAGTTCACCGGCGTGGCAATCGGCGTGGCGCTCCTCTACCCGACGATGGTCGCCCTGACCTCGGGCGAGGCGCTCGGCAGCATCGACCTCGGCGTGGCCGGCACGTTCTCGTGGTACGCCACCGCCCTCGGGCTCCCCATCATCATGCCCGTGTCCGGCTACGTGAGCTCGGTGATCCCCGTCCTTCTCATGGTGTGGTTCGGCTCTATCCTTGAGCGCTGGCTCAAGAGTTGGATGCCGGCTGCGCTCAAGATGTTCCTTGTCCCGCTCGCCACGATGACGGTCTCCATCGTCTTGGGCTACCTCATCATCGGCCCGGTGGCCACCCTCATCACCAACCTGCTGAGCGCGGCGTTCTCGTTCATCTTCCAGCTCCCCGTGGTTGGTTCCGTCCTGGGCAGCGCCCTAGTCGGCGGACTGTGGATGTGCCTCGTCATCTTCGGCTTCCACTGGAGCCTCATCCCCATCTCCATCATGAACCTGAACACCCTCGGCCACGATGGCGTGCTCGCCGCCACCATCGGCCACGGGTTCGCACTCGGAGCGGTCATCTTTGCCATGTACCTCAGAAACAAGGATGAGCGCTTCCGCGGCATCGCCCTTCCCGCGATGATCTCCGCCTTCTTCTTCGGCGTCACCGAGCCGGGCATCTACGGCATCGCCCTCCCCAACAAGCGCGCGTTCGTCGTGGCATGCCTGAGCTCCGCCGTGGGCGGCGCTATCGTGGGAATGACTGGCGCTCTCATGTACATCTCGGGCGGCCTCGGCGTCTTCAACCTGCTCAACTTCATCGACGGGACCCCTGGTGGCGCCGGGATCTCCCACATGATCTTCGCGATCATCGCCTCGCTCATCTCCGCCGTCCTGGCCTTTGTTATCGAGTTCATCACCTACCGACCCAACGACGAGGAGGAAGGCGCCCACTAGCTTGCGCCCTCCTCAATCAGCTCTATGTAATTGAGTAGCAGTTGAGGTGGGTGAGGGCCGAGGGCGATCAAGGTGGCCGCCCTCGGCCCGGGACAACCTGCCAGAAGGCGTTTAGCTTTCTCGGGCGGCGCTGAAATGAACTGCGCCCCGAAACTTAGACGGGTCAATTAGCGGCCTATGCCGCACATGGGGACTGATTCCGGAACTCCTCCGGGGTCAGTCCCTTTTGCTTAACCTGCCTCCTCTTGTTCCAGTGAACGGTGTGGGCGTGGAGGTCCCGCTTGAACTCCTCGAAGCTCCGCCACGTCCGGTTCCTGTAGAACTCGTCCTTCAGGCGCCCGGGCAGCAGCTCCGTCGCATGAGCTTGCCCTCGCACGCCGCCGGCCCCGGCCGGGTCCGGGCGCCCTTCGGCCTTCGGTGCGCCCGTATCCCCTGTCGCAAAACTCTGCTGCAAGAGTCCTCAGCGTGGCGTCGTGTCCGACTTTCCCGTCCATAAAGAAGCTCCCCATTTCTAATGTCCAAGAAATGAGGGGGCGGTTCAATTTCGGGACGGGGATTAAATAATCATTCAGAACAAATTTTTTTATCCCCGTCCCAGAAAAATCATCGGGCGTGGTCTTGGGCAAACGGTCTAGTTACGCTTGAGGTGGACGACGGTTTCGCAGTGGAAGGTTTGCGGGAATAGGTCGACCGGCGTGATCTTGATGGGAGAGAAGGTGCCCTCCTCGACAAAGCGCTTGAGGTCGCGTGCCAGGGTGGCAGGGTCACAGCTCACGTAGGCGACATCGCGGGCACTCGTGCTCGCGATGAGGTCGATGGCCTCGGGCGCCAAGCCTGCGCGCGGCGGATCGACTACCAGGACATCGGCGTCCTGGTCGGGGAACTCGCGCACCGCGTCGCCGCCGATGACGTCGACGTTATCGAGCTTGTTGATCTCCAGGTTACGGCGTAAATCGCGCACGGCCGGGCCATAGGCTTCGACAGCGGCGACAAAATCGCAGCGGCGGGCGAGCGGTAGGGTAAAGGTGCCAGCACCGCAGTACAGGTCCACGGCAAGTTCGTCTTCCTGCGGGTCGAGCGCCTCCATGACAAGCTCGATCAAAATCTCGGCACCCTTTGTGTTGACCTGGAAAAACGACGGGGCCGAAAGGCGCATCTGGCCGTCGGCGATGTTCTCGGTCCAGGAGCCCTCGCCGGCGAGCATCTCAACCTTGGAGACGCGGCGGGCCTTCTTTTCACCCTTGCTCATAACGCGCACTATGCTCGTGGGGTGTGCGGCGTCTGCCAGCACGCGCGAGACTTGCGAGCGCGGAAACGACCCCGTGGGCGTCCAGAGTGCGACCTCGAGTGCCTTGGTGCGGCGCGATGCGCGAATGCCCACGCGTTCGAGGCCCAGGTCGTGGCTGCCGCTTAGATAGTTGAGCGCGCCGACGACCGATTTGAGCGCCTTGGGAAAACGCTTATCGAACAGCGGGCACGCATCGACGGTCACTATTTTGCTGGGGTCGACACCGTGCATGCCAAGGCGCACGCGACCGTTGACGACGGTCGGTTCGAGCTCGATTTTATTGCGGTAGCCCCAGTCGTCCTTGGTATGGCGGATGGGCTGTACCAACTCATCGACCTGCTCGGGAGCGAACTTGCCGATGCGCTCGAGCGTGGAGCGCAGATTTTGCTCCTTGGCGGCGAGCTGTGCCGTGCGTGAGAGATTGCCCCACGAGCAGCCGCCGCAGATGCCAACGAAGGTGCAGGGAGGCTGGATGCGATCGGGGCTTGGCTCCAGAATCTCGGTGGTGCGGGCGCGCATGAACGACTTGCCGTCCTGTACGACCTCGGCCTCGACGGTGTCGCCTGCCACGGCGCCCTGCACAAAGACGGCCTTGCCGTTGTCGGCGTGCGCCAGCCCGTCGGCGCCGTAGGTCATCGATTCTATAGTGAGCTTCATATCCCTGCCTGTCATTCGCGTTGTTGTCCGCACCATGGTAGCAGGGAAAAGCGCCCCACATCCGAGGCTTTCCTCAAATGCGGGGCGCTTCTACAAACTGCTTCTACAAACGACTATTTCGTTTTGCCGGTAATGAGTGTCTTAAGACCCAGGCCGATCAGGCCCAGGCCCATGCGCACGCGACCGGGGCGATGGCGCTCGATGGCCTTGGTCTTGCCGGCGGGCTTCTTGCGACGGGCACTCGTCTCGGGTGCGGGCTTGGTGACCTGCGGCTCGGGCTGAGGTGCAGGTGCAGGCTCGGGCTCAATGACGGTCGCCTGGACCTCTTGGACCTTGGGTGCTACCGGCTGCGGCTCGGGCTCGGGGGCGGGTTTTGCCTCAATGACGGGCTCGGGCGCGGCCTCGGCGTTGTGATAGGCACGCTCCAGCAGGGCTTCCTGTGAGTTGAAGGGCTTCTCACCCTCTGCGCGCTCCACGGGGACCCAGGTGCCGTCGCTCGTGAGGCTGCGGGCCTTCACGTTGTCGCGCAGCTGCATACTCATGTATTCGTGCACCAGGGCGCGGCAGGTGGGGTCGAGCACGGGGAAGGCGATTTCCACGCGGTGCTCGGTGTTGCGCGTCATCATGTCGGCCGAGCTCAGATAGATCATGTCCGAGTCCACGCCAAAGGCGTAAACGCGCGCATGCTCCAAAAAGCGTCCGACGATAGAACGGACATGCACGTTCTCGGTCTTGCCCGGAACGCCGGG
Source organism: Coriobacteriaceae bacterium (assembly GCA_905209215.1). GTDB lineage: Bacteria > Actinomycetota > Coriobacteriia > Coriobacteriales > Coriobacteriaceae > Collinsella. The sequence goes on along the minus strand of CAJLRY010000001.1, from coordinate 186,082 downwards.
CTTGAGGCATGAGATGCCGCGGATGATCATGTCCACGCGGACTCCTGCACACGATGCCTCGGCGATCTTGTCGATGACCTCGCGGTCGGTGAGCGAGTTGAGCTTAAAGAACACACGGGCGGGCTCGCCAGCGAGGGCGCGCTGGATCTCGCGATCCAGGCCGCGCATGATGAGCGGCTTGAGGCCCACGGGCGCCACGCCCAGGAAGCGGTAATCGCCGCGCAGGTTGCCCAGCGACAGGTTGCGGAAGAACAAGTTGGCGTCCTCGCCGATGCCGGGGTGGGCGGTCATGAGCATAAAGTCGCTGTAGAGCTTGGCCGTCTTCTCGTTAAAGTTGCCGGTGCCCAACAGCGTCAGGCGTGTAAGCGCCATGCCCTCGCGATAGGTGAGCTGGCAGATCTTGGAGTGGCACTTAAAGCCCTCGGAGCCGTAGATGACGGTGCAGCCGGCCTCTTCCAGGCGCTCGGCCCACTCGATGTTGTTCTGCTCGTCAAAGCGCGCGCGGAGCTCCATGAGCACCGTGACCTCTTTGCCGTTCTCGGCGGCATCGATCAGTGACTCGCACAGGCGGCTCTGCTTGGCCACGCGGTAGAGCGTGATGCGCAGTGAGATGCACTCGGGGTCGTAGGCGGCCTCGTGCACCAGATCCAGGAAGGGGTTCATGGCCTCATAGGGATAAAAGAGCAGCTTGTCGTGCTGAAGTACCTGCTCGCGGATGGAGCGGGTCATATCGATGGTGGGGTTGGGCTGCGGCTTAAACGGTGTAAAGAGCAGCTCGTTGCGCAGGTGCTCGGGAATCTTGCCCTCAATGCCAAAGACGTAGCCTAGGTCGAGCGGGATATCGCAGGTAAAGACAGAGCGGTGCGAAAGCTCGAGCGCCTTGCGGATGGTCTTGAGCGTCGCCTTCTCGAGCGACCCCGAGACCGCGAGCACCACCGGCTGCAGGCGCAAGCGTTTCTTGAGGATGCGCTTCATGTGCTGACGGTAATCCTCTTCCTCCTCGACGCCCTCGCCGTCCGGGTCGATGTCGGCGTTGCGGGTGACGCGGATGAGCGCGCGGTCGAGCGGCTTATAGGAGCCAAAGCAGCTGTCCAGGCAGGCGAGGATGACGTCCTCGAGCAAGATGTAGGAGTAGGTGCCGGTGGGCGAGGGGATCTCGACCACGCGGTTCATCGAGGTGGGAATCTCGATAAGGCCCAGCAGACTCTCCTCGTCGGTGACGCCGTCCAGGCCGCAGGCCAGGTAGAGTGCGCCGTTGCGCAGGTTGGGGAAGGGGTGGCGCGGGTCAATCACCAGCGGTGAGATGACCGGCGACACGTAGGCCTGGAAGTAACGGGTTACAAAGGTGCGCTCCTCGGGCGTAAGCGAATCGATGCGGGCGCGGTGAACGCCCAGGGTGTCGAGCTTGCCCTCGATGCTCTTAAAGATGGACTCCCATCGGGTAAGGAGCCCGGGCATTTCGGCCATGACAGCATCGACTTGTTCGGAGGCGGTCATATTGCTCTTGTTGTCGACAGGCTGTTTTTTGAGCTCTGCCAGATCGGACAGGCCGCCCACGCGCACCATGAGAAACTCATCGAGGTTAGACTCGAAAATCGACACGAACTTTAGCCGCTCGAACAGCGGAACGGTCTCGTCGAAGGCTTCGTCAAGCACACGGTTGTCAAAGTGCAGCCAGCTGAGCTCTCGGTTCTGCGTGTACGAGAAGTCGCGCGGCGGCTTACGCAGCTTTGCAGCGGCTTGCTTTTTTTCGATTTTGCTCGGCATATGCATCTGTCCGTTCAGTCCCCGTGGGGGACGGTTGCCTAACACTATTCACTATTGTCTCAATTTAGTCGGCCTATGGCACGGACGTATCGCGTGAACGGTATCTTTACCTACTTCTTACGCTGACAAGCCATAGAGCTGACGCCCTTCGCGTTGTGAAAAACGGTCTATATCCTCACTCAACTGGTGAGTATGTGTGAATAAGAATGATAGGTAGCTGAATATCATCGAATACAGACAGAAACACGAACAAGCGTCATTTATATACATAAAACCGTTTTAGATATGCAATTCTTAATCGAAAGATTGGAGTTGTAATTGCGAATGATTTTTAAGAAAAAAGAGCATTTACCTTAGAAAAGCTACTTTAGAACGCCGAAGTGCATTATGGGAGAATCATATTCGATATACCGTTCATCGAACTTTGTTGACCGTTCGGGGGCGAGGTGGAATTGCGGTTGGAATTTGGATATAACTAGAGCTGTCAGCAAGCAGCACCCGTTACGGAAGGGTGCTGAGAGATTCGGCCGAAAGGCCCGAAAGAAAGGTAGGAGGCCATGACGAAAGGTCTGCACGTGCCTTCCGAGATCGGCAAGCTCAGGAAGGTCTGCCTGCACCGTCCCGGCGACGAGCTCCTCAACCTGCCGCCCGACGAGCTCGAGCGACTCCTGTTCGACGACGTCCCGTTCCTGGAGGTCGCGCAGCAGGAGCACGACACCTTCGCCCAGATCCTGAGGGACCAGGGCGTGGAGGTGCTCTACCTCGAGAACCTCGTCGCGGAGGTGTTCGACCAGGTCCCCGGCGCCCGCGCCGAGTTCACCGACCAGTACATCGCCGAGGCAGGCATCCGCGGCCAGCACATGCCGCAGATCGTCCGCGAGAAGCTGGACTCCATCGAGGACAACCTCGAGTTCGTCAAGAAGACCATGGCCGGCATGACCAAGGCCGAGATCGACATGCCCCTCACGGCGTCCACGACCCTCGACTCCCTGGTCAACTCCGAGTCCGAGTCCGACCTGATCATCGACCCGATGCCCAACCTCTACTTCACCCGCGACCCGTTCGCGGTCGTCGGCGAGGGCGTCAACCTCAACCGCATGTACTCGGTCACCCGCAACCGCGAGACCCTGTACGGCAAGTACGTCTTCAAGTACCACCCCGACTACAAGGACGTCTCCCTGTACTTCCGCCGCGACTGCCAGTTCCACACCGAGGGCGGCGACGTGCTGAACATCAACGAGAAGACCCTCGCCGTCGGCATCTCCCAGCGCACCCAGGCGGCCGCCATCGACGTCATGGCCCAGAACATCTTCTGGAACTCCGACTCCAAGGTCGAGCGCATCCTGGCCTTCGACATCCCCGTCTCGCGCGCCTTCATGCACCTCGACACGGTCTTCACCCAGATCGACGTCGATAAGTTCACGATCCACCCCGCCATCATGGGCACCCTGCGCGTCTACGAGCTGACCGCCGGCAAGAACCCGGGCGACGTGAACATCCGCCTGATCGAGGACACCCTCGAGCACGTCCTGGAGGACGCCACCGGCGTCGACCAGGTCAAGCTGATCCCCTGCGGCGGCGGCGACCCGATCGCGGCCTCCCGCGAGCAGTGGAACGACGGCTCCAACACCCTGTGCGTCGAGCCCGGCAAGATCTGCGTCTACGCCCGCAACACCGTCACCAACGACGTGCTGTACAAGGAGGGCCTGGACCTTCTCGTCGTGCCCTCCGCCGAGCTCTCCCGCGGCCGCGGCGGCCCGCGCTGCATGAGCATGCCCTTCTGGCGTGAGGACCTCTAAGGTCTTCTAGGACCCGTATAGGTCTTAATACATACATCTAGCTGACGTTAGATGTCTCCCATTGGGGCGGTGCGGGTTTTCGCGCCGCCCCAATCTTGTATGAGGAACGTCAACACGGTTGGATGACTGCTTTTGTAAGGAGCTTGGCCATGGACATTAAGACGATTGGCGTTGAGGAATGGCTCAACGTTTGGGAGAAGAGCGCCACGTGGGACATCGCCCAGTCGACGATCTCGTCGCTCACCATGGGCGAGCTGCGCGCGCTCGATGAGCAGGACGGTGCCACGTTCTACGAGCGCCTGGACCGCGAGAAGATGAACTACGGCTGGATCGAGGGCTCTCCGGAGTTTAAGGCCGAGGTTGCCAAGCTGTATCGTCGCGAGGTCAATCCCGATCACATTCTGCAGACCAATGGCTGCACGGGCGCTAACCTCAACGCCATCATGGCCGTGGTCGAGCCCGGCGACCATGTCATCGCCGAGTGGCCCACCTACGCGCCGCTCTACGAGATTCCGCGTACGCTCGGTGCCGAGGTCGAGTATTGGGAGCTTCGCGAGGAGCTTGGCTGGAAGCCCGATATCGAGGAGCTTAAACGCTTGGTGCGTCCCAATACCAAGCTCATCTGCATCAACAACGCATCGAACCCCATCGGTACGGTGCTCGATGCCGATATGCTCGGCCAGATTGCCGAGATCGCCCGTTCGGCTGGCGCCTATGTGCTGTGCGACGAGGTGTACCTGCCGCTTGAGAACACCAAGGCCTTTATGTCGATGGCCGACATGTACGAGAAGGCCATTGTCACCAACTCGGTGTCCAAGACCTATTCGACGCCTGCGGCCCGCGTGGGCTGGGTCGTGGCCGACGAAGAGGTGTCCAACCGCATCCGCACCTACCGCGACTACACCATGATCTGCGGCGGCGTGTTCAACGATGCCCTGGCGACATACGTGCTCGAGCACAAGGACAAGATTCTCGAGCGCAATCGCAAGATCGTGTTTGGCAACCGCGATATCGCGCAGGCTTGGATCGATACGCAGCATCGCGTTTCCTGGACGGCCCCGCAGGGAATATCCACCTCGTTTATCCAGCTGGATATTCCCGAGGATGACGAGGAATTCTGTAAGCGCCTGTTGGCCGAGAGGGGAGTGCTGCTGGTCCCCGGTAGCCGCTTTGAGCTTCCCTGCGGCGCACGCCTGGGCTACTGCGCGAGCGAAGACGTTCTTCGCGAGGGCCTGAGGCTTTTGGGCGAGGCACTGGCGGAGTTCGATCGCTAGGGTTCCGACGATCTTCGAGGGCCTTATCCAAATTGGCCGAAGATAATCGAAAACGAACCCGTTTCCCTAGGGGAAGCGGGTTCGTTTTTCTATACCGAGAAGTCAAGTTGTTACAAATGGGGCCGTAAAGCGAGCCGGTATCCGCTGGGCCTTATACTGAGCTTCCGGTGAACGGTATCAAGCGTCTGGTAAACGGTAATTTATTTATCAGAAATGAATAGGACAAACTTTTTTCTGAATAAAAATGAAAATGGTTGGGACGCGGCATGAATCGCTAATTCTATTCATAGCTATATTAGAAATATGCAATTTGAGGGTGGTTTAATAAAGTTAAGTTCCATTTGCTATTTGGATTGAAAACGCGTTTTAGCACGTAAATTAACTTTATTAAATCAAAGTGTGCCATGCGTGAAGTATATGTGTATGCCGTTCACCCCTCATATAAAACCGTTCGGGGGCGAGGTGGAAGTATGGACTGATTTTGGATATAAATATGTCGTCAGCAATAACGCCTCACACGGAGGGGCGCTAACGAATCGGCCCTGACAGGGGCCCGAAAGAAAGGTAGGAGGCCATGACGAAAGGTCTGCACGTGCCTTCCGAGATCGGCAAGCTCAGGAAGGTCTGCCTGCACCGTCCCGGCGACGAGCTCCTCAACCTGCCGCCCGACGAGCTCGAGCGACTCCTGTTCGACGACGTCCCGTTCCTGGAGGTCGCGCAGCAGGAGCACGACACCTTCGCCCAGATCCTGAGGGACCAGGGCGTGGAGGTGCTCTACCTCGAGAACCTCGTCGCGGAGGTGTTCGACCAGGTCCCCGGCGCCCGCGCCGAGTTCACCGACCAGTACATCGCCGAGGCAGGCATCCGCGGCCAGCACATGCCGCAGATCGTCCGCGAGAAGCTGGACTCCATCGAGGACAACCTCGAGTTCGTCAAGAAGACCATGGCCGGCATGACCAAGGCCGAGATCGACATGCCCCTCACGGCGTCCACGACCCTCGACTCCCTGGTCAACTCCGAGTCCGAGTCCGACCTGATCATCGACCCGATGCCCAACCTCTACTTCACCCGCGACCCGTTCGCGGTCGTCGGCGAGGGCGTCAACCTCAACCGCATGTACTCGGTCACCCGCAACCGCGAGACCCTGTACGGCAAGTACGTCTTCAAGTACCACCCCGACTACAAGGACGTCTCCCTGTACTTCCGCCGCGACTGCCAGTTCCACACCGAGGGCGGCGACGTGCTGAACATCAACGAGAAGACCCTCGCCGTCGGCATCTCCCAGCGCACCCAGGCGGCCGCCATCGACGTCATGGCCCAGAACATCTTCTGGAACTCCGACTCCAAGGTCGAGCGCATCCTGGCCTTCGACATCCCCGTCTCGCGCGCCTTCATGCACCTCGACACGGTCTTCACCCAGATCGACGTCGATAAGTTCACGATCCACCCCGCCATCATGGGCACCCTGCGCGTCTACGAGCTGACCGCCGGCAAGAACCCGGGCGACGTGAACATCCGCCTGATCGAGGACACCCTCGAGCACGTCCTGGAGGACGCCACCGGCGTCGACCAGGTCAAGCTGATCCCCTGCGGCGGCGGCGACCCGATCGCGGCCTCCCGCGAGCAGTGGAACGACGGCTCCAACACCCTGTGCGTCGAGCCCGGCAAGATCTGCGTCTACGCCCGCAACACCGTCACCAACGACGTGCTGTACAAGGAGGGCCTGGACCTTCTCGTCGTGCCCTCCGCCGAGCTCTCCCGCGGCCGCGGCGGCCCGCGCTGCATGAGCATGCCCTTCTGGCGCGAGGACCTCTAAGTCTTTCCGTTTCCGGTGCGGTCCCCCTACAACCGCACCGGCTTCGCCCGTTAAACGGGCAACACTAATACTTACGTAATTCATTTCTTCGAAAGGAATCGAACCATGGGTGTTAACCTCTCCGGCCGTAGCTTCCTCAAGCTCCTCGACCTCACCACCGAGGAGATCGAGTACCTGCTCAAGCTCTCCAAGAACTTCAAGGACATGAAGCGCGCTGGCGTTCCGCACCGCTATCTCGAGGGCAAGAACATCGTTCTGCTCTTCCAGAAGACCTCCACTCGTACCCGCTGCGCCTTCGAGGTCGGCGGCATGGATCTGGGCATGGGCGTCACCTACCTCGATCCGGGTTCGTCGCAGATGGGCAAGAAGGAGTCCATCGAGGATACCGCCCGCGTTCTCGGCCGCATGTATGATGGCATCGAGTTCCGTGGCTTTGCCCAGGACGACGTCGAGGAGCTCGCTGCTAAGTCCGGCGTGCCTGTGTGGAACGGCCTGACCACCGAGTGGCACCCCACCCAGATGCTCGCCGACATCCTGACCGTCCAGGAGAACTTCAACTACGACATCAAGGGCAAGACCCTCGTCTTCATGGGCGACTGCAAGAACAACGTCGCTCGCTCCCTCATGGTCGTCTGCTCCAAGCTCGGCATGAACTTCGTGGCCTGCGGCCCCGAGGAGTGCATGCCCGCTGACGACGTCATCGAGGCCTGCAAGCCCATCGCTGAGGCTAACGGCTGCACCATCAAGCTGACCACCGACGTCAAGGACGGCGTCACCGGTGCCGACGTTCTCTACACCGACGTGTGGGTCTCCATGGGCGAGCCCGACGAGGTCTGGGCCGAGCGCATCGCTCAGCTCACTCCGTATCGCGTTACCTCCGAGGTCATGGCTATGGCCAACCCGGGTGCCATCTTCCTGCACTGCCTGCCCAGCTTCCACGACACCAACACCACGATTGGCGCCGAGAAGTGCGAGCAGTTCGGCATCACCGAGCAGGAGGTCACCGACGAGGTCTTCGAGAGCCCCGCTTCCAAGGTCTTCGACGAGGCCGAGAACCGCATGCACACCATCAAGGCTGTCATGTACGCTACGCTCAAGTAAGAGCATCTAGCATCTCGCTCGGGGTGCATTGCTGCGCACCCCGAGCGCTTTTGTCTGGTAAAAATCTCGCACTGAGCGACATGCACGGCACGGAAGAGCCGCTTAGGGCGAGATCAGTAAATGATTTATGAAGGGGGGATGAGAACTATGACTGAGACCGCTAAGAAAAAGCGCGGTATGCCTTCATCGTTCACCATTCTTCTTGCTCTGCTGGCAATCGTCGCGGTTGTTACCGTTATCGTCTCCGGTACGTCCGGTGGCGCGGTTACCGCTGCCCGCTTGAGCGATTTCTGCACCGCCCCGGTCAAGGGCTTCGCTGACGCTCTGCCCGTCTGCCTCTTCGTTATGATCCTCGGCGGCTTCCTCGGCATGATGACCGAGACCGGCGCCCTGGACAACGGCATTGCTGTTCTGGTGCAGAAGCTTAAGGGCAATGAGATCATGCTCATTCCCGTGCTGATGTTCATCTTCTCCCTCGGTGGTACCACCTATGGTATGTGCGAGGAGACCGTTCCCTTCTACGCCCTGCTCGCCGCCACCATGATGGCTGCTGGCTTCGACCCCATGGTCGGCGCTGCCACCGTCCTGCTCGGCGCTGGCTGCGGCTGCCTCGGCTCCACGGTTAACCCGTTTGCCGTCGGTGCTGCCGTTGACGCTCTGACTGGCGTTGGCATTGAGGTCAACCAGTCCATCATCATCGGCCTCGGTGCCGTCCTGTGGATTGTTACCACTGTTATGTCCATCCTCTTCGTCATGAGCTATGCCAAGAAGGTCAAGGCTGACAAGGGTTCCACCATCCTTTCGATGCAGGAGCTCAAGGACGCCGAAGAGGCTCACGGCAAGGCTGCTTCCGAGGTTCACAAGGAGGTCAAGCTCACCGGTCGTCAGAAGGGTGTTCTGATCGCCTTTGCCTTCACCTTCGTCGTCATGATCGTCGGCTTCATCCCGCTGGCCGACCTCAACGAGGGCGTCGCCAACTTCTTCGATGCTGGCGCTGTCTATGACGCCGACGGTAACGCCATCGTTCAGGGCTGGTCTGCCCTGATCACCGGCCTGCCCATTGGCCAGTGGTACTTCGACGAGGCTTCCACCTGGTTCTTCCTCATGGCTGTCCTGATCGGTATCATCGGTGGCCTCTCCGAGAAGCAGATCGTCAACACCTTCATCACCGGCGCTGCCGACATGATGTCCGTTGTCCTCGTCATCGCTCTTGCCCGTGGTATCTCCGTCCTCATGGCTAGCACCGGCCTCGACGTCTACGTCCTCGACGCTGCCGCCAATGCTCTGGCTGGCCTGTCCGGCGTGATCTTCGCTCCCATGAGCTTCCTGGTCTACTTTGGCCTGTCCTTCCTGATCCCCTCGACCTCCGGTATGGCTACTGTCTCCATGCCCATCATGGGACCGCTGGCTGTTAAGCTCGGCTTCTCGCCCGAGGTCATGGTCATGATCTTCTCCGCCGCCATCGGCGTCGTGAATCTGTTCACCCCGACCTCTGGTGCCATCATGGGCGGTCTCGCTCTGGCTAAGATCGAGTGGACGACCTGGCTCAAGTTTGCTCTTAAGCTCATCGTCGCTCTCTCCGTCGTCTGCGCCATCATTCTGACCGTCGCTTGCGTGATGATCTAAGTACCCCCTGGGTACCCCACGGAAACCATGACGATCCTATAACGGATCACCTGGTCATCGTCTGTCCGGTGGGGTAACCCCACCGGTAGACTCCTACCTTTGGCCCCCTCCCGTTCCGTGCGCGGGAGGGGGCGCTCTTGTGTTCCGGCGTTTTACCAAACGCCGGAACCACTCGACGCTGCAAGCCCGCCAGAGCGAGCAATCTGACGTTCAATCGTCGGGCATGGCCAAAAGGCCTATGCCCTCCTCTTTCACGTCACCTTGCTCGCTCTGGTGTCTGTTCGCTGTTCGTTCTCTGCCCGCGACGTTTCTGCTGTTGGTGCAAAGGGGTCAGGTTACTTTGCGCCAAAAGGGGAAGTTGCGGTGGAATAGTTCCCGTTTGGCCGTCTTGAGGGGTTAAACAGGAGCTATTTCACCGCAACTTATCGATGGCGTGTTTGGTTGGTGCCTGTTGATGGCCTGGGCATCGGGGAGGGCAGGCTCCGTTATAATCGCGTAGGAACTTAATTTACGAAACGGGACGGGAGCCATACATGCGCCAGGGTTTCGACAACGCGAAATATATCGAGCTGCAGGCCGCTCATATTAAGGAGCGCATCTCGCAGTTTGGCGGCAAGCTGTATTTGGAGTTTGGCGGCAAGCTGTTTGACGACTATCACGCGAGCCGCGTGCTGCCGGGTTTTGAGCCGGACAGCAAGTTTCGCATGCTCAAGAGCATAGCCGACGACGTCGAGGTCATCATCGCCATTAACGCGAACCACATCGAGAAGAACAAGGCTCGCGGTGACCTGGGCATTACCTATGACGAGGACGTTTTGCGCCTGGTCGACCTGTTCCGCGGCAACGGCTTTGCCGTCGCGGCTGTGGTCATCACCCAGTACGCCGGCCAGCCCGCTGCCGATGTGTTCCGCAACCGCCTGAACGCGCTCGGTATTCCCGCCAAGCTGCACTATCCCATCGAGGGGTATCCGCACGATGTCGATCTGATCGTGTCCGACGATGGCTATGGCAAGAACGAGTTTGTCGAGACCACCCGACCGCTCGTTGTGGTCACTGCCCCCGGTCCTGGCTCGGGCAAGCTTGCCACCTGCCTGTCTCAGCTCTATCACGAGCACAAGCATGGCACGGCCGCTGGCTATGCCAAGTTCGAGACCTTCCCGGTCTGGAATCTTCCTCTGACGCATCCGGTCAATATTGCCTACGAGGCCGCCACGGCTGACCTCGATGACGCCAATATCATCGACTCCTTCCACCTGGAGGCCTACAACAAGACCACGGTCAACTACAACCGCGACGTCGAGGCCTTCCCGGTAGTCCGTGCCCTGATGGAAAAGATCCTGGGCAAGAGCCCCTACCAGAGCCCTACGGACATGGGCGTCAATATGGTCGGCTTTGCCATCACCGATGACGATGCCTGCCGCGACGCTTCCAAGATGGAGATCGTTCGCCGCTACTTTACCGCGGTCGAAAATGTGCGCCGTACCGGCGTGGGCGATGAGCAAGTCGACCGTCTCAAGATTATTATGAAGAAAGCCGGCATCGATAAGAACTACTCACCGGCGCGCTCGGCGGCCCTCACCAGGGAGCAGCTGACGGGTGGTCCCGTGGGTGCCATGGTCATGCCCGATGGCTCCGTGGTGACCGGTAAGACCTCCACGCGCCTGGGCGCCGCAAGTTCGCTCATTATGAACGCCCTCAAGCATGTCTCGGGCGTCGACCTTGAGCTCGAGGTCATTAGCGATGAGGCGATCGAGCCCATCAGCAAGCTCAAGACGCATTTCCTGGGCAGCAAAAACCCGCGCCTCCACACCGACGAGACGCTTATGGCGCTGTCGATCACCTCGGCCACGAGTGAGACGGCCGCTCGCGTCCTTTCGGGCCTGGAGCAGCTGCGCGGTTGCGATGCCTTCTTTAGCGTGATTATCTCGCCGACGGACGAGACGGTACTGCGCAAACTGGGTATCAACGTGTGCTGCGAGCCCAAGTTTGAGCGCCGCGGTTTCTTCCATCGCTAAGTTTGAAGCACCGCGGTAATTGCATTGCATTTTGGCCGTATCGGGTTAGCGCCCGGTACGGCTTTTTGATCAATAAAGCGTCTATTTCGGCGAAAAATAGCTCTTTACCTGCCTGGAAACAATTTGAGCGGTATACAATAACCGTAACTGTTTCATCCTTAGCGGGATGCCGCATGATGGATATTACCTGCCATCGTGAGGTGTGTCGGTCGCGCACGGCGCGTTAGATGCTCGTGCTCGGTTTGAGGAGGCTGCTATGGCGGGCAAGGGTCGTGCGAGTGTTAACGATATGAAGCGTGTCGAGGTGCTGGTGTTGATGGAGATCGACCAGCAAACCGAAGACAATGGCGGGCCGTATGGTTTCTCGCGCAAAACGCTTGCCGAGCGCGTGGGGGTTTCGCCGTATCGTGCCCGCGCCGCAATCGATCGCTTGGATTCCGAAGGTATGATTGATGTCGTCTCGCGTTATAGCGACGACGGCGGTCAGCTTGCAAATGGCATTTGCCTCACCGAACGTGGTGAGTGGTATCTTGAGGGCGTCCGTACCGGCATGCTCGTTCAAGAAATGCTTGAGGACGAGGTTGCTGATCGATAGCAGCATGTAACCCTTGCCATGGCGACGCCGCCTGGGAAACCGGGCGGCGTTTTGTTTCAAGATGGAGAAATGCTATTGCGCGTAAGAAAAATTGCGTGCGGCGTGCGTCGCGAGTATTACAATGAAGACCCGTAAGATGTGTATGGACAACTTCTACGGGAAGCGCAGGTAACTCAATATGACCAAGCATGTGTTCGTGACCGGCGGCGTGGTTTCGTCTCTGGGCAAGGGTATTACCGCGGCCTCGCTGGGCCGTCTGCTCAAGTCGCGCGGGTACAAGGTAACGATGCAAAAGGCCGACCCGTATCTGAACGTCGACCCCGGCACCATGAGCCCGTTCCAGCATGGCGAGGTCTTTGTGACCGAGGACGGCTACGAGTCCGATCTGGACCTGGGCCACTACGAGCGCTTTATCGACGAGAACCTGACCCGCGATTCCAACTTTACGACTGGTGCCATCTATAAGAGCCTGATCGCCCGCGAGCGTCGCGGTGACTTTTTAGGCGGTACCGTGCAGGTGATTCCTCACGTCACCAATGCCATTAAGGATAAGTTCCGCCGCATCGAGGAGCAGACCGGCTCCGATGTAGTCATCACCGAGCTGGGCGGCACGATTGGCGACATCGAGTCCCAACCGTTTGTCGAGGCCATTCGTCAGTACCGCAAGGAGGCCGGCCCCGAGAACGTCTGCTACATCCACGTGTCGCTCGTTCCCTATATCGCCGCCGCCCACGAGGTCAAGACCAAGCCCACGCAGCATTCCGTCAAGGAGCTCCGCAGCTTTGGCATCCAGCCCGATATTATCGTGTTGCGCTCCGACCACCATATCGATGACGCTATCCGCGGGAAGATCGCAAGCTTCTGCGACGTCGACACCGATTGCGTCTTTACCAACGAGGACTGCGCGAGCATTTACGATGTTCCGCAGCTGCTTGCCGAGCAGGACTTTGACCTGCGCATTTGCGAGCGCCTGGGTCTGGACCCGCGTGAGCGCGACATGAGCGAGTGGAACGAGTTCCTGCGCAAACAGAATCACGCCAACCATCACGCCGACAAGGTGAAGATTGCCGTCGTTGGCAAGTACACGCAGCTGCCCGATGCGTACCTGTCGGTTATCGAGGCCCTGCACCATGCGGGTGTCTTCTACGATCGCCATGTGGACGTCCAGCTGGTCGACGGCGAGAGCCTCGACGAGCAGAATGTCTCCGAAGTTCTGGGCGACGCTTCGGGCATCCTGGTCCCCGGCGGCTTTGGCAAGCGCGCCCTGGAGGGCAAGATCCTCGCGGCCGAGTTTGCCCGCGAGCACAAGATTCCGTATCTGGGCATTTGCCTGGGTATGCAGGTGGCCGTGTGCGAGTTCGCCCGCAACGTCGTCGGCCTTGCCGGCGCCAGCTCCTCCGAGTTCGACCCGGACGGTCCGTTTAGCGTCATCGATCTGATGAGCTCGCAGGAGGATGTGACCGAGAAGGGCGGCACCATGCGTCTGGGCGCCTATCCGTGCAAGCTCGCCGCCGATACCCTCGCTCGCGAGGCATATGGCGAGGATCTCGTCTACGAGCGTCACCGTCACCGCTTTGAGTTTAACAACGCCTTCCGCGACCAGCTCGAGGACGCCGGCTTGGTTATCTCTGGCCTCTCACCCGACGAGCGCCTGGTCGAGATGGTCGAGCTGCCGCGCGACGTGCATCCGTGGTATGTGGCAACCCAGGCTCACCCCGAGTTCAAGAGCCGTCCGACCAACCCGCAGCCGCTGTTCCGAGAGTTCGTGCGTGCCTCGATCGGTCAGCACGAGGGTGTCGATCGCCTACAGGTGACGCCCATGAACCTCGCTACGGACTAAGGGTGCCGGCGAACAAAGAACATACCGAAGCTACTCCCTCGTCGCTCGCCGTGGCGGCGGGGGAGTATCTCGATTACCTCGCGGTCGAGCGGGGTTTGGCGCGCAACACGATTGCGGCCTACCGTCGTGACCTGACGACGTACTGCGCCTATCTGGAGCGGGCGGGCATCATGTCTTTTGATGAGGCGACTCGTCAGGTCGTGGAGGGCTTTGTCGCCGACCGTCGCGATGGGGGCTATTCCGATGCCTCGGTGGAGCGTGCGCTTGCGGCCGTGAAGGGCCTGCATGCCTTTTTGGTGCGCGATGGGATTGTGGCCCAAAATCCAACGGCGGCGTTGCGCCTGCCTAAAAAGGCTGAGCGTTTGCCGGAGTATCTATCGGTGGAGGATGTCTCGGCGCTGCTCGATCAAGACTTCCCCGAGGGCGAGATGGGCTTGCGCGACCATGCCATCTTGGAAGTGCTCTACGGATGCGGCTTGCGTGTGAGCGAGTTGGTGGGGCTCGATGTGGGCGATATCCATATCGACGATGGCTTTGTGCTCGTTCGCGGTAAGGGCTCAAAGGAACGCCTGTCCCCGCTGGTGGGAAGCGCGGCGCGAGCTCTGACGCTCTATTTAACTGAGGGGCGTTCTCGCTTGGCGGCCCATGCCCACGGAACCGAGACCTCGGCGGTCTTTTTAAATAAGAACGGCCGCCGTCTGTCGCGCCAGGGCATCCATGCCATCTGTGAGCGCTACGGGCGCCAGGTGGGGCTGGTGGGACTCCATCCCCATACGCTGCGTCACTCCTTTGCCACCCATATGCTTGCGGGCGGTGCAGACCTCCGTGTGCTACAGGAGATCTTGGGACATGCCGATATATCGACCACGCAGGTCTACACGCATGTCGATCGTACGCAACTGACCGAGGTCTATCTGGCGGCGCATCCGCTAGCACATCGCTAGCAGCTCGCTGACCTGCATATTTATAAATACTAAAGGGGACGGGCCCCAGATTGCCGAGACGCACTTTTGCGCGCATGGGCAATCTGGGGCTCGTCCCATTTTTCGCTAGACACCGACGCGGCGGTGGGCCGTGTGTACCGTGGGTGGGGGAGTTTGGGGGCGATGTGAACGGCGTGTAAAGGGACGTAAAAATCGCCTCAAGGTCAACTTGAAGGTTGAGGTTCGCGGGCGTGGTTCTACAGGTGGCATCCCGCCTTTGCTGCAAACACAACATATTGTGTTTTCGAACATATGCTCGGGGGCGTTTTACAACATATTGGGGGTGGAATAGTGGGGAGGGGTGGGGGAAGGCGTGGGGAAAGGTGTTGAAAAATGGGGCGGTTCCCCATATTATTAATGACGTCGACAGGCGGGGTGGTTCCCCGCGTACGTGCCATCTGAGTAACCGAGGGGAGGGCGCACATGGGAATGACTGGTGCATACGAGCGCAATCTCGATGCAAAAGGTCGTCTGTCCCTGCCTGCACCCCTTCGCGAGGAGCTTGGAGAGCACGTTCGCGTGTTCAAAGCCCTGGATGTCGATGCTCTGTACGTGTTCTCTGCCGAGGCCTTCGATAAGTGGGTCGAAGGACTCTTCGCGGGTCGTGAGGGCCACGAGGGTTTTAACCCGCGTGACATCAACGACCAGAAGCTCATGAGGGCGATCAACAAGCGCACCACGTCGATGGACGTGGACAGCGCCGGTCGTATCGGCCTTTCCGAGTCTCTCCGCAAGCAGGCGAACCTCGACCGCGAGGTCACGGTTGTGGGCAACTACGACCACCTTGAGGTTTGGGATCGCGCCGCGGCCGATGAGGACGATGACGATGAGGCCCTGCTGGACCTCTTCTTCTCGTAAGGGCAAGGCACGGGTAACGGATGGAGCGTGGGATCTTGACACAAGAATATCGGCATGAACCTGTCATGCTCGGCGAAGTGCTTGAGTCGCTGCGGCTAAAGAGCGGCTCCGTTGTCTGCGATTGCACCCTTGGCGGTGCCGGCCATTCGGTAAAGATGGCCGCGCAGGTGGGGGAGACGGGTCTTTTGCTCGGCGTCGATCAGGACGACATGGCCCTCGAGGCCGCTGGCGCCCGTCTGGACCGCGAGGTTCCCGGCGTTCCGCACCAGCTGCTGAAGGGCAACTTCGGCGACTTGGACGAGCTGCTTTGCTCGGCCGAGGTGCCCGGGGTCGATGGCTTCCTGTTCGATTTGGGCGTTTCGTCACCGCAACTCGATATCCCTGGCAGGGGCTTTTCGTATAACGAGGACGCCCCATTGGACATGCGGATGGATCCGGGTAATAACACCTTAAACGCAGCTGAGGTCATCAACACCTATAACGAACACGACCTCGCCCGGATTCTACGCGTCTACGGCGAAGAGAAGTTCGCCTCGCAGATCGCGCGCGAGATCGTGCGCCGCCGCGAGCAAGAACCGATCGAAACCACCGGCCAATTTGTCGAGATCATCAAGGCGGGTATCCCGGCTGCCGCTCGTCGGCATGGCGGACACCCGGCCAAGAAAAGTTTCCAGGCCATTCGCATCGAGGTCAATCACGAGCTCGATGTGCTCGAACGAGGGCTTGATGCCGCCACCAGGTGGCTCAACCCGGGCGGACGTATCTGCGTCATCTCGTATCACTCGCTCGAGGACCGTATCGTAAAGAACCACTTTAAGGAGATGAGCCAGGGGTGCACGTGTCCGCCGGAGATTCCGGTGTGCGTGTGCGGCAACGTGCCGATACTCAAGGTCATCACCCGCAAACCCTTGGTTGCCCAGCCTGATGAGGTTGAGCGCAACCCTCGGGCGAGATCAGCCAAAATCCGCGTGGCGCAGCGTCTGTAGGCGCGACCGCGCGATATTGGACCTCCCGCTCGCACCATAAACGAAGCTTAAACACACTACCAACGTACTCGGGATGGGAGGCGGCATATCATGGGCTACAACACTTCAAGCGCAGCACTCGCCTATGATATGAACGCCATGCCCGCCTATCGTGAGACGCCGCAGGCCCCCGTTGCTCCCCGTGAGCAGCGCACGCCGCGCTTTGATGTCTACACGGGCGCGGGCCGTCAGGCAAACCAGGCGGTAAGCCCGGTTTTCATGAGCGTTCTTAAAACGTTTTGCATCATTGCGGCTATCTTCATGACGATCGGCGTCGCCCGCGTGGCGCTCGCCGGCGTTACGGCCCAGGTGCTCAACAGCAACGCCGAGCTTACCAACACGCTCGAAAAAGCGACCGATGAGAGCTCCGACCTGGAGGTCATGCATTCGGTCTATGGCGCCGACACGCGCATTCGCGACCTTGCGGGCGCTTATGGCATGGTGGAGCCCAGCGAGAGCGTTACATTTGACTTTTCGCAGGATGCAGCCGCGGGCGCCAACGCGACCGCGACCGCTCAGTAGCAAGACGGTAGCTGAGTATGACAAATGACTATCGCCGCGGTTCCGATGGGGGCCGCGGTTCTGGACGTCCCTCGTCGCGGGGACGTTCTGGTTATCAAGGAACGGGTCGGCAATCTTACAACGCCGGGCAGTCCCGTGGCAACGACCCGGCGTCGCGACTTCGCGGCTCGGGCGGCCCTCAAGTGCATAACACCAGGTCGCGCAAGAGTTCGTCGACCGAATGGCTCACAGGCACGCCTCTGCCTCGCCGCAAAGCCGTCATGGGCTTCATTGGGCTTGGCTTGGGCTTGGGCGTCTTTCGCCTTGCCGGCTATCAAATTGTCGAAGCCGATAAACTGCGCGAGCGTGCCGATGCGCGCCGCCTGCTTGCGCAGACCCTCTATGCCAAACGTGGCACCATCTACGACCGCAACGGTAACGTGCTGGCGTCGTCGGTCGAATGTCGCAACATCGCCGTGAACCCCCAGCTTGTCGAGGATGTTGACAAGACGGTGTCGGCGCTGGTCAAGGCAACTGGAATCGATAAAAAGACCTGCCGCAAGCTCGTTGAGTCCGATGGAACCTGGGTGTATATCAAGCGCCAGGTGGACGAAGACGACGCTGCGGCGCTGGAGAAGAAGAACCTGCCCGGCGTGCTTTTTGAGCAGGCCATGAAGCGCGTGTATCCATACGGCAATCTGGCATCGCAGGTGCTGGGTGTAGTGAACGTAGACAACGACGGCTTGACGGGTCTCGAAAAGCAATACAACAAGCTTCTGACCGGCACGAACGGTTCTCTCGTACGCGAGCGCGCGAGGGACGGCAGCTATATCGCGGGCGGTGCCTATAAAAAGGTGGCTGCGGTCGACGGCGTTGATCTCGTGACGACGCTCGACGTCAATATCCAGCGTGCGGCCGAGGATGCCCTGGCAGAGGCTGTCGAGAAGACAAAGGCCAAGAACGGCTCGGCGCTGGTCACCGATCCTACGACAGGCGAGATCTTGGCAGCCTGCTCGTATCCGACCTACGACCAGACCAATTTGGAAAACGCCAAGACCGAGGATATGAACCTGCGCCTGGTCACCGACGCCTACGAGCCCGGCTCGGTCTTTAAGACGCTCGTGGCGGGCGCCGGCTTCGACTTGGGTGTCGTGCGGTCGAGTACGTCGTTTGAGGTGCCGGCGAGCATCAAGGTGGGCGACGATACCGTCACCGATGCCGACAAGCGCGACTACGCCATGACCATGGATGTACGCGAGATGATGCGCCGTTCGTCCAACGTGGGTTTTGTCCTGGTGGGGCGCAAGATCGGTGCCGACGACTTTGCCGCCTATGTGGACAAGTGGGGCATCGGTCACAGCTCGGGTGTCGATTTTCCGGGCGAGAGCCTGGGCATCGTCAAGGAGCGTGACCAGTATGACGGCGCCACGCTGGGCTCGATGAGCTTTGGACAGGCGCTGTCTGTCTCGCCGATTGAGATCGCACGTGCCGTGGGCGGCATCGCCAACGGCGGCGTGATGATGACCCCGCACTTCTATAAGTCCAGCAAGGGCGACGAGAAGGACTGGGGCGAGGGCGAGCGCGCGATTTCGGAGGACGCCGCATCCCAGGTGACATCGTGCATGCAGACGGTCGTGTCGGAGGGAACGGGCGTTGGCGGCGCTGTTGACGGCTATGACGTGGCGGGTAAGACCGGTACGGCCGAACGTGCCGACGAGAACGGCGGCTACCTCAAGGAGAACTACATGTCGTCCTTTATGGGCTTTGCACCGGCACAATCGCCCAAGGTGCTGTGCTATATCACGCTCGACGGAACGCCGAGCGGCTCAGATGCCGCTGCGGTGCCGTTCCAGTCCATTATGGCCAACGCGCTCGACGTGCTGGGTATCCCACACACGAAGTAGGGGGTTACAATCTTTGGGGCGTGGTTTGTTGTCCCATATGAGGGGTGTACACATGCCCTGCACCACGCATGCGCGGCGCTGGGATACAATACGCCGATAGCATTATTTAGGTTTACAGGGGAGCTGCAATGATAGAGATCGCCGTCAACAACCTCGCGGCCGCAACAGGGGCCCGAACCGTGACGGGAGAAGTCGATCGGGTATGCCGCGGGTGCGTTATCGACTCGCGCCAGGTCGAGGAAGGGACGATTTTCGTCGCCTTTCCCGGTGAAAACGTCGACGGCAATGATTTTGCTTCCCGTGCCGTCCAGTCGGGTGCCGGCGCCGTCGTGATGACGCGTGAGCCCGAGACCGAGCTGGTCTCGCTGGCGCAGGACAAGGGCTGTGCCATCTTGCTGACCGATGATCCCGAGGAGTTTCTGCTGCGTTTGGCGCACGCGTATCGCCTGGAGCTTGGCTGCCTGGTCGTTGGCATTACCGGTTCCATCGGCAAGACGACGACCAAGGACGTTCTCGCCGCTGTGCTCGCCAAGCGCTATCGTGTCTGGGCCACCAAGGGCAATTTCAATAACCTGATCGGCATGCCGCTCACGGTGCTTTCCGCTCCGGCCGATACCGAGGTCCTGGTGCTCGAGATGGGCATGAACCATTTCCACGAGATCGAGCGCCTGTCTCTGTCTGCCAATCCCAACCTTGCCATCGTGAGCAAGATCGGCACCTCTCATATCGGCATTTTGGGCAGCCGCGAGAACATCGCCCGCGCTAAGGCCGAGATTGTCCAGGGCATGTGCGCCGCCGGCGACTATTTGCCGCTGCTGGTTTTGGGCGGCGAGGACGATTTTACGCCGTTCATTCGCGATACGTTCGCCCAGCCTGCTGGTATCGACGTGATGCTGGCCGGTGTCTCGGACGATGATGAGGTCCGCGCCCGCGACGTTCGCGTTGATGACGAGGGCCGTCCGGTCTTTACGCTCGATTTTGGCCAGGGCGAGACAATCGATACCATGCTTGCCATCCCCGGCGTGCAGTCCGTTCCTAATGCCGTTAAGGCCGCCGCGGTTGCCTATCGCCTGGGCGTGACGCCCGAGCAGATCGATGCTGCCTTTAGGGGTCTTACGATCACCGGGCACCGCCAGGAGATCAAGCGCGCCAAGAGCGGTGCACGCATCATCGACGATTCCTATAACGCCAGCGCCGAATCGATGGCAGCCGGCCTCGATCTGCTGTGCTCGCTTTCGTGCACGGGGTCTCGCATGGCGATCCTGGGCGAGATGGGCGAGATGGGCGATGAGGCTCCTCGCATGCATGAGCTCGTGGGCGCCTATGCCGCCGCCAAGAAGCTCGACATGCTGGCGTGCGTGGGTGGTGAGCTGGCCCAGCTTATGGCCGATGCCGCGCGCATGATGGGCATGGACGAGGACCGCATCCAGGTGTTCTCCGATTATCAGCAGGTGCTCGACCGCATGGGCGGCGCGCTTGAAAAACATGATGTTGTACTGGTCAAGGGTTCCCGCTTTGTTGAGCTCGACCGCTTTGTGGAAGGTGTGTGCTAGCCCATGTTCGGCAATCCCTCGTATCCAACGTATCAGGCTTTTTTGGGGCTTGGCATCGCCGCAGCCATTGCGCTGCTGCTCATGCCGTGGTGGATCAAGCTGCTCAAGGTCGAGGGTATCGGCCAGCAGGTTCGTGCCGACGGCCCCAAGCGTCATTTGGTTAAGCAGGGAACGCCCACCATGGGTGGCGTTGTCATCCTCGTCGCGATCTCGCTGACCTGCCTGCTGATGGGCAAGCTCACCACCGAGCTCGTACTCGTGCTGCTCGCCACGCTGGCGACCGGCGTGCTGGGCCTGATCGACGACCTGACCTCCGTTACGCATGGGCGCTCGCTCGGTCTGACGCCCCATGCCAAGATGATCGGCCTAACCATTATCTGTGTCACCTTTACGGTACTTGCCGTCAACTGGTGCGGCGTCGCCCCCGAGATTCGTTTTCCCGGTGGGTTGACGATTGACCTTGGCGTGCTTTCGACTACCATCTGCGGCTATTCGTTCCCGTGGCTCTATATTGTCTTTTGCTGGCTGATGATTGCCGGTCTTTCTAATGCCGTGAACTTGACCGATGGCCTTGACGGTCTTGCTGGCGGCACCTCCATGATCGCCATGCTCGCCATGGCTGCCATGGCGTTTTTGCACGGAGACGTGAACCTGTCCATCTTCTGCACCGCGTGTGCCGGTGCCTGCCTGGGCTTTCTGTGGTTCAACTGCTATCCGGCGAGCATCTTTATGGGTGATACCGGCTCGCTTGCTCTGGGTGCCGCGTTTGCCTGTACGTCCATCATGACTAACACCGAGGTCGTCTCCCTCATCATCGGTGGCCTGTTTATCGTTGAGACCCTGTCGGTCATGATTCAGGTTGTCTACTTCCACTTTACGCACAAGCGCGTCTTCCTTATGGCGCCCATCCATCATCATTTCGAAAAGAAGGGTTGGGCCGAGACCAAGGTCGTCATCCGTTTTTGGATTATCGCTGCGGCATTTGGTGCCGTTGGCCTTGCCCTGTTCTTCCAGTTGGGATAGTGGTCTTTCATGCCTCTTGCTGATGTCTTTAGCCTGCTCGTTTTGGGTCAGGGCAAATCCGGTCTCGATGTCGCCCGCTGGGCGCTGGCACATCCAGAGCGCGTAAGCGCCGTTACCGTGTATGGCGGCGGCACCTCTGAGCCCAATGACGCCACGCGTGCGCTCGAGGCTGCCGGTGCGTCGTTTGTCTATGGGACCGAACAGGTCGAGGGCGCCTATGACGTATGCGTGACGTGCCCGGGCATCTCGGAGTTCTCGGGCTTCTTTAAGGCCGGGCGCGAGCATGCCGCCCAGATTATGGGTGAGCCCGAGTTTGCCTATCGCCTGTCGCCCGATAACTGGATTGCCATCACGGGCACCAACGGCAAGACGACCACCACGTCGCTGACCGATTATCTGCTCAAGGCTTCCGGTGAGGCCAGTGTAGCTGTCGGCAACATCGGCGAGCCGCCTATCAACGAGATTGACGGCCGAGCCCACAACGAGTGGTTTGTGGCTGAGCTCTCGAGCTATCAGATTGCTACGACCACCGAGCTCCACCCTCGCGTGGCGGTGCTGCTCAACATCACTCCCGACCACTTGGGCTGGCATAAGAGCCATAAGAACTATGCGCTTGCCAAGATCAAACTGTTTGACAATATGGTCGATGACGATCTGATGGTCGTCGACGTCGAAGACGCCGGCATTCACGAGTTCGATGAGTACATCTACACGCCGGGTCGTCGCATCTGCAAGGTCGCTTTTGACGAGCCCGAGGGTGCAGACGCCGCCTTTGTGCGCGACGGCAAAATGGTCGTGCGCCTGAAGGGCGTCGAGACCCCGCTCATCGCTGCATCCGAGCTCAAGATCTCGGGCCATCACAATGTTATCAATGCCCTGTGCGCTGCCACGGCTGTCCTGGCCGTCGGTGCCAATCCCGAGGGCATTTGCCGCGGTCTGGCCTCGTTCCAGCCGCTCGAGCACCGCGTGGAGCCGTGCGGCGAGATTGACGGAGTGCGCTACGTCAACGATTCCAAGGCGACCAACACCGACGCGGTCGAGAAGGCACTGACGGCATTTCCCGATGACAACGTGATCTTGCTGCTCGGCGGCCACGATAAGGGCACGCCGCTCACGGACTTCGCGCGCGTCGTTATGGATAACGTGCGCTCGGTCATCTGCTTTGGCGATGCGCGCGAGCGCTTTACCGCCGCTATGGACGAGGCCGATGTCGATGGCGATGTGGATATCGCCCAAGCGGATGACCTACGCGATGCCGTGGACGTTGCCCGTTCGCTGTCGAGCCGTGGCGACGTGATCTTACTTTCTCCTGCCTGCTCTTCGTTCGATGAGTTCTCGGGCTATGAGGAGCGCGGCCGCGTGTTTAAGGACTACGTGGCTCAGCTTGCCGCTGCAGCGAAATCGCAAATGGAATAGGGGTTGCCGGTGAGAGAGGAGAGCCCCCGACAAGGTATGAGGAGGCCCGACTCGGACCGTGCTTCCTCGCGGCGTAGCGCACCGCGTTCCGGTCGCGGCGGGCAGTCGTTTAGCGAACGCTATATTGCCGGCGTTCCCGCCCGCATCATGCGCCCCCGTCTGATATTCATGGCCTGTCTGTTTATCTTGGTGTGTTTTGGCCTGCTGATGGTGTACTCGGCGTCTTCGGTCGAGGCGCTGCACGAGAATGGCTCAGCGACGTTTTTTCTGGGTCGACAGGCTGCGTTTGCCGTGGTCGGTGTTCTGGCGCTGATTGCCATCGTGCGCGTTTTGCCGGACAGCTGGTTTGGGGAGGATGTGCTCAGGATCTTCCTCATAGGCATGATAGGGCTACTGTTTCTGGTGTTCTTGGTGGGCAGCGGCAGCCGTGGCGCCACCCGCTGGCTCAACATCGCCGGCATTCAGTTCCAGCCTTCCGAGTTTTTAAAGCCATTTGCCATTGCGTATTCGGCCATCATGCTTGATCGCTTCTTTTCGCCCGGTGGCAACATCAACGAATTCCTTCGCAAGATGGGCATCTACCTGGGCATTCCGCTCTTTCTGATCTTTATCCAGCCCGATTTCGGTACCGTCCTGATCATCCTGCTGACCCTCATGTGCATGGCGTTGTTTGCGGGTCTCGACCCCAAATTTATCATCGGCGTGATAATCTTCGGCATTCTCGTGATCGTGATTGCGCTTGTTGCAGAGCCGTACCGTATGGTGCGTATTCAGGTTGCCTTGAACCCTTGGGCCGACGAGTATGGTGACGGCTATCAGGCCACGCTTGCCATCATGGCCTTTGCCTCGGGCGGTCTGTTCGGCCGTGGCATCGGCAACTCAACCATGAAGTACTCGTATCTGCCCGAGGCGCACAACGACTACATCCTGGCCATCATTGGCGAGGAAGTCGGTTTTGTCGGAACCGTCCTGTTCTTCTTGGTGTTTGCGATGCTGATCTACTCGGCGTTTCGCATTGCCGAGCAGGCGACCGATCGTCGGGGCGCGCTCATGGCGTCTGGCTCTGCGGTCATTCTCGCGGTGCAGTTTTTGATCAATGCGCTGGGCATCCTCAACGTGTTTCCCATGACGGGCAAACCGTTGCCGTTTATTAGCTATGGCGGTTCGTCGATTATTGTGTCGCTTATGCTTGCCGGTCTGATCCTACGCGTTTCGTACGAGAGCGCCCGTCGCGATGAGTACGACCGTCGCCGCGAGAGCTTTGCCGTTATGGATGAGAGTACCGCCGGCGTGCCCCACGTGCGCGGCGAGCGGTCTTCGCGTAACGGCTTTACCGTTCTGGATGGCTCTGCGACCGAGCCGGCAGCCCGTCCGCGTCAGCGAACGGCGCCGCAAGGTCGTCCGCAGCGCCCAACTCCTCGCAATGCGGGCGGCGGATATAATCGAATCGATTTGAACTCGGACCCGTCGGCGCGTTTGCGCACCGACGACCAGGGACCGCGTGTACGAAGGGACTACCATGACCGATAAGATGACCGTTGCTATTGCAGCCGGCGGCACGGCAGGGCATATCAACCCCGCGCTCGCCTTGGCCGAAGAGCTGCGTGACCGTGGCCACCACGTTGTGTTCGTGGGCCAGTCGCGCAAGCTCGAGGGTCGTCTGGTCCCCGAGGCTGGGTTTGATTTTGTGCCCATTACGGTTACGGGCTTCGACCGCTCCCGTCCTTGGACGGCGCTGACCTCGCTGTGGCGTGTCAACAAGGCCAAGCGTGCGCTCGCCAGTCATTTCTCAAAGGTCGGCAAGCCCGATGCCGCCATCGGTTTTGGTGCCTATGTCGAGGTTCCGTTGCTGGGGTGGTGCAAGGGCGCAGGCGTTCCGTATCTGCTGCATGAGCAGAACTCTGTTCCGGGCCTGGCCAACAAGATGATGAACTCCCACGCCGCTCGCGTGTGCATCTCGGTGCCGGCAGCGCGTTCGGTCTTTGAGCGCGAAGGTGACCCTGACCACGTGCTCATGACCGGCAACCCCGTACGTCGCTCGGTGATCGAGGGCGATCGCGCTCGCGGCCGCAAGGCACTTGGCGTTCCCGAGGACGCTACGCTGCTGCTCGTCTTTGGCGGTTCACTTGGCGCCCAGCACCTCAACGAGCGCGTGGCTTCGCTCAAAAACGAGCTGCTTTCGCGCAAGAACCTCTATGTGTTGCATTCGACGGGTGCCGACGGCTTTGAGGAAACCGAGCGCGCTTTGGCGCTGACGCCCGAGGAGGCGAAGCGTTACCGCGTCCAGCCTTACATCGACAACATGGGCGACATGCTGGCTGCTGCCGATTTGGTGCTATCGCGTTCGGGCGCATCGAGCGTGGCCGAGATCGCTGCGCTCGCCGTGCCCTCGGTGCTCGTGCCGTACCCGCATGCGACGGCCGACCACCAAACCACCAATGCCCGTTATCTGGTCGACGCCGGGGCCGGCGTGCTCTGTGCCGATGCCGATATCGACGGTTCTGCCTTTGCCGATGAGCTGCTGCACCTGGTCGATGACGCGGCGGCACGCGACGCCATGCGTCAGGCGGCGCGTGGTCTGGCTCAGGATAGGGCCGCCGCTCTTCTGGCGGATGCGGTAGAGGGTTTGCGTTAGTTAGACGGGATATCGTCGGTCGCCCTCGCGCTGATGCGGTAGGTGCGGTACAGTTAACGGGTTACAGGCAGTGTTTACGCAAGGAGTACACGAGCACATGGCTGATTCCCAGACTGCAACCTCCGCGCCCGAGTTTAAGAGCGCCCACTTTATCGGTATCGGCGGCGCCGGCATGAGCGGCATCGCCCTCGTTCTGCACGAGCGCGGTTATGCCGTTACCGGCTCCGACCTTAAGACGTCACGTTATATCCGCCAGCTTACCCGCGCTGGTGTGAAGGTGCATGTGGGCCATGAGGCCGCCACGATCGACGAGGTCAAGCCCGACGTGGTTGTTGTGTCCACCGCTATTCCGGAGTCCAACCCTGAACTCGTGCGCGCTCGCGAGCTGGGTATTCCCGTGTGGCCCCGTGCCAAGATGCTCTCTGCTTTGGGCCACGGCTACACCACCGTCGCTGTTGCCGGCACGCATGGCAAGACCACCACGTCTTCGATGTGCGCCACCATGCTCGACCGCATGGGTCTGGATCCGAGCTTCTTGATCGGCGGCATCGTCGAGGGCTATGACACGAACGGCAAGAACGGCTCGGGCGACTACTTTGTCGCCGAGGCCGACGAGTCCGACAGCTCCTTCCTGTTCCTGAACCCCAACGTAGTCATTGTGACCAACGTCGAGGCCGACCACCTCGATCACTACTCGGGTATCGAGGAGATCGAGGCAACTTTCGCCAAATTCATGAGCCTGGTGGGCGAGGACGGCACCGTCATCGTCTGCGGCGAGGACCCGCATCTGGTCGAGCTCGCCAAGTCGACGGGCCGTCACGTGCTTTCCTACGGCTTTGCCGAGAGCAACGACATCGTCTGCGTGCACCCGGATGTCAAGGGCATCCAGAGTGACTTTATCGTTCGCTTTGAGGACGGCACTGAGCACGCTGTGGAGATCAAGAGCAACCCCGGTCGCCACAACATGCTCAACGCCACGGCGGTGCTCACCGTCGCCCATGTCCTGGGCCTTGACATCGACGCCGCCGCCAAGGCGCTCTCGAGCTTTGAGGGCGTCCGCCGTCGCTTTACCCACGTGGGCGATATCGATGGCATCACCGTGGTCGATGATTACGGCCATCACCCCACCGAGATCAAGGCGACGCTTGCTGCCGCTTCCTCGCTGGGCTACAAGCACGTCGATGTCGTGTTCCAGCCGCACCGCTATTCGCGCCTGCAGGCCCTGTGCGACGACTTTGCCGATGCATTTGCCAATGCCGATAAACTGCTGCTGATTGATGTGTTCTCGGCTGGCGAGATGCCCATTCCGGGTGTCACCTCTAAGATGCTCGCCGATACCGTGCGCGCCAAGCATCCTGGCAAGGAGGTCGTGTACTGCTCCAGCCGTCTTGAGCTCAATCAGGAGCTCGAGCAGATGGTGGGCGAGGGCGACCTGCTGCTCACCATGGGTGCCGGCGACGTTACGACCGTCGGTCCCGAGTTCATTGAGTATCTGACTGCCAAGAAAGACGCTTAAGTCTAATGGGTCTGTTTAACGCCGTCATGGCGCTCTCGGGCATGATCGACACGGATGTGATCGAGGACGAGCGCCTTGCGCGTCATACGAGCTATCGTATCGGCGGCAAGGCCGACCTCTTTGTGACGTGCCATAGCTATCATGCCCTCCGCCGCGCCGTGGCGGTGCTCGATCGCGAGCAGGTGCCGTGGGTCATCATCGGCAAGGGCTCCAATCTGCTGGTTGCCGATGGCGGCTATCGCGGTGCCGTCATTTCGCTCGGACGTGAGTTTCAGCGCACGGTTGTTGCCGATGACGGTTGTACGCTGACGGTCGGTGCGGGCGTGATGTTTGCGCGCCTGGTCAACGATGCCCTGTCGCGTAGCCTCTCGGGCCTTGAGTTTGCCGTTGGCATCCCTGGCTCGGTCGGCGGTGCGATATCTATGAATGCCGGCACACGGACCGAGTGGATTGGCTCGCTGGTTGAGGATGTCGTAACGTTTGACCCGGCATCCGGTATCAAGCATTATGCTGGGTCCGAGATCACTTGGGGCTACCGCGAATGTAGCCTTCCCCGCAATGAGATCATCCTCGAGTGCGTGCTCAAGCTTAAACCGGCGCCCAAGGCCGACATTCGCGAGCGCATGGAGCGGTACCTGACGAGGCGCAAGCGTACGCAGCCCATGGGTCGCGCATCCTGCGGGTCGGTCTTTCGCAACCCGCCCGATGAGAGTGTGGGCAAGCTTATCGAGGATTGTGGATTAAAGGGTTTTTCGATTGGCGGCGCGGAAGTTTCGCCCGTTCACGCTAATTTTATCGTTAATAACGGAACTGCCTCGGCCGATGACGTTGCCGCGGTTATCAGACATGTGCACGGAAAGGTGAGGGAGGCGTATGGCATCGAGCTCAGACCGGAAGTTAAATTCCTCGGCTTCTAGAGCATCGAAACCCACCTTCCGCCGCGCCGGAGGGCGTTCCGGCGCGCCTGCCAAACCTCAACGCAATACCGTCGCGCACTCTAAGTCTGTCGGGCATGTTCGACAGGCCAGTCGTCCGGTCGTCGGCTCGCAGCTCGGTAATCGTCCGGCCGCAAAAAAGTCCTCGCGTCCCTCGGTGACTTCAAAGCCTGTTATGGGCGCCAAGCCTGCCCGTCCTATGGCAACTCCTAGACCCTCGACAGGAACTAAGGCGGCGCGTCCGGGTCGCACGCTGGGCGCATCGAAACCGCGCTCGCTGACATCGGTGCCGGCTACCGCCAAGAAGCCTTCGAGTAAAAAAGGCGTCAACCCGTTGTCTTCACTTGGGGCGATGGTAAATAAAACATCAGAAGCCGCTTCTGTCGTTACAGGCAAAGGCAAAATCGTGGGCGGCGTTCTGGCCGTCTTGGCTGTGCTCGTCGTCGTTGCCATCGTGGTGATTAACTCTGGATTGTTTACCGCCACTGATATTCAGATTCAAGGCAGCGAGCATGTGACGAAGCACGATGCTATCCAGCTGATCGATTTGCCCGAGGGAACGTCGCTTTTTAACGTCGATCCCGACCAGATTACCGAGGACCTCAAGCAGAACCCGTGGGTCTCGGGCGTGGATGTCCAGCGTCAGTTCCCGCATACGCTCATCATTACGCCGATGGAGCGCAAGGTCATCGCAATTGCCTATATCAGCTCCGATGACCTTGCCTGGGCCATCGGGGATGATGACACCTGGATCGCCCCGCTGTCGACGTCGGTCGAAGTGGACGACCAGGGCAACGTCATCACGACAGGGCAGGGCTCAAATACCCTGACCGGCATTGATGCCGCACTGGCGCTCGCTAAGCACTATGGCGCGGTGTTGCTGACTGATGTCTCGGCGGATGTCGCTCCGGTTTCCGGCCAGGCGGTGAGCTCCAAGGCCGTTAAGGCTGGCTTGGATTATGTGCGTGGTTTTTCGAGCGAGTTCTTGGGACAAGTCAAGGACATTTCCACGCCTTCGGTCGAAGCCATCTCGGCAAACCTCAATAACGGCATTGAGGTGTCGCTGGGCGATTCGGACGATATCGCCAAGAAGGAACGCGTAGTCACCAAGTTGCTTTCGCAGGTAGAGGGCGTAACGTATATCAATGTGCGCTCTCCGGGCAACTACACATTTAGGAATGCTCCGACCTCGTAGCGCTGGTTGATGCTTTGTTGAGGGGCCATACCACGCCGTTTATCTGGTTTGTTTGGTTTTCACGGTCAATTATTTGACTGATACGTTCATAATGTGCAAACATAATACGGTTTACCTTTGCATTTACTTTCAACCTGAAGGTTAATGTGCGCAGGGGTCGACCCATGCTATGGCTATAACCTTTGTTCGGAGGACCGACATGCACGAGACAGAGATCAACAACTACCTTGCCGTCATTAAGGTGGTCGGCGTCGGCGGCGGCGGTACCAACGCGGTCAATCGAATGATCGAAGAGGGCATCCGCGGCGTCGAGTTTGTTGCCATCAACACCGATGCTCAGGCACTCGCGATCTCTGATGCCGATATCAAGGTGCACATCGGCACCGACCTTACCCGCGGCCTGGGCGCCGGCGCCAACCCCGAGGTTGGCCGCAAGGCTGCCGATGAGTCCCGCGACGACATTGCCGAGGCGCTCGCTGGCGCCGACATGGTGTTCATCACCTGCGGCGAGGGCGGTGGCACCGGTACCGGCGCTGCTCCCATCGTTGCCGATATCGCGATGAACGAGGTCGGCGCACTGACCGTCGCCGTCGTGACCAAGCCCTTCACCTTTGAGGGCCGCAAGCGCAAGAAGAGCGCCGAGGAGGGCATTAAGACCCTCTCTGATTGCGTCGATACCATGATCGTCATCCCCAACGATAAGCTGCTCGACATCGCCGAGAAGAAGACCACCATGCTCGAGGCCTTCGCGATTGCCGATGGCGTCCTTTCCCAGGGTACCCAGGGCATCACGGACCTTATCACCGTCCCCGGTATCATCAACCTGGATTTCGCCGATGTTAAGACCATCATGAAGCAGGCCGGTACCGCCATGATGGGTATCGGTACCTCTTCTGGGGATACCCGTGCCGTCGACGCTGCCCAGCAGGCCATCTCCAGCCCGCTGCTCGAGAGCTCCATCGATGGTGCCACGCGCGTGCTGCTCTCCATCGCCGGTTCCAAGGACCTGGGCATCCAGGAGATCAGCGACGCCGCCGACGTTGTCGCCAACGCCGTCGACCCCGAGGCCAACATCATCTTCGGTACCGTTGTCGACGAGTCCCTGGGCGATCAGGTGCGTATCACCGTCATCGCTACGGGCTTCTCCGATTCCAACGTCAACCGTCAGGACGAGCTCTTTGCTGCCCAGCAGTCTCAGAGCAAGGCGGCTGCCTCCGCTGAGCCGCAGCGCACCGCTCCGGCTGCCAGCCCGGCTCAGGCCGCTCCGACCCGCAACGTCGGTGGTACCGAGCTGCCCAACTTTGGCAACGACCAGTTCGAGCTTCCCGACTTCCTGAAGCGCGGTAGCTTCTAGTTCGTTTTTCTCAACGACCTGCACGAGGTGTGTCCATTTGGATGCACCCCGTTTTGTTTCTCGTTTGTAAACGAAAGCCTCCAATCTCCTTACGTTCCCTTTACGTTTGGTCCCTACCGCTGCGGGTATCCTTTTAAGGAAGTATGACAGCCGTATAAACGCGGACTGCGCGGCGACGCCGCGGTACTTGTGTTATTAGGAGGCTTTAGTATGGCAGCACGTGCGGACAACGTTTCGCGTGTCGACCATGATGGAGTTACGTTGGTGGAGGGCGCGACATCCAATGTTCGCTTTGCCTTTACCGAGCGCACCGGTGGCGTTTCTGAAGATGCGTACTCCTCGCTCAACCTGGGCTCGCATGTAGGCGATGACCCCTTTGCTGTTCAAGAAAATCGTCGTCGAGCGCTCGAAGCTATGGGCGCCACTGAGTGCGAGCATAATCTGCTCGTGCCCAATCAGGTACATGGTGACCATATCGTTACGGTGACTTCGAACGGCGCCGATGACCTTGAGGACGTTCGCGAGCAGATTGCCGAGGGCTGCGATGCCATCGTCTGTACGGCCCATGACGTGCCCGTGCTGCTCTGCTTTGCCGACTGCGTTCCCGTGGTGCTGGTGGCCCCCGGCGGATTTGCCGTGGTGCACTCCGGCTGGAAGGGCACGATTGCACGTATTTCTGCCAAGGCGTGCCGGGCGCTTTGCGATGCTGCCGGCTGCGATGCGAGCGACGTTTCCGCCTATATCGGCCCCCATATCTTGGCTGACGAATATGAGGTATCCCAGGAACTCATGGATCGCTTTGCCGTCGAGTTCTCTTGCATCGATGCGAGTGCCTCTCGCATGCTCGATCTTTCCGCTGCCATTTGTGAGGCGCTGGTAGATGCCGGTGTGGACGCGGATAATATCGTGGATACCCAGCTTTCGACTGTGCGTCAGAACGACCGCTTTTATTCCTACCGTAACGAGGACGGCACCTGTGGGCGCCATGCTGCGATCGGCGTGATGCTATGAGAAAGATCGTATCGGTCCTGAGCGCCGCTGTGCTTACGCTTACGCTGTGCGCCTGTTCTTCGGGATCTTCTACCTCTTCCATTACCGTGGCCGGCTCCACGACCTGCCTTCCTATCGCCGAGATTGCGGCAGAGGGCTTTAAGGAGGAGACCGGCATCGACGTGCTCGTTTCCGGTTTGGGCTCTTCCGCTGGCATCGAAGCCGTCAGCGCTGGCACGGCCGATATCGCCAGCTCCTCCCGTGGACTCAATGCCGACGAACAGGATCTGGGCCTGACTCCCATCGTCATTGCCCACGACGGTATCGCGGTCATCGTGAACGACGATAACCCGGTCGATAACCTCTCGACCGAGCAGCTCCGCGATATTTACGCCGGTAAGATCACCAACTGGAAGGAAGTCGGCGGAGAGGACCTGAAGATCCAGGTCATCAACCGAGACGAGGCGTCCGGCACGCGTGAGGCCTTCCGCACCATCGTGATGGACGGCACCCCGTTCGATCGCCGCTCGGCTGTTCTTTCGGGTACGGGCCAGGTACGCGACGTGGTATCTCGTTCGCGCGGTGCCATTGGCTACATTTCGCTGGGCTTCGTCGATAGCCTCAACGCCAAGACCTCGGTCAAGGCCGTCTCGGTCAATCATGTTGAGGCGTCCGAGAAGACGGTCGCGAGCGGCGGCTATCCCATCTCACGCGACCTTTACTTCTTTGTGAAGGGTGCGCCTTCGCAGCAGGCGCAGGATTACATCGACTATGTGACGTCCGAAAAGATGGACAAGCAGATTCGCGAGGCGGGCTTTATCCCCGTCACCAACGACGAGAAGGGGAGTGAGTAGCATGGAAGCACAGGAAAACTCCCAGACTGAGCGGAATGTTCAGACGCCCAAGAAGCGCGAGCTGGCGCTCGTATCGCGCAGTACCTATATCAAGGAGAAGGCGCTGCAGTGGATCTTCTTTGCCTGCGCGTTCTTGGCGGTCGTTACCGTCATCCTGATTTTTGTCTTTACCACGTACTCGGCGCTGCCCGTCTTTACCGACATCGGTCTGGCGGACTTCTTTAGCCTTACGTGGGCGCCCTCTGAGGGTCACTACGGCATCGTGTCGCTGCTTGCCGGCTCGGGTCTGGTGACCGTCGGTGCACTCGCCATGGGTGTGCCCCTAGGCGTGGGCACGGCCGTGTATCTGGTCGAGATCGCCAGCAAGCGCGTGCGCAAGCTCATCAGCCCTGCCGTTGACCTGTTGGCCGGCATCCCTTCTATCATCTATGGCTTCTTTGGCATGATCATCATCCGCCCGTTTATCGCACAACTGACCGGCGGTCTTGGTTTTGGCGCGCTGACGGCGTGGTTCGTGCTCGCCATTATGATCGTGCCCACCATCACGACGCTTACCATCGATGCTCTCAATTCCATTCCCATGGGCATTCGCGAGGCATCGTATGCCATGGGCGCCACCAAGTGGCAGACTATCTATAAGGTCGTGTTACCTGCCGCCAAGCTGGGTATCGTGGATGCCATCGTGCTGGGTATGGGCCGTGCCATCGGCGAGACCATGGCCGTGCTCATGGTCGTGGGTAACGCCCCGGTTATTCCCGACAGCATTGCGAGCCCCATCTCGACGCTCACGAGCCAGATTGCGCTCGACATGAGCTATTCCTCGGGTCTGCATCGCTCGGCGCTGTTCGGCATGGGCGTGGTCCTGTTTATCATTTCCGCCACGCTGGTGGGCATCGTCCGCCTGGTTTCCAAGAAGAAGAGGGGGTAGGCTATGTCCGATTCCGTTGACACGACGGTCGATACGACCTCGTCGCGCGAGCGCATCAAGCGTGCCCTTTCCCACGGCAAGAAGGGCCGCATCAACAAGGACCTGTCCAACAAGATCATGCTTGGCGTGTTCCGTGCCGCGGCATACATCACCACGCTGGTGCTGGTCGCTATCATCGCCTACGTGGTCATCAACGGCCTGCCACACATCTCGCTCGACTTTATCTTCGGTTGGCCCCAGGGCGTCAACGCCGAGGGCGGTATTTGGCCCACGATCGTCTCGACCGTCTATGTGACGGCGCTCGCCATGCTTATCTGCACGCCGATCGCTGTGCTGGCAGCCGTCTATCTGGCCGAGTACGCCAAGCAGGGCAAGGTCGTCGAGCTCATTCGCTACGCTGCTGACGCTTTGGCCTCGGTGCCCTCCATCGTTATGGGCCTGTTTGGCTACGCCTTGTTTGTCGAGGCCATGGGCCTGGGCCTTTCGATGGTCTCGGCCGCTCTGGCGCTCGCGCTCTTGATGCTTCCCATCGTCATGCGCACCACCGAAGAGGCCATTCGCGCCGTCCCGCGCTATATCCGTTGGGGCGCGTACGGCCTGGGCGCCACCAAGTGGCAGGTTGTCTCCAAGATTGTGCTTCCTTCTGCCTTTGGCCGTATTGCCACGGGCATCGTCCTTGCCATCGGTCGCGCCATCGGCGAGACCGCGGTGGTGCTCTACACCATGGGCCAGGCCATCAATCTACCTATTTCGCCGCTCGATTCCGGCCGCCCCATGACGGTTCACCTGTACCTGCTTGCCAACGACGGCATCAACATGAACGCAGCCTACGGCACCGCGCTCTTGCTGATGGTGATCATTCTGGCCTTCAACCTGTTTGCGCGCTTCCTGTCGCGCAAGCGTCGCTAGTTAAGGAGTCCCATGTCCGTTTATCAGTCCGCTCCCACGCTGGAGCAAGCGGCCATTACGGCCAAGGATTTCAACTTTTGGTACGGTGACTTTCATGCGCTGACGGGGCTTGACCTCAACATCGCCAAAAACGCCATCACCGCCTTCATTGGCCCTTCGGGCTGCGGCAAGTCGACGTTTTTGCGCTGCATCAACCGCATGAATGATCTGATCGAGGGTACGCGCGTCGAGGGCACCATGACGCTCGACGGCAATGATATCTATGCCGAGGGCGTCGACCCGGTCGATCTCCGTCGTCGCGTGGGCATGATCTTTCAGCAGCCCAACCCGTTTCCCAAATCCATCTACGAGAATGTCGCCTTTGGACCTCGTCTGCAGGGCGTGACTAGCAAAAGCGACCTCGATGACATCGTGGAAGAATCGCTCAAGCGCGCCAACCTCTGGAAAGAGGTATCCAATCAGCTCAACAAGGATGGTTTGGCGCTCTCGGGCGGTCAGCAGCAGCGTCTGTGCATCGCGCGCGTGCTTGCGGTGCAACCCGATGTTCTCCTGATGGACGAGCCCTGCTCCGCCATCGACCCCACGTCCGTCTCTAAGGTCGAGGATCTGATGGCCGAGCTGGCGCCCGAGATGACGATCATCATCGTCACGCATTCAATGCAGCAGGCAGCTCGTATCAGCGACTACACCGCATTCTTCTTGCAGGAAGTTGCCGGCGAGCCCGCCACGCTCATCGAGTATGGTCAAACCGACGCGATCTTCACCAGCCCGGTGGACTCGCGGACGGAAGACTATATCACCGGCCGCTTTGGCTGATCGGTGCGACTAGTCCCAAGCCGATCGGACCTGGTCCGGTGCGTATTCACTGTGCGGGCGGCATGACCGCACCCAACTGATTGGAGTGAACCATGCGCAAACTGTTTTCCCGTCAGCTCGTCGAGGCCCGTCACGAGATGCTGAGCATCTACGAGGCCGTCGATCTGGCCCTCCACGATGCCGTGAAGGCCTATGTGACCGACGACCGCAAGCTCGCCACCAAGACCAAGAAACGTACGCTTTCGATTGACGCGCGCTGCGCCAACCTGGAGGCCGTCTGCTACAACCTGATCGCCACGCAGTCACCGGTCGCCTCCGACTTCCGCCTGCTTCAGACGATCATCTACGTCGACTTTAACCTGCAGCGCATGACCGATAAGGTTCGCCAGATCTGCCGCGCCACGCGTCACATGGTCAAGGCCGACATCTCGCTGCCCCAGGAGCTCGTCGGTACGGTTGAGGCCGAGGCCGAAGCTGTTTACCAGGTGCTGGGCTCTTCGCTTTCTGCGCTCGTCACCAATGACATGTCCATCATCTGCAACTTGGCCGTCGAGGACGAGCCAGTGCATGCCGCCTACGAGAAGTTCTTCCGCACCTTTAACCGTATGGATACGGGCGACTTTATGGACGACGACAGCAACTATGACGACCTGCGCCGCGCCATCATGGTTTCGCGCTACCTCGATCGCATCGCTTCGATTTCCATCGATGCCGCTTGCCGTTTGACCTTCCTGTTGACTGGTCAGCGTATGAACGCCGGCGATATCGCCCGTGTGGACGAGGATGAGCTCGAGAGCATGCGCGTGCCTTCGGGCGAGGGTGTTATCATGAGGCCCGCCGTCGACGCTCGCTACGTTGCCAAGGTGCCCGTTAACGAGGTCAGCGAGGGTCTTCGCTACCTGCTCGATCATCTTGAGGACGAGGACGATGGCGAGGACGACGAGGAGTAAGTAGCCCCGTTCGTCGAAAGATTGTAAATACCTAAGTGAGCGCGGCCTTGCACATGCGGGGCCGCGCTCTTGCGTTAGCATGGGACTACTTGTTTGGCTGTCAGCGGAGGCGATTGGCAATGGATAACTATTTGGACTTGATGCGCGCTCGCCGCGAGCAGATTCTGGAACGTTTTTATGCGGCGCTCGATCGCGCGGGCCGCCCCCACGACGCCGCGCGCCTCATTGCCGTGTCCAAGACCGTTGGTGTCGATGAGACCGTTGCCGCCATCCAGGCGGGGTATCGCCATTTTGCCGAGAACCGCCCGCAGGAGCTGGTTCGCAAGCTCACGGGTCTGGCGGAGCATCCGGAGCTGCCCGAGGTGCGCTTCGATATGATCGGCAACCTGCAGACCAATAAGATCAATGCGGTGCTGGGCTCAGCCGAGCTGATTCACTCGGTGGGTTCGCTGCATCTGGCACAGGCGATCTCGAGCCGTTCTGTCCGCAAGATTGAGGCAGGCGAGCTCGCTGGCCCCCAGCGTGTGCTCATCGAGGTCAATGTGAGTGGTGAGGAGTCGAAGGGAGGCTTTTCGCCCGATGAGATTCGCGCCGCCGCGGGTGAGCTTGCGGAACTTGAGGGAATTTGCGTACAGGGGCTTATGACTATGGCGCCCCGGGGGAATAAGGATGTGGCACGCCGCACCTTTGCGGGGCTTCGTGAGCTGAGGGATGAGCTGGAGGCGGCGCATCCCGATTTGAACCTGCCTGAGCTTTCCTGCGGCA
Organism: Coriobacteriaceae bacterium; assembly: GCA_905209215.1. Taxonomy (GTDB): domain Bacteria; phylum Actinomycetota; class Coriobacteriia; order Coriobacteriales; family Coriobacteriaceae; genus Collinsella. The sequence goes on along the minus strand of CAJLRY010000001.1, from coordinate 149,139 downwards.
TGAGCGAGGACTTTGAGCCTGCCCTTGAGGAGGGCTCTACGCTCGTTCGCCTGGGCAGGGTAGTATTTAGCCCGGAGTTTGCAGTAAAATAAGGCTCTGAAGTGCGCACTGATTATCGGGGCGCCTGCACTAAACCGCGAGAGGACACAACCATGGGCTTCCTTGACGAGATTAAAAATAAGATGCACCTGGGCGGCCAGCAGGGTTACGACCAGGGTTATGGCCAGGACGACGACTACGGCTACGATGACGGCTACGATGATAGTTATCAGGGCAACGGCTACAGCGGTGCTTCGGGCGAGGGCTTCTACACCCAAGACGAGCCGAGCAACGGCCTGCTTGGTCAGACGCGCCGCGGTGAAGCTGAGTCGGTTGCCGTGTATACGCGCTCCGGCCAGCTGGTCGGCGATGACTCCCGCCATGCCACGACGTATAACCCGCCTTCGCGCTCGCAGGACAGTATTGCGAGCGGTTATCGTCCTGGTGCCTATGACACGCCGTCGAGCTACGCCGAGAACACCCGCGCCCGTGCCGCCGCTGCACCCGCGCCTGCACCGAGCGATGCCTCGGCCTATGCGAGCAATATCATCAACGCCACGCCGCAGCTGCCGGCCTATGTCCTGCGCCCCGAGAGCTATGACGACGTGGAGACCGTGGTGCGCCGCGTTCGCACCAAGCAGCCTGTCGCACTGATTTTTGTGGGCGTACGCACCGAAGTTGCCAAGCGCGTCTTGGACTTCTCTTACGGCTTTGCCTGCGGTCTGGGCGCCACGGTCAAGGAGGTAGGCGACCGCGTGTTCATGGTGCTGCCCGCCGGTTGCGAGGTCAAAGATTCCGATCTCAAGAAGCTTCGTGCCGACGGCTACCTTAAGTAAAGACAAGACGAGGAGATTCCCATCAACATCTACACTATCGTCCAGCTGGTCAACACGCTGTTCAACTTCTATTCCACGCTCATTGTCGTCTACTGCTTTATGACGTGGATTCCCATGAAGCAGGGCGGTTTGCTTCAGGATATTGCTGCGGTGCTCGATAGCGTGTGCGGTCCGTGGCTCGGCCTGTTCCGTCGTTTCATCCCGCCGATGGGCGGTGTCGATTTTTCGCCGGTCGTTGCGATTATTGCGTTGCAGTTGGTGCAGAGGCTGGTTCTGCAGCTTCTTATAGGTATACTCGTATAGAACTGACTTAGTAACTTACGTCGGGCGTGTACGCCGAGGCGATGAAAAAGGAGACTTGTTATGGCTATTACCCCTGCAGACATCCAGGCTCAGACTTTCTCTGAGGCCAAGCGTGGCTACGATCCTGCCGAGGTCGACGTCTTCTTGGAGACGCTGTCCTCCGAGGTTGACGCTATGCTCGCTAAGATTGTCGACCTTAAGGGTCGTCTGACTGCTACCGAGCAGCAGCTTGCCGACGCACAGGCTCAGCTTGCCCAGGCTCAGGATGCCACCGCCCAGGCCGTTCCTGCCGCCCCCGTGGCTGCTCCCGCCCCTGACTTCTCCGCTCAGGAGCGCCAGATTTCCGCTGCCCTGATCGCTGCCCAGCAGACCGCTGAGACCATCGTCAACGATGCCAACGAGAACGCTGAGCGTATCCGCAACGAGGCTGACGCCAAGGCCCGCGAGGTTATTCGCCAGGCTCTGACCGAGAAGCAGGCCGAGCTCGAGGAAATCGACCGTCTGAAGGCTTCCCGCGAGGAGTTCAAGGCCGAGTACCTCAAGCTCATCCAACACTTTATGGATGATGCCCAGAACTCCTTCCCGGCCGACCTCATGGCCTCCACGCCGGTCGGTTCTGCCGCTTCTCCTGCGGTGACTGTTCCCGCCGAGCCGCTGCCCGTCGCTGACCCGGTTGTCCCCGTGGCCGATCCCTTCGCCCCGATCGACAACTTTGCCGCCGACGACCTGGACTAACATTCGTCCTGCAATTTAGTGCCTAGAAAGGACCCGCACCTTGCGGGTCCTTTTTTATGACTGTGCAGGGGCGCGCAACATAAAAAACCGAGCCCTGCACATAATGGCGCAGAACTCGGCAAATGGGTGAGCGGTAAAAGGTAGGTTTTAGGGCATGTGCCAAAAACTACTTGAGGAGGAAGTTGGGGAGGGGAATGGTGCGGGCCTCGCGATGCTCGGGATCGGCGATGTGGTCGGCAGGATAGCCACAGACGAGCATGTGATAGGGATAGACGCCCTTGGGCAGGTTGAACTGCTCCTGTGCCACCTCAGGCTTAAAATGGCATACCCAGCACGTTCCCAGGCCCTGCTCGGTGGCCTCCATCATCATCTGGTCGCACACGATGGACGTATCGATTTCACTGGAATTCATCTGGTCATACGGGCGCACCCAAGCATCATCGGTAACGCTGCAAATAAGGAAGACAAGCGGAGCTCCAAAGATAGACCCATCACGAGCAAACCGAGGCTGACAAGCAGCAGCCTTCTCCAACAGCTCAGGCGTATCCAGCACCATCACACGGGCTGGATGATTATTACAAGCAGAAGGAGCAATACGCCCAGCCTCAACAATGGCATCCACCACAGTCTGCTCAACAGAACGGTCCTCAAAAGAACGACAAGAATACCGACCACGAGCCAGATCCAAATAAGACATACAAGCCCTCCTAAAATTAAAAATCAAACAAACCAAAAGTAACCCAAAGAGTACCCAAAGCAGCAATCAGCCAAACGCTCATCAAGGGCCAAAGTGTCCGAACGGATACCAAAGGTCCCTTCAGCCAAACCCCCATCGCGCTAAATCTATCAGCCAAAGTTCCCAATGGTGGTGCATAAGGGAGCGGGCCCGGCCACTAATAACCTTTTGAACGACTCTGCTTGCAGCCGGAGTGAAAAAGGTTATTAGTGGCCGGGCCCGCGACCGGTGGGACACGTACCCCCAATTAACTGTTCTTCATGACAATCGAATCCACGACATCGGCCACATTCTCGCAGCAGTCGGCGCAATACTCCAGGAAGGCATATACGTCACGCCAGGCGATGACCTCGAGCGGGTCCTTGCCGTTGACGTGCAGATTGCGCATGGCGTTGATGTAGAGCTCGTCGGCCTCGGACTCAATGGTGTTGATTTGGATGACGAGCTCGCGCAGGGTCTTGGACTTGCGGTAGTTGGGAAGTTCGACCATCAGGTCCTTCATGGCGCGGCAGGCATCGGTTACCTTGTGGGCGATGACGATGGCGTCGGGATGGATGCTCTGAATGTTGGTGAAGTAGACGCGCTGTACGACGCCCTCGATGCGGTCGAGCACGGTGTCGAGTGAGCAGCTCATCAGATCCAGATCCTCGCGCTCGAGCGGGGTGATAAAGGCGGTGAGCAGGGCGTCTTCGAGCTCATGGTGCTTCTTGTCTGCCGCATGCTCAATCGCATGCATTTTATCGAGCATGTCGTGGATCTGCGCGGGGTCAAAGTTCTCAAAAATCTTGGTGAGCAGCTCTGCGGCCTGAACGGCGAGGTCGGCGCAGGCGACGTAGTTGTCAAAGTAGAACGAATCGGGTTTCTTTGCCATGGGTGGGTCCTTTCGAGGCGAAGACGGGTGGGCGAAGTGTTGCGGTCCGGATGGACGTTCGGTTTGACTAGAGGAACATCATGAACAGCTTGGCCATGACAAAGCTGATGAGTCCGCAGGCGGGGAAGGTGAAGAACCAGGTGAACATCATGTCCTTGACGACGCCGAAGTTGATGGCCGAGAGGCGCTTGACGGCACCGACGCCCATGATGGCGCAGGTCTTGATGTGGGTGGAGGACACGGGGATGCCGGTAAGGGTGGCTAGCAGCAGGTTCGCGGCGCCCGCGAGGTCGGCGGAGAAGCCCTGATACTTCTCGAGCTTAACCATGCTCTGGCCGACGGACTTGATGATGCGCTCGCCGCCAACACTGGTGCCGATGCCCATGGTTGCCGAGCATAGCAGCATAATCCAGATGGGGATGCCGGCATCGCCGACGCTAGTTTGGCCGTTTGCGAAGGCCACGCCTAAAAAGAGCACGCCGATGAACTTCTGTCCATCCTGCGCGCCGTGCATAAAGCTCATGGCCGCAGCGCTCGCGATCTGAGCGTATTTAAAGAAGACATTGGCACGTCGCCTGTTGGCGGCGGCGAAAAGAATCGAGACGAGTTTGCACAGGACCCAGCCCATGACAAAGCCCAGGCCGATGGAGAGCGCCAGACCGTAGATGACCTTCATCCACTCGTGGACGTTGACGCTGCTCGCGCCGCCGAGGGCGATAGCGGCACCGGTCAGGCCGGCGATAAGGCTGTGGCTTTGCGAGGTGGGGATGCCGAAACGCGATGCTGTGGCGCCGTAGACGACGATGGAGAACAGGGCCGCGCACAGGCAGGCGAGCGCCATGGTGCTGTTTCCGCCAAAGTCAACGATATGCGAGATGGTATTGGCGACGCTCGCGTTAAAGTGCGTCATGATGAGCACGCCGAGGAAGTTGAATGCGGCGCTCATGAGAATGGCGGCGCGGGCGGGCATGCAACGCGTAGTGACGCAGGTCGCGATGGCGTTGGGCGCGTCGGTCCATCCGTTGACGAAGATGGCGCCCAACGCGAGGATCACGGTGACGGCAAGGACTGGGTTCGACACAATTTGGCCGAGGAAGGTTGAGAACGTTACGTCCATATATGGGCTTTCTCGAAGTTTGCAGGCACGTTACAAAAACATGATAAATCGTATCACCTCCTGCGGGTTTCTTTGCCGAGTTCTGATGGGAGAAGTAATTTTTTGGCACTAAAATTGAATATTAGCCCTGTTGACCGCGGGTGTTCTTTTTGCTATCACGCCATGCGGACACGTGCGATTGCTACGACACTCCAAAACCACAGTCTGTTCGCTTTACAATATGCAAACATGCGTTCGATAATAGGAGACATGGAATATCGACAGACAGATGGCAAAACTCGGCGCGTGCACAAGCAGTATGTGGACGTCGTGGCTCGCATCCTCGCGGGCGGACAAGTCGTGCCGGTCACCGTCTGCTGGGTCGACGGTCGCTGCTTTACAATTGACGAGATTGTCTCGTCCACGGGCTTTGGCTTAACGGTTCACGGTGTTCGTACGGCAACGTATAAGGTTCGTTTTGGCGGGCATGCGACCGAGTTGTATCTGGAGGACCAGGCGTGCGGACGGCCGGACGGCTCGCAGGCCCACGTGATGCGTTGGTGGGTCTGGGCGTTTGACCGCACCCTCGAGGGCGAGCGCCGTAAGTAGGGACGCACGGCGTTCGGGTACAATGGTAGGAATCTTGTCATCTGCTGCGCCGTCATTCGCGGCGCTTTTTGAAAGGACGAAACTATGAACGATATCCAGGGCTATCAGAACGGCCCCATCGAGACCGGCGCAAGCCGTGCCAAGGAGATGTCGCCGCGCGCGTACAATCTCGCCATGTCCGCCCTGATCTTTTTGGGCTTTTGCGCCATGGGCGCCGGCGCCTACTTTACGAGCACCATGGCGTTTGCCCGCATGATGATGAGCGGCGCCGCTTTGCCGCTGGTCTTTGGCTCGTTTATTTTGACCATCGTCGGCATTGTCATGATGTCGGCTGCCGCGGGCAAGCAGTCTGCGGGCCTGTCGCTCACGGGTTACGTGATCTTTGCGAGCACCTTTGGCCTGACCGCGTCGTTTGGCCTTGCCAACTACGACCTGCCCACCATCAACACCGCCTTTATCGCCACCGCCGCCATCACCTTTGTCTTTGGCGCGCTGGGCGTGACCTTCCCCAAGTTCTTCCAGCGCGTGTACGGCATCGGTTTTGGCGTTCTGCTTGCCACGATCCTGGTCGAGATCGTGCTGATGTTTATGGGTGTTTCGCAGTCTATTACCGACCTGATCGTGATCGTGGTGTTCGCCGGTTTTATTGGCTACGACACCTATGTGGCCACGACGGTGCCGCCCACGCTGCCCAACGCCGTGCTCATGGCGTCCAACCTGTTCGTGGATATCATCAACGTGTTCCTGCGTATCCTGAATATCCTTGGTCGTCGCGACTAGCGGCGAGTTGCAGCGGTGCTTGCCGCGTGCGTAAATCAATGCGAAAGGCGGTCCTTCGGGGCCGTCTTTTTTGTACGCGGCGGGGTATCATGGATGGGAAAAGCCGATAGCGGCAGCGACAGGAAAGGTGGCCACGTATGGCAGACGTCGACAACAGGAACCGTAACCGCAGGTCCAACCGAGCGGGTCAGCCCAATCCCAAGCGCGAGGCCCGTGCTAAGGCCGCCGAGCGTCACGTGGCAACTGTGTCCGAAGCGTGCGCCAAGGATATCGAGCGTTCGCTTGCCGGTGTTCGCGAGTTTGACGGTATGCCTGCCGGCTTTGTCGCGGCGATGAAGGCCAAGGCCCAAGCGGCTGCGGCTGCCGAGGAGCCGGTTGCCGAGGAGTCTGAGTCCGTCGAGGTCGAGGCCGCTGAGGTTGCGCCCGTCGAGACCGAGGTCACGGACGAGTCTGCGCCTGCCGAGAAACCCGCAGAGACCGAGTCCGCGCCTGCCGAGGAGCCCGCTCCGACCCTGCCCGAGGTCACCGTGCTTGATGCCTCCGCCACGCAGGCCATTCTGGACAACGGCCGTGGCTATGCGCAGTTCTGCGACATGGCAGTGCTCGCCTTTGCCTCGTTCACCAACCCGGGTGGCGGCTACATCCAGGGCTATCTGGGCCAGGAGGCTACGCTCTGCGCCGATTCGTATCTGTACAACGTGCTCGACAAGCAGCGCAAGTGGTATGGCGAGAACCGTCGCCGCAATATCAACTGCGAGCTCTACCGCAACCGTGCGCTGGTAGTGCCTGCGGTGCGTTTTGACCGCAACCACGTGCATGCGTATGCCGATGTGATCGTGGCCGCCGCGCCCAATGCCAAGCGCGCACGCCAGGAGTACCGCGTGAGCGACGATGCGCTGCTGGACGCGCTGCGCGACCGTATCCGCTTTGTGCTCGCCATCTGCGACGAGCTGGGTCGCGAGAAGCTCGTACTGGGCGCTTGGGGCTGCGACAACAACGGTTTTGATGCCGAGGCCGTGGCCGAGATTTTCCGCAAGGAGCTCGCATCGGGCGACTTCAAGGTCAAGCAAGTCTTCTTTGCCGTGCCTTCTACGCGCTGGGATGAGGATTTTGCCAAGTTCGAGCACGTGCTGGCAAACTTCCCCGAGCGCAACGAGGAGTCCTATGCCCAGGTTGCCGCTCGCGCTGCGGCAGCTCGCGCCGCCGAGCAGGCCCAGGCTGCTACCGAGGATGATGAGGACGAGGACGATTGGCGCAAGTACCTGTAATCGGTACGTGCTGACAGATAGGTCGAGCCGACGGGAGAGGCTGCTTCCGTCGGCTTTTTACTGAGCGAGGGGCTTACGATGAAAAACGTTCTATGCTTTGGCGACAGCAACACCTATGGTTACGATCCGGCGGGCATGCGCGACGGTACCGCGGTGCGCTATGCGCAGGATGTGCGCTGGTGCGGCGTGGCCCAACGTGACTTAGGCGAGGGCTGGCATGTAATTGAAGAAGGCCTCAACGGCCGCACGACGGTACGCGACGACATGTGCCATCTGGACACCAATCTTAACGGCATCAGCGCACTTCCGATGCTGCTCGAGGCCCATAAGCCGCTGGACGCCATTGTGATCATGCTGGGCACCAACGACTGTAAGACGGTCTTTGGCGTGACAGCTTCCGATATCGCCCGTGGTGCCATGGCGTTGATTCGCGCCGTCCGTGCGTTTGCCTGGACCGATGCCGCGCCCTGCCCACGGATTCTGCTGATGGCACCTATCAAGATTAAGCCGCAGATCGCCGATGTATATATGACCGACTTTGACGAGCATTCCGTAGAAGCCTCGGAACATTTTGGTGAGTACTACGCGCATGTGGCTGAGCAGTTTGGCTGCGACTTTTTGAATGCCGCCGATTATGCCGAGCCGGGCGATATCGACTATCTGCATATGATGCCCGAAAGCCACGAGAGCTTGGGACATGCCGTGGCAGCCAAGCTCCAAGAGATGCTCGGTGAGTAGCGCGAGCCCAAGCCACCGCAAAGGTGCCTGCCCCCTTTGCGGTGGTTTTGGATCGTTTGTTTGTCTTGATCTGTAACAGTTGTAAGGTCGAAAACGGGCTAGATGTTACAGATTGAGATTATTTAGGTCGATATCGGTCGTTTGTCTCGATCTGTAACATCTAGGGTCGATTTTGCCGAGTTACTGTTACAGATTGAGATTATCTTCTCAGCGGAATTTGAATGTCTCGATCTGTAACAGGTGGGCCGAAAAATGGGCTCTAACTGTTACAGATCGAGATGTTTGTGGGAGCCACCGCAAAGGTGCCTGCCCCCTTTGCGGTGGCTCTGGGCTGTGAATCTTAATACTGCCACATGTGGTTGACGGGGCCGGAACCTTTGCCCATGTCAAAGCCAGCGGCGAGAGCGCCGGTCAGGTAGGCCTTGCCGGCGTTGATGGCGTCGGCAAGTTCCATGCCCTGGGCCAGCGCGCAAGCGATAGCGGATGAGAGCGTACAGCCGGTGCCGTGCGTGTTGCTGGTCTCAATGCGCTTGTGGCGAAACCACGTAGTGAGCGGATCGCCCAGGTGGTTGCCCTCGTCATCGAGGGGCGCAGGCTCGGCCAGTACGTCGTTGGCCTCGTTGACAAAATGACCGCCCTTAACCAAGGCTGCGCAGCCAAAGCGGCGGGTGAGGAGCATAGCGGCATTTTGTTGCGTGCGCTCGGAATCGACCTCGTAGTCGAGCAGCGTCATGGCCTCGGGAATGTTGGGCGTGATGACCGTTGCCAATGGGAACAGGCGGCGGGTGAGTGCCTCGGAGGCATCCTCGGCAATCAAGCGCGCGCCCGAGGTGGCGACCATGACGGGGTCGACGACCACGTTCGTTGCGTTCCAAGCGCTCAGGCGGTCTGCGATGACTTCGATAATCTCGGCAGAGGAGACCATGCCAATCTTGACGGAACTCGGGCGGATATCGTCAAAGACGGCGTCAATTTGCGCGGCTACGATATCTGGCGAGATATCCTGCACGGCGGTGACGCCCAGTGTGTTTTGCGCTGTGATGGAGGTGATGGCCGTCTCGGCATACAGGCGGTGCGCCGTGATGGTCTTGATGTCGGCCTGAATGCCGGCACCGCCGCTGGAATCGGATCCCGCGATGGATAGAACGGCGGGTACCTTACTGCGATCCATGTTCGCTCCCTTGTCCGGTCGGAATCAAATGGGTCTTTAAGCCTGCATTATAAAGATGCCCGGGCCGGCTGTATTCCGAACCCGGGCGGGTGATGCAATCTTTACGCAAATGTAAGCAAATGTTCACATGTCAACAATTGACGAGCACCTTGTTGCCGATGGTGGCTCCAGTGACGCGTTAATCCTCCATGCCAAGATCGATCGTCGTGCCCTCGAACACCTTGTTGACGGTACGGACGGCGCACATCTTGCCACACATGGTGCAGGTGCCCTCGGTGGCGGCGGGGGATTCCTCGTAGCGCTTCTTACCGGTGACCGGATCGAGAGCACACTTCCACATGGCATCCCAGTCGAGCTTGCGGCGTGCCTGGCCCATCTTGTCGTCCATGTCGCGGGCGTGTGGCACCTTCTTGGCGATATCGGCGGCGTGTGCGGCAATCTTGGTGGCCATGAGGCCATCGAGCACGTCCTGGGCGTTGGGCAGGCACAAGTGCTCGGCCGGCGTCACGTAGCACAGGAAGTCGGCGCCGGAGCTGGCGGAGATGGCGCCGCCGATGGCAGCGGTGATGTGGTCGTAGCCCACGCCGATATCGGTCACCAGCGGCCCGAGCACATAGAACGGGGCATTGTGGCACAGGCGCTTCTGCAGTTTCATATTGGCGGCGATCTCGTCGAGTGCCATGTGACCCGGACCCTCGACCATGACCTGGACGCCGGCTGCCCAGGCACGCTTGCACAGCTTGCCCAGCTCGATCATCTCGGCGGTCTCGGTGGCATCGTTGGAGTCGTAGAGACAGCCCGGGCGGCAGGAGTCGCCGAGCGAGATCGTCACATCGTACTCGTGGCAGATCTCGAGCACCTCGTCATAAAACTCGTAGAAGGGGTTCTCGTTGCCGGTGACCTCCATCCAGCCAAACAGCAGCGAGCCGCCGCGGCTGACGATGTTCATCAGGCGGCCGGTCTCCTTAAAGGTCTTGATGACCGATTTGTTGATGCCGCAGTGGATGGTCATAAAGTCCACGCCGTCCTCGGCGTGTGCGCGCACGACCTCGAGCAGGTCGTCCTTGGTAAGCTTGACCAGCGGCTTTTCCATGTAGCCGATGGCGTCGTACATCGGCACCGTGCCCACCATGAGCGGCGTCTCGTCGATGAGCTGCTGGCGGAACTGGCGCGTCTTGCCCGAGTTGGAGAGGTCCATGATGGCGTCGGCGCCGTAGTCCTCAGCGATCTTGACCTTCTTCCACTCCTCGGCGGCATCGGCCTTGTCGCCCGAGATGCCCAGGTTGACGTTGACCTTGGTGGACAGGCCCTCGCCGACACCAAAGGCGCGCATGCCCTTTTTGATATGCACGATGTTGGCGGGAATGGCGATGCGGCCGTCTGCCACGCGCTCGCGGATGTACTCGGGGTCGCGATGCTCGCGCTCGGCAACCTCCTTCATCTGCGGTGTGATCTGCCCGGCGCGGGCGAAGTCGATTTGCGTGACGAGCTTGGGCTCGGTCTGTGTGCTCATTGGCACGGCTCCCTTCGTTGGCATTACCCATATCAGGTTTGCGGGTCAGGGCGGGCGCGCCCAATCTCAGCCTGCCGTCTTGTCCTGCAAGCTCCCCGTTTATGTAATGGGCTCAAGTATAGCTCGAATGGGTACGATTGGCCTAACGAGCGTGCCTGTGGGGAGGCGAACATGGAAGACAAGCATCTATATCGAGAGACGCAATGGGATGTATCGGCCGAGGAAAGCCGTGCGCACCATGGCCTTGTCGCGATTGGTTTTGCGGTGCTTGCCGTGCTGGTGATTGCCTTTTGTATCTGGACGTTTGGCGGTCACGGCGGCGCTGCATGGGAGTTCGAGGCCGACGATGCCCTGCCGATCATGACAGTGAAGGTTACGGGCGGCAATACCGTTGCCGCGCCGGGCGACTATTGGTATTCGCGCGATGGATTTGTCCAGCTTCAGCTGAGCGGTGGGTCTATTCCTGGTGAGGAAATCGAACGCGTGACGTATGATGCGGCGCTCAAAACGCTGACGGTGAAGCTCAAGAATCAGGGCGACGTGCCTACGACTATGGATATCGCGCTGACGGAATGGCGCTTGGAGCCCCCATCGGGTGTTGCGGTGTCCGAGGTAGAGCACGTTAAGATTACCTACCAAGATGGCTCGACAAACGAAGTTGCCAAAGCCGACGGCTTGGCGGAATAGACGCCGTGCCTAGGCAGCACATTCAAAAGTAGCGGTGGTCCTACAAGGTCTGTTCGTTCAGGAAGACCAAAGTGTTCTTATTTGAAAGCTCGGGAAAGTGACGATAACCAACGTCAAACGCGGTGAGCCCGCTTACATCCTCGAGCTTGTTTTCTGCCATCCAGCGCACCATGGAACCACGTGCCTTTTTGCTGGCGGTCGAGCGCTGGATGGGCTTGCCGTTGCGGATGCCTTCGCCAAAGAGGCACGTGACGACCGTGGCGTCGCCCGCGAGATGGGGCAGAACGGCTTTGGCGTACTCTACGCTGGCGAGGTTGACGATCGTGGTGTTTGAGCCTGCCGGGGCGATAGCCCGCGCGAGCTTGTCGCTCCAAAACGCATAGAGGTCTCGGGCATCGTCAACGGCGAGCTTCGCGCCCATCTCCAGCCGATATGGTTCGACGGCATGAAAGGGGCGAACGCACCCGTAGAGGCCAGAGAGGATCCACAGGTGGCTTTGCAGCCATGCGAGCTGCGCGGAATCCATCACCTCGGGCGCCATGCTCTGGTATTGAATGCCGTGGTAGGACATGACGGCAGGGGAGAGGTGACAGGCGAGTGCGGGATTGTCGAGATCGCCGTTTTTCAGGATGGGCCCGAACTCATGCAGGGTGTTGAGGCAAGGCCCCAGCAGTTTGTCACTCACGTTCCATAGCGCCTGCAGGCTGTCGCTGCCTTCATTCCGCTCGATATCTAGCAGTGCGCGGTGGAGGCGAGCCGTCTCGCGCGCAAAGGGTGGAATGCCCAGGACTTCAAAAGCATCTTGGGCCGCGCGCATCTGCTTGGCGGGCGAAATGACGACCTGCAGCATGGACTCTCCTCTGCCAAAAAGGAAGTTGCGGTGGAATACGGTCTGTTTTGGCCGTTTATGGGCCAGTTTAGTCTGTATTTCACCGCAACTGATGAAGGGTTGGTTACGCGCGCTCGATGAAGGCCTTGTAGCCGCGATAGGCCTCGTAGATATCGGCCTTGTTAGCGACCTCCCACAGGGCGTGCATGGACAGGACGGCAACGCCAGAGTCGATGACGTTCATGCCGTACTTAGCCATGATGTATGCGATGGTGCCGCCGCCGCCCGCGTTGACGCGACCAAGCTCGCAGGTCTGGAAGTCCACGCCGGCCTCGTCCATGATGTCGCGGATGAGGGCCACATACTCGGCGTCGGCGTCGTTAGAGCCGCCCTTGCCGCGGCTGCCCGTGTACTTGTTAAAGCACAGGCCGCGACCCATAAAGGCTGCGTTCTTGGTTTCGAACTTGCCGGCGTAGCCCGGGTCGAAGCCGGCGGACACGTCGGAGGAGAGCATGCGGCTGCGGGCGAGCGCGCGGCGCAGGGCCAGCGGGCTATCCTCGCCGGCGAGCGTCATGATCTCGGCGACGGTGTTCTCGAAGAAGCGGCTCGTCATGCCGGTGGCACCTACGGAACCGATCTCCTCCTTGTCGACGATGAGTGTGATGCTCGTGCGCTCCACGTTGGCGACGTTGATCTGGGCGAGCATGGACGGATAGGCGCAGACACGGTCGTCGTGGCCATAGCCCAGAATCATGGAGCGGTCGAGGCCCATGTCACGGGCGGGGCCGGCGGGCACGACCTCGATCTCGGCGGAGAGGAAGTCCTCCTCCTCGACGTCGTACTGCTCCTTGAGGATATCCAGGAACATCTGCTTGACGGGCTCCTTGGGGGCATCCTTGTCGTCCTCGTCAAACTTGACGGGGCGGCCGCCCACGATCACGTCGAGGATCTCGGCGTCGACGGCGTCCTTGGCGGGCTTGGCCATCTGCTCGCTCGAGAGGTGGATCAGCAGGTCGGAGATGGTAAAGACCGGGTCGTCGGCCTTGTCACCGATGTTGATGTCGACGGTGGTGCCGTCCTTTTTGCAGATGACGCCCACGAGTGCGAGCGGGGAAGCGACCCAGTGGTAGCTCTTGACGCCGCCATAGTAGTGCGTGTCGAGATAAGCCATGTCGCCGGCCTCGAAGACGGGGTTCTGCTTGAGGTCCAGGCGCGGCGAGTCCACGTGGGCGCCCAGGATGTTAAAGCCCTGCTCGAGCGGGGCGGTGCCCAGGTTGACGAGCATGAGGTCCTTGCCGTGGTTGGCGGCGTACACCTTGTCGCCGGACTTGAGCGCGCGGCCCTCGGCGATCACGGTCTCCAGATTGACGTAGCCCGCCTCCTCGGCCATCTTGATACCGGCCTTGACGCACAGGCGCTCGGTCTTGTTCTCACTCAAAAACTGCTTATAGCCGCGGCAAAGCTCCTCGAGCTCCTCGATCTGCTGTGGCGTGTACTTTTTCCATGCGCTGGGACGCTCCATGACGCAGGCTCCTTTCGGATCGATCGTGCTGGTTGATGTACCGTGAGCCATCGTATCACGCGCGGGCCCGCGGCGGCAGGGAAGCCTGATGTGCGGTGGCCGCGGGGCGGGGAGCGTGTAAACTGGTGTGAGCAAACCGTGCCCAGCCCAAAGCGAGGTATTCAATATGTCTGAAAAGCGCCGTACCTTTGCCGTCATCGACGGCAACTCGCTCATGCATCGCGCCTTCCACGCCGTGCCGCCCACCATGAACGCGCCGGACGGTCGCCCCACCAACGCGATCTTTGGCTTTCTGAACATGTTTCTTAAGATGATCGATGCCTTTAACCCCGACGGTGTGGTCGTGGCGTTTGACAAGGGCAAACCGCGCGTGCGCATGGAGATGCTGCCGCAGTATAAGGCGCAACGCCCGCCCATGGACCCCGATCTGCATGCGCAGTTTCCGATGATCAAGGAGCTGCTCGGTGCGCTCAATGTGCCGATTCTGCAGTCCGAGGGCTGGGAAGGCGATGACATCCTGGGCACTATGGCGCGCCTGGGCGAGCAGGCCGGCTGTGACATGCTGCTGGTGACCGGCGACCGTGACATGTATCAGCTTGTGACCGAGCACGTTAACGTGGTCTCGACTCGCAAGGGCCTGTCCGACGTGGCGATCATGACGCCCGAGAGCGTAGACGACCTGTATCACGGCATTACGCCGGCGCTCGTGCCCGATTTTTACGGTCTGAAGGGCGATACGTCGGACAACATTCCCGGCGTACCGGGCATCGGCCCCAAAAAGGCGAGTGCGCTCATTGCACAGTACGGCAGCCTGGACGAGGTCATTGCGCACGCTGACGAGGTCAAGGGCAAGATGGGCGAGAACCTGCGTGCACACATCGACGACGCGCTGCTGAGCCGTAAGGTGGCGACCATCCGCACCGATGCGCCCGTCGAGCTCGACTTTGACGCAACGTCCTTCCCGGCGTTTTCTGCCGACGAGGTGTCCGCGGCGCTGGGCACGCTCGGCATCACGGCCATGCAGAACCGTTTCCTCTCGCTGATTGGCGGCGAGGGTGGGGCTGCGGCCGCTGGCAGCGCGTTTGAGATGCCTGCCGTTTCGCGTGCCGCCGCCGGCGATGCCGACGCGCTTGGCGCCGTTGCGGCTGAGGTCTCCCGCGCGATTGATGCCGGCGAGTGGGTCGCCGCCGTGGTGGACGACGACAAGGAAGAGGGCGCGCTCTTTGGACTGACGCGCACGCTGTGGCTGGCGACGTCCAAGGGCCTGTTCGCGCTCGAGGAGGGCGACAGCGGTGCGGCGGCTGAGGTTGAGGGCTTCAACTTCGTCCGCGGCGTGATCGCTGGCGTGCTCGCGCGCCTGTTTATGGAGGGCCGTGTGGCGAGCCCGGATATGAAGGCGCTGCTGCATGAGCTTTCGCCCATTGATTCTTCTGAGCCCGAGCTTATGGATCCGCTGGCCGTCGATTCCACGCGCATCTTCGATACCGTGGTCGCCGCCTACCTGCTGGATTCCGACCGCTCCGAGTTTGATGAGGCGTATCTGGCTGATACCTATCTGCAGATGGCGCTGCCTGCGGCGCGCGGCGCGGAGGGTGCCGGCGAGCACGCTCCTGTTCCCGCTGCCCGCACTGCGGCCCTGACGCTGACGCTCGTGGCGCCGCTGCGCGACCGCATGGCCCGTGAGAACGCTGCCAACGTGTTCGATGGCATCGAGATGCCGCTCGTGCCGGTGCTTGCCAAGATGGAGCGCGCGGGCATGCTCGTGGATCCCGACCGCCTGCGTAATCTGTCCGAGGGCCTGGCGACCCAGATCACCGAGGTCGAGCGCAGCATTCGCGACCTAGCGGGTGATGAGACCTTTAATATTGGCAGTCCCATGCAGCTGTCGCATGTGCTCTTTGATGTGATGGGGCTTCCGACCAAGGGCCTCAAGAAGACTAAGCGCGGCTACTATTCGACCAACGCCAAGGTGCTGAGCGACCTTGCGCGTGACCACGAAATCGTGCGTCTGATCTTGGACTGGCGTGAGAAGTCTAAGATCAAATCCACCTATCTGGACACCCTGGGCCCGCTGCGCCGTGGTGACGGCCGTGTGCACACCACGTACAACCAGACCATCACGGCGACGGGGCGTCTGTCTTCGAGCGACCCCAATCTGCAAAATATTCCGACTCGCTCGGAGCTGGGGCGTACTGTCAAGACGGCGTTTTCGGCAGGCGAGGGAAGCGTCTTTTTGGCGGTGGACTACTCGCAGATCGAGCTGCGTCTGCTGGCACATCTTTCGGGTGACGAGCACTTGGTGCGCGCCTTTAACGAGGGCGAGGACTTCCATGCCGAGACGGCCGCGCGCGTGTTTGGCGTGCCGGTGTCCGAGGTGACGCCCGACTTGCGCAGCCGCGCCAAGGCCGTGAACTTTGGCATCGTGTATGGTCAGCAGGCCTACGGCCTGTCGCAGTCGCTGCATATCTCGATGGCCGAGGCACGCGACATGATCGACCGTTACTACGAGGCCTACCCGGGCGTGCGCACGTTCCTCGACAATGTGGTGGCACGTGCCAAGCAGACGGGCTACGCCGAGACCATGTACGGCCGCCGTCGCCATATTCCTGAGCTCAAGGCCAAAAACCCGCAGCTCCGCGGCTTTGGTGAGCGCACGGCCATGAACCACCCCATGCAGGGTACCGCCGCCGACATCATCAAGATTGCGATGGCCCGCGTGAGCCGCCGTCTGGAAGAAGAAGGCTTTGCCGCTCACATGATCCTGCAGGTACACGACGAACTGGACTTTGAGTGCCCCGTCGACGAAGTCGAGCGCCTAACCACCATGGTCCGCGACGTCATGGAACACGTCGTAGACCTCCGCGTACCGTTGATCGCCGAAGCCAGCACCGGCATAACCTGGGCCGACGCGAAATAGGGAAGCACTCCGTAAGGCAAGCTCGCCCAAGACGCAAGCCCCCACATACTTAAGATTTGGGACAAACACTACTGATTAATTTGTCCCACAGTAACCAAAACAGAGGGGAGCCCCTCCCAACAAGGAGCTCCCCTCTGCTCAAATCATTTCAGCTAAGTATCTAGACACTCAAGACGCCATCTTGGCGCCCGGCTGGGTCCGACGAGCCCCGTTAACGAGCCGCCAAGATAGCGTCGATGAGCGTCAGTACGCCCCCGTCGTTGTTGCTCGGAATACGCCACTTGGCATGCGCGTTCATATGCTCCTCGGCATTGTCCACGATAAAGCTGTGACCGACGCGCTCAAGCATGGGGATGTCGTTGTACGTATCGCCCACGGCAGCGGCGTCGGCGATATCGATGCCCAGGCGCTCGCAGAGATGTGCTACGCCCGACCCCTTGTCGACGCCCAGATTCATAAAGTCGATCCACTCGCGGCCCGCATTGGTGACGTAGAGTTTGTCCGAGAACTCGGGGCTGTAGTCCTCGCGAAACGCTGGCTCGGCATCGTAGGCGGGGAAGAAGATCGAAATCTTGTTAGACTCGATGTCAATGCCCTCAAAGCTATCGACGTAGTTGATCGTGTTGTAGTAGACGCTGATCTCGTCGTGGTATTGATGATCGCGGGCAAGTACATAGAACTCGTCGAAGCAGCACAGGACGGGGACAGCGCGCGAATCCTCCGAGGCGCGGCTCAAGACCTGCTGATACAGCGCCACGTCGATAGTGCTCTTATAGATATAGTTGCCGCGGTAGATAACGCACGCGCCGTTATCGGGGCAAAAAGCGATGCGGCTCTTGATGTCCTCAAACATCTCCTCGAGTTTGGGGGCGGGGCGTCCGCTGGCGGGGCAGAACACGATGCCAGCCTCGGCGAGCTTGTCCAGGCGCTCGTCGAGGCCCTGAGGCAGCACGCGCTCGTCGGTCAGTAACGTCTTGTCCATATCGACAGCGAGAATCTTAATGTTGCCGATGTTGGCGTCTGATTCGTAAGTCTGCATAAAACGCGCCTTTCGGTTTCCAGAATGTTTCGGGTGATTGACCCTCTACTTGATAGTCGGGCGTATTTTCGCAGGATTGGCGCATATTTGCATCATCATTCACAAAGTAATGAAAAAACTTTTCAGAAATTTGAATTTGTCGCTTGTACAGCAGGCACTTTAGCGTAATATAGCGACCATCGAAAACGGAGACGGAAAAACAACCGCTTACCGAGGAAAAGGTACCGTTTACGATATTAGAATTGCGCCCGGCGATAGGTGAAAGGAGAGGCAGATGCAGTTCGTAAAGATTATCACTACTGCAGACAATGCCATCCGACGCCAGCGCGCAATTTCCCGACGACGATAACAATCGTCTCTGTCCGCATGGGGCTAAATGCCCCAACAGAGTCATTTTGAGGTCGTTGGGTTTTAGCACGACATTGCTGCATGTTTCTAGGGCATGTATGTGCTGATTTTTGCTATTTAACCTGATATTGCACGGTTTTTGACCTCGAAATGACTTGCAACTGACCGATGTTCTAACTAGCTACCAAGGGCGAAAGGAAACAGCCATGAGCAAGGAAAAAGTCGTTCTCGCATATTCCGGTGGTCTTGATACATCCGTATGTGTCAAGTGGCTTCAGGACGAGAAGAATCTTGATGTCGTTTGCGTCTGCGGTAACGTGGGCCAGGAGGAGACCGGCCTGGATGCCAAGAAGCAGAAGGCGCTCGACCTGGGCGTTCTGGATTGTCAGGTGCTCGACTTGCGCGACGAGTTCTCCGATGAGTTCCTGACCAAGGCCATCGCGGCCAACTCCATGTACGAGAACAAGTACCCGCTGCTCTCCGCCCTGTCCCGCCCGCTGCTCGCCAAGAAGCTCGTCGAGGTTGCTCACGAGTTTGGCGCGACCTACGTCGCCCACGGCTGCACCGGCAAAGGTAACGACCAGGTCCGTTTTGAGGCTGCCGTCAAGGCGCTCGACCCCGAGCTCAAGGTTATCGCCCCGGTTCGCGAGTGGGATCTGAAGTGCCGTCCGGACGAGGTCGCCTACGCCCACGCCCACAACGTGCCGGTTCCCGAGGGTACCAACGACAACCCCTATTCCATCGACGACAACCTGTGGGGTCGCGCCATTGAGTGCGGTCACCTGGAGGATCCCTGGAACGAGCCGCTCGACGACGCCTGGGTTATGACCAAGAACCCCGAGGATACGCCCGACGCCCCGACCTACACCGAGATTGAGTTTGAGGCGGGCAAGCCCGTCGCCGTCGACGGCAAGAAGATGAAGCTCTCCGAGATCGTCATCGTCCTTAACAAGATTTCCGGCGACAATGGCTTTGGTCGCCTGGACCTGGTCGAGGATCGTCTGGTGGGCCTCAAGAGCCGCGAGTGCTATGAGGTCCCCGGCGCCCTGACGCTTATCACCGCCCACAAGGCGCTCGAGGACATTTGCGTTGAGGGCGACCTGCTCAAGGAGAAGATTAAGCTTGAGCAGGATTGGGCCACCGCCGTGTATAACGGCCAGTGGTACAGCCCGCTCAAAAACGCGCTCGATGCCTTTATGGCCGACACCCAGAAGTTCGTGACCGGCACCGTCCGTCTGAAGTTCTTTAAGGGCAACTGCCATGTCGTCGGCCGCAAGAGCCCCTTCAGCCTCTACGATTACGGCCTGGCCACCTACGACCGCGACACCACGTTTGATGAGAAGGCCAGCGCCGGCTTTATCGAGATCGATACGCTGTCGCTCAAGACGTGGGCTAAGGTCCAGGGTCCCAGCTCCGCTGCAGCCCAGGCCTAAGGCTTCTCTTCCTTGGTATCCGCGCGGCCCATCCGCGTGATACATAACGGGCGCACGGGGTCCCTACCTTTCGTTATGCTTGCTGACACTTCTTAACATCGGTGGCCCCTACGTTCCGCCCGCATATATGATGCCGCATCTGCGGCTGAGTCCGAGCCCCGCCGGGGTTGTCCGGCGGGGCTCTTTCTATCAATTTGGCGGCTCTGCGCCTATATATATCTGAGGAGTACCTACTATGTTTGACGCTATTGCACACTCTTTGCTTTCTCTTGCCCCCGAGCTCGATACCGCCAAGGTGGAGGAGGTCCCCATGAGCCTGAAGGCCTGGATTGACGCCTCGCAGGGTAACCTCAGGAGGGAATCCATGGGCGCCAAGTGCATGGTGCGTCACTTCTTCGCTATTTAGCTTGTCAGCCTCGCGCACGGTGGGGAATGTGTAAAACTAGCGGTTGATAAATCGCTTTAGCGATATGGCGCATTGCTTTGGGCGCTTGTTTTGGTATTTGGAGAAAGGGGACGGTTCCATGGCTCTTTGGGGCGGTCGTTTTGAGGCGGGCGTGGCCGAGGTCACGCAGGAGTTTGGCGCGTCGCTGCCGGTCGACAAACATCTCTATAAGCAGGATATCGCCGGCTCTAAGGCGCATGCCAAAATGCTGGCGGCCCAGGGCATCATCAGTGCCGAGGACGAGCAAGCGATTGCCAAGGGCCTGACTGGAATCGAACAGGATATCGATGCCGGCAACTTCACCTTCGACATCAACGACGAAGACATTCATATGTCCATCGAGAGCGAGCTGACGCGTCGCATCGGCGAGGCCGGTAAGCGCTTGCATACCGGACGTTCGCGCAACGACCAGGTGGCGACCGACACACGCCTGGGCGTCAAGGCGCTGGCCAAGGAGCTCATGGAGGCCAATCTTGAGCTGCGCCATGTGCTGGTGGATGCGGCTAAGAAGTACGACAAGGTGATTCTGCCGGGCTACACGCACATGCAGCACGCTCAGCCCGTGCTGCTGTCGCATCATCTGCTGGCGTATTCCTGGATGTTCGCGCGTGACTTTACGCGCCTGAAGGCCGCCTTTGATGCCGCCGACAACTGCCCGCTGGGTGCTGCCGCGCTTGCCGGTACGAGCTATCCGCTCGATCGTCAGATGACGGCTGCCGAGCTTGGCTTTGCGGGCGTGATTCCCAACTCGCTCGATGCGGTTTCCGACCGCGATTTCCTGCTCGATCTGCATTACGCCGGCTCCGTCATGGCCATGCACCTGTCGCGTCTTTCCGAGGAGATCGTGCTGTGGTCGAGCTCCGAATTTGGCTTTATCACGCTTTCCGACTCGTACTCCACCGGCTCGTCCATCATGCCGCAGAAGAAGAATCCCGACTTTGCCGAGCTTATCCGCGGCAAGAGCGGCCGTGTGTATGGCAACCTGGTGCAGCTGCTCGTGACCATGAAGGGCCTGCCGCTTGCTTATAACAAGGACTTGCAGGAGGACAAGGAGGGCGCGCTCGATACCGCCCATACGCTCATGCAGTGCCTGTCGGTTATGGCCGGTATGATTTCGACTTGGACCGTCAACGAGGATGCCATGGCGTGCGAGTGCGGCGTGGGACACCTTGCCGCCACCGATGTTGCCGATTACCTGGCTAAGCGTGGTCTGCCGTTCCGCGAGGCACATGCCGTGGTGGGCCATCTGGTCCTGATGTGTGAGAAGCGTAGCTGCAATCTTGAGGACCTGCCGTTTGAGGTGTTCCAGGAGGCAAGCCCGCTCTTTGAACGCGATATTACCGAGGCGCTCGACATCCCCTCAATTGTCGCCGCGCGTACGACCGAGGGCGGTACCGCCCCTGCCGCCGTTGCCGTACAGCTGGATCGTGCCGAGGCACAGCTCGTGGCCGACGAAGGCGTGTTTGGATCGCTGACCAAGGTCTTCGAGATGGGCCACGGGGCAAAGTAGAGGTTTGGCTGAAGACGTATTGTCCATTTATTGATAAATCGTTTTAGCTTTACGGGCGTCTGCTGATGCGGGCGCCCCTATTTTGCTGCTATGGGGGAGGGGCTTGTCGAGAACTTCTGTAGGACCTTTGGGCAGGTTGTGAAGGGGGTACGTTCACAGGCGGCAACCGACCGTCCGCTCGGTTAGGTGCGGTTGATGGGCAGTCGGATGGTACTCTAATCGGGCTTCGAAACAGAAGTGACACATATGGAACGCTTCAATTAATTGCAGCGCTTCAATAAACAGCTTTTTGTTTAACTGCAGCTAAAACTCTGTTACGATGCAGTCCAGGCGAGTGCCGGAATGGGACTTGGGCACGCGCGAACCTACTTGAAAGGCTACCTTATGGCTATCGAGAAGACCTTCATCATGATTAAGCCCGACGCCGTGCGCGATCGCAAGATCGGCGAGATCGTTGCTCGCATTGAGCGCAGCGGCCTTGTCATCGAGCGCATGGAGATGACTACGCTCGAGCGCGCTACCGTCGAGGAGCACTACGCTCATCTGGCCGACAAGCCCTTCTTTGGCGGTCTCTGCGACTTTATGACGAGCGGTCCGGTCGTTAAGATGGTCGTTTCCGGTCTCTCCGCTGTTTCCAAGATGCGCACCCTTATGGGCGCTACCAACCCGCTTGATGCTGCGCCCGGCACCATTCGCGGCGACTTCGCTGTCGATGTCAACGCCAACGTGATCCACGGCTCCGACTGCCTGGAGAACGCCGAGATCGAGATCAAGCGCTTCTTTGGCTAAACCAGCTTTGACTCCTTAAAGCTGTTAGCGTGTGGCTTGGGCGCCGCGGAATTCCAACCGCGGCGCCCTTTTATTCCGGTAGATTTTTGGTAAACGCATAGAAAACTACTAAAGAGCCCCGTCCGGATGTTTCTTCCGGGCGGGGGCTGGCGCTAGCGTATGGCTTTGTAAGTCTTTAGGCCTCGTCGACAATCTTTAGTCCGCGGGTCTGGTCGATCTCGTTGAGGAGATTGACGCGACGCTCGTGGCGGCCGCCCTCAAACTCGGCGTCGAGCCATTCGTCGACAATCATCTTGGCGAGCTCGGAGCCCACGACGCGGGCGCCAAAGGCCAGCACGTTGGTGTTGTTGTGCATACGGGAGAGCTTGGCGCTGAAGGGCTCGGAGCACACGACGGCGCGTACGCCCTCGACCTTGTTGGCAGCCAGGCTAATCCCGACGCCGGTACCGCAGATCAAGATACCCAGGTCGACGTCACCGTTGGCCACGGCCTTGCCCACCTTGTAACCGGCGATGGGGTAGTCGAAGCTCTCGGAGGTGTCGGTGCCATAGTTCACGACCTCGCAGCCGCGCTCCTTCAGGTGCTCGGAAATGATGTTCTTGAGCTCGACGGCGGCGTGGTCGTTACCGATACCGATCTTCATGAGTGGTTCCTCTCTGGTCCGTGCGGCGGAATTGCTAAAGGTTTTACCGCGTTCGACTGCATGATAGCGCGACTTTTGTGTAAACGCTCGGGCGTTTTTTGGTCAAACGCTTAAGCATGCAACAAGACCTGCTTTTCATGAATGAATGCCGCCAGTTTGTGCTTGAGCGCCGTCCGCCGGAACCGTGGTTGCGGTTTTTGATGCATTGTTATCAAATAAAGGAGCTAACTTTTTTGAGAGACCAGCCCGTTATGCAAGCAGGAGATACCTATGCCTACCGATTCCCTTCGTGATGCCGCGTTTTGCGATGTTTTGAACCGCGAGCTTGTCTGTGCGCTCGGCTGCACCGAGCCTATTGCCGTTGCCTATGCAGCGGCGTTAGCGAGCCAGACGCTCGGTTGCGAACCCGATCATATGGACGTTGCCTGCTCGGGCAACATCATCAAGAACGTTAAGAGCGTGACCGTGCCCAACTCGGGCGGTATGCACGGTATTGAAGCTGCAGCCGTGCTGGGTGCCGTGGGCGGTGACGCCAAGAGCGCGCTTGAGGTGCTCGAGAGCGTTAACGATGAAGACCGCGCTCGTGTGGCCGAGCTCCTCGCCGACGCCGGCTACTGCGATGTGTCGCTTGTCGAGGGTGTGCCCAACCTCTACATCAAGGTGACTGCGACGGCCGGGGGCCATACCGCGGTCGTCGAGATTACCGATCACCACACTAATGTCACGTGCCATACGCTCGACGGTATTCCGGTATGCGGCAAGTCGGCGGGGGAGTGCGCCGCCTGCGCCGAGCGCGTGGTGGCCGAGCGTGCGGCAGATAACGCCGATACGCCCATGTCCATTGATTCCATCATCGACTTTATCGAGGACGGTGACATTGAGGGCGCCCGCGCTGCCGTTGAGCGTCAGATTGAGCTGAATGGCGCAATCAGTGCCGAGGGCCTTGCGCACGCTTGGGGCGCCGAGGTGGGTCGTACGCTGCTGGGTGCTCGTGCCGATGACGTCGCCTGCCGTGCCCGTGCCCGTGCGGCCGCCGGGTCCGACGCCCGCATGAACGGTTGCGCGCTGCCGGTCGCCATTGTGTGCGGCTCGGGCAATCAAGGCATTACCTGCGCATTGCCCGTCATGGAGTATGCCGAGTACCTGCGTTGCGACCACGAGCGTCTGGTACGCGCCGTGATGCTGTCCGATCTTATCGCCGTGCATATCAAGAGCTATATTGGTGCGCTTTCGGCGTTTTGCGGTGCTATTTGCGCCGCGTGCGGCGCCGGCGCTGCGATTACCTGGCTGTGCGGTGGCACGCGCGAGCAGATTGGCGCGACGGTCTCGAATACGCTCGGTAACGTGGGCGGCATCGTGTGCGACGGCGCCAAGGCGAGTTGTGCCGCCAAGATTTCGGCTGCCGTCGATGCGGCGATTCTGGGACATGACATGGCCATGCAGGGGCGTGGCTTCCGTGCCGGCGAGGGTTTGATCCAGGATACCGTCGAGCAGACGATTGCCAGCATGGGCTACGTGGGCCGTGTGGGTATGAAGGACACCGACGTCGAGATCCTCAACATCATGATCGGCAAAACCCAAGTGTGCTAGGACAGTTCGTCGGCTACTTGGTGTTCGTAGAAGGCTTCTACTACGGCGTTAAAGTCGCGGGCGAAGCCTTCCATGGTTCCGCGCCAGGTGACTCGGTTGGGCTTGCCCTGGCCTACATAGGCAGTCTGAATGCCGCAGGCGGGGTTAGGGAAGTCGCGTTTGGGATCGTTGCCCACCATAAGGACCTCGTGCGGTTCGAGCCCCATCACCTGAAGCTGCTCTAGATAGTAGGTGGCATCAGGCTTGCAGCGGGTGGCGTTTCCCATGTGCGTGACGAGCTCAAAGGGGGCGTCGGCCAGGTCGCCCCAACCCATGCGGCACTCGATGGCCCCCTGCGGAAAGCTGGGGTTGGTAAAGAGCGCGCAGCGCAGCCCTGCGTCCTGTACGGCCTGAAGCGCGGCGTGTGCGCCCGGCATGGCATGGGCGTTGATGACGTCGTCATTCTTATGCGGAAGAACTTCGCGGTCGTAGTAGGTAAACGCCTCGTAGATAAGTGGGTCCGAGAGGCAAATGCCGCATCGGCGCTCGACCTCTTCTTGGTAAAACTCAAGATTGGTGCGATTGTCCGTGCTGCTGCGGCGATTGGCGTTGAGGTCGACCAGGATGGTGCCGAGGCGTGCCATCGTGCCACCGCGGCTGCGGCGCCCGATATCCGCGAGCATCGAAGAGACATCCTTAAAATAGCGAAGGATGAACGCGTTGAGGTTGATGCTAAGAAGCGTTTCGTCCATATCGAAAACGACTGCTTTGAGCACGCGGGCACCTTTCTCGAAAAATCGATCTAGAATCGTTGACTCCGGATACTTTACCCCAAAGCCGAATGCCTGGCTGGTTATCGTCAAGTTGCGGAGACGTGTGTTCATAAGATTACGAAAAAGTCTCCACACGAGTAAAAAATCGCAGTTCACGCTTGAAATCGAACTCATTTCCCCGTAACCTATACGAACGTGATTGCATAAGCGTCACATTAGTATCTGTCGGCTCCCGAGTGTTCCTAAACGTTGTGTGCTTGTCGCACCCTTCTGTAGGTCCTAGCAATCGGGGCCCCGTAGTTCGAAAGGGGTCCACCTTTGAGTGAGATTCAGAACTCGTCCATTTTCTCTCTTGACGATGTCAACGAGGAGGAGATGAACAACCTCATCGACGGTACGATTACCGACTTTGATGAGGGCGATCTCGTTAACGGCACTGTCGTTAAGATCGAGCATGACGAGGTGCTCGTTGACATCGGATTCAAGTCCGAGGGCGTTATCCCGGTCCGCGAGCTGTCCATCCGCAAGGACGCTAACCCTGCAGACATCGTTGCACTCGGTGATCCCATCGAGGCTCTGGTTCTCCAGAAGGAGGACAAGGACGGTCGTCTGGTCCTGTCCAAGAAGCGTGCCGAGTACGAGCGTGCTTGGAACCGCATCGAGGAGAAGTTCAACTCCGGCGAGAACGTCGAGGGCGAGGTTATCGAGGTTGTCAAGGGCGGCCTGATCCTCGACATCGGCCTGCGTGGCTTCCTGCCCGCTTCCCTCGTCGACCTCCGTCGCGTCAAGGACCTCACCTCCTACATGGGCACCCGCATCGAGGCCCGCGTCATCGAGATGGACCGCAACCGCAACAACGTTGTCCTCTCCCGTCGCGTCGTGCTTGAGGAGTCCCGTAAGGCCGAGCGCTCCGAGATCCTGTCCAAGCTCAAGTCTGGCATGCGTCTCCAGGGCACCGTTTCCTCCATCGTCGACTTCGGCGCCTTCGTCGACCTCGGCGGTATCGACGGCCTCATCCACATCTCCGAGCTCTCCTGGAACCACGTCAACCATCCTTCCGAGGTTGTCAAGGTCGGCCAGGAGGTCGAGGTCGAGGTTCTCGACGTCGATCTCAACCGCGAGCGCATCTCCCTGGGTCTCAAGCAGACCACCGAGGATCCGTGGCGCGCACTGGTCAAGAAGTACCCCGTCGGCGCTATCGTCGAGGGCACTGTGACCAAGCTTGTCCCGTTCGGCGCTTTCGTCGATCTGGGCGAGGGCATCGAGGGCCTGGTGCACATCTCCGAGATGGCCAACAAGCACGTCGATCAGCCTTCTCAGGTCACCCATGTGGGCGACAAGGTTCAGGTCAAGGTCATGGAGATCGACCTCGACCGTCGTCGTATCTCCCTGTCCATGAAGTCCGCTGCTGAGACTCTGGGCGTCGAGATCGAGGTTACCCCGCTGCCTTCCGAGAAGAAGGACGAGGAGACCGACGCCGAGTAAATCGGTTTGACGATCACTTGTTTTAAGGGATCCGTCCGTAATGGACGGGTCCCTTTTTGCATTTGCTGCTGATGCGCGCGATGCTGCTCGTGCGCAATGATGTCCGGGCTGTCCACAGGCTATTGGGTTGTCGGTGCATGAAAAATGCCGACATCCCGCCTCGGGGAGGAGGCGGGAACACACCGAGTAGACGGAGGGGTGCGGAGCGCGGTCGCGTCTCGACTGACGACGTTGCCCATCGACGACCCTATTGTACTGCATGGGCGCTTCTTGGTTTATCGTGTCGAACGCTTGTGTTGTGCCATTGCCTGCGGCAACGGTGTGCTACACTCTTGCACTGCTGAGTGGGCCAGACGGTCGCGCGATGTGCTGCTTGCGGCACGCGTGAGGAAAGTCCGGGCTCCAGAGGGCGGGATGCCGGCTAACGGCCGGGCGGAGTGATCCGACGGAAAGCGCCGCAGAAAAGAAGACTCCCACCTGCGCCGCAAGGCGTAAAGGGAAAAGCTGAAACGGTGGTGTAAGAGACCACCAGCGTCGTGGCAACACGGCGGCTTGGCAAGCCCCATCCGGAGCAAGCGCGAATAGGAACGCTATGGGCCGGCCCGGTCCGCGTTCGGGTAGCGTGCGTGGAGCTGCATGGTAACGTGCAGACAAGATAAATGACCGTTCACGACAGAACCCGGCTTATCGGCCCACTCGGCACTTTGTTGACGCTGCGAACCCGTCAGCGCGGCAATCTGCCTTTCAAACCTTCGGGCATGACCATAAGGTCAATGCCCTCGGCTTTCAAGGCACCTTGCTCGCGCTGACGGGTTCTCGCTTTCGTTGACGGAATCATCGGCGTTGCCATTCTTTTTACTAGGGTTATCGTATTATTGAGGCTGTTTGTTGCTTTGCTTGTTGTTGAGGGGCTTTGTTGGACAGCTTTTTTACTCTGCAATCGAATATTGAGGCTTCGGGCGAGTTTGTGGACCGCAAGAGCAGGTTTATTGCCCAGCTGGTCCATATTGAGTCCGAGGACGAGGCGAATGCCTTTATCGAGATGGTTCGCAAGCGTCATTACGACGCTCGACACAATGTTTCCGCGTGGATTTTGGTCGATGGACGCGAGCGCCAGAGCGATGATGGTGAGCCGAGCCGCACGAGCGGTATGCCGACGCTCGAGGTGTTGCGCGGTGCGGAGCTCAAAAATGTTTGCTGCGTAGTGACGCGCTATTTTGGCGGCACGCTGTTGGGGCCGGGCGGCCTGGTTCGCGCCTATACTGCGGCGACGCAAGCGGCGGTGGCCGCGGCTCAGGAGGCCGGGCAGATCGTCGAGATGACGAGTGTCGTGCCTGTTGACGTGCATGTGGCCTATCCGCAGTATGAGCAGGTGCTTCGCTTGGCCCAGGATTCCGGTGCCAAGGTTTCGGATACCGAGTACGCGGATGCCGTGACACTTCATTTGGTGTTTAAGGCGGGGGAGCAGGGGTCGTTTTGCGCTAAGATGCGCGAGCTTATGGCGGGGCGCGAGGAGATTGAGGTCAGCACTCCCGAATTTGCCGAGTTCTAACGGCGACGGTCGGCGTGCTTTTGGACGGATCCCAAGCACACCGACCGTCGTTTTATGTCGCTGCCGTTTACTCGGCGAGCTGCTTTAGTACATCACAGGCGATTTCGACGGCATCGTCGATGCAACCGGGACAGCTGCGGAGCGGACCCTTGTCCGATCCGATGCCCTTGAGCGTGCCGCAGACGGTCGTCGTGTTCTTCTCGCCAAAGCGCTTGGCAATCTCGCGCGACAGTTTGTAGGTCTGGCCCTTGGTCTTGGGGTTTTCCATGCCATCGCTCATTACAAAGCTCATGATGGCCACGGCGCCCGAGATGGCACCGCAAGTTTCGGTCATGCCGCCCATGCCGGCGCCAAAGCCCTCGGTGAGGGTAAAGGCGACCTGGGGGTCGAGCCCGACGGCGGGCGCGAGCGTGCAGGCGACGGCCTGCGCGCAGTTAAAGCCGCGGGCGTGGTATTCGGCAGCCTGAGCCTGGCAGGTGGCAGTGTTGAGCTGAGTGGTATCAATCTGCTTCATCGGTGTCTCCTTGATTGCGGTGTACCCGCCTATGGTACCCTTGCTGGCGCATTCGCTTATCGAGACCGCAGTGCATATCTCATTGTTTTTCGCCATCGAACACTTTCTTAAGATTTGGGACAAATAAACCTGATTAATTTGTCCCAATTAATTTGTCCCATAACCTATCGGCGGGATGGGTTGAGAGGGGTGCGGGGTAGCGGTATCGTGAACCGAATAAAAACAAAACCCAAGTAAGGGAGTTGGATATGAGCGAGCAGACCATCGGTACCACGTGTGTTCAGGGCGGTTATCGCCCGGGCGATGCAGAGCCGCGTCAGGTGCCCATCTATCAGTCAACCACGTGGAAGTACGACACGTCCGAGCACATGGGCAAGCTGTTTGACCTGGAGGAGTCGGGCTACTTCTATAGCCGTCTGCAGAACCCCACGTGCGATTTGGTCGCCGCCAAGATCTGTGAGATGGAGGGCGGCACCGCTGCGATGCTCACGAGTTCGGGCATGGCTGCGAACTTCCTTGCGATCTTTAACGTGGCCGGTGCCGGTGATCACGTGGTCGCAAGCTCTGCCATCTACGGCGGTACCTACAACCTGCTTGCCCATACCATGGGCCGTATGGGCGTTACCTGCACGTTCGTTGCCCCCG
Source organism: Coriobacteriaceae bacterium (assembly GCA_905209215.1). Classification (GTDB taxonomy): domain Bacteria; phylum Actinomycetota; class Coriobacteriia; order Coriobacteriales; family Coriobacteriaceae; genus Collinsella. Next base: position 119,744 of record CAJLRY010000001.1, on the reverse strand, counting down.
ACTGCACCGATGAGGAGCTCGAGGCAGCCTTTGAGCCCAATACCAAGCTCGTCTTTGGCGAGACGATTGCCAACCCTGCCCTTGCCGTGCTCGATATTGAGCGCTTTGCCAAGGCCGCGCATGACCACGGCGTGCCGCTGATGGTCGACAACACCTTCCCGACGCCTGTGATGTGCCGTCCCTTTGAGTGGGGCGCCGACATCGTCACGCACTCCACCACCAAGTACATGGATGGCCATGCAGCCTACCTGGGTGGCGTGATTGTCGACCACGGCCAGTTTGACTGGATGGCTCATGCGGACAAGTTCCCGGGTCTCACCACGCCCGACGAGAGCTATCACGGCGTGACGTATGCCGAGAAGTTCGGTCGCGAGGGCGCCTTCATTACCAAGGCCACCGCGCAGCTTATGCGCGACCTCGGCCCCATGCAGAACCCGCAGGCGGCCTTCTTCCTGAACAGCTCGCTCGAGAGCCTGCATGTACGCATGCCGCGTCATTGTGAGAACGGCCTGGCCGTTGCCAAGTTCCTGCAGAGCCATCCCAAGGTACGCTTCGTGAGCTATCCGGGCCTGGAGGGCGATAAGTACTATGACCTGGCTCAGAAGTACATGCCCAACGGTACCTGCGGCGTTGTGAGCTTTGGCTTTAACGGCGGTCGCGCGGCAGCCGAGACCTTTATGAAGAGCCTCAAGCTCGCCCAGATCGCCACGCATGTGGCCGACGCCCGCACTTGCTGCCTGCATCCCGCTAACGCCACGCATCGCCAGATGAACGATGAGGAGCTCATCGCCTGTGGCATCTCCGCCGACATGGTGCGCCTGTCGTGCGGCCTCGAGGACACGGCCGACCTGATTGCCGACCTTGAGCAGGCTCTCGAGCAGTGCTAGGCTAGCGTTCGCATAAGTCGCCGATGCCGACAGAGGGCTTCGGCGACCTTTACGTTCCGATTCCGTAGGCGGGACCCCAATCGCGGCTGTTTGCAGGCGATTGGGGCCCCGTTTTTGTGTTGCGCCACTCGAAAGGATGGATATGGAGAAAACCGCAGAGCAGCTGCGCCGCGAGCACATTGCCCTAGAGGGCGACACCCATGGCAAGAACAAATGGGCGATTCTGTTTACCGTGCTCATCATGACGTTTATGGCGTGTCTGGATTCGACCGTCGTGACCGTGGCACTGCCCGTGATGCAAAAGGAGCTGGGCGTGGGCCTCGACCGCATCCAGCTGGTGAGCTCGGTGTATCTGCTTGCGACATGCGTGGCTATGCTGCCGTTTGGCCGTCTGGGCGACGTGCACGGCAAGGTGGGTGTATTCCAGCTGGGCGTCATCGTCTTTACGGTCGGCTCGCTGCTGTGCGGCCTTTCGGCCTCGCTCGAGGTTCTTATCCTGGCACGTATTGTTCAGGGAGTCGGTTGCGCGGCGGCCATGGCTAACAACATGGGTATCATCACCGAGTCGTTTCCGGCGCGCGAGCGCGGTCGTGCCATGGGTCTCCTCGCGACTTTCGTGGCCCTCGGCATGATGTGTGGTCCCGTGCTCGGCGGCATGCTGGTGGCAAGCTTTCCCTGGGAGAGCATCTTCCTCATCAACCTGCCCATTGGCGTCATCTCGTTTATCGTGGGGCTTTACACACTGCCGCATGTTAAGCCGGAGGCCGGTGAGCGCCCCATGTCGCTGGCGGAGGCCGCGCGTCGCTGCTTTGCGAGTTCGGCTTTTACGATTAACTTGGCATGCATGCTTATTGTGTTTATCGGCATCGGTGCATCTGAGTTTGTGCTGCCGTTCTATTTCCAGGATGCCCATGGCTTTAGCTCCGATATTTCCGGACTGCTCTTTTTGGCGCTGCCGATGGTGAATGCCTTTATCGGGCCGCTTTCGGGTACGGTTTCGGACCGTGTTGGCTGCGAGGGTCCCACGGCGGTCGGCCTGGGTGTGTACGTGTGCGGTCTCTTTGCGGTAAGTACGCTCGACGAGCACTCCTCCATCCCTGTGATCGTGTGCTGTGTCGCGTTTATGTCGTGCGGCACGTCGATTTTCCAGAGCCCCAATAACTCCCTGTACATGGGCTCGGCTCCGCGCGAAGCGCTCGGTTTTGCTGGCAGCTTGGGCAGTTTGGCGCGCTACGCCGGCATGGCACTCGGTATTACGGTGGCGTCGAATATCCTGTATGGGCAGATGAGCGTGGCGATGGGCGAGGCCGTGACCAGTTTCGTTGCAGGCCGTCCGGATGTGTTCTTATTCGGCTTTCGCTCGGTGTTCTACGTGCTCATGGCTGTGGCCGCTGTGGGCTTTGCGCTCGCCATGGTGCGTTTGGTGAAGATGCGCGCCCGCCATTAGCGTGTTGGGAGGCTGTCTGCCACGATTCGCGCCGTCCCAAAAAGACTGGTTTGTGGTGCGATGTGGCTTGTGGGACGGGCGGGGGTCGGTCCGTGGTAGACTATCGAACAACGTTTATTAATCGCGCGGTATCGTTGCCGCGAGAAGGGGTTGCGCCATGCAGGAGCTTGAGGATCGTATTTGCCATGACGGCATCGTAAAGGCCGGTAACGTCCTTAAGGTTGATGCCTTCCTCAACCACCAGTGCGACGTTGAGCTGTTCGATCACATGGGCGCTGAGTGGGCCCGTCTGTTCGAGGGCGTCGAGATCAACAAGATTCTGACGATCGAGGCTTCGGGCATTGGCATGGCCTGCATTGCAGCTCAGCATTTTGGCGGCGTGCCGGTGGTCTTTGCCAAGAAGGCCCAGTCCATTAACCTCGACGGCGAGCAGTATGCCACGACCATCTACTCCTTTACCAAGCAGAAGGAGTACCCGGTCATCGTGGGCAAGCGCTTCCTGTCCGAGGGCGATAAGGTCCTGATTATCGACGACTTCCTGGCCAACGGCTGCGCGCTTGAGGGTCTTATCAAGATCTGTGAGGCCGCGGGTGCCGAGGTTGCTGGCATTGGCATTGCGGTGGAGAAGGGCTTCCAGGGCGGTGGCGATAAGCTCCGCGAGCGCGGCTTCCGCGTTGAGAGCCTGGCTCGCATTGCCGATATGGACTGCGAGAACGGCGAGATCACCTTCGCCTAAGCGCGCAACACAAGCGATTGGTATGCGATGTGACAAAGGGACTGTCCCTTTGTCACATTTTTTGTATGAGGGGAGGTGTTGATATGGATGAGAACAAGATGGGATGGCGCGAGTATGCGCGCTATGCCGCGATGGCGGCCGAGGAGCTGGCGCGCGATTGCGAGGTACAGGTGTTTCGCGCGACGGGTCCGGGCGGCCAGGGTGTGAACACGACGGATTCAGCGGTGCGCATGAAGCATATCCCCTCGGGGATTACCGTGACGGCACGCGAGAGCCGCAGCCAGTTCCAAAATCGCTCGAGCTGCCTGCGTAAGCTGCGCGCCGAGCTTGAGCGTCGTGGGCGTCCGCCGCGCCGACGCGTAAAGACCAAGGTGCCTCAGCGCTCCCGCCAACGCAGGCTTAATGACAAGCACTTCAAAGCCATTAAAAAGGCCAACCGTCGCAAGCCGGGCGGGGAGGAATGATCTTCTCAATAAGTTGCGGTGAAATGGGGACTGTTTCGCGGCTTTAACTGCATAAACAGTCCCTATTTCACCGCAACTTAGGGGTGGCTAGCGGGTTGGGTGCCAGACTTGGAGGGCGCCGGGTAGGATGTCGACTTCGATGCGCGAGGCGACGATGGGCTCGCCGTCGGCCTGGATGGGGTAGTCGGGCTCCTCAAAAGTTAGCTCGGCATGGCGGCAGCGGCGCATGCGAACCGGTGGCAACTTGGTATGGTGGCCGTCCTTGGCCGAAAGGAACATAGGCAGGGCTACCGCGCGAGGGACGGGGCCGCAGGCGTAGCAGACGTCGAGCATGCCGTCGCAGGGGTCGGCATCGGGGCAGATGCGATAGCCCGAGCCATAGGTAGGACCAAGCTGAATCGCCATGATGATCGCCCTCACGCGCTCAGCGGGCGCGCCGTCAAAGCTGACTGTCATGGGGTAGTTGCGATAGCGCAGGCCAAACTGCTCAAGTCCCGAAAGGGTGTAGAGCGGAGCACCCGTCAAGCCGGTCTTTTTGCGCAGCTCGGTGGTGCCAAGGCCGATGGCGGCATCAATACCGACGGAGAGCGTCTGGTCGTAATACTCGACGATCGCCTCGCCGCTGCCGCTCGCAGGGCTCCACGAGCGAATGCGCCCGATATCCTGACGCTGCAGCTCGCAGGTGAGCAGCGCGCCAAAATCCTTGCCGGAGAAATCGTCGATGCCGAGCGTCTGGGCAAAATCGTTGCCGGAGCCCACGGGCAGGACGGCAAGAGCGGGGCGGGCGTCCTCCTTTTGCGTCATAAGCCCGTTGACGACCTCGTGAATCACGCCGTCGCCGCCGAGTGCGATAACGGTGCGATAGCCCTGAGCCTGTGCGGCCAGCTCCTTGGCGTGTCCCATACGCTCGGTCAACACCAGGTCAAACTGGGATGCGCGTGCAGTCATGTCCAAAAAGCGTTGCAGACGTTCGGCAACTTCGCGTGCCGCACCCGACTGGGCGGCTGGGTTGGCGATGATGAGCGTGCGACCAAAATCAGTTGCGTGCATGGGGCGACTCCCGGCGTGTGACATGACGGTGCGGTCGCGCTCGGGTTACGTTGCCCCGATTGTGGCTGCACGGCGATTATTACGTCTACTCTATCAGGTCGTTGTGGCGCTCGATGGCGTCCGCTACCGTACCGCCCTCATCCACAATAAGCGAACGGCGCTTGGGTGAGATGATGCGCTGGGCGGGGTACACGCCGCGGTGTCCGCCGGTTAGGTAGCTGATAAAGGCCACGATGACAAAGAACCCGGCGGCCGTGCCGTGGAACAGGTCGATGGCCATCATGCAGGTGGTGATGGGCACGTTGAGGCCGGCGCAGAACACGCCGAGCATGCCGAGAGCCGCCAGAAAACTGGGGTCAAGCCCGGTAAGGCAACCGATCCAGCCACCGAGTGCCGCACCGATGCCAAACAGGGGCGTGACCTCGCCGCCTTGGAAGCCCGCGCCCAGGGTAAGCGCTGTGACGACCAACTTGATGGCTGCGTCCGCCAGGGTGGTGTTGCCTGCAAATCCGGCGCCGGAAAGCCACGTGGAAAGGCCGGCGTAGTCCCAGGCGTCGAGGAGGGCATAGGCGGCCAAAACCACGAGTGCGCCTATGAGTGCGCGGACGAGGTAATTGGTGATAAAGCGACTGTACAGGCTTTTGACGGTTCGAACCGACCAGGCAAAGAGGCGTGCCGTCAGGCCGAAGATAATGGCGCTGATAACAACGATGACAACCGTCCGTGGTGTCATGTTGGGAACGCTGGCGATGACATTCGCCTCGTACTCGGTTCCCAAGGCAAGCGACGTAAAGTAGCCGGTAAACGAGGCGACCAGGCAGTAGATGCCCGCGGTGTAGTCGATCTTGCCGATAAAGCACATCTCCATGCCAAAGAAAGCTCCAGCAAGGGGCGAACCGAATACGGCGCCAAAGGCCGACGAGATGCCGGCGAGCATGAGGTCGTGGTGGTCATGCTTTTTGAGGTGGGCGAGGCTCGAGATGTTGCTGGCGATGGTGCCGCCAATCTGCACTGCGGCTCCCTCGCGACCGGCCGATCCACCCGTTAGGTGCGTGAGCGTGGAGCAGACGAAGGTGAGGACGGCCATGCGCATATGGATGAGGCGTGTGCCCAGAGCGGAGTCGATGACTAGGTTGTTGCCTCGTTTGGCAGCAAGGCCGTGGTTTTTGTACACCCATGCGGTGGCAATGCCCACAACGGGAAGCAATGCGTAGACCCACGCGTGGTGCTCGCGATAGTCGGTCGCGATATTCAGCGAGGCCAAAAACGCCCAAGCGGCAACGCCCATGGCGAGCGAGACGATGACGACGAGCGCGAGCAACTTGGCGCTCGCGAGTAGGTTGCGGGCGTTGCGGCGCGTGTCGGCAGCCAAGAGATGCTCGGAGCGGGTGAGCTGTTGCCTGCCTGCCATGATGACGTCATTAAGGGAGAAAAAGCCGCCGTCGTCGAGCGACTGGGAATGATCCTGCGCCTCGTTTGCGCTTTCGGGTTTGTCGGTAAAAGCCATACGTTCCTCTTTTGGGTTGCAACACGAGCATTATAGAACGTGCCATACGTGACAAACCGGCAGGTTGGTTTTGGTATTGTTTCGCGGCTTGCGGCCGACAGATGTATTCGCGGCCGCGGGCCAGGTCTTGAGCAGGCGGCGAGGGATTATACTGAGATAAACATAAAGAATCGGCGCTTTTGTTGCGCGCCGCAGCATGCTAGAGGTGCATATGGCTGAGAAACTCATTCCGTTGGAGGACGCACAGGCGATCGTCTTGTCGCACGTGAATCGCACCGAAGTCGTCGAGATTCCCGTGTGGCAGGCCGTCGGTCTTCCCTTGGCCGAGGATGCGGTGGCCGATATCGACATCTCGCCGTTTGCCAACAGCGCTATGGACGGATATGCCGTGCGCTCGTCGGACTTGGCGCGGGCATCTGGCGAGGCGCCGGTGACGCTCGACGTTATCGGACACGAGGCCGCGGGCCGTGTGTTTGAGGGCGCAATCGGCGCGGGTGAGACGGTCCGCATCATGACGGGCGCGCCGGTACCCGAAGGTGCCGATGCCGTGGTGAAGTACGAGATCGTCGATGTGCTCGATGGCGACGGCAACGAGGGCTCGCGTGTGAGGTTCTCGGCGCCTGCCAAGGTGGGGGAGAACGTTCGCTCTGCCGCCGAGGAGGCGCATGCCGGCGATATCGTGATGCGTGTCGGCGAGGTTGTGGCACCGGCGGGCGCCGGCTTGCTGGCGAGCGCCGGGTATGCGAGCGTGAAGGTGCATGCCGCTCCGCGCGTGGGCATTATCTCGCTGGGGACGGAACTGGTCACACCGAGTAAGGTACCGGCGCGCGGTCAGATTCGCGATTCCAACTCGTCGGCGTTGATGGCCGAGGCGCTCGATGCAGGAGCCGAGCCCGTGTTCTACGGCATTGCGCCCGATGATGAGCAGGCGATTGCCGAGCTGGTGCATCGTGCCGTGCAGGAGTGCGGTTTTGTCATTACGAGCGGTGGCGCCTCGGCGGGCGATTACGATTTCGTGACGGCGCTCGTCCGGCGCGAGGGCGAGGTGCTGTTTGACCGCATCTCGATGCGTCCGGGCAAGGCCATCACGTTTGGCTTGCTCGGCGGCAAGCCGTATCTGGGGCTTTCGGGCAATCCCGCGGCGGCGTATGTGGGCTTTGAGATGCTCGCGCGCCCGGCGATTCGCAAGATGCGCGGTTTTGCCGAGGGGGCGCGTCCCGTGCAGCAGGCGACGCTCACGCACGGCGTGAAAAAGCGACAGCATCGCCGCTTCTTCGATCGCGCCACGGTTTTGCGCGACTCCGAGACCGGTGAGCTGTTGGTGACCGAGGCCAAGACGCAGAATTCGGCGTTGCTCGGCACGATGCAGCGGGCCAACTGCCTGTTGCGTATTGACGAAGGTCCGTGCGAGCTCAAGGCGGGCGACGTCGTGGATGTCGTGCGTGTCGACCTGCCTGAGGGCGCCGTGTTGTAGGAGGAATGCTATGGAGCTGAAGATATCGATCGTGACGTGTTCGGATACGCGGGGCCTTGCCCAGGACGAGGCCGGTGCCGCACTCGAGGAGCTTATCGAGGCGCAGGGATGGACGGTCGCCTCGCATGTGGTCGCGCGCGATGACGTCAGCGAGATTGGTGATGCTATTGTGGAAGCCGCCGATGAGTGCCACGCCAATGTCGTGCTCACCTGCGGCGGCACGGGGCTTTCGATGCGCGATGTGACGCCCGAGGCGACGCGTGCCGTCTGCGATCGCGAGGTGCCGGGTATTGCCGAGGCGATCCGTGCGTACTCGATGACCAAGACGCGCCGCGCCATGCTCTCGCGCGCTATTTGCATGCAACGAGGTCATACACTTGTCGTAAACTTTCCCGGTTCTACGAAGGCCGCTCGCGAAAGCTGGGAGGCCATAGCGGACCAGCTGGAGCATGCGGCTCAGATGACAGCGGGCGGCGGACATACCAACTAAGCGATTTACCTGCGGCGGAGCGACCTGAACGGCTGCTCCGCTTTTTATTTGCGCCCAAGGGGACGGCATTCTGTAGGCATGCCTGAAGCTATATTCTCAGAAGAGAATAATTTCTCATAATCATTATTCGCACCGAAGTATAATTTAATTACAGAATAAAGCCCGCGGTGGGGTACCCGGGCACAAGGTCCGAAAGGGTTGAACATGTTCGATATGGTTTCTCGCCGCGGATTCGTCTCGCTCTCTACTGTCGCCGCTGCCGGCCTTGGGCTTGCCGGCTGCTCCGGCAACAAGGAGCCTGAGGCGACCGCCTCCGATGCCGGCTCCGCCAAGGCCTCTTCCAAGAAGGAAACCGTCGAGCTGCAGGTCTTTGCTGCCAACTCGCTCGAGAAGGCTTTGCCCGAGGTTCAGAAGCTCTACACCGAGCAGACCGGTACCACCTTTGCCGACACGCAGTTTAAGGCGTCCGGCGACCTCGTTGAGCAGATGCGTGCCGGTGCCACGGTCGACGTGCTCATCACCGCTTCCAAGGGCACCATGGATGACGCTGAGACCGTCGAGCTCGTCGATGCCGACACGCGTGAGGATATGTTCGTCAACGACCTCGTGATCATTCGTGCCGAGGGCTCCGACACCAAGGTCGAGGCCATCGCCGACGTCGCGAATCTGGACGGCAAGATCGCCATCGGCGACGCCAAGACCGTCCCCGCCGGCAAGTACGCCAACCAGGCGTTGGCTTCCGTGGGCCTCTACACCGGCACCGAAGGCGACGACGGCGAGTATGCTCCCGAGATCGCCGACAAGGTCGCACTGGCCGACAAAGTTGGTACCGCTGCCGCCTATGTGTCCACAGGCGACTGCGTGGCCGGTTTTGTCTACAGCTCCGATATCTTCCGCTACGACGGCATCGAGGAGGCGTTCGTGTGTCCCGAGGACTCGCACAAGCCCATCGTGTATCCGGGCGCCGTTGCCGAGAGCTCCGAACATGCCGACGAGGCTAAGGCGTTCATCGACTTTTGCCTGTCCAACAAGAAGGCTCAGAAGATTTGGGCTAAGTACGGCTTTGAGCTTTCCGCGTAGTGCGGCTTGGCGCGATAATTCCATCGTTTTGTGTTTCACTCCGTCCTTGTATTCGCTTGGAGCTTTTCGTGCTTAATAGATTCCGCATGCTTGTCGCCTGTGCTTTGACCTTCGCGCTTTGCTGGGTGCCGGGATTTGCGTTTGCTGGGGACGCTGAGGACGGGGCCCAGGTTGCTGCGACCGCTCATGGGCTTTCCTATGGGATCGAGGGTTTTGAGCGGTTGGCCAAGGGGACCGCTCGTGCCATGGAGGGCCAGCCTGAGGGCTTCCGGTTTCCCGTTGACGAGGACGTGGACCTTGTAGTGGCGCCTGCTGCCGATCGCGTTGTGGTGTGGATATCGCCCAAGGCGGCCGAGAAGTATGGATTGGATCCGCAGGACAACGAGTGCGTATCGGGTCTCAAGGCCCTCGTCTGTGAGCTCGACAGCGCAAACTCCATGGGAGGTGCGCAGCTAGGGGACGTTGATCTTCCTTGGTATGTTACGGCGGAAACAACGTTTGATGCCGGCGGGTATACCTATGGCTTTGATGTGCGTGGTGCGGATGGGGACCGCTATGTGGTGATTGCATCGGCCTCGGGTGATGCCAAGGGCGGCGCGCGTTGGCTTGATAGCGCTCAAATGGTAGAAGCATCGTCTGTCGTATTGCGGGATGAGCAGGGGCCCTTGACCTCTCTGGCCTCCTTTTTAGGCGGCATCGACTACCGCCCGTTTTGGGTGTCCATTAAAACGAGTGGCCTTGCCCTGGTGATTGCCTTTGCACTGGGCCTGTTTGCCGCGTGGAAGACTATGGGTACCTCGAGTCGCATCAAGGGCCTGCTCGATTCGGTCTTTACGATTCCTATGGTGCTGCCGCCCACGGTCTGCGGCTTTCTGCTCCTCATGCTGTTTGGCCGCTCGACCGGTGTCGGCCAGTGGCTGATCGCGCACGGCATCTCGATCGTTTTTACCTGGCCCGCAGCGGTCATTTCGGCCGTCGTTGTGTCGTTTCCGCTGGTCTACCGCACGGCGCTCGGAGCCTTCGAGAGCCTCGACACGCAGATGCTCGACGCCGCACGAACCCTGGGATGGTCCGAGCGTCGCATCTTTACCAAGCTTATGATGCCGCTTGGCTGGCCTTCGATTGCCGCCGGCGCGGTGCTTGCCTTCGCGCGTGCCATGGGCGAGTTTGGCTGCACCCTGTTCTTTGCGGGCAACTACGCCGGCATTACCCAGACCATCCCCATCGCCATCTACTTTGAGTGGATGGGCGGCAACACGTCGGTGGCCCTCTTTTGGGTCGCCGTCGTGATCGTGTTCAGTTTCCTGGTCATCCTGTTCATCAATATGTACACGGCGCATTCGCAAAAGTACCGCGGGCGCGGCCTGTCCCGCGCGGAGCGCAAGCAGGCCAAGCAGCTGGGCAGCCAGGCCGATTCGCTCGACCCAGTGGGCGGCGATGCGCTGCGTATCGATCGCGAGGCGCTGGCCGAGCTTATGCGCGATGGCGCGGTCGCAAAGGGAGGTCGATAAGCCATGTCGCTCGTTCTGGATATCAAAAAGCGCTATCCGGGCTTTACCCTCGACATTCAGCTCGATGCCGGCGAGGAGCGTGTGGCGCTGCTGGGCGCCTCGGGTTGCGGCAAGAGCTGCACGTTGCGCTGCATTGCCGGCGTGGAGACGCCCGACGAGGGCAAGATCGTCGTCAACGGCGTGACCTTTTTTGATTCGGCGGCGGGCATCAACCTATCGCCCCAGGAGCGTAAATGCGCCCTGCTGTTCCAAAACTATCAGCTGTTTCCCAATATGACGGTGGCCGATAACGTGTGCGCCGGCGTACAGGATGCGGGTGACGTCGCTGCACGCAAAAAGCTCGCCGAGCGCTATCTGGGCATTTTTGGTCTGGCCGATTTTGCCGACCGCTATCCCGCACGCCTCTCGGGTGGTCAGCAGCAGCGCGTGGCGCTTGCGCGCATGGTGGCGGCACACCCGGGCATTTTTATGTTCGACGAGCCCATGAGCGCGCTCGATGCCTACCTTAAGAGCGCGCTCGAGCAGAACATGCTCGACCTGTTCGACGTGTGCAACCGCACCGTGCTCTACGTGAGCCACGATATCGACGAAGCGTGTCGCCTGTGCCAGCGCATTTGCGTGATGCATAACGGGCATGTGGAGGAGATCGGCTCCGTCGAAGATGTGGTCCGCCGGCCGCAAACCTTGGCCGCGCTGCGCTTGACGGGCTGCAAGAACACAAGCCGGGCGTGCAAGATCGGCGACGAAGAAGTTGAGGCTCTCGACTGGGGCATGACCTTTAATGTGGGTCGCGAGGTTCCTGATGATGTGGCGTACCTGGGGATTCGCGCAAGTTACTTCCATGTTGACAACCGTGCCGAGCGGGGTCGTAACAGCTACGACTTACACGTGGCCCGGGTGAGCGATTCGCGCTTTGAGCGGCTGGTGCTGTTGGACGTGCCACGTGTCGATGCACCCACGCGTCTGCAGTGGAAGGTCAATAAGGTGAGCGTGGCTTCCGACGAGCTGCCGCAGGCCGACGAGACCCTGCGCATGCACTTCGATGCCAAGAGAATTCATCTGGTTTGTAGATAAATGTGACAAGGGGACAGTTCCTTTGTCCCTTCTGCTGCGTCGCGTAGGGGTTGCGATACGCCGCCCGCTCGCGGCGCCACCATGCGTATACTGGGAGGAAAAGATTGACCTATGAGAGGAGGGATCGATGGCTGACGATTTCATCAAGCTCACGCAGATGACCGCTGCCTCTGGTTGAGCCGCTAAGTTGGCTCCCGGAGCCCTCGCCCAGGTCCTGGGCGACTTGCCAAATGTGCATAACGACAACTTGCTCGTGGGGTTCGATACCTCCGACGATGCGAGCGTCTTCCGCGTAGGGGAGAACCTGGGGCTCGTGCAGTCCATCGACTTCTTCCCACCGATGGTCGATGACCCGTTCCTGTTTGGCCAGATCGCTGCGGCCAACTCGCTGTCGGACATATACGCCATGGGCGGACGACCGAGCCATGCTATGAACCTGCTGTGCATTCCCAATTGCCTGGGCGTTGAGGTTGCCGGGCAGATTTTGGCGGGTGGCGCCGACAAGTGCGTCGAGGCTGGCTGCACCATCGCGGGCGGCCACACCATCAACGACGACGAGCCCAAGTACGGTCTGTCCGTGAGCGGTTTTGTGCCACTCGACCACATGCTCGCCAACAGCGGCGCACGCGTGGGCGATGTTCTGCTGCTGACCAAGGCGATCGGCTCGGGCATCATCACCACGGCCATTAAGGGCGAGCTCATCGAGCAGGACGAGGCCGCAGCCATGTTTGACTCGATGTGTACCCTCAACGAGGCCCCGATTCGCCTGGCCGAGGGGCTCGAACTTCACGGCTGCACCGACATTACGGGCTTTGGCCTGATTGGGCATGCGTGCGAGATGGCCGAGGGCTCGGGCGTGCAGATTGAGCTTGCGTCGGGGGCGGTGCCGCTCTTTGACCAGGTGCTCGACATGGCGCGTCTGGGCATTATCCCCGCTGGCTCCTACCGCAACCAGGACTTCTTTGGCCCGCGCGTGGCGGCCGACGATGACCTGGAGCCGGGCATGCTAGATGCGCTGTACGACCCGCAGACCTCGGGCGGCCTGCTCATCGCAGCGCCTGCTGCCGATGTGGATGAACTCGCGCGCCGTCTGCATGCCGAGGATCGCATCGCCGCCACAATCGGCCGCGTGTGCGAGGCGGTGCCGGGTGGTCCTGCCGTTCACGTTGTGCATTAAGGAAAACCGTTTATGCGACCGTCTGCTGTTCTGGGCGGTCCCTTTTGAGAGGATTTGCTATGTCACCTAAGATTGAAGTCAATGCCATGGGCGATGCCTGTCCGCTGCCCGTCGTCAAGACGCTTAAGGCGCTCAAACAGCTTGACGGCGAGGGTGCCGTGGTGACCTCGGTCGATAACGAGACCGCCGTCAAGAACATCTCCAAGATGGCGCAGGAGAAGGGCTGCACGGCCTCGGTCGAGAAGATCTCGGACGCCGAGTGGCACGTGACCGTCACGACCGCGGGTGCCGTGGCCGTTGCGGACCCCGAGCAGGACGGTGCCGCTTTCTGCGACGCCAGCGCCGGCAAGGGCAAACTCGTCATTTCCGTCTACACCGATTGCATGGGCCGTGGCGACGACGAGCTGGGCCACAAGCTCATGAAGGCCTTCATCTTTGCCGTGACGCAGCAGGAGGAGCTGCCCGCGACCATGCTGTTCTACAACGGCGGTGCCAAGCTCACCGTAGAGGGCTCTCCGGTGCTCGACGACCTGAAGGGCCTGGCCGAGCAGGGCGTCGAGATTCTCACCTGCGGTACCTGCCTGGACCACTTTGGCATTAAAGACCAGCTTGCGGTGGGCGAGGTCACCAACATGTACGTGATCGTGGAGAAGATGGAGCAGGCCGTGCGCGTCGTGCGCCCGTAGCGTATTGGTTGGAGTTGCCATGAGGGAGAAGCGCCCGGCGCTTGTCATCACGTTTCCCACCACGGCGGCCGCCATGGGGTGCGAGACCCTATGCATCGAGCGCGGCCTTCCCGGGCGAACGATTCCCGTGCCCGGGGAGGTCGCTGCCGGCTGCGGTCTGGCGTGGAAGGCGTTGCCTGCCGATGAGGAACTGCTGCGCGCCGAGCTTGCCGCAGCGGGCATTCCCACCGAGGGCTATACCGTGATTGATATGTGGGAGGTCGTGCGATGATCTATCTGGATAACGCGGCGACGACCATGCACAAGCCGCAGACGGTCATCGATGCCGTGACGCAGGCGATGTGCTCGCTCGGCAATGCCGGGCGCGGCGCCACGTCGGGTGCCCTCGATGCCGCTCGTGCGATTCACGCTTGCCGTGCCAAGCTCGCGCGCCTTTTGGGTTGCCCGAGGGCGGACCATGTGTGCTTTACGCCCAACTCCACGGCGGCGCTCAACACCGCCATCAACGGGGTGGTGCGCCCCGGCGACCATGTGGTCACAACGGTGCTCGAGCACAACTCCGTGCTGCGTCCGCTCAACCGCCTGGCGGCAGAGCGGGGCGTGACCGTTGAGCATGCGGGCTGTGATACCAACGGCGTGCTCGACTACGACGAGCTCGAGCGGCTGGTCACGCCCGGTACGCGTGCCGTGGTGGTGACACATGCCTCTAATGTGACCGGCAATGCGGTCGATGTCGCACGCGTGGCTACCGTGGCCCACGCGGTCGGCGCGCTCGTGATCGTCGACGCCTCGCAGTCTGCTGGCTCGGCGAAGATCGATATGGCTGGTATGGGGCTCGACATTGTGTGCTTTACCGGCCACAAGGGGCTCATGGGACCTCAAGGCACCGGTGGCCTGGCCGTGGCGGAGGGCGTCGACGTGGCGCCCTGGGCCATGGGCGGCACGGGTGTGCACAGCTTCGATGCGTTACAGCCCATGGAGTGGCCCACGCGGCTCGAGGCGGGCACGCTCAACGGTCACGGCATAGCGGGCCTTTCCGCAGGCCTTGATTTTATCGAGGCACAGGGTGGAGTTGAAGCGATTGCGACTCACGAACGCGCCCTGGCGGATCGCTTTCTCGCTGGCGTGCGCGAAATCCCGGAGATCAAGCTCTACGGCGCCTTTGACCAGCCGTCGCGCTCGGCGATCGTCTCACTCAACGTGGGTGATATCGACTCTGCCGAGATCTCGGACGCGCTCATGCAAGGGTGGGGGATTGCGACGCGCCCCGGCGCCCATTGCGCTCCGCTCATGCACCGTGCGTTGGGGACCGAGCGCCAGGGCGTCGTCCGCTTCTCGTTTGGGTATTTCAACACGAACGAGGAAGTCGATACCGCGATTGACGCTTTGAGCGATTTAGCCTGCTAAAGCGTATATACTTGCGGGACGGGTCTTTTGCCCGTTCCGTTTTAGTTTCGACCCGAAAGGTGGTCCCATGGCTTCATCCGCCTCGCGCGGTCTGCGCTCCGACCATGTCGTCACCGTCGGCATCGCCCTGTTCTCGATGCTCTTTGGTGCCGGCAACCTCATTATTCCGCCACTGCTGGCGCTGCAGGCAGGTTCTGCCACGCCGGTCGCCATGCTCGGCTTTCTGATTGCCGCCATCGGCCTGCCCGTCATGGGCTTTATCGCCGTGGCGCTTGCCGGAACGGCACGCGAGCTTGCCGGCCGCGTGCACCCCAAGTTTGGCGAGTTCTTTGTCGCGGCGGTGTATCTGGCCATCGGTCCGTGCCTGGCTATTCCGCGCACGAGCTCCACGGCCTTCGAGATGCTCGTGCCGCTGCTGCCCGAGGGCGTCTCGCTCGGCACGGCGCGTCTGGTGTTCGCCGTTGGCTTCTTTATCGTCGCGTTTGCGCTCACGCTGCGCCCTGGCGTCATCACGCGCGTGCTCGGCCGCATTACGGGCCCCGCGCTCATTGCGCTCATCGTGCTGGTCGTGGGTGCCGCCGTGGTCTCGCCGCTGGGTCCCGCTGCCGCGCCCCAGGCTCCCTACGATGCAGGCGCCGCCGTGCAGGGCTTTTTGACCGGCTACCAGACCATGGACCTGCTTGCGTCGCTCGCCTTTGGCATCATCATCGCCGAGACCATCAACGAGTTGGGCGTTACCGATGACAAGCGCGTGGCCTTCGAGATTTCGCGTTCCGGAGTGATCGCCGGCGTGCTCATGGCCATCATCTACTGCGGCTTGGGCCTTGCCGGTATGCAGCTCGGCACCGTGATGCCCGATGCCACCAACGGCGCCGCCATCCTCGCCCGTTCGGCCTCTATGCATTTTGGGCTTGCAGGCACGGTCGTGGTCTTTGCGATCTTTTTCCTCGCCTGCATGAACGTGTGCATCGGCCTTATCAGCTGCTGCTCGCGCTACTTCTGCGAGACGTATGTGGTTAAAGGGGGAGCGGAGGCTTCCGAGGAGGCCATGCGCCGTCCCTTTGCTGTGCTCGCCTTTGTGTTCGCAGCGTTTTCGTGCGTGCTCTCCAACGTTGGTCTCGACATGATCCTCATGTTCTCGGTGCCCATGCTCAATTCCTTGTATCCCGTCGCCATCGTGCTGGTGCTTATGGGCCTGGTGCACGGTTTTTGCGACGCGCATCCGCAGGTGTGGGTTTGGGTCGGCGGCGTTGTCGCGGTGCAGAGCGTGATCACGTCGGTCCGCGATGCGTTCTTTGCTGGTGCGTGGCTGCCGTTCGATGCGTTACCGCTGGCAGATATCGGTGCTGCGTGGGCACCGGTTGCTGTGGTGGCGTTTGTGATCGGCCTGGTTCATAGCCAGTTTGTCGCACATTCGAGGAGCTAAGGCATCAATGCTTGCGCAGGCGGGGAGTCTCCCCTATAATTTCCTTCGCTTTGGGACACGCAAGGTTTAGACCTTAGCTGCTCAACACCTTCGGGACGTGGCGCAGTTTGGTAGCGCGCCTGCTTTGGGAGCAGGATGTCGCAGGTTCAAATCCTGTCGTCCCGACCATATCTTGCGGGCGTAGTTCAATGGTAGAACCCCAGCCTTCCAAGCTGATGACGCGGGTTCGATTCCCGTCGCCCGCTCCATAAGAATTGTTTTAACGGCTTTGGTTTCCTTTGGGGATCAGAGCCGTTTTCGTTTACGCGCCGGGCGACGGGAATCGAACCCGGCAGGGTGCGAAGCTGAGAAAATGCGTGAGCATTTTCCAGCGCAGCACGCAAGGGCCAATGGCCCGCAGCGAAACAAGGGTTTGCGAAGCAAACCCTTGGACTTCCCGTCGCCCGCTCCAAGCTATATAATCGCAGGCCAATATGCTAATTTGGCTTGCGTTTATTGTTATACCGTCCGACCTCGCGGGGCAAATGAACCAGGAGCGTTTGCCCCAAGTCGTAAGAAAGTAGTGATTGCCATGGCACAGAGTAAGGCAGAATACCCCACCCCCGACTGCCTGGCGCCCGCCGCGATCGAGGCTAAGTCCGAGGCCGCCGGCGTTACCAAGGCCAACCTGCCGGTCTCGAAGGCCTTTTTGCTCGCCATGTTTGCCGGCGCGTTCATCGCCTTCGGAGGCCTGTTCTTCACGGTCTTTTTGAGCGATCCCACGCTTGGCTGGGGCGCCCAGCGCTTCGTGGGCGGTCTTGCTTTTTGCCTGGGACTGGTGCTCGTGCTCATTTGCGGCGCGGAGCTGTTTACCGGTAACTCGCTTATGGTATGCGCGCTTAAGAGCAAAAAGATTACGCTCGTCCAGATGTTCAAGGCTTGGGCTGTTGTGTGGCTCGGCAACTTTATCGGCGCCCTGTTCGTTGTCTTTTTGATTTACATGGCAGTTATTTATAAGCTCAACGGCGAGGCCGTCGCCAATACCATGGTGCGTGTCGCCGCCGGTAAGGTTACGATCGACGCCGTTACCATCTTCTTCCGCGGCATTCTGTGCAACATCTTTGTGTGCCTGGCCGTATGGATCGGTACCGCCGGCAAGACCATCGTCGACAAGGTCGTGGGTATTCTGCTGCCCATTGCCGCCTTTGTGGCCTGCGGTTTTGAGCACTGCGTCGCCAACATGTACTTTTTGCCCATGGGTATTTTGATGCACTCCTGCGGCTATGGAGTTGATGTCGCCGGCGCCGACGCCCTCAACGCGGCGGGCCTGGCGCTCAATCTTTCCGTCGCCACGCTCGGCAATATCGTGGGCGGCGCCCTGATCGTTGCGCTGGGCTACTGGTTTATCTACGCCAACAGGGAGGCCTAAAGGCCCCACGCCATAACCGACCAAAAAGGGACAGGTTTATTTTGGCAGGTTTTGAGCGAGGCGCTGCGCCGTCTTGCCGCAAGCTGCCATAATGGACCTGTCCCTTTTGCGTGCGCGTCGCCATTTGGTGGCCGACGATGATCGTGGGGGACCTGCTTTTTATTGAATATGTCGAAAGGCTTTCCATGAGCGACTGCGAATCCATGCCTGCCGAGGTGCGCGACCGCCTGCGCTCCATTCCCGCTGTCCACGAGCTGCTGGCGGAGTGGCCGGTCATGAAGGCTGCCGGCGATGCGGGCGATAAGATCGTGCGTGAGGCGATCGATGTCGAGCTCGATGCCGAGCGCGCGGCGATTCGCTCCGGCGTTCCCGCAAGGAACAAGCGCGAGCTCGCCTTGGCCATTGAGCGGCGGTGCCACCGCCTGTCGCTGCCGACCCTGCGTCCCGCCGTCAACGCGACAGGCGTTGTGATTCACACCAATCTGGGCCGTGCTCCGCTCGCTCCCGCAGCGGTGCAGGCGGTGACCGACGTTGCCCGCAGCTACAGCACGCTCGAGTATGACGTCGCGACTTGCGCTCGCGGGGGCCGTAAGGAACATGCCGCGCGCCTGCTGCGCACACTCACGGGGGCGCAGGACGCCTTGGTTGTCAACAATAACGCTGCGGCGGTGCTGTTGGTGCTTGCCGCGCATGCATGCGGCAAAGAGGTCATCGTGAGCCGCGGCGAGCTTGTCGAGGTGGGCGGGAGCTTCCGCATCCCCGACATCATGGCAGCCTCGGGTGCCAAGCTTGTCGAGGTGGGCTCCACCAACCGCACGCATCTGGACGATTACCGAAGCGCCATTACGCCCAACACGGCGATGATCCTGAAAGTTCATCCTTCAAACTACCGTATCGAGGGCTTCCACGAGGAGGTTTCGGCGGCGGAGCTTTCTGCGCTGGCGCATGAACACGGCCTTTTGCTTTACGAGGACCAAGGCTCGGGCGCTTTGCTTGCAGATGGGGTGCTCGCCGATGCGGGGGAGAGACCCACGTCCGCCTCGCTTTGCGCCGGCGTCGACGTTGTCTCGTGCTCGGGGGACAAACTGCTCGGTGCTTCGCAGGCGGGCATTATCCTCGGCAGCGCCCAGGCGATCGCCGCCTGCGCCTCTCATCCGCTTATGCGCGCGCTTCGCCCCGGCAAGCTCACGCTCGCGGCGCTCGAGGCCACCCTGCGCTTATATGTGGCCGGTTCTGATACGGCACATCGGGAGATCCCGGTGCTCAACATGCTTTCCGGCGCGCCGGCTCCGCTCGAGCGTCAGGCAAAGCGCCTGCATGACCGCATGCTGCGCAAACTTCGCGAGTCTCAGTGCGAGGACGCGGTGGAGTTGCAGGTTGTCGAGGGCGTCTCTGCTCCGGGAGGCGGTTCGCTGCCGACCGTCGAGCTCCCAACTTTTTGCGTTGCCGTTTGCCCCGTCGATGGGCGCCTATCTGCCGATGGCCTGAAGCGCGCCATGGTTCAGGAACCCGACATGCCGGTCGTCACGCGCGTGCGGCACGAACAGGTGCTGTTTGACGTCCGCACGCTTTTGCACGATACCGACCTTGATCTGTGCGCGTCTGCGTTGGTCGATGCCGTGCGGGCGGGTTTGCGTCGATGAGTGCGCGTGAGCTTGTCGAATGTCCCGTTGTCGTCGGGACGGCGGGGCACGTCGACCACGGAAAGTCAGCCCTTATCGAGGCGCTGACCGGCAAAAATCCCGACCGCCTGGAGGTCGAACGGCGCCGAGGCATGACCACGGAGCTGGGTTTTGGCGAGCTGACGCTGCCGAGCGGCAAGATTGTCGGCTTGGTCGACGTGCCCGGGCATGCGCACTATCTGCGCGCGATGGTGCAGGGCGCCACGGGCATCGACGTGGCCGTGCTGGTGGTTTCGGCCGTGGAGGGTGTGATGCCGCAGACCCGCGAGCACGTGCGCGTGCTGGAGCTGTTGGGTGTGACGCATATGGTGGTGGCGCTGACTATGTGCGACCTGGCCGACGACGAGACGGCGGAGCTCGCCGAGCTCGACGTCGAGGCATTTCTTGAGGGGACCGTGTTTGCGGGGGTACCGGTCGTGCCGGTGTCCTCCAAGACGGGTGAGGGCCTGGGCGAGCTGCTCGCGGTGCTCGATGACGCGATTTGCTCGTGCCTGTCGGAGCGCCTAGAGGCGACTGCGGGCTCGGGCGATACGCCCCGTCTCCCTATCGACCGCTGCTTTAGTATCCGCGGCACCGGAACCGTCGTGACGGGCACGCTGCACGACGGGCCTGTATCGGTTGGCGACGAGCTTGTCGCACTGCCGTCGCGAACGCACTGTCGCGTGCGTGGCATGCAAGTTCACGGGGATACCCAGCGCGCGGTTCCGGGTCAGCGTGTCGCCCTGAACCTGGTGGGTGATGGCGTGGCGCACCTCAAGCGCGGCGAGATGCTCGGCGTCGAGGGTTGCGTGGGGCAGACGCTGCGCTTTTTGATGTGGCTGACATATGTGGGGCACGACGGCGCGCGATCCGGCGTTCTTGCCTCGGGCACGCGCGTGCACGTGATGGCGGGCACGGCCGAGGTGCTCGGTCGCATTATGCTTTTGGACGACGAGTCGCCCCTCGCGGTCGGCGAGACGCGTGTGGTGCAGGTGCGCTTGGAGCGGCCGTTGCCGTTGCGCGCCGGCGATCATGCCGTCATCCTGTCGCACTCTCCGATTTCGCTGCTCGGCGGCGGACGCGTTCTTCTTTCGCGGTGCCGCCGCTCGCGCGACCTCTCCGCGGGCGAGTGCGCGTTGCTTGGGGCTCTGGATGCTGGCGACCGCGCCGCCGCCGTTGTCGCATGGTTGGAACTGCAGTGCCTGCCCGTGCCTGCCTCGGCCGTAACCCGTGCTCTCGATCTTTCGGGCGCCGAGGCGGCAGCGCTCCTGCACGGGACGGTTTCCTCGGGCGATGCCGTGGCGCTTCATGCCGAGCGTTCGACCGAGGAGCTCTATGCCGCCCCCGCTGTGCTCGATGCCGCCCTCGCCGCGCTCTCCGACGCGCTGGCCGCTATGCACGAGGCCGCGCCCAAGCAGACGGGTTTCACACCGGGCGAGGTCGCGCATGCCGCCTGGCCGACAGCGGGCGAAGACGTAGCGTCCGCGCTCGTCCTCGAGGGCTGTGCGCGCGGCATCTGCGCCCAGGAGGCGTCCGAGGTGTTCGACCCGCACTCTGCCGCCGCGGCGATACGCGTGGTGCGCGAGGCGAGCCAGCGTATCGTGGCCGCCCTCGACGAGGCGGGTCTCGGTGCGGCGACGCTGCCCGAGGTGGGTGAGCAGCTGCAACTCGATCGCGACGCCATGACGCGTGCCCTGCGCGAGCTTTCGCTCAACCGCGCGATCGTTAAGATCGAACGCGACGTTGCCTTGTCTGCCGCCGCCGAGGCCCATGCGCGTGAGGTCGTCGCCGCGGCTATCGAGACTGCCGGCGGCGCTGCCACCACGAGTGTGCTGCGCGAGGCCCTAGGCGTGTCGCGCAAACGAGCCATTAGCATCTTGGAGCACCTGGATGCGGTGCGTTTTACGACGCTCGACAAGGATGCCGGCGGCCTAAGATCGCTGCGCTAGGGGTCGTCGTATTGCTAGTTTGGTAAAATACCGCCATGTTTGGGAGCGGATGGGCTCCGGTGGGCCCCGCGGTCCTCAAAACCGTTGCGAGGCGTGCAAAACGTCTTGGATGTGTTCGATTCACATCCGTTCCCGCCAACGCATCTCGCCAAAACCACCACAAAGGTGCCTGTCCCCTTTGTGGTGGTTTCGAAACGTGCGGGAAACAGCTTCGAAACACGCGATTTGCTCGTCAGGCGGTCAAAAAGCTATCTACCTGCATCGTAATCAAAATGAAACATCCGCTCGTTGCCTTATTCGTAACTTTGTAGCAACAGTGCGATATTATCCATAAACGATAAAGTTCGCGGCGCATGGGGTGCCGCGATCAACATTTTTCGTTTCCCATCATTGGAGGAAGCATGAGCTACACGCAGAAAGTTCTCGACGAGCTCAAGGCCCGCTATCCCGAGCAGCCTGAGTTCATCCAGGCCGCGACCGAGATCCTCGGCACCATCCAGCCGGCGCTCGACGCCCATCCCGAGTACGAGGAGGCCGCCCTGCTTGAGCGCCTCGTCGAGCCCGAGCGCATCGTTATGTTCCGTGTCCCCTGGGTCGATGACCAGGGCAAGGTTCAGGTCAACCGCGGCTATCGTGTCGAGTTCAACTCTGCCATTGGACCCTACAAGGGCGGCCTGCGCTTTAACCCGACGGTCACCCTGGGCATGCTCAAGTTCCTGGGCCTGGAGCAGATCCTCAAGAACAGCCTGACCACCCTTCCCATGGGCGGCGGCAAGGGCGGCTCCGACTTTGACCCCAAGGGCAAGTCCAACAACGAGATCATGCACTTCTGCCAGTCCTTCATGACCGAGCTCTATCGCCATATTGGCCCCAATACCGACGTTCCCGCCGGCGACCTGGGCGTTGGCGGCCGTGAGGTTGCCTACATGTTCGGTCAGTACAAGCGCCTGACCAACGAGTGGACCGGCGTCCTCACCGGCAAGGGCCTCTCCTTTGGCGGCTCGCTCGCCCGTACCGAGGCCACCGGCTACGGCCTGGTCTACTTTGTGGACGAGTACCTCAAGAGCCGCGGCGACTCCTTCGAGGGCAAGAACGTCGTCGTTCACGGTTCCGGCAACGTTGCTATCTATGCCGTCCAGAAGGTCTCCCAGCTCGGCGGCAAGGTGCTTGCCTGCTCCGATACCCACGGCTGGGTCGAGGATCCCGACGGCATCGACTACTCCGTGCTCGAGCACGTCTACAACCAGAAGCGCTCCGGCCACGACAAGGGCGTCACGCTCGCCATGTACGTTGACGAGAAGCCCAACGCCGTGTGGCACGAGGGCGACGGCCGCGGCGTGTGGGAGCTGCCCTGCGACATCGCGCTGCCCTGCGCTCGCGAGAACACGCTGCTGCTCGAGGACGCCCAGGCGCTCGTCGCCAACGGCTGCAAGGTGGTCGGCGAGGGCGCAAACATGCCCACGACCATCGAGGCCACGACCTACTTCCAGGAGAACGGCGTCGCCTTTATGCCCGGCAAGGCTGCCAACGCCGGCGGCGTGCTCGTGTCCGGCCTGGAGATGAGCCAGAACGCCGAGCACCTGTCCTGGACCTTTGAGGAGGTCGACGGCAAGCTCGAGCAGCTCATGCGCGGCATGTTCCACAACGTTGACGACACCGCCAAGGAGTATGGCCAGGAGGGCAACTTTGTCATGGGCGCCAACATCGCCGGCTTCCTGAAGGTCGCCGACGCCATGCTCGCCCAGGGCGTCTGCTAAATCTTCGCTCGATATAGCATGTGATGAGGCTCCCGGCCATTCCGGCTGGGAGCCTTTTTCTATGGCGGTGAGGGTCGTGCGCTCTCGTTTGGTACACTTAGATGTACTGGACAAGTAAAGAGATGGGGGAGAACGTGCTCAAGTTCGGTACCTACGTCCGTGTTGGAAACGCGGCCGAAGCCTATGAGCTCCTGCAGAAGAACCGCAATAACAAGATTGTGGGCGGTGGCATCTGGATGCGCCTGGGATCGCGTCGTGTGGCGACGGCGATTGACCTTTCGGCCTGCGGACTCGATCAGATCGAGGAGACCGAGACCGAGTTTCGCATCGGTGCCATGTGCCCCCTGCGCCAGCTCGAGCGCCATGCCGGGCTCAACGCGCTTGTCAACCACGTCTTTGAGTTCGCCGTCCACGATATCGTGGGCGTGCAGCTGCGCAATACCGCCACGGTGGGCGGCAGCATCTACGGCCGCTTTGGTTTTTCGGACGTGCTCTCGGCTTTTCTCGCGCTCGATTCCTATGTTGAGCTGACGGGCGCCGGTCGCGTGCCGCTCGCCGAGTTCGTGGACATGGGCTACGTGCGCGACGTGATCGAGCACGTCGTGGTCGTTAAGCACGATTACCGCGCAAGCTACGAGGCCGTGCGCAAGGCTGCGACCGACTTCCCCTCGCTGAACGTCACCGCCGCCTGGTGGGACGGATCCTGGCACGTCACCGTGGGCGCCCGCCCGCTGCGCGCGACCTTGCTGCAGGGCGAGGCGTGTGGCCTCACCAGCGAGCAGCCTTCCGAGGACGAGCTGCGCGCTCTGGCCGCGTCCGTACGCGCGCTGAGCTATGGCACCAACCTGTGGGGTTCGGCCGACTACCGCCGCCGCATCTCGGCCCCGCTTGCCGTCCAGGCTGTGCGTCGCGCCGCCGGCATCGAGCTTTCGGCCGCGCTTGCCCACGAGCTCGAGGGCGTGCAGATTCCTAAGTTTGCCACGGACGAGTATTCCTGCCGCCGCGTGCCCGGCGTCGATTCTAGCGAGGTGCGCTAATGGCTGCCAAACTCATCGATCTTTCCTTTACGCTCAACGGCCGCAAGGTGAAGGTTCAGATTGCCCCCGATACCATGCTCTTTGCACTGCTGCGCGAGCAGGGTTGCGCGTCGGTGCGCTGTGCCTGCGAGACCACCAACTGCGGTCTGTGCACGGTGTGGCTCGACGGCGACCCGGTGCTGAGCTGCTCGGTTCCCGCCGCCCGTGTTGAGGGCCACACCATCACCACGCTTGAGGGCCTCAAGGCCGAGTCCGAGGCGCTCGCCCGTGCGATGGCTTCCGAAGGTGCCGAGCAGTGCGGTTTTTGCGCCCCCGGCCTCATCATGAACGTGCTGGCGCTTGCCCGCGCCGCCAAGGAGGACCCGAGCCTTGTCGCCACGCGCGAGGAGCTGTCGCGCCAGCTCGCCGGCAACCTCTGCCGTTGCAGCGGCTACGAGAGCCAGCTGCGCGCCATTGTCCGCTTCCTCAACGAGTCCGGCGTGCAGGTGGGCTTTGAGATGCCCGAGCTGCCGGTCAACGACACCAGCTGCGACGGTGTCTCGTACAAGCAGATCACCCACAAGCAGCCCAAGAAGGACTCGAAGGCCCTGCTCGAGGGCCGTCCCGTCTACACGGGCGATATGGTGCCCGCCGGCGCGCTCATCGTCAAACTTAAGCGCAGCCCCTATGCCCGCGCCAAGATCCGCTCCATCGATACGTCGCGCGCCCTGAAGGTGCCTGGCGTGGTGGGCGTTTACACCTACGAGAACGTGCCCAAGCGCCGCTTTACCATCGCCGGTCAGAGCTATCCGCAGCCGAGTCCCTACGACCGCCTGATTCTCGAGAACCTCGTCCGTTACCAAAACGAGGAGGTGGCGATCGTCGCCGCCGAGACCGAGGGGGCCGCCGACAAGGCGCTCAAGCTCATCAAGGTCGACTACGAGGTGCTCGAGCCCCTGCTCGACTTTACCCAGGCACTCGACAATGACATCGTGGTCCACCCCGAGGGCGACGTGACCTTTATGTTCCCGCAGGGCGGCGATGTCCCGCGCAACCTGGTGTGCAGCGGTACCAGCGATTTTGGCGACCTGGACGAGGCCTTTGCCCAGAGCGACATCGTCTTTGAGCGCACCTACACCAGCCAGGCCACGCAGACCGCGCCCATGGAGACCTTCCGCGCCTTCGCGACGACCGACGCGTTCGGCCGCATCTCGGTGACCACCTCTACGCAGGTGCCCTTTCACGTGCGCCGCATGGTCGCGCAGTCGCTCGACATTCCGCAGTCGCAGGTGCAGGTCATTAAGCCGCGCATCGGCGGCGGCTTTGGCTCCAAGCAGACGGGCTGCTGCGAGATCTTCGTGGCGTTCGTCACCCAGCAGACTGGCCGTCCGAGCTACTGCTGCTACACCCGCGAGGAGACCATCACTGCGGGCAACTCGCGCCACCAGATGCAGATGACCGTCAAGTTGGGCGCCATGAACGACGGCACCATCACGGCCATCGACCTGCACACGCTGTCCAACGCCGGAGCGTACGGCGAGCACGCCACCACGACGATCGGCCTTTCGGGCCACAAGAGCCTGCCCATCTACAACCACGTGAAGGCGAGCCGCTTTAGCTGGGACGCTGTCTACACCAATACCAACCGCGGCGGCGCGTATCGCGGCTACGGTGCCACCCAGGGCCAGTTTGCCGTGGAGAGTGCCGTCAACGAGCTCGCTGACATGCTGCACATGGACCCCGCCGACCTGCGCCTTAAGAACATCGTGCGCGAGGGCGAGATCATGCCGCAGTACTACAACGAAAAGCTCAACGCCTGCGCACTCGACCGCTGCCTGCTGCGCGCGATGGACATGATCGGTTGGCGCGACAAGCCGCTGGCCGTCGACCTGGGCGACCGCGTGCGTGCTCTGGGCTGTGCGCTCACCATGCAGGGCTCGGGCATTTCCAACGTGGATATCGCCGGCATCGACATGCGCCTGGAAGAGGACGGCTTCATTTCCATCGGCACCGGCGCCACCGATAACGGCATGGGCGTCGACACGATCCTGGCGCAGATTGCCGCCGAGGAGCTGGGCGTGGAGAGCTCGCTCATTGTGGTGCGCGGCGTGGACACCGACGTGTCGCCGTTCGATGCCGGCTCGTACGCGAGCTCGGGTACGTACGTGACGGGTCTGGCAGCCAAGAACGCCGCGACCGAGCTGCGCGAGAAGATCTGCGCTAAGGCCGCCCAGATGTGGGACGTGGACGCCGCCGACGTGGTCTTTGATGGCCAGTACGTGCGCCTGTCCGACGAGCGTGCCGCGCGCGAGCAGAACCGCTATCTCACGCTGCGTGACTTTGCCAACCTGTGCGTCAAGAACATCGCGGGCGGCGACGCGCTCACCTCGCACGCCTCTGCCTGCCTGCCCGTTTCGCCTCCGCCGTTTATGGCCGGCATTGCCGAGGTCGAGGTCGACAAGGCCACCGGCAAGGTGACTGTGGTGGACTATGCGGCGGCCGTCGACTGCGGCACCGTGATCAACGAGGCGCTCGCGCGCGTCCAGGCCGAGGGCGGCATTGCCCAGGGCATCGGTCACGCGCTCTACGAGATCGTCGAGCATGACGACCGCGGTCGCCTGCGCACCGGCAACTTTATGAGCTACAAGCTGCCTACGCGCCTGGATATCGGCAGCATTCGCGTGGCCTTTGAGCCGAGCTACGAGCCGACGGGCCCGTTTGGCGCCAAGTCGATCGGCGAGGTCGTCATCAACACGCCGCTCGCCGCCGTGGCCTCGGCCGTGGCGCACGCCACCGGCCACCAGGTCCGCTCGCTGCCGATCACGCCGGAGAAAGCGCTGCTGGGGGAGTAGCGGGTCAGCGAACAAGTCGTAATTGGCGGGACGGGGCAACTCGTTCCGCCTTTCGCACTCGTGGTGAGGTCGTGAGCCTGTAAAACGTGTGCGTGCGCTAGTCGTTCGTATCTGCTATCATTCCTAGTCTGTGCGCTCATGCGGGCGTGGCGGAATTGGTAGACGCGCCAGATTTAGGTTCTGGTGGGATTCCCGTGAAGGTTCGAGTCCTTTCGCCCGCACCAACGCATCTGCGTCGGCTTCGGCCGTCGCGACTCTTTGTTGCATAAAGGTACCAGCACCTCAGATAAGCTGGGCAGTATGAGGAGGAACGTGTTGAACATCACCGCTTCTGACGTCAAGGACGCCAAGCTCACCGCTACGGTCACCATCCCGGCCGCCGACGTCGACGCCGCGATCAAGAAGGCCTACAAGGACACCGCCAAGAAGTACCGCTTCCCGGGCTTCCGTGCCGGTAAGGCTCCCCGTCCGGTCATCGACTCCGCACTTGGCGCCGAGGCTACCCTCGCTCAGGCCACCAACGACCTGATCGCCGCCAACGAGCCCGCCGTCCTCAACGAGCTGGACATCGTCCCCACCAAGAACGGTGACTACAAGGACCTCGACCTCGCCAAGGATCACGAGGACTACACCTACACCGTCGAGTTCTCCCTGCGTCCTGCTGCCGAGCTCTCCTCCTTCGACGCCGTCGAGATCGAGATGCCTCCCGCGGAGGTCACCGAGTCCGAGATCAACAACCAGGTCGAGATGCTCCTCAACTACCGTGCCACCTTCGAGGACGTCGAGGGTCGCGCCGTCGAGACTGACGACTATGTGACCGTTGACCTCAAGGCCGTCGAGAACGCCGACAACTTCGCTGCCGAGGGCCGTATGCTCATCGCCGGTAGCGACAGCAACCCCAAGGAGTTCAACGAGGCCCTGATCGGCGCTAACGTTGACGACGTCAAGTCCGTCACCTGGACCGACGAGGCCGAGGAGGGCGAGGAGGCCGAGACCCACACCGTCGAGGTCACCGTCAAGGGCATCAAGGTCCGCAACACCCCCGAGCTCACCGACGAGCTCGTCAAGTCCGACTTTGGCTTCGATAGCATCGAGGCCATGCGCGACGCCATCAAGATCGAGATCGAGCAGGACAAGGCTTCCCGCCTCCCGGCCGAGAAGGAGAACCGTTGCGTCTCTGCTCTCGCCGAGCGCCTGCAGCTCGACGAGATGGACGCCGACTACGAGCAGTCCGTCTTTGAGGAGCTTGGCCAGAACTTCCTGTCCAACCTCGCTGCCCGCGGCATGACGCTGGACACCTGGCTGCCCGCTTCCGGCCTGACCATGGAGCAGTTCATCGGCGACCTGCACAAGCAGGCCAACGACGTTGCCCGCGAGTCCCTGGCTCTCGACGCTCTCGCCCGTGAGCTCAAGATTGAGGTCACCGAGGACGACATCACCGCCGAGTTCGAGAAGGCCGGCGTCAAGGACGTCGAGGCTTCCAAGGCCGAGTTCATCGCCGATGGCCGCATGCCTGCCGTCCGCGAGTCCATCCGTCGCTCCAAGGCCGTCGATCACCTGGTCGAGAACGCCAAGGTGACCGAGGTCGACGAGACCGCCAAGGACGCCGAGTAATTCTCGCCACCTTTCCCACGAGCGCATGCACGCGCCCGTGATGGGGTAAAGTTATAAGCCGGTTATCCGGTTGCTTCGTACGGTGCCAGCCAATGCATAGCATGCGGGCACCGTACGTTTGTCTAGAACCATTATTGGTCCGTAAGAGAAATGGAGATGCGTATGATCGCTAAGTTCGATTCCGCCCTCGTGCCATACGTTATCGAGCAGACGCCGCGTGGCGAGCGCAGCTACGATATCTATTCGCGCCTGCTCAACGACCGCATCATCTTCTTGGGCGAGGAGATCAACTCCGTCAGCGCCAACCTGGTCGTTGCCCAGCTGCTGCATCTTGAGAGCCAGGATGCCGAGAAGGATATCTCGCTCTACATCAATTCGCCCGGTGGCGAGGTTTACTCTGGCCTGGCGATTCTTGACACCATGAACTTCATCAAGCCGCAGGTCTCCACCATCTGCGTCGGTATGGCCGCGTCTATGGCTGCCGTGCTGCTTTCGGCCGGCGCCAAGGGCAAGCGCTTCTGCCTGCCGCACTCCAAGGTCATGATTCACCAGCCCAGCGGCGGTGCTCAAGGTCAGCAGACCGAGATCGAGATCGTGGCCGAGGAGATCAAGAAGACCCGCCGCGAGCTCAACCAGATCCTGTCCGATGCCTCGGGCCAGCCGATCGAGAAGGTCCAGGCCGACACCGAGCGCGACAACTACCTGACCGCTGCCGAGGCCCTCGACTACGGCCTGATCGACCGTATCGTCACCTCGCGCGATCTCGCCGCGAAGGACGCCTAGGATGGCAGGAAACATGCAGGACAACTTTGACGAGAATGGCAACTCCATCCGCTGCTCCTTCTGCGGAAAAGAACAGGGCCAGGTCCGACGCCTCGTAAAGGGCCCGACCAACATCTTTATCTGTGACGAGTGCGTCGCCGCCTGCTCCGAGATCCTTGAGGAGTCGCTGGCTTCGGACTTTATGGACGCTGCCCGCAACGGCAAGCTGCCGGGCTTCCTCAACGACCACGGCCAGGCTGCATCCCAGCCCGCCGCGGACCCCGAGACCGAGGGTTTTGAGCTCGAGGACGATCGCCAGGTCATCACGCACGTGCCGACGCCGCATGAGATCTATGACGAGCTTTCGGCCTATGTTATGGGTCAGGAGGACGCCAAGCGCGCCATGTCGGTGGCCGTGTACAACCACTATCGCCGCGTGATTGAGGGCGGCGCTGCGGTGTCTGCCTTTGATGACGACATGGGCTCGCAGTTCGATTACGATATGGACGAGGTAGAGCTCGCCAAGTCCAACATCCTGCTGCTCGGTCCCACCGGTACCGGTAAGACCCTGCTGGCCCAGACGCTCGCGCGCATTCTTGAGGTGCCGTTTGCTATCGCCGATGCCACCGCGCTCACCGAGGCCGGCTATGTGGGCGAGGACGTGGAGAACATCCTACTCAAGCTCATTAATGCTGCCGATGGCGACATTGAGCGCGCACAGGTTGGCATCATCTACGTTGACGAGATCGACAAGATTGCCCGCAAGGCTGAGAACCTCTCCATTACCCGCGATGTTTCGGGCGAGGGTGTTCAGCAGGCGCTGCTTAAGATTCTTGAGGGCACGGTGGCCAGCGTTCCGCCCACCGGCGGCCGCAAGCATCCCCAGCAGGAGCTGCTGCAGATCGACACGACCAACATCCTGTTCATCTGCGGCGGTGCCTTTGTGGGTCTGGACAAGATCATCGCCGACCGCGTGGGCAACAAGGGCGTTGGCTTTAACTCCGAGATCGCCGGCCCCACCTCGGTCGACGAGAACGACCTGCTGCGCCAGGTGCTCCCGCAGGATCTTAATGCCTTTGGCATGATTCCCGAGTTCGTGGGCCGTACGCCCGTCGTCACCCAGACGCAGGCGCTCGACGAGGACGATCTGGTGTCGATCCTGACCGAGCCCAAGAACGCCGTGGTGCGTCAGTACCGCAAGATGTTCCAGCTCGAGGACGTCGAGCTTGAGTTTGAGGACGCGGCCCTGCACGAGATCGCCCGCATGGCGCTTGCTCGCAAGACCGGCGCCCGCGGCCTGCGCGCCATCTGCGAAGACGTGCTTCAGCAGACGATGTTCGACCTTCCCAGCGAGGAGGGCGTCGCTAAGGTCGTCGTAACCGAAGCGGCGGTTAAGGGCGAAGAACAGCCCCAACGCATCTACGGGTAAACCAGCCAAAAACGTGCTTGCAAATAGCCTCCGACCATCCGCGGTCGGAGGCTATTTTATATATACGCAATAACCCCAACTACCTGTGTTATTCTGTGTGTTTGTTTAAGCCTCAGCGAAGTCATATCAGACTGAAGTAATCGATACCTAAGGGGAGGAATGCAGACCCTAGCGGGCCTACATTCCTCCCCGGCGGGACAGGGAGAGATATATGGAAGAGATGCCCAAGAACTACGATCCGTCGACCAACGAGCCGGCGATCCTGCAGAAGTGGCTCGACGGCGGCTACTACAAGCGCCGCGAGGGCGTGGGCGACTGCACCGTCACCATTCCGCCTCCCAACGTGACCGGCAAGCTCCACATGGGTCACGCTACCGACGACTCCATCCAGGACGCCATCGTCCGTATGGCCCGCATGCGCGGCAAGTCCACGCGCTGGGTGCTGGGCACCGATCACGCCGGTATCGCCACGCAGACCAAGGTCGACAAGAAGCTCAAGAGCGAGGGTATCAGCCGCCTGGAGATCGGTCGCGACAAGTTCGTCGACGCCTGCTGGGACTGGACTCACGAGTACGGCGGCATCATCGTCGAGCAGATTAAGCGCATGGGCTGCTCCGTCGACTTCGACAACGAGCGCTTCACCATGGACGAGGACTATGCCCAGGCCGTGCGTAAGGTCTTCTGCGACTGGTACCACGACGGCCTGATCTACCGCGGCAAGCGCATCGTCAACTGGTGCCCCAACTGCACTACCGCTATCTCGGACGACGAGGCTGAGTACAAGGACGAGAAGGGCCATCTGTGGCACCTGCGCTACCCGCTGACCGAGCCGGTCAACGGCCAGGACTACATCGTCGTCGCCACCACGCGCCCCGAGACCATGCTCGGCGACACGGGCGTTGCCGTCTCCCCGAAGGACCCCGAGAAGGCCGCTTTCGTGGGCAAGACCGTCATGCTGCCGATCGTCAACCGTGAGATCCCCATCTTTGAGGATTGGCACGTCGACGCCAACTTCGGTTCCGGCTTCGTTAAGGTCACCCCGGCCCACGACCCCAACGACTACGCCATGGGTCAGGCCCACGACCTGCCGCAGATCAACATCTTCGATGAGCACGCGGTGGTCGTCGAGGGCTACGGCGAGTTCACTGGCATGAACCGCGACGAGTGCCGCGAGGCCGTCATCAAGTGGTTCGACGAGCACGGTCTGCTCGACCACGTCGAAGAGCTCGACCACTCCGTCATGCACTGCTACCGTTGCGACTCCGCCCTGGAGCCGTGGCTGTCCGAGCAGTGGTTCGTCGCCGTCGACAAGCTCAAGGGGCCGGCGCTCGACGCCGTCAACTCTGGCAAGGTCACCTTCCACCCCGCGCGCTGGACGCAGACCTACACCACCTGGATGGAGAACCTCAAGGACTGGTGCATCAGCCGCCAGCTGTGGTGGGGCCACCGCATCCCCGTGTTCTACTGCGAGGACTGCGGCTGGGAGGACGCCCTCACCGAGGACACCGACGTGTGCCCCAAGTGCGGCGGCCATCACGTGCATCAGGACGAGAACGTGCTGGACACCTGGTTCAGCTCGCAGCTGTGGACCTTCGCCACGCAGGGCTGGCCGCAAAAGCCGGAGCTGCTCGAGGGCCATCATCCCACGACGGCGCTCGTCACCGCGCGCGACATCATTGCGCTGTGGGTCGCCCGCATGGTTATGAGCTCGCTGTACTTCTTGGACGAGGTGCCGTTTAAGGACGTCGTCATCTACCCGACGATCCTTGCCAAGGACGGCAGCCGCATGTCCAAGTCCAAGGGCAACGGCGTTGACCCCATGGACCTCATTGGCATGTACGGTGCCGACGCCATGCGTTACAACTTGCTCACGCTGTGCACCAACAACCAGGACGTCAAGTTCGACGCGAACATCGACAAGAAGACCAAGAAGCTCATCGACAGCCCGCGCACCGACCAGGCCAAGTCGTTTGTGACCAAGATCTGGAACGCCAGCCGCTTCCTGCTCATGAACATGGAGGGCTACACGCCCGGCGAGCCCGTCGTGGAGACGCCGGCCGACGCCTGGATGTTCAGCCGCCTTGCCAAGGCCGTCAAGATGGTTACCGAGGGTATCGAGAACTACACCTTTGGCGACATGGCCCGCGGCGTGCAGCAGTTCTTCTGGAACGAGGTCTGCGACTGGTACGTCGAGGTCACCAAGGCCCGCCTGAAGGGCGAGGGCCGTCTGCAGGCCCAGCGCAACCTGATCTTTGTGCTCGACACCTCCATTCGCCTGATGCACCCGCTTATGCCGTTTGTCACTGAGGAGATCTGGGACAACATGCCGGCGAGCGTGCTCGACCTGGACGCCGAGGGCAACGTGAACCGCGCCGAGGCGCTCATGATCGCCAAGTGGCCCGAGCCCGCCGACTACGCCAAGTATGTTGACGAGGACGCCGAGCGCGCGTTTGAGCTGTGCCGTACCGTCGTTTCCGCTGCCCGCGCCACGCGTTCACGCTATCGCTTGAGCCCCAAGGCCGAGCTCGACGTGGTCGTGCGTGCCGGTGCCGAGGACATCGAGAAGCTCGAGAGCCTGCGCTCGACCATCGAGCCGCTGGCCAACACCGCCTCGCTGGTCATGGGCACCGATGTTGAGAAGCCGGCGGCGAGCATCGCCGTGGTCGACAGCGGCGTCGAGGTCTTTGTGGTGCTCGAGGGCAAGGTCGACCTTTCGGCCGAGAAGGCACGCCTGGAGAAGGAGATCGCCGCGGCGCAGAAGGAGCTTGCTGGCTGCGAGAAGACCCTTGCCAACGAGGGCTTTGTGGCTAAGGCCGCGCCCGCGGTAGTGCAGAAGAAGAGGGACCGTGCAGCTGAGCTCAAGGAGATCCTGGTAGCGCTGACTGCTCAGGTTGCTGACTTCTCGTAAGCGGTACTGGGGGACGCGGTTTGGGGCTTTGCTCGCTACTGCGGACACCTATTCCGCCGTTCTAACGAACGGCGGCTGACTCGACGCTGCAAACGCCTCTGATGGCCAATCTGCCGTTCAACTTCGGGCGCATGGGCATAAGCCCTATGCGCCCTTGTTTCACGGCACCTTGGCTCATCAGAGGCGTTTTCGCTGACTATCCTCAACCTATACTGTTTTATTTTTCTATGAATGGCGGTTCTAAAAATGCCTAAGCGTTCTGGCTTGTATACCGTTCCTTTTGAGTTTGATTTGCTTTCGTTTGATGAGGCTGTGGGACTTGCTGCTGATACGGGGCGGATTTCTGGGGATGCTGGGCCTCTGCTTGAGACCGTTGTCGATATGCTTGATGAGCTGGGACGTCCGGACGAGTATTTCGATTGCATTCAGGTTGCCGGTACTAATGGCAAGACTTCGACCACGCGTTTTTCGGCTGCCATCCTTCGTGGTGAGGGGTTAAAGACCGCGCTGTATACGTCGCCGCAGCTGGTGCGCTATCCCGAGCGTATGGAGGTCGATGGGTGCGTCGTAAGCGACGAGGCGTTTGCCCGTGGTGTTTCTGCCGCTGTTGAGGCGGGACATCGCGTGAATGCCCGTCGTGTGGCGGCGGGGGAGCGTGCCTATACCATCACGCCGTTTGACCTGCTGACGGCCGCTGCGCTTGTGGTGTTTGCCGAGGCCGCGGTGGATGTTGCCGTGCTCGAGGTTGGCATGGGCGGTCGTTGGGACGCCACGAGCGCGACCGATCCCGTCGCCGTTGCCATTACGGGCATTGGACTCGACCACACACGCATTTTGGGCGATACGCTCGAGGCCATTGCGGGGGAGAAGGCTGCGGTCATTAAGCCCGGACGCCTGGTTGTGCTGGGCGAGGGCACGCACGAGGCGAGCGTTCAGCGCGTGATGGATGCACGTTGTCGCGAGTGCGGCATAGTGCCGCTGGTAGTGAACCATGCCACGACCAAGGTGCCGGCACATGTGGGCGACACGGTTGAGTTTAGCTGCACCACGCCGCGTGCGATTTATACGTCGAGCATGGTCAAGCCGGCGTATCAGCCGCAGAATGCCGCGTGCGCGATTATGCTTTGCGAGGGGTATCTGGGTCGCGAGCTCGATCATGACAAGCTCGATGCGTCGCTTATGGGCTGCCCCACGCCGGGTCGCTTTGATGTGCTGGGAACCGATCCGCTCAAGCTGATCGACGCCTGCCATAACCCTCAGAGCTGCGAGAACTTTGTGAGCGCGCTGGACGAGATCGATCCGTGCGTGGAGAATCGCCCCACGCTGCTGTGCGCCGCGCTGGCCGACAAGGACGTGGCCGGCATCGTTGACGTTTTGGTTCCGGCGTTCCCCCGCGTGGTCGTAACCCAGACCGATTCCGATCGCGCCTTGCCCGCACAGGAGCTTGCCTCCCTGGTGGACGCCGACAAGCTCGCGGGCGTGTACCCCAGCGTATCCGAGGCCCTCGCGGCTTTCGATGCCGCGGGCGAGCCTTTCGTAGCAGCCGGTACCATCACCCTAGCCGGCGAAGTAGCGGGGCTGCTCCGTTAACCCATCCCCTCATCAGTTGCGGTGAAATACGGACTGTTTTACAAGCCAGAAGCCTCAAACGGTCCGTATTTCACCGCAACTCAAAAGCAGTCAATTTGGGACGGGGCTTTTTTGGCTGCCCTGCGCCTCGAGTTGACTTGCTCGCCACGAAATGGGCCTATTTACTACGTTTGACCGGTAACCCTCGACCATACCGAGAATTGCGAAATCAAAACCGCAGGTAAAGGGCTTGCCATTTTTAAAAAAAGACCCGCATGGTCGACCCATGCGGGTTAAACGTAGTAGATGGCCCGTTTTCGTGGCACTGCGTTAACGGGATGTGCCAAAGGGACTGTCCCTTTGGCACATTGGCTAGTCTAGGCGGACCGGATCGTGGGGGTAGGCGTTGAGAATCTCGACGCCGGACTCGGTAACTAGGGCCAAGTCCTCGATGCGGACGCCGGTGTGACCGGGGAGGTAGATGCCCGGTTCAATGGAGAACGTCATGCCTGGCTCTACGACCTGCTCGTTGACCAGCGAGACATCGCCCGGCTCGTGGTCCTGCAGGCCGATTGAGTGGCCCAGGCGATGTGTAAAGTATTTGCCATAGCCTGCGTCCTCAATCACTTCGCGCGCGGCACGGTCCAGGTCGCACATGCGCACGCCCGGTGCGATGAGCGCCTCGGCGGCCTCGTTGGCGCGGCGAACGATATCGTAGATGCGTGCGGTCTCCTCGTCCGGCTCGCCCCAAAAGAACGTACGCGTCATGTCCGAGCAGTAGTTGCGATGGCGTCCGCCAATGTCGAACAGCACCACGTTGCCATGCTTGAGCATGGTATCGTCGGGTTCGTGATGCGGGTCGCCGGCGTTGGCGCCAAAGCTCACGATCGGCGGAAAGCTAAAGCCCTCGCAGCCGTGCTTGCGATACAGGCCGAGCATCTGGTCGGCAATTTCGCGTTCCGTCACGCCTTCGTGGACGAGCTTGATCGCATCGGCCATCACGGCGTCGTTGGCTGCCGAGGACACGCGCATAAGCTCCTGCTCGGCGGCATCCTTGTAGGTGCGTGCGGCGGTGACGGCAAAGTCACCCAGGAAAAACTCGCTTGCGGCGTGGCGCTCCATGAGCGGCATCAAATAGCCGGAACGCATGACGGTGTCGATGCCAAGCGGCTTGGCTGGGTCGATCTCACTCGCGATGGCGTCGGTCACGATATCGGTATCGGTGTGGTAGGCGACGCGGGCATTGTCGTACTCGGGCAGCTGATGTAGGGCGTTGACCATGATCACGGGCTCGCAATCGCGCGCGAGCAGCACGCCGCAAAAACGCTCGAACATATCGGCATAAAAGCCGGTCAGGTAATAGATCGACCACGGGTCGTTTACGAGCAGCTGTGCGCCGGGGTGCTGAGCCTCGAGCGCATCGAGCACGCGCGCCACGCGCTGGTCATCGACATGTGCCATGAAACATCCTTTCGCTAGGCTGCCACCATGGTATCCCAAGCCCGGCACATAGGGACGTTCCTTTTATGCCGGCACTTCGGGACACTCCTTGGCATGGCCAGCCTGGCAAGCGTGCAGGCAAAAGCAGCTAAAAGAGCCCCGTCCCAAATTAGCTAGTCGATGTCCATGCTGGCGATGAGGTCGATGTTGGTGTTGAGGAGATTCTCTAGCACGACGTCGCCCATGCGGATGGGGGCCTCGACGACAACGCCGCGGATGAGGTCCATGGCTTGGGCGTGGAGTGCCAGCGGGATGGCTTCGGCCGTGCGCACGGGGAGCAGGGCTTCGTCGCCGCCGGAGACGGCCACGGTCGTCGTGAGCACGCGCATGGGGAAGGTTAGCTCCTGATGTGCGAACGTATCACCGCGCGGGCAGTTGTTGCCGGTCACGGAGCGAACTTCCACCACAGCGCCATTGGCGTCGCGCTCAACCTCTACGGTTAGGAGGCACTCGGATGGGCATGTCGTGCAGTTGAACTGCAGCGTTTCAATCGCGTTTGTGCTCATGACTCTACGTCTCCTCAACGGGGTCGACGGACAGGACAATCTCGTTAACACCCAGGTCGAGTGCGCGCTGAATTACCTTTGCCGGTAGTGGGAAGCTCTCCATTACGCTCGGTTTAAACGGGCGGACCTTGCCTGCAAACATCTCCTCGTCGCCTGCCAGAATGCGCACGCGGGCGGCATCGACCGGCCGGCGCACGCGGAAGCTGAGCTTGGTGAGCGCCACGGCCGTAATGCGTCCCGGCAGCGCGTATCCCGCAATGCCGGCAGGGGAGACGGTGAGCTCGCAGTCCGCAGCGACGCCCGCGCCGGTTTCCAGCGCGTGCGCCGCTGCAGCTGCGCCAGCCCTCTCGGACTCGGTCGTCACGTTGTCGGCCAGGTCGTGCACGTGCAGCACGTTGCCGCAGGCAAAGATGCCTGGTACGCCCGTCTGCAGGCTCTGGTCCACCACGGCGCCTCGCGTGCGCGGGTCAAGCTCTACACCCGCGGCAACCGAAAGCTCGTTCTCGGGAATCAGGCCCACCGAGAGCAGCAGTGTGTCGCACGAAACGATGCGCTCGGTTCCCGGAATGGGTGCCAGGTGCTCATCGACCTGACTTACCTCGACGGCCTCCACGCGGTCGTGCCCGATCACGCGCGTGACCGTGGTAGACAGATGCAGCGGAATGCCAAAGTCGTCCAGACAATTTTTCACATTGCGGCGCAGGCCGTTGGCGTACGGCATGAGCTCGTACACGCCCTCGACCGAAATCCCCTCGAGCGTGCAGCGGCGCGCCATGATCAGCCCGATGTCACCCGAGCCCAAAATGACGGCGCGCGAGCCGGGTTTGAGGTTCTCGATATTGATGTATCGCTGCGCCAGGCCGGCCGTAAACACGCCGGCGGGTCGGCTGCCGGGAATCTTGATCTCGCTACGGGTGCGCTCGCGGCAACCCATGGCAAGGACGACCGCGCGCCCGGTGAGCTGCAGCATGCCGGTGGGGCTCATGAGCGTGACGGTGTGGGCCGCGGCGTCTTCCGTGGACTCGTCCGAATCAATCCCAAGTACCATGCTATTCAAGAACAGCGCGATGTCGATCGCGCGCACCTGGTCGATAAAGCGCTGTGCGTACTCGGGGCCGGTGAGCTCCTGCTTAAAGTGCGAAAGGCCAAAGCCGGGGTGGATGCACTGGCGCAGGATGCCGCCTAAGTGCTGCTCACGCTCCACGATGGCCACGCGCGCGCCGGCCTTATGCGCCGAAAGCGCGGCCGCCATGCCGGCGGGCCCGCCGCCGATAACGACCACGTCGAATGCCTGCGTCGACACCGACGCTACGGCTCCTGCCTCTGCGCGTTCGTCGCGCATATCAAGCGTCGCCATCCTAGCGCACCCCCTTCAGCGGTCCCTCAACCAGCCACGAGCCAGTGTCCTCCAGCAGCACCTCGCTGGGGTCGCAGCCCAGCTCGCGGGCTAGAATCGCCACCACGCGGCTCTGGCAAAAGCCGCTCTGGCAGCGGCCCATGCCGGCGCGGCAGCGGCGCTTGACGCCCTCGACCGAAACCGCGCCCGGGCGGCGCCTGATCGCGGCTACAATCTCGGCCTCGGGCACCGTCTCGCAGCGGCAGACAATCTGCCCCCACGCGGGGTCGGAATCAATAAGTTCTTCCTTGCGCGCAAGCGGCGCGCGGTCAAAGTCGTCCAGCGCTTGGCGAATCGGGTTCCAGTCGTCCCGTTCGCGCAGGTCCACGCCAGCATCGCGCAGGACCTGCTCCATGCGCTCGGCAATGGCCGGCGCGCTCGCCACGCCCGGCGACTGAATGCCTGCGGCCTGGAACAGCCCCGGCACCACGGCCGACTGCCCAATAAAAAAGTCGTTCGTCCCCTTAATGACGGGGCGCCCGCCGGCAAATGCACGCACCACGCGACGCGTGTCCAGATCGGGCACCAGCTTGCGCGCACCGGTCAGGAGCGCGTTGACGTCATCCGCATAGGTCTGCGTATCGCCCGGCTCGCGCACGGCGGCGGTCGCGGTAATCACGGTGTTGCCGTGTACGGTACCCGTGACGATGACGCCCTTCGATACCGGCGTCGGCACCGGGTAGAGCGGCATAAGCGCACGCGGCTCCTTGTCCAGCACCACGATGTTTCCCTGGCGCCAGACCATCTGGAACTCCTCGGCGCCCGCCATATGCGAAATGTCCGCGGCGCCATTGCCCGCGGCGTTGATTAGGCAGCGGCAGCGCACGTCTCCAGCGGGCGTTGCCAGCGTAAAGCGCGCGGCTCCGTCATCCGAGCCGGCAACTTCAATTGCCTCCACTGGCGCAGACCGCATAAATGTCACGCCGTTGGCAACCGCGTTTTCCAGCGCGGCAATGGCCACTTCAAACGGGTCAACGTAACCAGTCGAAGGGCACCATAGTGCGCACGTGGCCTGGGCACTCGCGCGCGGTTCCAACTCGCGGATGCGCTCGGGGTCGATAATCGACAGCTCAGGCACGCCGTTGGCCAGGCCATTCCGGCGCAGCTTCTCCAGGCGTGCGCGGTCCTCGTCGCTAAACCCCAGCACCATCGATCCGGTGCGGCGGAATAAAAAGCTTAGATCCTGGGCCCACGTGCTATACAGCTCGCAGCCACGGGCGTTGACCTGCGCCTTTACGGTGCCAGGGGCCGGATCGTAGCCGGCGTGCACCAGACCGCCGTTGGCCTTAGACGCGCCCAGCGCGATGTCGTTGGCCGCCTCGACCACGCAAATGGACAGGTCAAACCGCGCGAGCTGCCGCGCGATGGCGCACCCGGTAATGCCCGCGCCCACAATTGCGATATCAAACGTTTCTGCCACGGTGCCTCCAAGACAAGTTGACAGGATGTCAATAAGACTATCCTACGGTCTGTACACCCCCAGCGCAGCGGCAATGCGGCGAACAGCCCCGCAACACCCGTCAACGGCAGGCGAGGGGAGACTCGGCACGGATGTTGGCCTCGTCTGCCGACAGCTACAGCAACCGTTCGTCTTGATCTGTAACAGTAAGAGGGGAATTACGGTCCTACGTGTTACAGATCGAGATTGAAGTCGGGGAGGGACCCCTGTGTCTCGATCTGTAACGTTTAGACCCGGATTCCGCTCCCGCCTGTTACAGATTGAGATGTTTGTGTCCGCGTCAGCCCCGTACCCAGCCGTAGTCCCATATAAACAAACCCCGTGGTAAACTTGACCGGACTGTAATTATTCCGAAAGGTACACCTCAATGTCCAAGTACATCTCTGAGCTCATGTCGCCGCAGCTTATGGGCGTCATCTATGCCTTTGTTGGCTTTATCATCGCCCTGTACGTACTGTCGGTCGTCTATGTGTTCATCGACGCTCGCCGCCGCGGTGCCAGCGCCTACGTGGCATGGGGCATCATCGCCCTCATCCCGTTTGTTGGCCTCATCGCCTACCTGGTCCTGCGCCCGCACTCCTACGCGGCCGACCGCGAGGAGCAGGAGCTGGACATGGCCCTGCGCGAGCGCCAGCTTGCCCAGTACGGCACCTGCCCGCAGTGCGGCGCCCCCATCGAGAAGGACTTTGTCGTCTGCCCCGTGTGCGACACCCAGGTTCGCAACGTCTGCCCCAGCTGCCATCGTCCGCTCGACGCGCACTGGAAGGTCTGCCCCTACTGCCGAACTCGCATTCAGTAACGCATCCATCGCCGGGCCGGCCGCAAGCCACGGGCGCCGCGCGTCACGCGAAAGCCGCACGCGCGCCCCGCGCCGCCCCACACGATGAAGCATGCGTAGAAAATCGCCCGCCGTGCCATTAAGGTGCGGCGGGCGCTTGTATACCAAGGCAACCTGCCTATAATGATGCAAGTTAAAACGCCGAGCGCATCGCACGCACTTGCATCAGGCATCCGAGAGGAGAAAACATACCCATGAAGGCACTCTACAATGACGGTTCGGTGGCCGAGCTCCCGCAGGACGAAGTCACGCACGTCATCCGCCACTCTGCCGCGCACATCATGGCGCAGGCCATTAAGCGCCTGTACCCCGAGGCCGACTTTGCCTACGGCCCCGCGACCGACAACGGCTTCTACTACGACGTCGACCTGCCCGAGGGCGTCAAGATCAGCGAGGACGACTTCCCCGCGATCGAGGCCGAGATGAAGAAGATCGTCAAGGAGAACCTCAAGTTCTCCGTGTACGAGAAGCCCCGCGCCGAGGCCATCGCCCTTATGGAGGAGCGCGGCGAGAAGTATAAGGTCGAGCACATCGGCGACCTGGACGACGACGCCCGCATCACCTTCTACCAGCAGGGCGACTACATCGACATGTGCGTCGGCCCCCACATCTGCTACACCAAGGCGCTGAAGGCCTTTAAGCTCACCGGCGTCTCGGGCGCCTACTGGAAGGGCGACAAGGACAACAAGATGCTCACCCGCATCAACGGCGTCGCCTTTGCCACCAAGGAAGAGCTCGACGAGCACATGCACATGTTGGAGGAGGCCAAGAAGCGCGACCACCGCAAGATCGGCCGCGAGATGGACCTCTTTATGATGCGCGACGAGGCCCCCGGCTTCCCGTTCTTCCTGCCCAACGGCATGATCCTTAAGAACACGCTGCTGGACTACTGGCGCGAGATTCACCACAAGGCCGGCTACGTGGAGATCTCCACGCCGCTCATCATGAACAAGCAGCTGTGGAAGACCTCGGGCCACTGGGACCACTACAAGGACAACATGTACTCCACCGTCATCGACGACGAGGAGTACTGCATTAAGCCCATGAACTGCCCGGGCGGCGTGCTGGTGTACGCCTCCAAGCCGCACTCCTACCGCGAGCTGCCCATCCGCGCCGGCGAGATTGGCCTGGTGCACCGCCACGAGCTGCGCGGCGCCCTGCACGGCCTGTTCCGCGTGCGCTGCTTTAACCAGGACGACGCCCACCTGTTTGTGCGTCCCGACCAGCTGACCGACGAGATCGTGGGCGTGGTTAACCTCATCGACTCCGTGTACCAAAAGTTTGGCTTTAAGTACCACGTTGAGCTTTCCACCCGCCCCGAGGACTCCATGGGTTCGGACGAGGACTGGGCTCGCGCCGAGGAGGGCCTGCGCACTGCTCTGGAGAAGCTGGGCATGGACTACGAGGTCAACGAGGGTGACGGCGCCTTCTACGGCCCCAAGATCGACTTCCACTTGGAGGACTCGCTCGGCCGTACCTGGCAGTGCGGTACCGTGCAGCTTGACTTCCAGATGCCGCTCAACTTTGACCTGGAGTACGTGGACGCCGACGGCACCAAGAAGCGCCCCATCATGCTGCACCGCGTGTGCTTTGGCTCCATCGAGCGCTTTATCGGTATTCTGATTGAGCACTTTGCGGGCAAGTTTCCCACCTGGCTGGCCCCCGTGCAGGTCAAGGCGCTTCCCGTCTCGGAGAAGAGTCGCGACTACGCCCACGAGGTGTGCGCCAAGCTGGAGGAGGCCGGCATTCGCGTGGTCTGCGACGATCGCGACGAGAAGATCGGCTACAAGATTCGCGAGTCCCGCAGCATCGACCGCGTGCCCTACATGCTCATCCTGGGCGAGAAGGAGGTCGAGGCCGGCAACATCTCCGTCCGCGATCGCTCCAACGAGACCGTTCAGATGAGCGTTGACGAGTTTGTTGCCAAGGTTCTCGAGGAGATCAAGACCCGCGCCTAGCACAAACCATACAAGAATTAACAAAGGCGATCGTCCTCGCGGGCGGTCGCCTTTTTTGTTATCTATAGAAGAAAAGCCGCTGGTTAGGGCGGCTTTTTTTGTTGTGCAAAAAGGTACAGGTTTTTGTAGAGGCGTATGGAGATGTGTCCGTTCGCGCTGCAATTTGTGTAATCTGGGAAAACGTGAGCAGTTTGCTCGTATAATGAGCAACGTCGAAAGATACAAAAACCTGTACTTTTGCGACTGCGCCTAGCTGCGAGCGAGAAGCCTGTTCTAAACGCCCTTGCATTTGCGTGCATCGCAAATCCAAAAGAGGGGGCGAGAACATGGAACAGACGGCACGGCGCCAAGAGCAGCTGCCGGGCGCATTTAACGGCGTTACCACCAACAGCCAGCACGGCCGCGTCCGCTGGTATCTGGTCCACACCCCCAACGGTAAAGAGCGCGAGATCTGTGAAAAGGTCGGCTGCATTATCCCACACGAGCTGATGCAGAACGCTTTTGTGATGCAAAAGGAGTTCTGGTTTAAGCGGGACGGCGCATGGTCGCTCCAAACCAAACCCATGTACAAGGAATACTTCTTCGTCGCCACGCACGATGCCGCTGCGCTCGATAGGGCTTTGGCCCAGTTGAGTTTTGGCTGCCGCATTGCTGGCAGCAGGGAGCGGGCCTATGCGCCCATGCCGGACGATGCACAGGACTGGTACCGCAGCGTGCTCGACGACGACGGCGTGGTTCGCAACAGCGTAGCCCGCATAGAAGACGGCGTGCTGCACATAGAGCAAGGGCCTTTGGTGGGTCAAGAGGCCCGCGTGCACAAGATCGACCGTCGCAACCGCTGGTGTTTGGTAGACGTTGGCGAGGGCGATTCCCGCTTTAGGGAAGTGCTTCCGCTTGACGTGCCGATTAAAACGTAAGGGGACGTTGAACCGGCAATTCATTCGTTTTTTGAATTCGTGGATGGGGGGGGGTTCCTGGGGACAGGGACGTAAGTTTTATCGTGACTGCTAATAAAGAAATGACAGAGAGCCGTGCATCTATGGGGGACGCACTGCTTTTCGATCAGATAAAGCCGAGCGGCACGCTTGGGTATCGCATTGTTAAGAGGCTGTTTGACCTTGTGTTCAGTCTTTTGATGAGTGTTCTGCTGCTAATTCCTGTTGCTGCGGTGTGTGCACTCATTAGGCTTGAATCGTCCGGTAGCCCTATGTATGCACAAGAGCGCATTGGCAAGGGTGGTAAGACTATCAAGATCCTTAAGCTTCGCAGCATGGTCGCCGATGCCGGCAACGTGCAGAAGTATCTGAGCCCTGAGCAACTGCATCAGTGGGAAGTCGAGCGTAAGGTCGACGATGACCCCCGCATTACCAAAGTCGGGCAGTTCATCCGCAAGTGCTCCATTGATGAGATGCCGCAGTTCCTGAACGTGCTGAACGGCGACCTTTCCGTCATCGGTCCGCGTCCCATAACAAGAGACGAACTTGAACAGCATTTTTCCGATGAGGAAAAGGCTGAGCTGCTTTCTGTCCAGCCCGGCATTACGGGCCTGTGGCAGGCGACTGACCGCAATGCCGCGACGTTCGAGAGCGGTCTGCGACAGAAGATTGAACTCCACTACGTGCGCAATCGCTGTTTCCGCATGGACTGGAAATGCTTTACCGGCACTTTTGGTGCCATGTTCGGCAAGAAGAGGACGGGG
This sequence comes from Coriobacteriaceae bacterium, assembly GCA_905209215.1. Lineage (GTDB taxonomy): Bacteria > Actinomycetota > Coriobacteriia > Coriobacteriales > Coriobacteriaceae > Collinsella. The sequence goes on along the minus strand of CAJLRY010000001.1, from coordinate 75,047 downwards.
CGATAGATGACCACTTCAGTCGCCACGACCGCTTATAGCGTATTAATGAGCATTTACAAAAAAGAAAACCCTACTTTTCTGCGCCAGGCCCTCGACAGCATGCTCGTTCAAACTGTGCCTCCGGCCGAGATCGTAATGGTTAAGGACGGACCCTTGACTGCTGAACTAGAGTCGGTACTTTCCGAATATAACTTGCAGTGGCCCGATCTGTTCAAATTTGTTTCCTACAGTGAGAACCATGGACTAGGATATGCTCTTCATAAGGGCGTACTCTCCTGTTCTAATGAAATCGTTGCGCGTATGGACACCGATGACGTGGCGCGTCCTGATCGTATGGAGAAGCAGCTTGCCGCTATTGAAAGTGGGCTCGATATGGTCGGTAGCGATGTCGTCGAGTTTATTGACTCTCCTGAGACGCCAATTGCTTCAACGAATTTGCCCAAGGGACTGGACAATATTCTCGCTTGTTCCAAACGTCGAAATCCTTTCCGGCACCCACCTATGACGTTTAAAAAATCTAAGGTGCTGGAGGCTGGGAATTACAGCTCTGAATATCTTTATTTCGAAGATTGGGATTTATTTAACAGGATGCTAGCCAGTGGCTGTCGCGCAGATAATCTACCTGAACCACTTGTGGCGATGCGCGTGAGCTCCGATTTTTATGCTCGCAGAGGCGGCCCTTCGTATCTACCGCATATCTGGAAATTCAAGTTTGCTCAATTGCGTACTGGCTGGTTTAGCCCTGTTGATTTTGTTGCCTCATTTGTTCCGCATGCCGTTGTTTGTGTCATGCCTAACGGACTTCGTTCGTTTGTTTATAAGAAATTACTCAGAAAGTAGGTTTGTGCATGTCTCGAAAAGTCGGAGTTATAACACTCCATAACTCGCCGAACTATGGCTCCTGCCTGCAGACCTATGCAACTCAGGTTGTTTTGGCTCGTGTGGGAGCAGATGCCGAAATAATTGATTACTACCGTAAGGATGCGATTCCCGAAAACGAAGTGGATCGTGCCCTTAACGGCCAGCTCGTAAAGAAGATGCCTATATTTAAGGTTCCTGGCGTCAAGCAGATTGCAAAAATACCGGTTTCTCGTATGGTTGCAAGGAGACGCGCCCCCCTTGATGAGTTTAGACATTCCAAGCTTGCGCTGACTGAGCGTTCGTACTATTCCGCAGATGAGTTGGACGCGAATCCTCCGGTAGCAGATATTTACTGCACTGGTAGCGATCAGGTTTGGAATAGCATTTGGAATAACGGTTTTGACCGTGCTTTCTATCTCTCCTTTGCTCCCGAGGGGAAAAAGAAGATTGCCTATGCTGCGAGTATCGGCAAGGCCACGCTCGAGGATTGGGAAGCTGAGCCGATGAGAAAGGCTCTCTCCTCTTACTCTTGTATCTCTGTACGCGAGCAAGAGGCGGCTGACCTTCTTGATTCTATCGGTGTCCATGGGGCTATGCCCGTTATCGATCCCACGCTCATGTTGAATCGTGATGATTGGGAAGCAATTGCAGATGGTTGGATTTCTCCGGAACCCTATGTTCTGGTCTATCAGCTCAACCGTAATGCCGAGTTCGATTCTTATGTACAAAGGGTCGCCAAGAAGACTGGTCTCAAGGTTATGCGAATTGCATACGGTGTGCATGAGAAGCGTTCTGGCGAGAATGCTGTTATCTGTCCTTCCGTGGGAAGGTTCCTTTCTCTGTTCCTTGGGGCCGAAATTGTCATTACGGACTCGTTCCATGGAACTGCCTATTCCGTAAATCTTGGAAAGAAGTTTGTCGCCATCAGCCCTGGTCGTTTTAACGGAAGAATTTCAAACCTATTAAATATGACTAATCTTGACAATCATTTGTTGGATGACTTTGGAAATCTGACTATTTCTGAACTTGATTACGACTCCAATTCGGTTCAGGCACAGCTTAATCTCAAACGAAATGAAGCCTTTTCTTTTATTGAAAAAGCCTTGGATATTTAGGAAATATGATGGGAAATATTTCGGTTTCTGCTTTAAAGGATCATTTGCCTGATCCTGTCATGGGGGTTGCGAGGGCCATTTTTAATGGCTATCCAAGTTTGCTCGCCGCTTCAATGCGGCAGGCGGCACGGTTCGGGAAGTCTTATTCTCGAAACAAGATCAAATATGCAGAGCAAGCAGAAGCTCATATAATTTATTGTACCCATCAGCTTGAAAAAGGGTTGAGCCACGAGGACTTTCGTGCTGGATTTGGAGTGAAGGTTCTCGCCGAACTCTCTCGCTACATGCATGTCTTTGAAGATATGGGTGGAAGTACGGATAGCCTGGCCTATCAATCCGCCTTGGGTGCGCTAATCGAATATCGTGACAGACATGAGAATAGTTCTGAATATACGCATATGTTTATGCAAGCAATTGGCGACCAACTGTTTTCTAAACTGGATTCAAAGCCTTTATATCCCGGTGGAAGCTGCAAAATCGCTCATGATTTTGCTGTGGCAGGCATTATTCCAGGTTCTGTTGACGAGCTATTAAGTAACCGTCATTCTGTTAGAGAGTATTCTGATACACCCGTTTCGTTGACAAAGGTCATTAATGCTATCGAGACGGCCACCAAAGCTCCGTCTGCATGCAATCGACAACCAACAAGAGTTCGGATTATCAATAACCAGGAACTCATCCATGAGACATTAGGAATTACAAGTGGATTCAGAGGCTACGCGATGCCTCCAATGCTCGTCGTGTTGACGGTTGATAATCGGGTTTACTTTGGACCGCAAGAACGTAACGAGGGCTTTGTTGATGGCGGCATTTTTGCAATGGCGTTATTGCTGGCACTTGAAGAGCAGGGTTTGGCTTCTTGTCCGCTCAATACAATGCTAAGACGAGGTCCTGAAAAAGCGATTCGCGGTCTATTGAAACTACCCTATTGGGAGGAATTGGTCATGCTGATTTCCATAGGGAATTATTCAAAGAATGCCCAAGCATGCGTTTCTGCTCGTTTTCATGCCGACGCAATTGTTACGGTGGTTGACTAGCTTGATTACCTCATCTCCAATTCATGTTCTCCAAGTGGTTCCCTCATTAAGTCGTTCTGCCGGTGTTTCTCAATTTGTTCATAACATGTCTTTGGGCATTGATGAGCATCGAGTTGTATTTGATTATCTACACCATGCAACATTGAATGGTAAACCCTTGCGTGACTGCACTTATGATCAGGAGCTTATTGCGCACGGTTCTCGTGTCTATACGGTGTCTTTCGCTTCTGCGGGGCTTGGCCAGTTCATTAAAGAAGTCGAAGAGTTTTTCGTTAAGCATGGACGCGAGTACGATATCGTGCATTGTCATATGCCCAACTCGGCTTTTTGCGTTCTCAGGGAGGCTAAGCGTGCCGGCATCGAACATCGTGTCCTACATAGTCATCTGAATAGTTCATCTGACAACGTTCTTCATCGTGTTCGAAATGCTCCGTTGATTGCGTGGGGCAAGAGGTATGCAACTGATGGGGTGGCGTGCTCTGATGAAGCTGGTAGATACCTGTTTGGAAATAAGCCGTTTGCTGTAATGAAAAATGGAATCGTACTCAGCAATTATGCATATGACGATAGCACCAATGCTTCCCTGCGTGCTGAACTCTGCATTGGCAATAGTGACCCCGTTATTGGAAGTGTCGGTCGTTTTGTCAAGCAAAAGAACTTTGAATTTGGCGTCAAGGTGTTCGCAGAGCTGAAGCGCAGTATTCCTAATGTTAAGTGGGTGATTTTGGGCGCTGGAGATGGCATGGACAGAGTTAGGGCCATTGCTAAGGAGCTTGGTGTAAACGAATCCGTCGTCATGCCCGGCGTGCGCGTTGACGTCGCTCGTTTTTACTCGCTGTTCGACGTCTTCTTTATGCCTTCGCTATATGAGGGGCTTCCTGTCTCTGCTGTTGAAGCTCAAGCCTCTGGGCTTCGTTGTGTTTTTTCGACTGGCGTTCCTGAGGAAAGTGACATAACGGGCGTGAGTAGATTTGTCGGTTTAAATGAGCCATATGCTGTATGGGCCTCTGCACTTGCTGATGCTATGTCGGTTGGTCGTGATAGCGGAGCTGTTGAGAAATTAACCTCCGCTGGCTATTCGGCAGCGGCTAATGCAAAGAAATTGATGGAGTTCTACGAGGGGCTTGTAGCTCAGCGTTAGATGCGTTTTTCGATGCAACGGGTGTGGTTTTGGTTGAAGGACGTAGACATGAATAAAGACTATTTTGGAATTGCTGAACGGGTAATCAGAGAGAAAACTAACAGTCGTTTTTCTAAGGGTAGGCAAAATCATCTGACACGAAGCGATTTTTCTATTATTTCCAATAATTGTTGGGCCGGAACGGTCTATCGGTATTTCGGCTTACCGTATCAATCGCCTACAGCAGGGCTGTATTTTTTTGGAACTGAATACGTAAAGTTCGCGGGAGATTTAAGGCACTATCTGAATACGCCCATAGAATTCATCGATTCTTGTGATTCGGCTCATTACGAGACTTTGAAATCTCGCAATGAGCTGAGTAAGCCTGTTGGAATTATCGATGACGTTGAGATTGTATTTCTACATTATCCAACGCCTGAGGAGGCTAGAGCTAAATGGGAGCGACGGGTTGAAAGGGTGAACTGGGACAATCTGTTTATTAAATTCAGCCAGATGAATGATTGTCGCGAAGAAGATCTTAGGGCGTTTGATTCTTTGGAGCACACGAACAAGATTTGCTTTACGGCGATGCGACGCCCCGATATTGCATGCTCGGTTTATCATCCCGCCTCTGTTCGGGGGGGGGAATAACAAATGATACGGATCGCTTTACACAAGGATTCAATTTAGTCGATTGGTTGAACTCGGAACCTGCAAAGTATTGCTGATGAAGGTAATTCTCTTATTGAGATGCATTGAGGGAAATGGATGTATAGAGTAGTTATTAAAAACAATGTAGATATGTCGCAGCCCGCACCTAAGGAGTAGGGTGACTATCTAAATGTTGGTATATTTGCAGCTTATTGTCTTTGCGGTAGTTTTTGGTTTTGTATTACGGCCTGAACGTTCCGCTTCCTTTAAAAAGACCTATCTTTTAGTCACTTTTTCAGCAATTTTCTTTGTTGCTTCAGTGCGATCAAGTTCAGTTGGTATTGATACTGAAATGCACTGTAGAGCGTTTTTAAGTGCCTCTCGTTTGCCGTTCTCTTCTCTTGTTGAGATGACAGACAGATTTGAGTACGGTTTCCTATTATTTTGCAAGGTTCTTTCACTCATCAGCGGTGATTTTCAGATTCTTCTCGTAGCATCAAGTGCGGTTATATGTCTCTGCACTGCATTATTTATTTTTAAGCTCGCTGATGAGCCTATTTTGCCCACTGTGCTATTTTTGTGCCTGCTGTTTCCGAGTTATCTGAACATCATGCGCGAGGCAATTGCTATTGCAATCGGTATGCTTGCAATAATTGTACTTAGGGATCGTAAGGTTCCTGTATTTATTCTACTCGTGTTCCTTGCCGCCTCATTCCATAGGTCCGCTCTCGTGCTGTTTGCTCTCATCCCTCTCAGCAAGGTTGAAATTAACTTAATGAGCATGACAGTTCTTATAATTGGAGCTATATTCAGCTTTCTATTTGTCAATCCACTCCTTAACGCGGTCGCGGCAGTCCTGGGCAAAAATAGTTTTTATGATGCGGACTTTATGGGGTCAAACTATTTTGGCGCTCTAATTTCACTTCTATTTAATGCCCTGCTCGTCGGCATATTTTTTAATTATCTAAAAGTTGCTGACCGCGCTGAGGGCGTGGCTCAAGGTAAGTCCGGCAGCCTTGCCTTGCGCTGGGGTGAACTGCTCTGGCTTGTCTTTTCCGCCGTCGGTATGAAAGTACAAATTGTTGCTCGATTCGGATACTATTTCGCGCCTCTTGTTCTTGTTGCTTTGCCTCTCGTTTTAAAGGCAGCTAATGACGGAGAAACGCGTTTCGTTCGGTTCTCATTGATTGCGATTTCTGTTATGTATTTCGTTGTTGTTCAATTATTTAGGCCTGAATGGTATGGAATCGTTCCTTATACGGCTGACTTGTCGCGGTTTATGTCTCTGTTTTACTGAGCCCTAAGTATTTAATTGTGCCGTGTGAACTCATTTTTCGTGATCCCGTCGATTCACTCTTGTAATTAATCGTTTACCACAGTAAATAAGTTCTTAGTTAGGATGTAATATGAATAATAAGCTGAAAATGGCTATTAAGTCCGTCCCCTTTGTTTCCGGTATCGCAAAAGGTGTAAATCGCACTGTGGGGATTACGGTGCGTACTGCTATGCATTATCCTGCGATGCGCAAGCTGAACAATGAGCTCGTTGATTCAATGGCTAGACTAGATAAGACTAGCGGCATGCGTATCTGGTATTTTGGGGTGCCCACTCACCCGAATTTGGGAGATCAAGCTCAAAAATTTGTTATTGAAAAATGGCTCCAAAATAATTATTCGGAAGCTGAAATTATTAATATTCCAAGTAAGGCATTTAACGCCGGTACCAGCAGGATTGTCCGCATGATTCAGAATCTAATTCGCCCTAATGATCTGATTGTCATGCAGAGTGGTCATACGATGGACGGACTCCACGACGATGAGACGCCGCATAGGCTTGCTTCAACTTGTTTTCCCGATAACAGAATTGTTTTTTTCCCGACTTCAATTCGTTTTAACAGCAAACGTGGTAAAGAATTGGACCGTAAGGCAATAGGGTCACACGTTAATACTTTGTTTTTGGCTAGGGATGCCGTCTCTGCACAGATTGCTCGAGATTTGTATCCTCGACTTGATGTCCGTCTTTATCCTGACGTTGTGACCTCATTGATTGGGAAATATTCCTTTGATAACCAGCGCGAAGGTGTATTGCTTTGCGCTCGAAACGATGGCGAGAAGCTGTACTCTTATGCGGCCATCGATAAGCTTGCTTCTGCTCTTTCCGGTCTTTGTGATGTTTCTCGGACTGACACCACCGTTAAATGGGATGGTATCGATCTGGACTCTCATGATGCTTGGACCGGAATCGAGGGCGTCATCGAATCTTATTCGCAAAAGTGCGTTATTGTTACCGATCGTTATCATGGCACGATATTTGCCCGTATTGCCGGAACGCCCGTTGTGGTTCTTAAGACCAATGATCACAAGGTTGTCTCAGGTGCCAAATGGTTTACAGATGCAGGGGATGAGGGGATTGTTGTTGCTGACAATCTTGAGGAGGTCCCAGGGCTTGTGTCCGCTTTCATGAAGCGCTTCCCGGATGGCGTTTCCGCTCCTGCTTTCGCTGCCGATTATTATGATGGTCTGAAATCCGTTATTGAGGAAATGTAATAAATGAAGAAAAGCTATAAGGCACTTGTAAGCGATGCTGCAGTTTTTGCTGCCGGCAACATGCTTACGAAATTGATACAGTTCCTATTGCTTCCGATGTATACCGCACTGCTTACTACTGAGCAATACGGTATTGGTGAGCTTGTAAACAATACTGCCGAATTGCTTTATCCCCTTTGCTGCCTCGGTGTCTATGAGGGCGTGTTTCGTTTCTCAATCGACCGGGACTCCGATAATAAGGCCGTATTCTCTACGGGTATCAGTATCGCTCTTTTCCTTTTGCCAGTTGTGGCAGCTGCGGGAATTTTCGGCTATTCATTTACTGGCTTTGATTACACATGGCAATTGGTCATTCTCTGCTTTATTACTTCCTTTAAAGTGATTTGCCTTCAATTTTCCAAGGGTATCGGTAAGACTCGACTTTATGCCTCATCGGGGGTTTTGGGTGCACTAACGTTGTTCTGTGCCGGTTACCTTTTCCTCGGCGTCTTTGGCATGGGCGTAAATGGCTACCTGCTGGCGCTGATTCTGTCGCAGGGCATTCAACTTTTACTTGTCTTTTTTGGGGCCAAAGTCTGGCGCTTTGCCAGTATGGGTGCATTTTCAAAACCACTGGCTCGAGACCTGCTGCGTTATAGCCTCCCAATGATTCCTAACGCCCTGGCTTGGTGGTTTGTTAATCTCTCCGGTCGTTATATCGTTATGTTCTCGCAAGGCGCCGATGTCGCAGGACTATACACAGCCGCTTCTAAGTTGCCTGCGGTGATGAATATGGTTGTTACCATTTTCCAGCAGTCGTGGCAAATTTTCTCAGCACGCGAATACGATGCAAGTGATTCTAGGAGTTCCTTCGGAACAGTTTTTAAGGTCTTTACTGCATTCCTTTTGTGTGCTGGTTCATTGGTTATTGCACTGACCGTTCCACTTTCGCGCATTATGCTTAGCGGTGATTTTTTTGCCGCTTACGTCTTCGTTCCTTTTCTAATGCTCAGTTCTGTCATTAGTGGATATTCGACTTATTTCGGCACTCTATACAACGCGGCTAAGAGCAACGGCATGATATTTGTGACAACTATGGTTGGCGCTTTTGTTAATGTGGTGCTTGGCGCTTTGCTCTCTTTTGCGATCGGGGCATGGGGGCCCATCATTGCTGGTGTTGTTGCCTATGTTTTGATTTCACTCATGAGGGCTTATGACACAAAGAGACTAATTAACATTGATGTTGACATCCCATATCAGATCATTGGACTCGGGCTGCTGCTTGTTGAATGTGTCCTCATTTCATTTGGTTTTGCATTCGCAACTCTGGTTTCTGTCGTCTGCTCCCTCCTCTTCATGCTGTTCACGCTATATAGGTATCGCAGGATAGCTAAAACTCTCTTGAAATCATTGAAAGTAGGACATTAACGTGTGTAATGTAGAGACAATTGGTTTACCAGCTTCAGATAATTGCCTTGGTTGCTCGGCATGCGTGGCAGCGTGCGCTAGGGGAGCCTTGAATCTCGAACAGGATGAGCGCGGCTTCTATCGGCCGGCGGTTGATGATGGGCTATGCGTTGGTTGCGGCGCTTGCTCTAGGGCATGTCCCGTTGTTGGTTCGCCAACCTCACGACACAGGCCTTTAAAGACGATGGCTGCCTGGGACAAGGATCGGGGCCGTCGTTTGGCCGCAACATCTGGCGGTATGTTTATGCTTCTTGCTGATGCCTTTGTGCGTCAAGGCGGCCGGGTGTGCGGTGCGGTCATGAATGAAGATATGATTGTTGAGCACATTGTCTCTAACGATATTGATGTCATCGCCAAGATGCGCGGTTCGAAGTATGTTCAGAGTCGTATTGATGCGGCCCTGTCAGACTGTCTTGATTTGCTTAAACGCGGTGAGAGGGTTCTGTTTTCCGGAACTTCCTGCCAGGTCGATGCGATGCGCAGATTGGCGCGCGGCCGACTTTCCGCGAATCTTATGACGGTAGATGTTCTTTGCCATGGCGCTCCGTCTCCCAGGGTTTGGGGCGACTATGTTTCTTATCGTGAGAGGGAGGCTGGAAGTAAGGCTGTTTCTGCGCGATTTAGGAAGAAAGATCCTTCGTGGACAGTATTCAGCCTTGAAATGCTGTTTGAAAACGGGGATAGACGTTCTTGGTGCACTGTGGACGACTATTATCTCCGAGCTTTCCTCGGTGATTACATTACGCAAAATGCTTGCCATTCGTGTCCCTATACGGGGACTGACCGATTGAGCGATATCACGCTCGCAGATTTCTGGGGCTACGTTTCGGAGTCGCGCGCTGATAGAAATACCGAAGACGGTATTAGCCTTGTTCTTGTTAATTCTGATGCTGGAATGGGTTTGCTTAAATCCGTTGACGGTGTCCACTTGATTGACAAAGAGCTTGGCGAGGCGGTTAAGGGCAATCCCCCTTTGAGGACGGTGTTTCCCGCAAATGGCAGGTCCGATGAGTTTTGGGCCGATTATGAGAAAGGCGGTTTCGATTCTGTTCTTGACGAGTATTTGGGACCGCGTACTTCTAGTAAAAAGCATCAGCTTAGTCTCTGGTTCAATGATCATGCCTATTTCTTCCCGGGTCCGCTGCGCCGCGCATTGGTAAGCGCGAGGGGTGGAAAATAGCCAGGTGGCTATTTGCTTATGGGACATGTCTCGTGTCGGTTTGAGGGGTATTGGCGAAGGCCGGTGCCCCTTTTTAGTCGCGATGGCTCTAAAAGTCTTTGGCTTTCCGCTATACGGATCCTGCTATTTAAAAGTCGTCAAACGGTATACCTGCATTGTTTGCGCATGAAATGATGCCGTCAAGATTCTTTCGCAAATTGATTTAGCCGTCCTCGGCCCCGTCCTCTTCTAGTCCTCCGTCTTTCCCTCCAGCTCGTCCATCTCCTCCAGCTTGGACATGTCCAGGTACCTCCTCTTGCCCCACTCGTGCTCCGCTGTGTACTTCAGCCTCACAGTGACCAGCATGAGGGTCGAGTTGCCGTCCGGGAAGGTCCCGACGACCCTCGTCCTCCTCCTCCCGATCTCGCGATTGATGCGCTCGATCCCGTTGTTCGTCCTGTTCCGGCTCAACGCACTCGCTCCCAGAGCTTGAGCACTACTTAGATAGACCACAAGTTGTACTCTGACCGCATGCTCATTAGGCTTCCGTTTGACGAAAAATATTAGACTGCTGCGCTCCTCAAAAGTGTCAGGGAGTACTATTACCTCGGGCGTTCACTGCCTGGTTCATGACGTTAACATCCGCTTTTTGGCCTTTCAATTTGGTCGATTGTTTATTGGAGGGGGTTGTCATGCCGGTTAACCAATCTCTGGGTGCAAACGATCAATAGCGTTCTTTAATTGTTGCTGAGCGAAGAACCGGTGTCTCCAGTATTACTCGTAGGGGTCGAGCAATTGTGTTCTTTTTTGCTTGAGCGCGCTGTGATTTGTACGAACTGTTCGTCCCTTACTTATAAGGATGCCAAGTATGAGTGACCCTAAAGAAGATGGCAACCAAGAAGAGCTTGAGTGGCTTCTGTTTGAGCTTGATGAAGCCCGCGAGGACCAGAGAGTGTCTTTGGATCATATCGTTCAGGTCCTTGTTGCTTGTATTGCTGCGCTCGCCATTTTGTATTCTGTTGCGGCCGGATTTGGCGCTTCTGAAAATTCGATTCCCTGGAAGAATGAGGGAATCGCTACGATTGCAGCCTGTGTGATTCTTGTAGCGGGATTTTACGGCTCTAGCATTGGTCAGGAACGCATGTTTCGCTATCACTATATGGAAATGATTGAAGAGAGGATTTCTGAGATAGTGCCAACAGGCAATAGGACTATTGCGCTGGGCTGGAACCGGTTTTCCTCTCGCTTAATCACTGCCAACATTCATCACCTAACTAATAGGGGTGCGCGTAGGCACTATGTGCATTTTGCACTTGCGCTTGTATCGCTTGTCATCGGGTGCGTTTTGCTTTCTTTGCTATTGCTGCTTACCGTGCATAATAAATGGGTCAGGCTTCTACTGCCGCTGGTTGTTATGTCCGCTCTTATATATCTTTTGTACTGCTATTTCATAGCTACTGACTTTAGTCGACTGACGTTTAATGAGATATTAAGCCTTAATGTAAATGGTGTCCCTAAGGAATATCGAGCGAGTAGTGGTGGAGTGTCTGAGGATAATAGGCCGGGTCGCTACTTCTCGCAATTTAGAGGTAAATTCCTTCGTCTGTTGTACACGCGTCCTCGCGATTCAATGAAAAGCTTCTTTTATTTAGGCGGGGCTTTGTTGGGTACCGCCCTGGGAGGAGGCTATTATCTTGGAGAGTGGTTCTTCCGATTCTTCTTGCTTGTGTTTGTCGTTGACATCTGTGGCTACCAAGCGCGTTATCTCATCAATGATATTAGGGGCATTGCGGAAGACAGGACGAACCCGCAGAGCGAAGGCAGGAATAGACTACCTTTGCTTGGCGGCGGTAATGAGCGGCATACAATAATTGTTGCCATGCTTGTTGTAGTTGCTAAAGCGATTGCTGCATTCTTGGTTTGTGCGACTATATGGGCAGATGGCGCCACGTTAACTGGTGAGCCGGTTCCCGGTGACCCTTACCTTGCCTTTATTCTGGGCTTTGCATACGTTTTGGTCTTCATTATTGCCTGCTTCTATGAGAGAGCTAGGGCTAAAGGTGAGCGACTCTGGAACGAATATGTGTTGCGTCATGATGGTTTGCTGTCCTTGAGCGGGATGAATCTACTTAAATCTGCGAGATACTTCGGCTACATTGATCCTAAAGAGGAATCAAGCTCGCATGACGTCTTTAAGATGTGCTTTGGTACTCTTGGGATTGTTCTTTATGGATATCCGTTACGTTTTTGCGTTGGTCTTCTTGCTTTTGACCCGTATTTATTCGGACTCGTGTCCGGTGGAATTTCGGAGTTTCCTTATAGGGTAGGCATGCTGCTTTTCTTGATTGTTGCCTGCGCCTTGTATGGTTGTGCTTTTGTTTATATTACCTGGAGCTATGAGGCGTCTGCGGCCAAGAGGGCTTCTGCTATGAGCTGCCTGCAAGCAAAGAAAGATGTTAAAGGGGTTATTTGGCCATCTATCAAGCAACCTCATGAAGTTGAATTCAAAAAGCCCCATATCGCGTATCTTGGTTATCGACTGGGGTCGAGAGCGTGTTGCCTTTACCCGCTGCGGGCGCGGTGGAGCTTGATTGAACCTTGGAACTGGACAGCATTGCTGGCGATTCTTCTTTTGCACTGGTTCTCCATTTGGCTTCTTCCTTGCTATTATTCTTTTTTCTCCTTGGGATTAAGTTTTGTACTGTTTACTTTGGCTGATTGTGTGCCCAACAAGGGTGTTCTTAGCATGGTTTTCACTGTTTCAATTGTTTTGATTATTGTTGAGTGCGTTGCATTGGTCGCCTCGCTTGTCTGTTCTGATTTTTACCTATCTGTTATCGAATTTCTCATGCGCAACTATTTGCCCTATGGGTTTATCGAGACTGCCCAAGATGGATCGCTGTTCGTCGGAGAATGGTTTGCTCAACTATGCTTAAGGCCCTTGATCTGGATTTCCCAGTCTCCGTATAACGCTCTTGCAATGACTGTCGTAGCGGTCATTGCCCAAACGTTCCTCGCGATTTATGCACTGTTTAGGAACATGAACTACTACGACATGAACGCACCGTTTCTTGAGAACTTCTTCAACACCGTTAAGGGTGCGGCGCTGAAACTGTGCACAGCAATCTTGGGCGAACACGCGATGCAGGTGCTGCGCAAGAAGAAGGGGAGTGGCGATGAGGTGCAACCCTCCACGAGTAGCGACTGAGAATAGGTCGAGAATGGCCGACTTGCTGTTTCGCGCGCATCGAGCGGTCCAGGCCAGTTCAGTTGCAAGACGTTGGCGATATAAACTATTGAATCGAGCGCTGTAGCGACCGTTTTCTCGTCAGCACAATTGGTCCGCGCCGCTTGTTATTCTATGGATCTACTCGCTCATTAGGAGGTTATATGGGTGCTAACAAGATGGACGCTGAGGTTATTGATCGTGACCGTATTGAGGTGTTTGTTAGCTCTTCGATGCGCGATGAAGGCGATTTTAGCTGGCAGCAGCTGAGGAACGAGCTTAATTGCGCTTTGCTGAAATCGGATATCTTTAAGCCCTTTGCCATCGAGTTTCATGCGAGCATTGAGCCATCATCCTCTTATTATCTTAATCGCTTGGCGCAAAGCGATATAGTAATTGGAATTATACGATCGGAGTTGAGGCCAGGGACTAGCAGAGAGCTTTATCATGCTATCAGGCTCAGAAAGCCACTCTTGCTTGTTAAGCTTGAGTCTGGGACGTCGCCGGAAATCGAGTCTCTGCTTCGTTATGCCAGAGAAATGGATGCGTGCACGTATGTAGGGCGGCCGAATGATTCAGGCCTTGTTCCTTATCTGATGGACCAACTTAACAACGTGATGGTCGATTTGTTTCACAATCGACGATTTGAAATTGAAGATGGTGGATCGGCGGTTTTTACTGATATTGCTCCTGTCTCTATTCCCGAAGATGTTCTCGATGCTTTCGGTTCTTCAGTTGCCTTGATTTCAAAAAAATTTAACTACCATGCTGATTGGCTTGAGAGAAGGTCTGACAATCCTTATCTCTTCTTTCTTGGCGAGAAAGCGGTCAATTGGCTTCTATATGGCACCCCCTTTTCGGTCGGTGCATTCAAGGCTGGCATTCTAGAGATTATGAAAGACAGCGGCATTCCCAGAGACACTCTTTCACTAAGGCTTGACGCCCTCGATGCTTCTATTGAAGGTCGCTATTCCAAGTGCTATGAACTTCTCCAACGTGCCTGTGACTCAATTGAATCGAAAGACTGTTGGGCTTATGGAAATTGTTTAATTGACAAGCGGACTGTCGCTGGCATGCTTTCCGAATATGGATTTGGCACCCAGTGGTCAATTCAGAAACAAATCGATGCGCTCTCCGCTCCAGCCTATATTCCCCTTGCGCTTAAGTTCGAAGAGGAGGTGGGGACTGCTGTCTTAAACGCTTCGAGAGAGGCGAGGGCGGTTAATCCTTACACAACGATTCGACATGACGCTAGCCTTGCTTCCGTCATGTCGAATATATCGTGTTTGTTATTTAGTTCAATATTATGCGGGAGTATATCGAGCGCCTTATACTCTCGCAGCCTGCTTGCTAATTCGCTTATCGACTACTCCTCTATTTACAATCGGCCCGAACTTGAGCTTGAGGGAATTAAACTGCTTGTTCTTCAGGGGGATGCTAAGGGCTTCGATAATAGGTTTGCTTATAAGAGCGATGGTTTAAGGTCGTTTCTTCCGTCGTGTGCCGAGGAACTGTGGCATCTGACTACTTTAACGGCCCAGGCATATCGTCCGAGTATGATTTCCGTCGTCATTAAGGAGTGTGCGCCTTATTTTTCGGATGATACTATTTGCGATGCTTGGAACACGTTAAACGTTGCAGATGATTTTCGGCAATGTGAATCAAAATGGATTAAGGCGATCGGCATGATCAAGATGCGGGTTGATGAGAAGTCGCTTGTAAGCCTACTTTGTCAGGTTGTCGATCAACATTTATATACCGTCGCTTCTGATGTTTCGAACGTTATTGGCGGAATGGATTTAGACAAAATCGACAAAGAGCTCGTTGATCAACTGGGCAGTAGCCTTAAATCGAATTCTGATGAACTGCTTAAATACAATTTCTCTGCTGGCGTTTTCGGATGCGTTGAGAAGCGTTGTGGCTTTTCTATTTTGAGCGAAGAACAAGTGGGGCATCTTTCCACTGTTGAGCGGGGTTGTTATTTAGACAACAAATCTCCAGCATGCAATGCGGAAACGGCTTGTATCGATGAATTGCGCAGGCAATTCGACTCGAATAATCGTTCTGATTTTCACTCAGGGTTTTCCATTCGTCCCTCTTCTTTGCTATGTCGCTCACTCGATGATGTCCCTTCTGAGTCATTTAACGCATCCTTGGCTGGCGTGCTGGAGCATTGTCTTAAAGGGCTTCCGACATATCAAGGATCACCCTGCTCTGCAGGAGAGGCTATGTCCGTATTAAATAAGTTTGTATGTTGTTGCGTGCGCGATGGAAAGGCACTTCCCGTCGGTTGGACGGATTTAATTTCTGAACTTCCGGATGAGTGGCCCGAAGACCCGGTATTTAGAGAGCCTATATCAATGGACTCATGTGCATGGTCTGTAAGATGCTTAGCTCTAAAAGTTGCTACCGGCTTTGCAACAGACATAGAGTTCCTGACATTTGGTATTAAATTTGATGCCCTTACTGCCGCCGGTCAGCGTGCGTTTTTAGAAGTACTTGAGCAGCTGATTGTTTGTAATGCTATCTGCGATCAATACCGTGGCGTCGTTTCTGCAATCTGTTCGAGCGTTATGCTTAGTGAGGACTCTGCTGTGCGTGCAATATTGCTTGATAGCGTTGCTGCAGCTTGCCGTAGGTGGGGGTCATGTTCTTTTAGCGATTTGGCGTTTCAGTCGATACATGACGTTTCCTCAAATGTTGCATTTAGGCTTGTACGCCTATGCAAGCAGGGGAAGTTTGATGATGCCATTCTTGAGCAGAAGCTGCTCGGTGAACTCTCAAATGATTCAAACTGGTTTATTCGCTGGCATGTTGCGAATGACTAGGCGTAGGTTTGGCGTCGGGACAACGTGGGCTTCGGCGCCTTTTTGCCAACATCAGATTAACCCGGACCGATCTTGGTGCCAATTCCTTGCCAGCGGCTGACCTCAGGGTGCTGCCGCATATCGGTTTCGCTCATGTAGCTCAGAGCGTGTTGTTCAATACCGTTCGTCTAATAATCGCTGTGACTTGCGGAGTTAGTAAGAAAGTTGTCCGCGATCCTGGAGTGATTCGTTCTCGGTGCGAAAGTGCTGGTATATGCTCGCGTTCTGCGTATGGATGCCGGTTCGTGGATGCGAAGAAAATGCCAGACGGGCTTATTGAGGAAATGGGACTGCTGTACGTCGGTGTTACTCGCGCCCGCAAAGCGGTATACGCCTCCTCTTCTATGCGGCGCAGGACAAATTACGGGAACTATCAGGTTGCCTGCCCCTCTTGTCTAACGTCTCTTCCGGGCATTGAGCCCGTGAGTTGGACGGCCATAGACGGGGAGGGATGATTAAATGTGCGGCGTAAGAGGTGGAGGCCGACGTTTAATCATGATGAGTTTTGTGGCGTAACTCGTACCCGGTTTGATAATGACGGGCAGTGGGGCAATAGGGGATTGCTCAACATGTTGGTCAAGCAAAATCTTTTGTTAATTTCGAACAGGTATTCGATATGTATGGGTTTTCGCCGTGTGTAAATACGTGGAACCTAGTTTGACTTTATGCAGGTCAACGAAGCTGCCTCTAGGATGGATTAGACGGCTCACTTATTGCTGTTGATTTATGCTGTAAAAACTTTAATCGTATCTACCTGCTAAAACACAACATGTTGTGTTCAGCCTCAAAAAACAATACAGGATATAGATTGCGTTTGCGGCTACAATTAATTTAACGTGAAACGTCGTTTCCCCACTACAACTTAATTGTTCGAAAGGAGCTGGATGGGATAGTTGTCAAAATCGAGGCCATGTTAATGGTCCACTAAGATTCTTCGGGGGCGCGTGCGCTAATTGGTCAAGAGCAGTATGCGCCCCCGTTTGTTCAAATCATTTCCAAATAGCTTTTCTTCAAGAACCTGACACTTGTGTGGCGGGGTAGGTTAGTTTGCAAAAAAATGCGAAGGATGGCTTTTGGATTCTTGGAGGTGCGTAATTATTGGCCAATAACTATCTAGATGATTTGCTTGGGAAAATCTCTGCTTACGATCTGTTCAATGTGCTCATACCGGGTGCACTCGTAACATATTCCGTCAGCCAGATGCCGTTGGGCAGTTGTATCGACTGCTCTAACTGGCTGGCACTATTTGTGATGAGTTATGTTCTCGGTCTTATTGCGTCGCGGATTGGCTCTCTTTGCATTGAGCCGTTGGTCCGCAAACTGAAACCGACCGGAAAGCGGGACTATTCTGCCTTTGCGTATGCTCAAAAACGCGATCCAAAGGTCGAGCAACTCTTAATGATTTCAAACATGTATCGCAGCCTGGCGGGGGCTGGTGTTCTGCTCGTCATTATCCTGCTTGCGTCATTGTTGCCGGAATCTCTTCGGCTTCCAGCGGCGCTGTGCTCTTTTATCGCCCTATTTGTCGCTTCCTGGGTCAAGCAAGAGCGGTATGTGGAAAAACGAATCAACTTCAATCTTGAGGAACGTGATAACCATGAGCGAGATTAAGTCCTTGTCCGTTAATAACGGCGACATGTTTTATATCAATCACAACTCAGATAACTTCAGCATGATCGACTGCAATATCGCCGATGATCGTAAGTCGGAAATCCTTGATGAGGTCAATAACCTCGCAGGGAAAAAGGATATCGTTCGTTTTATTAGTACGCATCCGGACCAAGATCATATTCAGGGCATTGAGTATCTTGATGAACTGGGGCTTATCCCGAATTTTTATTGTGTCGACAATAATGTTTCCAAGTCCACGGAGACCAAGAGTTTTAAAAAGTATAAAGAGTTGAAGAGCTCTTCGCGCGCTTACAAGATTAGCAAGGGGTGTAGGCGCAAATGGATGAACGTATCTGATGCGGAGAGCGGCTCTGCTGGGATTAGCGTCCTCTGGCCCGATGTGACAAACGAGACCTTCCAGAATGCTCGGCGAGATGCTGAAAACTCTGACAAACCCAATAATATTAGTCCCGCGATTGTCTACTCGCTTGAAGATGGTGTCCGTGCACTTTGGCTTGGTGACATGGAGAATGACTATATGGCTGCGATCGAAGACGACATCGAGCTTTCGCCTGTGGACATTCTCTTTGCGCCGCATCATGGACGGAAGTCCGGTCGCGTTCCTAAGACATGGCTAGATAAGTTGGACCCTCGGTTGATCGTTGTGGGAGAGGCCCCTTCAGATGAGCTTGAGTATTACTCGAATTACAATACCCTGACTCAGAACAGCGCTGGCGACATTCTGTTCTGCTGCGAGACCGGTAAGACTCATGTTTACGTTGGATCTCCTTCTTACGGCGTCAATTTCTTAGATCGAGACCCTAGTGCTTCGATTGTGAAGGGTTCGCTGTATTATTTGGGCTCTTTTGATTGCGGCGATCGCTAGTCCTGCTGTTGCCTCGTTCAATCATGGTCTGTCTGTGCTTTTGCCTTACAGGCCATGATACGACCTTCAGTCTCCTTGAGATAGTGTAGAATGTCGTCCTGATATACAAAAGCTTTTTGGGAGCTTTAAGGGTGACGCTTTCTGTTGGAGAGTGTCGCCCTTTTTTCATGCATGTAATGCGACGTGTTAGCTGAACGCCATTCCGGCAATGGGATGGTCGAGTAAGGACGGTTTGCACCTTGCGCCTGCTTTCATTGATGTAGCAAGCACTTGATTTAGCATACTTAAAGTCTATAATCAAAGAAAAACTCTGATATACCTTTTCAAAACAATGAAAGGAATGTTGAGTAACATGCTTTGCCAGTTCACCTTTAAGAACTATCGGTCCTATCGCGACGAGGCGGAGCTTTCCATGCAGGCGACGCCGATGAAGGAGTTTGAGCGTTCCCTCATAGAGTGTTCTGACGGGCAGAGTTTCCTTCCGGTGGCTGCGGTGTACGGGCCCAATGCCGGCGGCAAGTCTAATCTGCTCGAGGCTCTTGACTACGTTCGTTCGGCGGTGGCCAGGCCGATCAGATTGCTGTCTGCCAGCACTGATGCGCCAGAGGGTAACCGTCCTTCGATACCCCGTTGCTCTGCGTTTGAGTTCGATGACGTGTCTGCTGCCGAGCCCACCGAGTTCGAGCTCTACTATCGCGCGGGTGAGCACGAGTACCGCTATGCCCTGTTCGTGCATGCGGACGAGATCGTGTCCGAAGGCCTGTGGCGGCGAAAATTGGGAGCGTCACGCACGGCGATGCTGTTCGAGCGTGAGGGCGCAGAGGTTGAGCTCGGTCCCACGCTGCGTAAGCTCGTGACGGCTGCGAGATTCAACCCGAGACTGCCGTACCTGTCGTTTCTCTGCATCAACTTTGACGCGCCGGTGGTCAAGGAGGCTGCCAGCTGGTTTCTTGACGGGGTGTTCCTGAACTATAACAGCTCCTATCTGGAGCAGATGCTCGAACAATTGCTCGACGAGGATGACTCACCCGAGGTCACGCGTTTTTTGCGCGCCGTTGATGTGCGTATTGATGGCTTCAGAGTGGAGAGGGCGCCGGAGTGGCGCGGCCAGCGCGTCTTCGTGAGGCACGAGGTGGGCGCCAAGGCGTACGAGCTGCGTTTATCCGAGGAATCTGCCGGAACCCAGAAGCTCATGGGGTTGGCTGCGTATCTGATGACAGCGCTTGAGCGTGGTGGCACCGTTGTGGTAGACGAGCTCGATGCCAAACTGCACCCGAAGCTTCTTCGCTATGTGATTCTGCTGTTTAAGGATCCTGAGGTCAACAAGAGTGGCGCGCAGCTCATCTTCTCGTCCCAGGATGTGTCAACCATGCGAAACGATGTGTTCCGCCGTGATGAGATATGGTTCGCTGCGCGCGGCGAGGGGGAGGCGAGCCAACTGTGGTCTCTCGCCGACATCCACGAGGCAAACGGTAATCTGGTAAGCAAGAACGCGGCTTTCGACAAGCAATACCTGTCCGGTCGCTACGGCGCCGATCCGTATCTCACCCGCATCGAGGAGTGGGATTAGCATGGTGGCGAAGAAGTCGAAGGGCTGGCGTAGCGGCAAACGAGAGGGCCGCTCGCGCATGGTTCAGATGACGCGTCATCTTGTAGTGAGCGAGGGCAAGGAGACCGAGCCTCGCTACTTTGAGGGTGTGCGCGCGGCGTTGGGTGCGGCGAACGAGCGTAAGATTGCCATTGTCGTTAAGGGGACCGGCAAACACACACTTGACCTACTTGACTTCGCCGTCGAACACTGTCGCTATGCTCCCGAAACATTCGACCATGTGTGGCTCGTGTATGACAAGGATGACTTTCCTGCGTCCGACTTTGACGCGATGGAGCGCAAATGCGACGAGCTCTCCGATGGTTCGAGGACCTTCCATGCGTTGTGGTCGAACCCCTGCTTCGAGCTGTGGCCGCTTCTGCACTTTCGCTACACGACCGCGCATATGTCCGCGTCCGACTGCCAGCATGCCCTCGCACAGGAGATGTCGAGAGACCTGGGCATCGAGTACCGCAAGAACTTGGACGGGTTGTTCGAGGTGGTGGACGGCAAACGAGGCGAGGCATTGCAGCGTGTTGGGCGCCTCGTCACATACCATAGGGGGCTGGGTAACGTTAAGCCATCTGCGCAAAACCCTGCAACCAAGGTGGGCGAAATTTTCGATGTAATCGGGCCGTATCTGGTTGGCTAGTCGAGTCTGTGGATTGGCTTTCCGGTTAGGGCGATTGGCGGATTGTGATGCGCGATTGCAAATCCGGTGCGTAGGAGAAGTGCGGAGAAAAATCGAAACTCGCCGAGCATAGCCCGATTTCAGGCAACAAAACCGCAGGTCGCGGGTGCCCAAAACTAGGGTCTGGTCGACAGGTCTCGGTTTTTCACCCCACTTCCGAATTGGTTGCTCATTTAGCACTCTCGATGTCCCCACATCCTCTAAAAAAGTTCTTAAAACAGCCTTAAAGGCGTTCCAACTCGCGTTGACAGCGTAAAATACGCATGTTTGACTATGACAGAAGTGGATTTTAGGGGAGGAGCACGCCATGGAGGTGCTGGTTGTTGGCAACACCGCATATGTTGACGATGACTTTTGTGCCAAGGCGTTCCCCGGGGACCACGTTAAGGTCGTCGCTGCCGCGGAAGCGCCCCGCGACGAGTCGTCGCCCCATGCCTCGTGGAAAGAGCTCCTCCAGCACCTGGATCAGGCCTACGAGTTCGACCGCGTGGTCTACCTGTCTAATTACCTTACCCCGCATACCGATACCGTGGGCGAAATCGAGCTGCTGCGCTCGGTCTTTCGTACGTGCGCGGGTCGCCGGGTCCAACTGCTGTATGTAGCGGGGCCCGCGGGTGCCGAGGGTGCCGCCGATGCCGCGGGGCGAACGGGCAAGGGCATTATCGCGCACGCAGCCAACGACCTGTGCCGCTACTACGCTGCTCGCGAGGGCGTTCAGACCAAGATCCTGCGCGTGCCGTTCCTGTATACCGCGTCTGCCGCGCTGGAGGACCCGTTTTTGGTGCCGCTGTTCGACGCATGCTCAACCGGATCGGCCGCTCTGCAGGGCGCGCAGGATGCCGCGTTTCCCCTGCTGTGTGCCGAGGAGCTTTCGGTGCTGGTACGCCGTATCTTCGACAGCTGGGATGGCAACTTTGAGACGCTTGACGTAGCCGATACCTTCCATCACACGGTGGGTGAGGTGGGCGACGCCCTCAAGGCGCTGTTCCCCGGCCTTGCTGTTGCCTATGGCGATTCTGCCGGCTACGCCCTGCCCGGCAGCGACGTCGCTCGCGTGCGCTATGGCTGGTTTCAGCGCTACGACTTGCTGCGCGACCTCTCGACCATTCAGGCTCGCTGGGATGCTGGCCGTGCAAAGAAGGCCAATCCCTTGCGCGCGGCCATCGACCGCATTCAAATGCGCACGCTGCCTGTCAAATGCCTGGAGACGGCAGCCGCCTGGGTGCTCTTTGAAGTGCTGGAGCGCTTGTTCTCCCAATCGACCCAGCTCAACGTGCTCGATTATCGCCTGCTCTACGTGGTGCTCATCGGCACGCTGTATGGCTTGGACTTTGGCCTGGTTGCGGCGCTGCTGGCGTCGGTGGGTTTGGCTGCGAGTTACTTTACTTTGTACGGCTATACCTTCCAGGGCCTGTTCTACGAGCCGTCCAACTGGCTGCCGTTTATCGCGTACTTTGTTGTGGGTGCCGTGTGCGGCTATGTGCAGCTGCGCAACAGCGAAGCCATTAGGGCGGAGCGCGATCAAAACGAGCTCGTGCGCAACCGCAATACGTTCCTTACGCAGCTCTACCACGACGCGATCGAGGACAAGCGTGCGTACAGGCGCCAGATCGTGGGTCGCCACGACAGCTTTGGCAAGATCTTTGCCGTGACGCAGGAGCTCGACGTGCTCAACCCACGCGACATCTATCGCAAGTGCTGCGAGCTCATGGATGAGATTCTCGAAAACGATTCGGTGGCGATCTATCACGTTTCGGGCGGAGCATTTGCACGCTTGGTGGCAGCAAGTCCCGCGATTGCCGAAGATGCCGCACGCTCGCTTACGCTTGAGCAGCTTGCGCCCCTTTTGGGCGACGGGGGTCGTTCGAACCTGTGGGTGAACCGCGAGCTTACGCCGGGGCTTCCCATGTTTGGATACACAATCGAGCGCGACGGGGCACCCGCCGTGTTGATCTTTGTGCGTAGTGCGGCCGAAAACCAAATGACCCTCTATTATCAAAATCTGTTCCGCATCTTGTGCGGCCTGGTCGAAAGCGCGCTGGGCCGTGCCTTTGACTACGAGGCGGTGGCACAGGATAAACGCTGCGTTGACGGCACTTGCGTGCTCAAGCAGGCTGCCTTTGGCCAAGAGCTCGCGGCCGAGCAGGCGCTGGCAGATGGCAAGATGGGGAGTTTTTTGCTCCTGCGCGTGGTACCAGGCATGGAGCCTATCGGCGAGCTGGTGGGCGCGATTGGGTCGGCGATCCGCGAGAGCGATGCGGCGGGCCTGATCGACGGCGACGTGCTCTACCTGCTTATGCGCCAGGCAAAGGCATGCGATCTGCCCATTATCCGCGAGCGCCTGAGCGCAAAGCAGATTGCGGTGGAGCCCGTCGACGGCGAGGACATCGTGGCGCTGCTGCAACACATTGCTGACACCGGTGACGGTGAGGGGGATGCCGCTTGATCTCGCTTGTCGTTGCCGCCGTCTTGCTGCTGATTCATGCGCTGGTTTGCCTGGTGCTGTGGACGCTTATGAAGTTGGGCCTGCTGCCGGTGCGCGGGCACATGCTGGCTGTGATAGTGCTGGTGCCGCTGTGGGGCCCGTTGCTGGTGGTTCTGCTATCGGTCCGCGGCGCGGTGTTTGGCGAGAGGCTGAAAGAGTCTGCGCCGGAGTCGCTGCGCATTAACGACGAGCTCCATCGCAGCATCTTGGTACATGACCGTGAAGCCGATGCGGGCGTGATTCCGCTCGAGGAGGCGCTCATCGTCAACGACCCGGCATACCGGCGCCGCCTCATGCTCTCCATGCTCACCGAGGAGCCCGACGCGTACCTGGCGCAGCTGCAGGCGGCTAAGCTTAACGACGACGTTGAGGTGGCGCACTATGCCGCGACGGCGGTGGCGCAGATCTCCAAGGAGTCCGACCTTAAACTGCAGCAGCTGGAGCGTGCCTTTAAGACAGACCCGAGCGCGCAAAACCTCAACGAATATTGCGATTTTCTTGGTGAATACTTGAACTCGGGCTTGGCCGAGGGACGCGTGGCTCAGATTCAGCGTCAGCAGTATGCTCGCTTGCTTGCGCGCCGCCGCGAGCGCGAGGACACCCTTGAGCTGCGCATTCGATACGCGACGGCGCTGGCCGATGTCGGACAGATCGACGAGGCGCAGGCCGTGACCGACCAGCTGGTGCTCGACGTGCCCGAGGAGCAGGAGGTTTGGATGCTTTGCCTGCGCCTGGCCGTGATGCGCCGCGACGGTGACGAGGTCCACCGTGTGATCGATGCGATCGACAAACAGCATGTGTACTTGAGCGCCGCCAACCGCGAAAAGCTGGCGTTTTGGCACGATGGAGAGGAGGCCCGATGAGCGTTGTGCTGCGTATCCGCGACCGTGCGGGCCATTTTCGCTGGATGGGCCTGCTTGTGGTGTGGGCGGTCTTTATTGCCATGGCGGCCGTGCTGCTGGTGGAGCGCGCCGGCGTACAGTACAGTGCGGGCCAGCATAAGCTGGGGATGCTTGCCGCCAACGATGCGGCGCCGGCTTCCTCGGCAATATTTGGCCAAAAGCCCACGTGCTTGGTTATTACCGACTCGGACCAAGATGGCGTCGAGGACGTCAAAGAGCAGTTCGACCAGATCTTGCTTGACATGAAGATCGCGCACCGCGACGTGGACCTTGCCGTGGATGGCGCAGATGCCATTCCCTCGGTGACCTCCTACGATCGCGTGATTTTGCTCATGCCGTCGCTCGATGGGCTCGGTACGCACCTGAGCGACATTATGAGTTGGGTGAGTGCCGGCGGTTCGCTTATGCTGGGCATGACGCCAGATAACTCGAACTACCTGCAGACTATTGCTTCCAAGCTTGGTATCGAATCGGCCGGATATGACTATGCGACAGCCGAAAGTATCGTTCCGAGCGAGGACTTTATGTTGGGCGGGGGAGATCGCTACGAGCTCTCGGACCCCTTTGATTCGTCGCTTTCGGTTTCGCTGCGCGAGACGGCTCGTGTGTGGGCTAACACCGGTGATGCGGGTGCCCCGCTCATTTGGTCGAATGACTGCGGTAGCGGGCGCACCGTGGTATGCAATATCGGTATCTATGACAAGGTCATGCGCGGCTTTTACGCCGCGGCGATCAGCCTGCTGGGCGATGCCACGGCCTATCCGGTCATCAACAGCGCCGTGTTCTATTTGGACGACTTTCCTAGCCCCGTGCCCTCGGGCGATGGTACTTATATCAAGCGTGACTACGGCCTTTCCATTGCGGATTTTTACACCAAGGTCTGGTGGCCCGATCTGCAAAAGCTCGCGCAAAAATACGGCATTCGCTATACCGGCGTGATGATCGAAAACTACGAGGACGCGGTCAACCAGACCAAGCCTGCGCGCCAGGCCGATACCACGCAGTTTCGCTACTTTGGCGGCATGCTGCTGCAGATGGGCGGAGAGCTGGGCTTTCACGGCTACAACCATCAGCCTCTGGTGCTCTGGGATACCGATTACGGCACGCTGTATGACTACAAGACCTGGAAGAACAAGGAAACGCTCGTCGCATCGCTCAACGAGCTTATCGCCTTCCAAGATGAGGTGTTGCCCAACGCGCACGGCTCGGTTTACGTGCCGCCGTCAAATATCCTTTCGGCCCGTGCGCGCAAGCTTATCGGCACCGACGTTCCGCGCATTAAGACCATCGCCAGTACGTATTTTGAGGATGGCACCGACCTGCCGTACGTGCAGGAGTTTGGCGTGGCGAGCGATGGCATTGTGGAGCAGCCGCGTATTGTCTCGGGCGGCATGGTCGACGATTCCTACATGCGTCTGGCCGCGGTGTCCGAGCTCAACATGCACTACGTGAGCACGCACTTTATGCATCCGGACGACCTACTGGATCCCGATCGCGGCGCTAAGGAGGGCTGGGAGGTCTACAAGGGCGGCTTGACCGACTACCTGGATTGGCTTACTAAGGCTGCGCCCGACCTGCGCAAACAAACCGGTTCGGAATGCTCGGGCGCTATCCAGCGTTTTTCGTCCGTGACGGTGAGCATGGATACCAGTGCGGATGCCTGGACGCTCAGCTTAGGCAATTTCCACGACGAGGCGTGGCTGATGTTCCGCGCCAACAACGGCGAGCCGGGGACGGTCACGGGTGGCGAGATTACGCATTTGACGGGCGACCTGTACCTGGTCAAAGCCACGGACAAGACGGTGACCATTGCACGCAAGGAGGGTGGCGACAAATGAGAATCTGCTTGGTACTCGAGGGTTGCTACCCCTATGTGCACGGCGGCGTATCTACCTGGATGCATGGCTATATCCAGGCCATGCCCGAGCACGAGTTTGTGCTGTGGGTGATCGGCGCGCATGCTGCCGACCGCGGCAAGTTTGTCTACGAGCTGCCCGGCAACGTGGTCGAGGTGCACGAGGTGTTCCTGGACGATGCTCTGCGGCTTTCGGGCGAGCAACATGAAGCCAGTTTTAACGACCGCGAGCGCGAGGCGCTACGCCGCCTGGTGTCGCTCTCCAATCCGGACTGGGACGTGCTGTTCGATATCTTTCAGCGCCGTCGCGTGCATCCGCTCTCGTTTTTGCAGAGCCGAACGTTTATGGACATCTTCCGCGACGTGTGCCTGGCCGAGTACCCCTACACGCCCTTTGCCGATGCATTCCACACCATGCGCTCCATGTTGCTTCCCGTGCTCTACCTGTTGGGCAGCGAGGTGCCGGTGGCCGATGTGTACCATGCCATCTCGACCGGCTACGGTGGCCTGCTCGCCTGCCTGGGCTCAAGCGTTCACCATGCGCCGGTGCTGCTGACCGAGCATGGCATCTATACCCGCGAGCGCGAGGAAGAGATCATTCGCGCTGACTGGGTGGTGCCGTCGTTTAAGGATCGCTGGATTCGCTTTTTCTACCTGCTTTCGGAGGAGATCTACCGCCGCGCCTTCCGCGTGACGAGTTTGTTCCATAACGCCCGCAAGACGCAGATCGATATGGGCTGCGATGCGGGTAAATGCCTGGTCATTCCCAACGGCATCCAGTTCGACCGCTTTAAGGACATTCCCTTAAAGCCCGATGACGGCTGGGTGGACATTGGCGCGGTGGTGCGCCTGGCGCCCATCAAGGACGTCAAGACCATGATCTATGCGTTCTTTGAGCTGCACGAGCGCCTGCCCAAGGTGCGCCTGCACATTATGGGCGGCGTGGACGACGAGGAGTACGGCGCTGAGTGCCACGCGCTGGTCGATACCCTGGGCGTGCGCGACCTGATCTTTACCGGCCGCGTCAACGTGGTCGAGTACATGGAAAAGCTCGACTTTACCATTTTGACGAGCATCTCCGAGGGCCAGCCGCTCAGCGTGCTGGAGTCGCTTGCAGCGCGCCGTCCCTGCGTGACGACAGAGGTGGGCTGCTGTCGCGAGCTGCTCGAAGGCGCCCCGGGCGACGACTTTGGCGTGGCGGGTTTTGTGACGCCGCCCATGTATCGCAAGGGCTTGGCCGATGCCATGGAGCGCATGTGCGTGAGCCGCGCCCGTCGCATTGAGATGGGGGAGCGCGGGCAGCGTCGCGTTGCCACGTACTTTTTGCACGAGCAGATGCTCGCCAACTATCGCGCGCTGTACGACGAGACGGCGTGTGCGTTTAACCTGCCCAGAGAGGGGGAGTAGCCGGTGGCCGGAATTGGTTTTGAGCTCAAGCGCCTGTTTAGGCGCAAGGGCCTGTTTGCCACGATGCGCGCTTACGGCTACGCCGGCATCGTATGCACGGGCCCCATGCTGCTGGGTGTGCTGCTGCAGGTGGGTATTTTGGTGCTGTGCGGTCTGTGGGGTGTGGGCCGTGCCAACCAGGATCTGCTGGTGTGCATGGTGACCTACACACTGCTGGCCTCGCTTACGCTCACGAGCTTTTTCTCCATGCCGGTCACGCGCTTTTTGGCTGATATGTTGTTTGCCGAGCGCGAGGATGAGATACTGCCGTCGTTTTGGGGCTCCAATGCTGTCATGCTCGTTGCGGGCACGGTGCTCTACGGCGTTTTTTTGCTGTTCTCGGGCGCCACGCTGCTGCAGGGGCTGCTATGCCTGTGGCTGTTCAACATTATGATCGTCAACTGGAACGGCATGAGCTATCTCACGGCCATCAAAGACTACCGCGGCATCCTGTGCAGCTTTGCGGCCGCCATTGGCGTGGCGTGCCTGTGCGCCCTGGCCGCGCTGGCACTGGGGCTGCCGCCGGTCGAGGGCCTGTTGGCATCAGTTGCTTTGGGCTACGGCGTCATGCTCGTCTGGGACGTGGTGCTGCTTTACCGGTATTTTCCGCAGAGTGACCGCAGCCCCTGGCTCTTTTTGCAATGGCTCGATCAGTTTATGCCGCTGGCGCTCACGGGCCTGTTTACCAACCTAGGGCTCTTTGCGCACCTGGTGATTATTTGGGCCGGTCCCATTGGCGTGCAGGTCAAGGGCTTGTTTTATGGCGCGCCCTACCACGATGTGCCGGCGCTCATCGCGTTTTTGACCATCCTTGCCACGACCGTTAACTTCGTGGTCTCGGTCGAGGTCAACTTTTATCCGCGCTACCGCGACTACTACAGTCTGTTCAATGACGGCGGCGTGGTAGGCGACATTGTGGTGGCCGAGGAGGAGATGCTCTCTACGCTTAATAGCGAACTACGCTTTTGCGCGCTCAAGCAGCTGTTTGTGACTGCGGCTGTCATTTCGCTCGAGGCCACGGTACTCTCGGCCCTGCCGCTGGGCTTTAACAACCTTATGCACGGGTATTTTCGCACGTTATGCGTAGGCTATGGCCTGTATGCCGTGGGCAACACGATCCTGCTTATCTTGCTGTACTTTACCGACTACAAGGGAGCCGTTCTGGCCTCGGGCCTGTTTGCCGGTGTGGCCGGGCTGGCGACCGCCGTGTCGTTGCTTTTGCCGCAGCAGTTTTACGGCTTTGGCTTTTTGTTGGGTGCGGGCGTGTTTTTTATCGTGGCCCTGCTGCGGCTCGATACCTATACTGCCAACTTACCGTATCGTATCCTGAGTCAGCAGCCCATGGTGGCGACCGACAAAACGGGTCGCTTTACGGAGTTGGGCCGCTTGCTCGACCGTGCCGAGCAGCGCTATGAGGAGTGCCGCTGCAAGGGCGTGCCGCACGGCGCGTTTCAGCGCGCAGTAGTTCGCGTGTATCGCAACCATTGGGGAGGTTCTGATGATCGATAAGTTGATGTCTCGCCGCTGTCTGATCGAGGCGGCTGCCGGCGCGCTGCTGCTTTCGGGCTGCTCATCTCAGGACGAATCCTCGACAAATAAGGTAAAAAAGCAGGACAAGATTAAAAAGGCCGAGGCCTCCGACCAGTCCAAGCATTTGCGCGATAAAGATGAGCTGTACGAGGTCTACGACGACTCGGACATTGTGACCATGTACCTGACGGTCTCGCGCGGCAACAGCTCCGAGAACACGGACCATAGTTGGGCCGAGATCAACACGTACTCGGTGTATGACTATGCCGACATGGGCGTGACGCGCTATCAGGTTATGGGCCTGCTGCAGGCGGGCGACGAAGACGGCCCGGTGGCCGGCGAGGTTGGCTATGGCGAGGAAGCGCCCAATGCCACCGTGCAGGTGCGCGGCCAGACATCGAGCTCCTACACGCAAAAGAATTACAAGGTGGAGCTCAAAAAGGGCAAGGGTACCTGGCGCCAACAGCGCGCGATTGCGCTCAACAAGCACATGGGCGAGGGTATGCGTTTTCGCAACAAGATGGCCTACGACCTTATCCGTGGGATTCCCCAGATGATGGGCCTGCGCACGCAGTTCGTGCATCTGTGGGTGTGTGACCAGACCGAAAAGTCCAACGATACCTTTGAGGACTACGGCCTGTTTACGCAGGTGGAGCAGCTCAACAAGACGGCGCTTAAGGCACATGGCCTGGATAAGAGCGGGCGCCTGTACAAGGTGAACAGCTTTGATTTCCATCGCTACGAGGACACCATTAAGCTTGCCGACGATCCCGACTACAACCAGGCGAGCTTTGAGGGCATGCTCGAGATTAAGGGCGATTCGGACCACACCAAGCTCATCGAGATGCTCGATTCGCTCAACGACGAATCGCAAAAGATCGATGACGTGCTCGACACCTACTTTGATACCGAGAACCTGGTCTATTGGCTGGCGTTTCAGATTCTGACGGGCAACTGCGATACGCAGAACCGTAACTGCTATCTGTATAGCCCGCTCAACTCCAATACGTGGTACATCCTCGATTGGGACAACGACGGTATGCTGCGCAAGCTGGAGCTTTCTCTTGCCGGGTTCTCGGATTATGCGAGCTGGGAGCGCGGCGTAAGCAACTACTGGGGCAACGTGCTATTCAATCGTGCGCTGCGCAGTAAATCGTTCCGCAGTGAGCTCGACCGCGCCGTAAAGGACCTGCGCTCGTATATGACCGAGGCACGCCTGGCCAAGATGATTAAACATTATCGTGAGGTTACCGAATCGCTGGTCTTTGCTTTGCCCGATATCGACAACCTGCCTGTCACCAAGGACGAATACGAGCAGATTGCCGCGGCGATTCCCTCCGAGATCGAGGAGAACTATAAGAGCTTTCGCGAGAGCTATAAAAAGCCCATGCCGTTCTACATTGGCGTGCCGCAGATCGATAACGGTAAGCTGCGCATTAACTGGGATGCGTCCTACGACTTTGAGGCGCGCGACATTCGCTATACCGTGGAGCTGGCGCGCGACTATGCCATCAAGGACGTGTTTTTTAAGGCCGAGGACGTGCTACTGCCCGAGGTGACCTGCGATGCGCCCGATACCGGCCAGTATTTTGTGCGCGTGCGCGCCACCAACTCAGACGGCTATATACAAGATGCGTTTGACTACTATGTGACCGACGACGGCAAACACTACGGCATGAAGTGTTTTTACGTGCAAGACGGCGGTAAGGTCGTGGAGGACACGTATGAGGAGGGCTAGCGCGCTGCTTGAGCGCTTAGCGGCTCCGCCTGTGCGCGCCACGCAGGAGCGCTATCGCCACGAGCTCAAATATCTCATTAACGAGGGCGAGCACGCCGCGCTTGCCTGCCGCATGGCGCCGGTGTTTAAGCTGGACAAGTATGCGCGGGCGGGTGGCTACACCATTCGCAGCCTGTACTTTGACGACTACTGCAACTCGGCCTACGAGGAAAAAGACGCCGGTATTCTCATGCGCAAAAAGTATCGCGTGCGCATTTATAACGGCAGCGACAAGGTGATTAAGCTCGAGCGCAAAAAGAAGTACGGCAGCTGGATCTACAAGGAGGACGCGTCGCTCACGCGTGGCGAGTTTGAGCAGATTCTGGCTGGCGACTACGACTTTTTGCTGAGGAGCCCCTATCCGGTCTGTCGCGAGTTCTACATCGAGTGCATCTGTAATATGATGCGCCCGCGGACCATCGTGGACTACGAGCGCGAGCCGTGGGTGATGGACGAGGGCACCGTGCGCATTACCTTTGATAGCAACGTGCGTGCGGCGGTGGGGAGCTTTGACATCTTTGACGCGACGTTGCCCGCGTTGTCCGTGTTGGAGCCCGGCAAGCTGGTGATGGAGGTCAAGTTTACCGAGTTTTGCCCGCAGCTGGTGCGCGATATGGTGCCGCCAGGTGCGGCCGAGCTTACGGCGGTCTCCAAGTACTGCCTGTGTTACGAAAAGACCGCCTACCTGCGCGGATTTAATTACTGGGAATCGGATTTTGAGAACCGAGGGGATATTTAGACCATGAGCACCAGGGACTTTTTTAAGAACTCCGTCTTGGAGGCGTTTGGTCAGGTCGACCCTGCCAAGATCGGCCTGTCGCTGCTCGTGGCGCTCGCCATGGGCATCCTGATCTATTACGTGTACAAGCGCTTTTTTACCGGCGTGGTGTATTCGCGCAGTTTTGCCGTAACGCTCGTGGGCATGTGCGTGCTCACCTGCATGGTCACGCTCGCGATCTCGACGAATGTGGTCATCTCGCTTGGTATGGTCGGTGCTCTGTCTATCGTCCGCTACCGTACGGCGGTCAAGGACCCGCTCGACCTGCTGTATCTGTTTTGGTCCATTACCACGGGCATTACGGCGGGAGCCGGTATGTATGCGCTCGTGGGGCTCACGGCGGTGGTGATCGTGGTGATGATTGCCGGCTTTGCGAGCCACCAGGACAAGGCGCGCGTGTACATGATGGTCATCCACTACACGGGTCAGACCACCGGCGACGATATCGTGCGTGCATTTGGGCGCACCAAGTTTTCCGTCAAGTCCAAGACCATGCGCGGTGACAAGGTCGAGATGGCCGTCGAGGTGTTCTCGGACGGTGTGGATATGCCCTATGCCGACGCCATCCGCGCGCTCGATGGCGTGGAAGATCTAACGTTGATCCAATACAACGGCGAATATCACGGCTAATTTTGTTCCGGCGTTCTAACGAACGCCGGACCGCTCGACGCTGCTTGCGCTGACGTTTTCTCGACCTGGGTGGGCTGGTCTTGGTTTGGTTTTATGTAAAGGATGGTGCCGCGTGGACGTGCAACAGCTAGAAGAGTCCTGGGCTGCAAGGGCCGGCGCGCGTGAGGCGCGTCTTGTTGCGGCCTCGCACGTGCCGGCGGCGCTGTCGCTGCTGGGGATTGTGCGTCCCAGCGATCGCCTGGTCGTGTTTGCCGATGACTTTGCCGATGCGTTTGCGCGCGGCTTTGATGCCTGCGACGTTGTGCTCGTGGGGGAGCCGTCGGTTGCGGCGTTTACCGCCGCGTCCGAGGGCTTTGATGCTTCGTTTGATGCTGGCGGGTCGCATCTGTGGTGGTTCGTCAATTCCATCGGCGGGTTTGGCCTACGTGTGCCCGATCTGCGTGCGCTGGGTCGGGCGGCGCGTGAGGCCCGTGCGTTGCTCGTGGTGGATAACACCGTGGCAAGCGTCTTTGGGTGCGATCCGCTGCGTTTGAGTGCCGTCCTGTCGCTCGAGGCACTCGACCGTGTGTGTACCGGCGTTGCGCCGCGCAAGCTCGTCGCCGCTTCGGTGGCGCGCTCGCAGCTTAAGCGCCATCGCGTGGATGCCGCCGCCGAGTGTGCGCATGCGCTTCTTGCGGATTGCGGTGCGTCTGCACTCGACCTTTCTGCTAATGAGACTTGCATGCTGGAGCGGGGGCTGTCTTCGCTCGACGCTCGCATGCAGGCCCACTTCGATCGCGCCCGTGCGCTGGCCGAGTATCTGGCCGCCAACGAGATGGTACGCAACGTGCGCTATCCCGGGCTGACCTCGCATCCCGACCATGCGGTTGCAACGGGAATCCTCGAGCACGGCTTTGGCCCGGCAGTTGAGTTTGACCTTATCGAGCGAAGTGCTGGTGAGCTGTTCGACACATTGCCGGGGGAGTTCCGCACGTCGCCCGCCGGCGGCTCAGCAACGCGCCTTTCGGCCCCGCGCGGTAAGCGGGGGAGCGCCATCCGCCTCTTCGCCGGCACCGACGACCCTCTGCAGGTGGCTGCCACTCTCGATAACGCCCTTCGCAAGTAGCTAATCGGGGTCTGTGTCACGAAAACGGCCTATTTACTACGTTTAAGCAATAGGGGTCGACCACACCCGCCTATTTTGAAAATTACCAAGCTGTTTACCAGCGGTTTTATTTTCATAATGTCCGGTATGGTCGTGGGTGTTCAACTAAACGTAGTAGATGGGCCCGTTTTGTGGCGCGAGCCTCAACCCGAGGGCGCTGTGGGCTAAAAACCGCCTAAAAGGACTACTTTGCGTTGATGCTGGCGATGAGGGCGTCGGCTTTGGTAGCGATGACGTTGTTGATGTCGGTCTGCAGCTCCTCGTAGACCGCTATGGCTCGCTCGCCGGCGGGGGTAAGCGTGGATCCGCGGGCGCCGTCGCGCTCGATGAGCTTGCAGCCCAGCTGTCCTTCGGCCTCGTTCACAATGCGCCAGGCCTTGGAATACGCCATACCCATGCTCTTGGCGGCACGGTTGAGCGAGTGCTCGCGGGCGATACCTTGCAGCAACAAGACGCAGCCGTGGCCGAAGACGCCCGGCAAATCCTTGTCGCACGCTTGAATGACCAACTTTGCCGTCGTCTTGTACTTCATACGCTCCACGTCTCCCCGCTAAAGTGTTTGCTGGGCAAACGCAAAGCCTGCGTCAAACCCTCGTGTGCTCTTCTTAAATCATGCATTGTAGCAGTCAAAGTGCGTTAAGATACTTCCCCAGTATTGGGCGCCCAAGGTTGGGCTGGGTCCTACGAGGCCTGCAGCCGACCGGTCGCATGGAAAAAGGAGAAACATGGCTACGTTCTTTCCCGGTGAGTCCCACACGTTTTCGGAGTATCTGCTGGTCCCTGGTTACTCGTCCTCGCAGTGCATCCCCAACAACGTCTCTCTTAAGACGCCGCTAACCCGCTTCAAGCGCGGTGAGAAGCCGGCAATCACGCTGAACATCCCCATGGTTTCCGCCATCATGCAGTCCGTCTCGGGCGTCGACATGGGTGTCGCGCTCGCTACCGAGGGTGGCCTGTCCTTCATTTACGGTTCCCAGAGCGCCGAGTCCGAGGCCGCTATGGTCAAGGCCGTCAAGGATCACAAGGCCGGCTTCGTTCAGTCCGATTCCACGCTGACCCCCGACATGACCATGGAGCAGGTCATTGAGCTCAAGGAGAAGACCGGTCACTCCACTATGCCGGTCACCGACGACGGCACCCCCAAGGGCAAGCTCCTGGGCATCGTCACCAGCCGCGATTATCGCCCCAGCCGCGATGACCATCAGAAGAAGGTCTCCGAGTTCATGACCCCGCGTGAGCAGCTCATCGTGGGCGACAAGAACATCAGCCTCAAGGTTGCCAACGACGTCATTTGGGACAACAAGCTCAACGCCCTGCCGATCGTCGACGACAACGATCACCTTATGGGCATCGTCTTCCGCAAGGACTACGACAGCCACAAGACCAACCCCAACGAGCTGCTCGATAACGACAAGCGCTACATGGTCGGCGCCGGTATCAACACCCGCGACTATGCCGAGCGCGTGCCGCTGCTCATCGAGGCCGGCGCGGATGTCCTGTGCATCGACTCTTCCGAGGGCTTCAGCGAGTGGCAGAAGCGCACCATCGAGTGGATCCGCGCCAACTACGGCGAGGACGTCAAGGTCGGTGCCGGCAACGTCGTCGACGCCGAGGGCTTCCGCTTCCTGGCCGACTGCGGTGCCGACTTCATCAAGGTCGGTATCGGCGGCGGTTCTATCTGCATCACCCGCGAGACCAAGGGCATCGGCCGTGGCCAGGCCACCGCGCTGATCGATGTCTGCCGCGCCCGTGACGAGTACTACGAGGAGACCGGTGTCTACGTGCCCGTGTGCTCCGACGGCGGCATCGTCTACGACTACCACATGACGCTCGCCCTTGCCATGGGTGCCGACTTTATGATGCTGGGCCGCTACTTCGCCCGCTTTGACGAGAGCCCGACCGAGCGCGTCAACGTCAACGGTCAGTACATGAAGGAGTACTGGGGCGAGGGTTCTGCGCGTGCCCGCAACTGGCAGCGCTACGACCTGGGCGGCGCCGCGAAGCTCAGCTTCGTCGAGGGCGTCGACTCTTACGTTCCCTACGCCGGCTCCCTCAAGGACGGCGTGGGCGGCACGCTCTACAAGGTCAAGTCCACGATGTGCAACTGCGGTGCCCTCTCGATCCCCGAGCTCCAGGAAAAGGCACGCCTGACCCTGGTCTCCTCGACCTCGATCGTCGAAGGCGGAGCCCACGACGTCGTAGTCAAGGACTCCCAACAGAGCGTAACGTATCGATAAGATAAGACCTGCACATAAAGGTTGAGCCTCAACCACGTTATTTAGATAAAGCGAGATGCCTGCAAGTCGCAGGCATCTCGCTTGTCGTATTTGCTATCATCAGTCGAGTTAACGATGTGGCGGGGCGTTCTTATCTTTGCTCGCTGCAAGTTCCGCACGAGCCGAAGAGCACTTAATGTGCTCTTCGTGCGAGCAGGACTGTCCGCAGCAGCGAGTAAAGGTAAGAACGCCCCGCCCCAACCCAGCTAACAAAGGAGCTGATATGTGCGATTGCACAGATCATAAGGATGAGATCCCCGCCTACGACGCGCAGGCCATTGAGTCCCGGTGGATGAAGGCGTGGGACGACGAGAACCTCTTTGCCGTCGACACCGACGCCACCAAGCCCAAGAAGTATGTGCTCGAGATGTTCCCGTATCCGTCGGGCGACCTACACATGGGCCACGCGCGCAACTACACCATCGGCGATGCCATGGCCCGTCAGGCCCGCATGCGCGGCTTTGACGTGCTGCACCCCATCGGCTTTGACGCCTTTGGCCTGCCCGCTGAGAACGCCGCCATCAAGCACAACACGCAGGCTGCCGCCTGGACGTATAAGAACATGGACCAGGCGCTCGCCACGATGAGGCGCATGGGCTTCTCCTACGACCTGGATCGCACCGTTAAGACCTGCAGCCCCGACTACTATCGCTGGGGCCAGTGGATCTTTGAGAAGATGTGGGAAAAGGGCCTGGTCTATCGTAAGAAGAATCCGGTTAACTGGTGCCCCACCTGCAAGACCGTTTTGGCTAACGAGCAGGTGACCGAGGGCAAGTGCTGGCGTTGCGGCACCGAGCCCGAGAAGCGCGACCTTGAGCAGTGGTACTACAAGATCACCGAGTACTCCCAGGAGCTGCTCGATGACCTTGAGAAGCTCCCTGGCTGGCCCGAGCGCGTCAAGCAGATGCAGGCCAATTGGATCGGCCGCTCCGAGGGTGCCGAGGTCGACTTTACCCTGTGCGACGCCGATGGCGAGCCCATCGAGGGCGACGAGGGCAAGATCACCGTCTTCACCACGCGCGCCGATACCCTTTTTGGCGTCTCCTTCTTTGTCCTGGCTCCCGAGTACGCCCGTCTGCACGAGCTCGTCGAGGGCACGGAGTACGAGGCGGCCGTCACCAAGATCGTTGAGGACTCCAAGCACATTTCTGCCGTCGAGCGTGCCCAGGGCACTCTCGAGAAGCACGGTGCCTTTACCGGCCGCTACGTGGTGAACCCCGTTAACGGCGAAAAGGTCCCCGTGTGGGTTGCCGACTACGTCGTGGCCGATTACGGCACCGGCGCCGTCATGGCCGTTCCCTGCGGCGACCAGCGCGACTTTGAGTTTGCCCGCAAGTATGATCTGCCGATCGTGCCGATCATCCTGGACGACGATGATCGCGCTGCCGTCGAGGCCAGCGGCGAGACCATCGATACCTTCCATGCCGAGACTGTCGACTGGGAATGCGCCCACGCTGCCGAGGGCACGCTGGTCCAGTCGGGCAAGTACACCGGCATGCGCGGCGGTAAGCACTCCGAGGGCGAGTCTGCCATCGTGGCCGACCTCGAGGCCATGGGCTGCGGTCGTCGCAAGGTCGAGTTCCGCCTGCGCGACTGGCTCATCAGCCGCCAGCGCTATTGGGGCAACCCCATCCCGGCCATCCACTGCGAGCACTGCGGCATCGTGCCCGTGCCCGAGGATCAGCTGCCGGTGACGCTGCCCGAGAACCTGGACCTGGGTGCCGGCGAGACGCTTGCCGAGTGCAAGGACTTCTACGAGACCACCTGCCCGGTCTGCGGCCGCCCGGCCAAGCGCGAGACCGATACCATGGACACCTTTACCTGCTCCAGCTGGTATTACCTGCGCTATACCGACCCGCACAACACCGAGCTGCCCTTCTCCCGCGAAGCCGCCGACCGTTGGATGCCCGTCGATAACTACATCGGCGGCATCGAGCACGCCATCCTGCACCTGCTCTACAGCCGCTTCTTTACCAAGGCACTGCGCGACCTGGGCCTGCTGAGTGTGGACGAGCCCTTCACCAACCTGCTGTGCCAGGGCATGGTCAAGGACGAGAACGGCGACACCATGTCCAAGTCCAAGGGCAACGTCGTGCCCCCGAGCTCGGTCATCGAGCCCTACGGCGCCGACACCATGCGTCTGGCGATCCTGTTTATCGCCCCGCCCGAGAAGGACTTCGACTGGGATCCCAAGGCCGTTGAGGGCGCCAACCGCTTCATCAAGCGCGCCTGGCGTATCGTGTGGCAGCTCGTCCAGTCCGGCGACGCCAACGTGGCCTTCGACAAGTCCGCGCTCGACGAGGTTGCGATGAAGCTCTATCGCGAGCGTCACCGGACCATCGCCAAGTGCACCGAGGACTTCGATCGCGGCCAGTTCAACACCGCCATCTCGGCCGTCATGGAACTCGTCAACGCGGCGAGCGCCTACCTCAACGCCACCGAGGGTGCCGCGCGCGACAAGGCCCTGTGCTACGGCGTGGCTAAGGACATCGTGAGCGTCCTTGCCCCCATCTGCCCGTTCTGGGCCGATGAGCTGTGGCATGAGGCACTCGGCTGCGAGGGCAACGCCTATACCGCCGCCTGGCCCGAGTTCGACCTGGCCGAGTCCATCGAGGACACGGTGCAGATTGTCGTGCAGGTGCTCGGCAAGGTTCGTGGCCGCATCGACGTAGCCCGCGATGCCTCCAACGAGGAGATGCAGGCTGCCGCCGAGGTCGCTGTCGCCAAGTGGACCGAGGGCAAGACGGTCGTCAAGGCCATCTGCGTGCCCGGCAAGCTGGTCAACCTGGTGGTCAAGTAAGCGCTGCGTGTAAAGCTGGCATGCAATAAACGAGGGACGGTCCGGTTGGGTCGTCCCTCGTTTTGTGTTGTATGCCCTGCTTAGTCAGTGCGTCGCACCGTCTTCTACGGGATGTGTACTAGGTCCCTAAAGTAAACGTTGCCCGTTGCCTCTTCGAACATCCAAATGTTGAGGTAGATGTCGTTGAGGTCGTTGTTCACATCAAAGTCGGGGTCGTCGAAGGTGCCCACAAAGGTGAGCATGGCGCGCGTTTCCTCGCCCGCTGCGACCTGCTGGCGCATGCGCACGTCGCAGACCTTACCGCTGACGTAGGCATAGGAGTCCGCGTCGCCAAACATCATGTCGACACCGGTATTGTTGGTCACCGTAAAGACGAGCGCGGCGTCTCCGTAGCCGTCGGTGTCCTTGCCCACGCAGGTAACATGGACGTTTTCGTCTGCCTCAAGGTCGATGGGGAACTGTTCTTGGGGGTCGGGACCTAGGCCCTGGGGATCGTCGATGTCTTCGTCTATTTTGTCGAAGCTTACCGGGGGTTCGGTTTTCTCGATGGCTTTGGTGCTGCCACGATCCGGTTCGCATGTTCCGGTTTTGCCATCGATGTTGTTGCAGCCCGTCAGAGCGAACGAGCAGGCAGCGACGACGAGCGCGGTCGCGCAGAGGGTGCCTAGGCGTTCCATGGATCCTCCTTGCCGTAGAGATGCTGGAAGGTTGTGCGGTCAATGCGTGCGGCAGGCTTTCTCGCTACAGAATGCCTCTCGGCTCTAGTCTGGCCGATGTGCGCCCAGGGATGGAATGCCCATAGGGCCCGATTCGGTCGGCACGCTGGGACGCATGGCCCGTTTTGGGACTGTTGAGGGCGCGCCGCATGGGGTTCCTCGGTCAATTGTCCCATTCTTGTGGAGAACCTGTGCGCACGCTGACCTGCAGATTCGTACTGTGCTTGCGCGTTTCCGCAGCTATTGGTATAGTTTGCTTGCAAATGAAGTTGTAATTGAAAGAAGTGGGGTTTCGGCCCCGCTTCTTTTTTGTATGGATGGAGGTGCCGCAATGGTCAAGACCAAGACCGAGCAGGCGATCATCGACGCGCTCGAGGCCGTCGCTCCCCAGCACGATGTCGACATCGTCGACGTCGAGCTCGTGGGCGCCACCAAGGCCCCCTGCGTGCGCGTGCGTATCGAGGGTGCCGAGGGTCAGAGCCTGTCTCTCAACGACGTCACGGCCAACACCAAGTGGGTCGGCGATGTGATTGAGGAGCTCGACCCTATCTCTTCGAGCTATACGCTTGAGGTGTCGAGCCCGGGCATGGCGCGCCCGCTGCGCCGCCCGTGCGACTTTGCCCGCTTTGTGGGCGAGAACTGTGAGCTCACCTCCACCGCCACTGAGGGCCGTCGCAAGTACGCCGGCAAGATTGCCGCTGCGACCGAGACCGACGTGACCCTCGAGCTCGAGGACGGCGAGTCCGTCACCCTCGATTTCTCTGATGTTAAAAAGTGCAAGTTGAAGCCCACCTACGACTTCAAGCCCGCGAAGGAAGGAAAGTAAGATGGCAGCATCCGACATGATGTCCGCCCTGATGGAGCTTTGCCAGGAGAAGCACATCGACCAGCTCTACCTGATCGACCGCCTGGAGCAGTCGCTCGCCAAGAGCTATGCCGAGATCCTGCATCTTGAGTGGGGCGCCAAGGTGACCATCGACCGCACCACCGGCAAGATCTACGTCTACCGCCTGGAGCCGATCGACGATTCCATGGACGAGGAGGGCAACTTCACCGAGTTCGAGGAGATCGACGTTACCCCCAAGAACACGAGCCGCATCGCCGCCCAGCACGCCAAGGCCGAGATCAACGCTATCGTGCGTAACTCCGCCCGTGAGCAGATCTACGAGGAGTTCTCCGGCCGCATCGGTGACCTCATCAGCGGTACCGTGCTGCAGTCCACGCCGGACTTCACGATCGTCAAGATTCGCGAAGGCGTCGAGGCCGAGCTTCCGCACTTCGATCAGCGCCGTTACGAGAACGAGCGCAACGAGCGTCCGATGGGCGAGCGCTACCTGCACAACCAGCATATCAAGGCCGTGATCATTGACGTTCGCGACCCCAACTCCAACCTGCAGCCGGTTCGTGGCGAGCACAGCCGTCCGCCGATTGTCATCTCCCGTACCCACCCCGAGCTCATGCGTCGTCTGTTTGAGCAGGAGGTGCCCGAGATCTATGAGGGCACCGTCCAGATCAAGTCGATCGCCCGCGAGCCCGGCCAGCGTTCCAAGGTCGCTGTCCACTCGCTCGACGACCGTCTGGATCCCGTGGGTGCCTGCGTCGGCCCCAAGGGCAGCCGTGTTCGCGCTGTCGTGGGCGAGCTCCGTGGCGAGCGCGTCGACGTCATCCTGTGGGATGCCGATCCTGCCGTCTACGTCGCCAACGCCCTGTCGCCTGCCAAGGTCACCCGCGTCCTCATCGACGAGGAGAAGGCCTACGCCGGCGTCATCGTGCCCGACGACCAGCTGTCCCTTGCCATCGGCAAGGAGGGCCAGAACGCCCGCCTCGCCGCGCGCCTGACCGGCTGGCACATCGACATTAAGTCCGAGACGCTTGCCGCCGACATCCTCAAGAACGTTCCCGTTCACGAGGAGCCCGCCGCCGACCTGATCGGTGACGAGGAGGACGAGGACGTCCGCCGCTGCGAGTACGTGTCCGAGGACGGCATCCAGTGCCGCAACCAGGCCCGTCCCGGCTCCCGTTTCTGCGGTGTCCACGACACCGACGCCTTCGATGATGCGGAGGACCTGATCTAGCGCGCGGTCGCGCCGGGCAGGTCCCGGCGCATCTCCCACGCTCGTTCAGTCTCTAGGCACCCAAGGTGCCAGAAAGGGTAGGTGAAGTCATATGGCAAAAGTCCGTGTGTCCACCCTGGCCAAAGAGTTCGGCATGACCTCCAAGGAACTGATGGGTCATCTCGCCGATATGAAGATTCCCGCTAAGTCCGCTTCCTCCACCTTGGAGGACGCTTATGTCGCCATGGTCCGCAAGCAGCTCGCCTCGGTGATCGAGGCCCGCGCTCAGGAAGTCGAGGCCGCCAAGCAGGCCGAGGAGCAGGCAGCTGCCGCCGAGGAGGCCGCACGCGCTGCCGAGGCCGAGCGCGAGCGCATCGCCGCCGAGAAGGCCCGCGAGGAG
Organism: Coriobacteriaceae bacterium; assembly: GCA_905209215.1. Lineage (GTDB taxonomy): Bacteria > Actinomycetota > Coriobacteriia > Coriobacteriales > Coriobacteriaceae > Collinsella. The sequence continues at coordinate 33,450 of CAJLRY010000001.1, read as the reverse complement.
GAGCGCCGGCAGTTTGCCGCAGCCCAGGCTGCCGAGGAGGCTGCCCGCGCCGAGGCCGAGGCCAAGAAGAAGGCCGAGCAGGAGCGCCTTGCCCGCGAGAAGGAGGAGGCTGCCCGCGAGGCCCAGCGCCGCGCCATTCCCGCTTCCGACTCCGGTTCGCGCTTCCGTTCGCTGCTCGACCAGATCGCCGCACAGGAGACCGTGCTCAAGGAGAAGAAGGACGCCGAGGACAAGGCCAAGGCCGAGCGCGCCGCCGAGCGCGGTAACCGTCGTGGCGGCAACAACGACCGCCGCGGTGGCCGTCGTAACGATCGCAACGCTTCCGACAACAACTCCGAGCGCAACGCCTCCGAGAGCCGTCCGCACAGCCATCGCACCAACGCCAGCAACAACGTCGCTGCCGGCATGGACTTCCCCAACCCCGATAAGCAGGGCAAGGGCAAGAAGCGCAAGGGCGGTCACAACAACGAAGAGGACCACTACAGCCGCATGGCTCGCGAGGCCGAGGAGTACAGCCGCGAGAAGGTCCTCGAGGAGGCCCGCGCTGCCGTCGAGGAGGCCTCTCGTGAGTCCACCGGTCGCCGCAAGAAGCGCAAGGAGAAGCGCGAGCGCGAGGCTGCCAAGGCTCAGGAGGAGCGCAAGATTGAGGAGGCATTGGCCCAGGGCGTGAACCCCGAGGAGCTCGACGCCATCAAGGTTTCCCAGGGCGTTACCGTCCAGGAGCTCGCCGAGGCGCTCGACGTTCCGGCCAACGACATCATCAAGCGCCTGTTCCTGCTGGGTACGCCGCTCACCATGACGCAGTCCATGTCCGACGACCTCGTCGAGCTCGTTGCCGACGACTTGGGTCGTCAGATCAAGATCATCACCCCCGAGGAGGAGAACACCTTCTCGTTCTACGACGATCCCGCCGACCTTAAGCCGCGCGCACCGGTCGTCACCGTCATGGGCCACGTCGACCACGGCAAGACGAGCCTCCTCGACGCCATCCGTCACACCGGCGTTGCTGCCGGCGAGGCGGGCGGCATTACGCAGGCCATCGGTGCTTCGCAGGTCATGATCAACGACCGCAAGATCACCTTCATCGATACCCCCGGTCACGCCACCTTTACGGCTATGCGTGCCCGTGGCGCCAAGGTGACCGACATCGTCATTCTGATCGTGGCTGCCGACGACGGTGTCATGCCCCAGACGGTCGAGTCGATCAACCACGCCAAGGCCGCCGGCGTACCCATCGTTGTCGCCGTCAACAAGATCGATAAGCCCGGCGCCAACCCCGACCGTGTGCGTCAGGAGCTCACCGAGTACGGCGTCATCCCCGAGGAGTGGGGCGGACAGAACATGTTCGTCAACATCTCGGCCAAGCAGAAGATCGGTATCGACGATCTGCTCGAGACCGTGCTGCTCCAGGCAGATGTGCTCGAGCTCAAGGCCAACCCGGACACCTTTGCCTCCGGCAACGTCCTCGAGGCCAAGCTCGACAAGGGCCGCGGCTCGGTCGCTACTGTGCTCGTGACCCGCGGTACCCTGCACGTGGGCGATACGCTGGTCGCCGGCCTCACCTACGGCCGCGTCCGCGCCATGCTCGACCCCAAGGGCCGCGCCGTCACCGAGGCCGGTCCCTCCGACGCCGTTGAGATCCTGGGCCTGCAGTCCGTGCCCAACGCCGGTGACGAGTTCCGTGTGTTCGAGGACGAGCGCGAGGCTCGCGCCCTTGCCGACGAGCGTTCGCTCAAGGCCCGTATCGAGGAGCAGAGCCGCGTCAAGCACGTCACGCTCGAGAACCTCTTCGAGACCATTGCCGACGCCGAGGTCAAGGAGCTCAACCTGATCATCAAGGCCGACGTCCAGGGTTCCATCGAGGCCCTTCAGGACTCGCTCGACAAGATGGATCAGTCCGAGGTTCGCATCAACACGATCCACTCCGCCGTTGGTGCCATCAACGAGACCGACGTCGTTCTGGCCGACGCCTCCAACGCCATCATCATCGGCTTTGGTGTCCGTCCCGACGGTAAGGCCCGCTCCGCTGCCGAGCGCGAGGGCGTCGAGATCCGTTGCTACGACGTCATCTACAAGTGCCTCGAGGAACTCGACGCTGCCCGTATCGGCATGCTCAAGCCCACCGAGGTCGAGGTCTCCACGGGTACCGCGACCGTCCTGGACACCTTCAAGGTGCCCAAAGTCGGTATCGCCGCCGGTGTCCGTGTCGAAGAGGGCGAGATCGCCGCGACCGATTCCGTGCGTCTGGTGCGCGACGGCATCGTGGTCTTCAACGGCAAGATCGCCTCGATGCGCCACTACAAGGACGAGGCCAAGAGCCTCAAGAGCGGTTCCGAGGGCGGCATTGGCCTGGAGAACTTCCAGGACATCAAGCCCGGCGACCAGATCGAGGGTTACCGCATCGACCAGGTTGCCCGTACCGAGTAGGGGGTAGCGCTATGAAGCAAACGCAGGCAACCCGCCGTCTGGGCGAGCAGCTTCGCGAGAAGCTCGGTTATATCCTGCTCTTTGAGGTTTCCGATCCGCGTCTCGACCTGGTTACTTTGACCGCGGTCGAGGTCGCGGTGGACCGTTCGTTCGCGCGTGTGTTCGTGTCGTGCGATGCGAGCCGCTACGACGAGGTCATGGAGGCGCTCGCAAGCGCTAAGGGCCGTATTCGCAGCCTGTTGGCTCGCTCGCTCGATTGGCGTGTTACGCCCGAGCTCGATTTTCGCATCGATCGCTCGACCGATGAGGCCGAGCGCATCACGCGTGCGCTGGAAAACGTTCCCGCCACGCTTGCGATCGAAAAGGACGAGGACGGCTATCCGATAGCGGATGCCGCCCAGGAGGCAGCTTTAGATGACTAATTCCGCCGACCTCGCCTCGTGCGAGTCTGCAGATATTCAGCGACGCATCCTCGAGCTCATCGAGGGTGCGTCCTCCATTGCGATTTCGGGACATACTTCTCCCGATGGCGATGCCTTGGGCTCCGTGTTGGGTCTGGGCCTTTCGCTCATGAAGTTTTTCCCCAACAAGGACATTGCGCTGCTGTTGGCAGACGATGACCCGGTTCCGCGTATCTACCGCTTTATGGAAGGCTCCGATCGCCTGGTGCCGGCATCTGCGTACACCGGCAATCCTGACCTGTTCATCTCGGTGGACGTACCGGTCGTAGAGCGTCTCAATAATTCCGCCGAGGTGCTTCGTCGCTCCAAGCATGTGGTGTGCTTCGATCACCATCCGGCGCGCGAGGAGTTTGCCGAGCTCAGCCTGAGGCGCGTCGAAGCTGCAGCCTGCGCCATGATCATCGACCGCTTCTTGGACAATTGCGGCATTGTCGCACGTGATGGCGTTGCAACCTGCCTGCTGTGTGGCTTGGTTACCGATACCGGCCGTTTTCAGTACCAAAACGCCGACGCCGCCGCGTTCCATGCAGCCTCGCGTCTGGTTGCCCACGGTGCCGATCCGGCGCGTGTGGCACTCGAGGTCTACCAGAGCATGCGCGTTGAGTTTTTGCACCTCAAGTCCATCGTTATGGGCCGCATTAAGACGGTGGCCCACGGGCGCGTCGCGTATAGCTACGCGTACCAGAGTGACCTTGAGGCGTGCGGTGTCACCTCGGATGAGTGCGACGGTCTGGTTGACGTGGTGCGCTCGGTGATGGGCGTCGAGGTCTGCCTGTTCCTGAAGGGCATTGAGGGCGATACCAAGGTGCGCGGCAACCTGCGCTCCAAGGGTGACCTCAACGTGTCCGAGATCGCTGCTGCCTTTGGCGGAGGCGGACATCCTGCTGCCGCCGGTTTCTCCAACAACGGAACGATTCTCGAGACGCTCACCGTGGCACTTCCCATGCTGGCCGAACTGGTAGGGGAGGATCCCGCTTCGGTGACCGTCGAGCTTTAACTTTTTGGATGGTACATGGCTCGTCGTACGCCTTCTCAACTGAATATGCTGCTCGCCGTCGATAAGCCGGTGGGCTGCACGTCCCACGATGTGGTTTCGCAATGCCGGCGCGCCCTCCATGAGCGGCGCGTCGGCCATGCCGGCACGCTCGACCCCATGGCATCGGGTGTCATGGTGGTGGGTGTGGGCCAGGCCACCCGTCTGCTGGGCATGCTCACGCTCGATACCAAAAGCTATGTCGCCGACATCTCGTTTGGCGCCGAGACCAATACCGATGATGCGGAGGGCGAGGCGGTCCGCACGGTGGCTGTTGCCAACGAGCTCCGCGATCCTGCCTATGCCCGTGAGCGCCTGGCCGCTATGCTGGGTCCGCAGATGCAGGTGCCGCCGGCGTTTTCGGCTATCTCGGTCAATGGCGTTCGCGCCTACAAGTCTGCTCGTGAGGGCAATGCGGTGGACCTACCTCCGCGCCCCGTCGAGGTCTATGCCGCCGACCTGATCGCCGTGGGCGGCGAAGGTGATACGTGTGTGTGGACCGTGGCGTTCTCGGTGAGCAAGGGCACCTATATCCGTGCGCTCGCTCGCGACTTGGGCCGCGCCTGCGAGAGCGCCGCGCACATTTCCGCGCTGCGCCGCACGGCCTCCGGTGTTGTTTCCATTGGCGCCTGTCATGCGGTCGAGGAGCTTTCTCCCGAGTCCGCGCCCGGCTTTGCCCTGGATCCCATTGCGGCCCTGGGCGCCACGCGTGTTGACTTGCCGGGCAATCTTGCCGACGATCTGCTCTGCGGTCGACGCATTCCCGTTGAGCGTGCGCTTGCCGATTTCGATACCTCGAAGTCGCCTTTTGCGTTGGTGCTCGATGGGGGACTCAAGGCGCTCGCCCGCATCGAGGGTGGCCGCTTTGTCATGGAGCACGTGTTTCCGCAGGCAATCGGCGGTGTTCGATGATGTTGTCCGCTCACGAGCTCGCGCGTATTTTTTTCGCGGGCGAGTCGGACGTGGCTCACATCGTTACTGCCGATGCGTTTGATAAGTGTGAGCACCTGGGTGCCGCATCGATTGCCATCGGCGTGTTCGACGGCGTTCACCGTGGACACCAGGAGCTCATTGCGGCGCTTGTTAGCGATGCGCGCGCCCATGATTGCAAGGCGGTCGTGGTCACTTTCGATCCCGATCCGGACGTTGTGGTGAGTCCTTCGCCCGCTCAAAAATTGATGACGACGGCCGACCGTCTACATGCCTTGGCTCAGACCGGGGTCGATGCGGTGGTGGCCGTTCCCTTTACGCCTGAGGTTGCGGCACTCGACCATGTTGCTTTTCTCTCGCTGGTGTCGCGTCTGGTCGACATTCGTTCGATTCGCGTTGGCAGCGACTTTAGGCTGGGTCGTGGCGGTGCTTCTGGTGTTGCCGAGATGCGCTCTTGGGGTTCCGAGCGCGGCGTTGACGTGTATGGTCACGACCTGCTTTGCGAGGGCGGTGAGGCCATTTGCGCCACCCGCATTCGTCATGAGCTGGGACAGGGCCATGTGGAGCTTGCTGCTGAGTTGCTCGGCCGCCCGTATATGCTGCGTGGCGGTGTTATTCGTGGCCGTCACGAGGGTTCTGACATGGGCTTTCCCACGGCAAACCTGCAGGTTCCCGACGGCATTCAGGTGCCTGCCGATGGTGTGTATGAGGGTCTGGTGCTCGTCGATGACATCGCGTGGCCCGCTGCCGTTAATGTCGGCCTGCCGCCGACGTATGCCGACGATGCCGCTTCATCGCATCTCGAGGCTAACTTAATTGGTTATACGGGCGACCTGTACGGCGCTTCCGTTTCGCTGGCGTTTACGCGCTGGCTGCGTCCCTCGCGTGTGTTCGAATCGCTGGATGAGTTGATCTCGACCGTCGAGGGTAATATCGAGGATATTCGTCACAACTTGGGCGAGCAGGGGGTGAGTATCCGTGATTAGCGATGAGGAAAAAGACCAGGTACGCGCTGCGTCCGACTTAGTTGCCATCGTGCAGGAAACGGTTGAGCTCAAGCCCCGCGGCCATGAGTTTTGGGGTTGCTGCCCCTTCCATGGCGAAAAGACGCCTTCTTTCCACATTATCCCCGCTACGCAGGTCTGGCACTGCTTTGGCTGCGGCGAAGGCGGCGACGTCTTCACCTATATCATGAAGCGCGAAAACCTGAGCTTTCCCGAGTCAATCCGCTATTTGGCCGATCGTGCGGGTATTGAGCTGCATGACACCGGAGATCGTCGCGAGCGCGGTACCAAGCGTGCCCGCATCTACGATCTGTGTGCCGAGACCGCCCAGTTCTACCACACCATGCTTATGCGCGGTAAGGACGGCCGTCCACGCGAGTACTTTGCCAGCCGTGGTATGGGTGGCGACGTCTGCCGCCGCTACTGCCTGGGCTTTGCACCGGGCCGCAACGCGCTGGTGTCGCACCTGTCCCAGGCGGGTTTTACCCCGCAGGAGATGATCGACGCCAACGTTGCCGTGAGCCGCGGGCGCGGGCAGCTTGCCGACCGCTTCTACGACCGCGTGATGTTTCCCATCTTTGACGAGCAGGGTCACAACATTGCCTTTGGCGGGCGCATCATGGGTGACGGCCAACCCAAGTACCTCAACACCGCCGAGACGAGCGTGTTCCATAAAAAGCGAAACCTCTATGGCTTTAACTGGGCCAAGGAGTTTATCGTCGCGCAGGATACGGCCATCGTGGTGGAGGGCTATACCGATTGTATCGCCTGCTGGGAGGCGGGGATCAAAAACGTTGTCGCCACGCTGGGCACCGCGCTCACGGAGCATCACGTCAAGACGCTCACCCGCTTTGCCAAGCGTATCGTGTATATGTTCGATGGCGATGCCGCGGGCCAGAAGGCCGCCCGTCGCGCGATTCAATTTATCGAGCAGGATTCGATGGACCTGCGCTGCGTGGTGCTGCCCGACGGCAACGACCCCATGGAGTTCATCACGGCGCATGGTGGACAGGAGCTTCAGGCGCGCATCGACGCTGCCGAGCCGCTCATGGACTTTGTCTACCGTTCGCTGCAGGAGTCGAGTGACATCACCACGCCGGGCGGTCGTGCCAAGGCGCTGGAAGATGCGCTGACGCTTATCTATCCGCTGCGCGATAGCTATATGATCGACACATACTTTATCCAGATTGCCGATCTGCTGGGTTTGGATCTGGAGACGGTTCGCGCGAGTTCGGGTCGCGTGTTTCGCGATGTCGCCAAGCGCGAAGATGCGGAACGACGTCGTGAGCAGAACTATGAACGCCAGCGGGCGCAAGCCGAGCGCTCTGGTAGCGCGGGCGGTCGGACGTCTGGTTCGCAGGGGGCATCTCGCGGTGCTTGGGCATCGGGCGCGACGCCGCCGGTGTCCGCGCCGGTCGAAGAAGAGCCGTATGACTACGTCCCGCTCGATGCCTACGGTGCCGCGCCCGTGGAGGTCGTCGACGACCTGCCGCCGATCGATGTGCCTGATGGTATGGGTGCTGTGCCTGTGACTGATGGTTCGGGCGCTCCGGCTGCGGCGGCGCCGATGGTTCTTACTGATCTTGAGCGCAAGTCCTTGGCAGGGGAGCGCGAGCTGTTGACGATGCTCACGAGCTACCCCGACCTGTTCCGCACGTATGCCGACCGCATCTGCTCTATCGAGTGGGTTGACCCACGTCACGAGTCCATCGCATGGGCCGTTCTGGCAACGCCGCCGGGAACCGATCCTGCAGCCTGCATGGATGCGGCGCGCTCGGTCTGTCCCGAGGCGGCAACGCTTGTGAGTGCCGGGCGCATCTCCGCGACGAGCAAGCACCCCACCGAGACGAACATCGTGTTCATGCTCGATACGCTCGAGCTCTACACCATCAAGCGCCGCATGCGTGCCGCACAGGCCAAGCTGCGCCAGGACCGTTCGCTCGATGATGAGGCCCGTCGCGCGTTGACCGTGCAGGCCGCGCAGGATTCGCAGCGTCAACGCGAGCTGCAAAAGTCTATCGGCGGCGTGGCGGACCCGTTCCGTTTGATCGGTCTGGAGGCCGCGGGCACCGAACAAACCTAGATGTTGTGGTCAACCAGCGTATTCTCGCCTATATCCAGTCCTCTTTTTGGGTATAGATGTCAATGTGTGTGCTAAAGTATTGAGTCCTGTGGACTATGAAGGGAGAATCTGTGCCAAAAAAGACTGAGAGCACGGGTACTGGGCTGGAATCCTACGTTGCAAAGCTCATGGGCAACGGCTCAAACAGGACTTCGGTAACCGAGGACGAGATTCAGGTCGCCCTGAAGGATATCGATGTTTCTGACGAGCAGCTCACCGCGGTGTATTCCGCGCTGCGCAACAGCGGCATCCAGATTATCTCCGCGAGCGGTAACGACGACGCCCCCATGGACGTCGACGATGACGATAACGATACCGATACCGACGATTTCGATGACGACGACGAGCACGATTCCGGCTCGCTCGACGATCACGAGCTCAAGATGGCCCGTCAGGCCGATGCCGAGATGGGTTCTTCCAAGAGCAAGAAGAAGCGCACCGTGCGCACGTCCCGTTCACGCTCCCGCGTGCGTGGCATCGATGCCTCCACGGTGATGCTGACCGGCGATCCGGTTCGTATGTACCTCAAGGAGATCGGCAAGGTCGACCTGCTGACCGCCTCCGAAGAGGTCGATTTGGCCATGAAGATCGAGGCCGGTCTCGAGGCCACCGAGAAGCTCGAGGCTGCCGATGCCGGCGAGCTCGAGCTCACGCGTGCCGAGATGCGTCGTCTTACGCGCATTGAGAACGTGGGCCTCGAAGCCAAGCAGGCACTCATCAGCGCAAACCTGCGTCTGGTCGTCTCCATCGCCAAACGCTATGTCGGCCGCGGCATGCTGTTCCTTGACCTGATCCAGGAGGGCAACCTCGGTCTGATCCGCGCCGTCGAGAAGTTCGACTACCAGAAGGGCTTTAAGTTCTCCACGTACGCCACGTGGTGGATCCGTCAGGCCATTACGCGCGCCATTGCCGATCAGGCCCGTACCATCCGTATTCCCGTGCATATGGTTGAGACTATCAACAAGCTCGTCCGCGTGCAGCGCCAGCTCCTTCAGGACCTGGGTCGCGACCCGACCCCCGAGGAGATCGGTGCCGAGATGGACATGAGCGCCGACCGCGTCCGCGAGATCCAGAAGATCTCGCAGGAGCCCGTGTCGCTCGAGACCCCCATCGGCGAGGAAGAGGATTCCCAGCTGGGCGACTTTATCGAGGACTCCCAGGCTATCGTTCCGCCCGATGCCGCCAGCTTCTCCATGCTGCAGGAGCAGCTCACTCAGGTGCTCGACTCGCTTGCCGATCGTGAGCGCAAGGTTATCGAGCTGCGCTTTGGCCTTGTCGACGGGCATCCCCGCACGCTCGAGGAAGTCGGCCGCGAGTTTGGCGTCACGCGCGAGCGTATCCGCCAGATCGAGTCCAAGACCTTGGCCAAGCTCCGCCACCCGAGCCGCAGCAGCAAGCTGAAGGACTACATCGAGTCATAACCTCGCAAGCAAGAAGCGCCCTCAAGCACATCCGCTTGGGGGCGCTTTCATGTGGTCATTGGGGACGTCCCCAATGACTAGGTCGGAAAAATTCTTAAAAAAGTTCTTGCCCTGAGCTGATTCGTCCGTATAATAAACTTCGTTGCTTGAGAGCACGCACCTATTCCTCGGTAGCTCAATGGTAGAGCACGCGGCTGTTAACCGCGCTGTTGTAGGTTCGAGTCCTACCCGGGGAGCCAGAATTTCTCAGCCCATTCCGCTGGGCTTTTAAATTCCTCGGTAGCTCAATGGTAGAGCACGCGGCTGTTAACCGCGCTGTTGTAGGTTCGAGTCCTACCCGGGGAGCCAGGTTGTAAAACCCGTCGCTTATGCGGCGGGTTTTTTCATGCCGCGACCACTTGACTCGAACGTTGCCATATCAACATTTCGTGTCGAGGATGTAATCCCGCGACCCACCACCTCAACATGGCGCGGTCGTTGTAGAATATTGCAATGATTGCTCCCACGACATGGTGCCGCGAGCACCAGATAAGGAGATTCTTGTGTCTGAGACCATTAACGGCAGCCTGAGCGTCTCGAACGACGTTATTGCCGATATTGCCGGTTATGCCGCGATGACGTGCTATGGCGTCGTCGGTATGGCTGAGCAGCTCCAAGGCGCCGAGAGCGTGCGCCTGCTTGCCGGTCAGCGCCTCCGCAAGGGCGTGCTTGTCTCCGCCGACGAGAACGGCCTTACGGTCGATCTTCACGTCGTGCTCGAGAACGGCGTCAACATGAAGTCCGTCTGCCACAACCTTTCGAGCTCCGTTGCCTTTACCCTGCAGGAGATTGCCCAAATCGATCCCGCCAGCCTTAAGATCGGCATCCATATCGACGCGCTCAAGAGCCGTCTGAACTAGCATCCGAAAACGGAGATTCAAATACCCATGATTGCAAAGACCATTCGCACCTGTTTTCCGATCGCTGCGGCTGCCGTTTCTGACAAGGCCGAGGAGATCAATAAGCTCAACGTCTTCCCCGTACCCGACGGCGACACCGGCACCAACATGTCGCTCACGCTCGCCTCGGTGACCAAGGAGCTCTCCGCCCTTCCCGCCGATGCCGACATGAAGGCCATTGCCGGCGCCATCACCCACGGCTCCCTGATGGGCGCCCGCGGTAACTCCGGCGTCATTACCTCGCAGATCCTGCGCGGTGTGGCCGAGGGCCTTGTCTCCGCCGACGAGCCCATTACGTCCGCCAACATCGCCTTCGCCTTCCGCCGCGCCGTCAAGGTCGCCTTCCAGGCCGTCCGTAAGCCCATCGAGGGCACGATTCTCACGGTGCTGCGCGATGTCTCGACCAAGGCCGACGAGTGCGAAAAGAAGAAGTTCTCGGCCGAGGACGCGCTCGATGCCATCGTCGTCGAGGCCTACCAGTCCGTCGCTCGCACGCCCGACCTGCTGCCCGTCCTCAAAGAGAACGGCGTGGTCGACTCCGGCGCCTTCGGCTTTGCCATCTTCTTGGAGAACTTTGTGGCTGCAGCACTTGGTCGCAGCACCGTTGTCGAGGATTTCTCCGCTACGTTCGATTCCGCTGGCTCTGCACGCGATGCCGCTCTTGGCCGCGTTGAGATCGAGGCCAACGACGATTGGGAGGGCTCGGAGTTCCGCTACTGCAACGAGTTCCTCTTTAAGGCCGACGCCCCGTTTGACGAGGACGAGTGCCTTAAGTTCCTGGGTTCCATGGGCGACTGTGAGCTGCTCGTGGGCGCATATCCCGACTACAAGATCCACGTGCACTCCAACACCCCGAACCTGGTGCTCGAGCACATGCTGCAGCTTGGCCAGATCTACGAGGTCTTTATCCACAACATGGAGATGGAGGCCCACGACCGTACCGCCAAGATCCACGAGGACCAGGAGAAGGCCGCCGAGCCCGCGAAGGCCCTGGGCTTTGTCGCCGTTGCCGCCGGTTCCGGCGAGGCAGACATCCTCAAGTCCCTCGGCGTTGACGTGATCGTGTCCGGTGGCCAGACCATGAATCCCTCGACTGCAGACCTGCTGGGCGCCGTCGACCAGGTCAACGCGACCTCGGTCATCATTCTGCCCAACAACGGCAACATCCGCATGGCCGCCGAGGCCGCTGCCTCTGCCTGCACCGACAAGAAGGTCGCCGTCGTTCCCACCAAGACCGTTCCGCAGGCCTTCTCCGCGCTGTTCGCGGTCCTGCCCGATTCCGAGCTCGAGGATGCCGTCGCCGCTATGGTCGACGCCATCAGCGAGGTCCGCGATGGCGAGGTCACCCGCGCCGTGCGCGACTCCAGTGCCTCCGACGGTTCGCCAATTCACTCCGGTGACGTCATGGGCATCATTGCCGGCTCCATCGACGTGGTCGGCTCCGACGTGAAGCAGGTCACGCTCGATTGCATCAACCGTATGCAGGAGGAAGAGGAGGGCGACGCGCTGACGATTCTGGCCGGCGAGGAACTGTCCGATGAGGCCTTCCAGGAGATCGTCGACGCTATCGAGGAGGCTCAGCCCGATCTGGAGATCGACGCCCATCGTGGCGAGCAGCCGCTCTATCCCGTGATCTTCTCGATCGAGTAGGCAACTGCCCATGTCCGAACTGTGCTCCGTGCCGCGCGTCTCGGAGCGCTTTGCCCAGAGCAATGCGCTCGACGAGGATATCGCGCGACTCAAATATGTTTCGGGTAAACGTGAGGAGGCCCTTCGCCGTCTGGGAATTCGGACGGTGGGGGACCTCCTTCTCCATATCCCTCATCGATACCTGGACTTTACGCGCTCCTGGTCCATCGAGATGGCGCCCATCGGTACCGTGTGTACCATCATCGCCACGGTCGATCGTATCGTCCAAAAGCAGCCGCGTCCGCGCATGCAGGTGACCGAGGTCTCACTCGTTGACGAGACGGGCGTGCTGCAGGTCGCCTTTTTCCGCCAGCCCTGGATTGCCCAGCAGCTTAAGCAGGGCGACCGCCTAGCCGTAATGGGTAAGGTCGAGTTTGCCTACGGCTTTAAGCAGATGGCCTCGCCGCACTTTGAAAAGCTTGAGGAAGGGCGCGCCGCGGGCACTATCCTGCCGGTCCATTACGTGAGTGACGGCGTGAGTCAGGCATGGATGCGCCGTATCGTAAGTGGCGCGCTCGAGGCCGTCGGCAATCCCTTTGATCCCATTCCGGCACGCTTACGCGTTAAACGTCGCCTGATGAGCCATGCCCGTGCCCTTCGATCGATCCACTTTCCCTCGAGCATGGCTGAGCGCGAAATCGCGCGCGCACGGCTTGCCTACGAGGAGTGCCTCTACCTGCAGCTGGCGCTGCGCCTGCGCAACGACGGTGTCTTGGTCGAAGTCGCTCCCTACGCCCACGCCGCGGGCGAGCACCTGGCCGCGCTCAAGCAGGCCCTGCCGTTTTCGCTGAGCGACGAGCAGGAGGCCGCGTTCCAAGACATCCTGCGCGATATGTGCGATGGCGGGCGCGTGATGAACCGCCTGCTGCTGGGCGATGTCGGTACCGGTAAGACCGCCGTTGCCGCCTGCGCGCTGGCTGTGGCTGCCGATAGCGGCACACAGGCCTGCGTTATGGCGCCCACGGGCGTGCTGGCGCGTCAATATGCCGATAAGACCGGCCCTCTGCTCTCGCAGGCCGGCATGTCTTGGGCGCTTCTGACGGGTGCCACGCCGGCCGCAGAGCGCGAGCGCATCCATGCACAGCTGGAATCGGGAGAGCTCGACGTCCTCTTTGGAACCCACGCGGTCCTTTCGGATAACGTGGCGTTTAAGTATTTGTCGCTCGTAGTCATCGATGAGCAGCACCGGTTTGGCGTCGGCCAACGCAATGCCTTGCGCGCGAAGGGCCCCGGTGCCGATCTGCTCGTTATGACGGCAACGCCCATCCCGCGTACGCTGGCGCTTTCGGTCTACGGCGATCTGGACACGAGTATCATCCGCCATCGGCCCGTCCCTGGCGCTAGCGTGACGACACGCGTGCTTACCGAGTCGAGTCGCGACCTTGCCTATGGCGCCATCCGCGAGGCGCATGAAAAGGGTCAGCAGGCCTACGTGATTTGCCCGCTCGTGGAGCCGAGTGACTCGGCCGATGATCTGGAGGACGTGCCCGGTATCGCCCGCGACGACGAGGGCCGCGTGACGGTCCCCGTGCCGCTGCACGATACGGCGACCGAGCTCGATCGCCTGCGTCTGGCGTTGCCGGGTCTTGCCATCGAGCGCCTTCACGGCCGCATGCCAGCGGGGGAGAAGGACCAGGTTATCGATGCCTTTAAGCGTGGCGAGATTGACGTGCTCGTCTCGACTACGGTGGTCGAGGTGGGCGTCGACGTGCCTAACGCCACCGTCATGGTCATCGAGAACGGGGAGCGCTTTGGTTTGGCTGCTCTGCACCAGCTGCGCGGTCGCGTGGGCCGTGGCAGCGTGTCGGGCACGTGTCTGGTCATGACGCACTCCAAGGGCAACGGCGGCGCTTCGGCAGCACAAGATCGCCTGCAATCGCTCGAGAAGACCTCGGATGGCTTTACGCTCGCCCAGATGGACCTGCGTCTGCGCCACGAGGGCGAAATCCTGGGGTACCGCCAGCATGGCGGTGTGACTCTGCGCTTTGTCGACCTGGATGCCGACGAGGAGCTGATCGAGTGGGCCCATTTGGACGCGGTCGAGCTCTTGCGGTATGCTTGCAACCTTGACTCCGTGGCGACGCGCCCCCTGCGCGATGCGGTCGCCATGCGATATCGACACATTTTTAAGGAGGTCAGCGGAGGATGAGAATCATCGGCGGCGAATGGCGCGGTCGTAAGATCGAGGAGCCCCGTGGTCGCGATGTCACCCGCCCCACGACCGATCGTGTGCGCGAGGCATGCGCATCTATGGTCATGTCGGCATTTGACTTCGATCTGGACGAGGTCCGCGTGCTGGACGCCTTTGGCGGCTCCGGCGCCTTAGGGTTAGAGATGCTCTCACGTGGCGCCCGCTCGCTCACGACGTTCGAGATCGATCGGAATGCCGCGCGGCTCATTACCAAGAATATCGAGTCGCTCTGTCGTGACCGTGCGCGTTGGCGCGTGGTAACGGGCGACATGCTGGCGAGCGCCTCGCGCGGTCGTGTGCCGGGCGGCCCCTTTGATCTGGTCCTGCTCGACCCGCCCTATGCTTTTGGTGCCGAGCCGGTCGAGATACTGCTGCAGAACCTGGCTCAGCAGGGTCTGCTTGCACCTGGCGCTTATGCCCTGTTTGAGCATGCCGCCGCCGATGCGGGCGCGCATCCGGCAGGCTTTGAGATCGTGCGCGAGAAGCGCTACGGCATTACCTCGGTCGACCTGCTTCGTTGGGTCGGCGATGACGATGGTGAGGAAGATTGCGCCGGCACCGATGCTCACAACACCGATGCCATGACGGTTCAGGAGAACGCCCATGAGTGACACCATCAACCGCGTGATCGTCCCGGGCACCTTCGATCCCATCACGTTTGGCCATATCGACGTCATCCGCCGCGCCCGCCGCATCTTTCCCAGCGTGATCGTCGCTGTCGCCGAGTCGCAGGGTAAAAACGGTGTGGGCACCACGTTTATGCTGGATGAGCGCGTGGCGCTGGCTCGTGAGGCGCTCGGTGATATCGACGGCGTCGAGGTCCTGCCCTTTACCGGCCTCTTGGTCGACTTCGCTCGCGAGCAGGGGGCGGGGGCTGTGGTCAAGGGCCTGCGCGCCATGACCGACTTTGAGTACGAGCTGCAGCAGGCAGACCTCAACTATCGCTTGGATAACGAGCTGGAGTCCATCTTTGTCATGAGTGCGCCGCAGTACGGCTATATCTCGAGTTCGGTCGTTCGCCAGATCGCCTCGCTCGGCAGCGATGTATCGACGTTTGTCCCGCCCAACGTGGTCGAAGCGCTCAGACACCGCTTTTCGTGACGTTTTTTATTGCCTGGTGGCATGTGGTAAACTAGCACGATGATATGTTACCTATGAAAGGAGACCGGATGCCGGGCGAGAATTTTCCTGGCGATAGGATCGTCAGCTTGGTCGATGAGCTCGAAGGGCTGATCGAGGAAGCCAAGCCGCCTTTCGGCAAGAACGCTCAGTTCAAGGTCATCGACGCCGACGTGTTCTTCAACATCCTCGACGAGATCCGCATGAGCTATCCCGAGGAGTGGCAGAAGTCCCGCCGTATCCTTAAGGAGCGCGAGGAGCTTATGGCTTCCGCCGCCGCTCAGGCCGATTCCATCATCGCCGACGCTCAGCAGCAGGCCCTCACCATTGCCGGTGAGCAGGAGATCGTCCGCTTGGCACAGCAGCAGGC
This sequence comes from Coriobacteriaceae bacterium, assembly GCA_905209215.1. Classification (GTDB taxonomy): domain Bacteria; phylum Actinomycetota; class Coriobacteriia; order Coriobacteriales; family Coriobacteriaceae; genus Collinsella. The sequence continues at coordinate 17,745 of CAJLRY010000001.1, read as the reverse complement.
CGACGACATCCGCGATCGTGCCCAGCAGTACGAGCGCGAGACGCGTTATGCTGCCGAGGACTACGCAGAGCAGGTCTTTACGCACCTGGAGGAGAACCTCAAGAGCCTGACCGGCACCGTTACCCGTTGCCGTCAGCAGCTCAACGAGGGTGCCGCCCAACAGAATGGTCAGTGGTAATGGCTGAGTTCCCGAGCGTTACCGTCGATCTTTCTGAGCAGCTCGAGTTTCCTGGTGATTCGTATCCGCTGACCGGCAAGGTCGATGTTGCCACCTACACGGTGGGCGAGAAGGAGTACCAGCTACAGGACGGCATCGACTACGACGTTGTCTTTACCAATGCCGGTACCGGTGTCTTGCTCACGGGCATGGTCCGCGCGCACGCCACCGGCGAGTGCGACCGTTGCCTGGAGCCTGCCTCGTTTGATATCGCCGGCGAGATCGAGGAGTTCTACCTCTTCGAGGAGCCCGAGGATCCCGAGGCCTACGAGGACGGCTACGAGCTCCTGGGTGAGGACCGCATCGTCGATCTGGGTGAGCCCATCAATGACGCGGTCGTCATGGACACGCCGTTTGTCGTTCTGTGCAAGCCCGATTGCCGCGGCCTGTGCCCCACTTGCGGTTGCAATCTCAACGTCGAGCAATGCGATTGCGCCGCCCAGGCAGAGGCAGAATGGGCCGCTGCCACGGAAAATCCATTTGCAGCATTGAAGAATCTCAAGCTCGACGAGTAAAACTGTGGTAGTATCGCTACTTGCGCGTAATCGCCACACTGGATAGTTCATAAGGAAGGTCACTATGCCCGTACCTAAACAAAAGCAGGGTCGTATCCGCACTCACACCCGTCGTTCCGCCAACATGAAGATCTCGGCTGCGGCTCAGTCCACGTGCCCCCGTTGCGGCGCTGTCAAGCTTCCGCACCACGTGTGCCCCAGCTGCGGTTTCTACAAGGACCGCGAGGTTATCGTTACCGAGTAACGGTATACTCTGGATGCGATGCCGTTCCAAATGGAACCACAATGGCCGGCTCAATGAGTCGGCCATTTTTGTATAAGGAGTATGTATATGAGTAACGTTCGCGTTTGTGTAGACGTTGTGGGCGGAGACGAGAAACCTCAGGTTGTTCTCGATGGTATCGAGGCTGCACTTGCCGCCGATCCCGATATCGAGGTCCTGGCAGTCGGTCCCGCCGAAATCGTCAATCTCTTTGCCGCGGCCCATGCACGTGTGGAGGCTCTGGAAGCCCCTGACATTATCGCCATGGATGACGATCCCATTCGCGCCGTGATGACCAAGCGCAAGTCCTCGATCGTGCTTGCCTGCCGCGCCATCAAAAAGGGCAACGCGGACGCGTTTTTCTCCGCCGGCTCCACCGGCGCCATGACCGCTGCCGCGACCGCCTACGTCACACCGTTTAGATATATGGCCGAAGGCAAGAAGCAGCCGGTGCGCCCCTGTTTGACCAATGCGCTGCCCAATCGTGCCGGCGGCCTGACGGTGCTGTGCGACATGGGCGCCAACCCCGATGTCGAGGTGGACGACATGGTGCGTTTTGCCCAGATGGGTAGCGCTTATGCCCGCGTTGTCCTGGGCATCGAGCATCCTCGCGTGGGCTTGCTTGCCAATGGCACCGAGGACGAGAAGGGCTCCAACTTTACCAAGGCCTGCTTCCCGGCCATGAAAGCCGCCGTTCCCGGCTTTGTGGGTAACTGCGAAGGCACCGATCTTACGTCGGGCAATTTTGACGTCGTGGTCGCCGACGGCATGTCGGGCAACATTGCGCTCAAGGCCACCGAGGGCGCTGCCAAGTTTTTGTTGCAGGAGCTCAAGGGCGTCTTTATGTCTTCGCTTGGCACCAAGATCGCCGCGCTGCTCATTAAAAAGCAGATGCGTGAGATAAAGGCCAAGCTCTCTGGTGATGCCAAGGGCGGCGCGATTCTTTTGGGCCTGCGCGGCGTGGTTCTGATCGGCCATGGCGCCACCTCGGTCGAAGCTGTTAAAAACGGTACGCTTGCGGCGGCCGAAGCCGTGCGCGCCGGGCTGGTCGAGAATGTCGCCAACTCCATGGACGGCATCGTTTTGTAAGAGCGAGTTAGAGCGCTGTTATGTGCCTCGCGGCCTGCTTCGTGGGGTAGAATCAGAACCGTGTCTTGGTACCGCCCGGGCGGTACCATTCTTTTGGTATTCATGCACTATGAGAGGAAGCGCTATGGACCGCTCCGAAATCTTCGACAAGATCGCCGAGGTCGCTGCTGACGTTCTGGGCGTCGATGTTGCCGAAATTAGCGATGAGACCACCTTTGACGATCTCGATGCCAACTCGCTCGAGCGCCTGCAGCTGGTTACGGCTATCGAGGACGAGTTCAACCTCGAGATCGATGACGAGACTCTGCTCTCGCTCAACTCTGTCGCCGACGCTGTCGACGCTATTGAAAACGCCAAGGAGGCCTAAGTCTTGGCTTTATCTCAACGACTCGCGCGCGCCCAGGAAATCCTGGGCCACGAGTTCAATAACAAGGTGCTGCTGCGCGCGGCGCTCACGCACCCCTCTGCTGCGGAAGGTCAGCCCGTCTCGGCGAGCTATGAGCGTCTTGAGTTTTTGGGCGATTCCATTTTGGGCGCCGTGGTTGCCCGTTCGCTCTTTGAGTCCTATCCCGAGTTTGACGAGGGCAAGCTCACGCGCCTGAAGGTGTCGCTTGTCTCGGGCGCTACGCTATCCGAGGTGTCGCATGAGCTGGGCATCGACGACATCATCATCTTTGGTGCCTCCGAGACCGGTACCGGCGCGCGCGGCCTGCACTCGGCGCTCGAGAACGTCTACGAGTCGCTCGTGGGTGCGCTGTACCTGGATGCCGGCTGGGATGTTGCGGCGGACTTTATCCATCGTACGCTCAAACCGCACCTGGCCTCCGAGCGTGCCGAGCACCCCGCGAACCCCAAATCGTTCTTGCAGGAGTGCGTGCAAGCCGACGGTCACGAACCCCCGGCGTATAAGCTCGTTGGCTCCGAGGGCCCGGCGCATGCGCCCACCTTTACCGCCGTGGTGTTGATCGATGGTATTCGCCAGGGTCGCGGCTCCGGCTCCTCAAAGAAGGAAGCCGAGGGAGCCGCTGCACTTGAGGCACTTGACCGCATGGGCTACACTACCAACGGCGTGATTCTCAACAAGAAGCCTGTTTAAGCGAGGAACCGTGTATCTCAAGTCCCTCACGCTCAAAGGGTTCAAGTCGTTTGCCGACCGCGCCCATATGACGTTTGAGCCGGGCCTGACCGTCATCGTCGGTCCCAACGGCTCGGGAAAATCGAACATCTCTGACTCGATTCTGTGGGTCCTGGGCGAGCAGAGCGCCAAGCAGCTGCGCGGCCAGGCCATGGAGGATGTCATCTTCTCGGGCTCGTCAGCGCGCAAGCCGGTGGGTGTCGCCGAGGTCACGCTGGTGCTCGATAACTCGGACCATATGCTGCCCGTCGACTTTGACGAGGTCGCCATCACCCGTCGTATGTATCGCTCGGGCGAAAGCGAGTACCTCATCAACTCGAGTCCGTGCCGCCTGATGGACATTCAGGACATCCTGCACGATTCGGGCTTGGGCAAGGATACGCATTCCATCATCAGCCAGGGCAAGCTCGACGCCATTTTGCAGAGCCGCCCCGAGGAGCGCCGTGCCCTCATCGAGGAGGCCGCCGGCATCTCCAAGCACAAGCGCCGCAAGGAGCGTGCGCTCAGAAAGATTAAATCGATGGACGAGCACCTGACGCGTGCCCGCGACATCAATAAGGAAATTGCCCGTCAGCTGCGACCGCTGGAGCGTCAGGTCGATCGCGCGCGCAAGTATAAAGAGCTGTCCTCGCGCGCGAACGAGCTTACGCAGATGCTGGCCGTCGACGAGCTGCGTTCGCTGCAGTCGCAGTGGAACGACTTGGAGAGCCGCTCCAAGGAAGGTGCCGCCGAGCTGGAGCTTGCGCAGTACCGCTTGGGCGAAAAGGAACGCGAGCTCGAGAAGCTCCAGGTCATGCTCGAGGAAAAGGGCCTGTTTGTGGGCGATCTGGGCGAGCAGCGCCGCCATATGCAAGACGTGGTCGGCCGCATTAACTCCGATATGCGCCTGCTCGAGGAAAAGGGCCACAACATGGTGTCGCGCCTGTCCGACATGCGCGGCCAGATCTCGAGCTCCGAGCATCAGCGTCGTCGCGTGGTAGAGGAGCTCGAGGACGCGCGTGCGCAGCTTGAGGAAGTGACCGGCGCGCACATGCAGGCCCAGGAGGACGTTGACGCCGCCGGACCTGCCGCCGCCGAGCTCCACGAGCGGCGCGTGACGCTCGACAATCAGATTTCGCAGCTTACGCGTGAGCAACGCGATGTGCAGCGTGTGGCCGATAACGCGGCGCTCGAACTCGCCAAGGTGAAGGACTCGCTGAGCAACGCCGAGGTCGAGGACAACATGTATGCCTCGCGCCTGGAGCAGATCGATGACCAGCTCGAGGAAGTCACGGCCTCACTCGAGAGCCGTCGCGACCGCGCCGAGGAGCTTGAGGGTGCACTCGATCAGGCCCGTCAAGCCCAGATTGATGCGCGCGAGGCTACCGAGGTCGCCCGTGCAGCCCTTAAGGACTTGCGTGCCCGCGAGAGCGAGGCGCGCAACAAACTGTCCGAGGTGCGCTCGGAGCTTGCTAGCCAAAAGAAACTCGATGCCCGCATGGCCGACAGCTCGCCGCTCGTGAGCTGTCTGGTGGGTGTACTGGGCGACGATGTCTCGGGTCGTCTGGGCGACGTGCTCGAGGCCCCTCGTGAGCTCGAGGGTCTGGTGGAGCAGCTGCTTGCCGGCGATATCGATGCGCTGCTGTTCGACGATACGTCCGCGCTTGAGCGTGCCGGTCGTGCCGCTCTGGACCAGAAGAAGGCTTCGGGCGAGGCGCTGCTGATGGCGCGCGGCGTGAGTGGCTCTGCTGCCGCCGAGGGCGCTGCCGGTACGCGTCTGGTCGATCGTCTGTCCGTGCGCTCCGGTTATGGCCCGGTTGTCGAGGCCCTTCTCGGCGGCTATTACGTGGTCGATGACTTGGCTGCCGCGTTGGCTGCCCCTGTCGTTGACGGTGTGACCTACGTGACTCCCGATGGCGCCCGCGTGAGCTGTGGTGGTCTGGTGCGCGTGGGGCTCGATGCCGGCGAGGCTTCGGGTGCCTTGGAGCGCAAGCGCCGCATCCGTGAGCTCGAGGGCCTGGAACCCGATCTGGCTGCCATCTTTGAGCATGCTTCGGACCAAGTCGTTGAGGCCAACGCCGCCGTCGAGGAGGCACGTGCCGCCGAGGGCGATGCCGCCGGTGAGATCGCCCGTCTTGAGGGCGAGCGCCGCTCGCTGCTCTCCGAGATCGGCCGCTTGGAGCAAAGCGTCAACAATGCCGAGGTCGAGCGCGTGCGCATCTCCAAGCGCCGCGAGCAGGCCTCCGAGGCCGTTCGCGCTGCGCGCCCGCGCGTTGACGAGCTCACCCGTTCGCGTGACGAGGCGCGTGCACAGGCAAGCGACCTGGGTCTCCAGATTGCCGAGGCCAACGATGAGCTCGATCGCGTTCGCCGTGACGATTCCGAGGCCGCCGGTAAGCTCGCCGATGCCAAGGTGCGCCTGGCCCAGACGAGCGAGCGCCTGCGTTCGCTGAAGGGCCGCGTGCCCGACCTTGAGCATCGTCTTGAGGGCATCGACCGTCGTATCCGCGGAACACGCCAGGCTTCGCGCTCGCTCGAGCTGCTGCGCCTGCGCGTCGACCCCATGCACGAACGCTATTCTGCCCTGTTGGAACGCGCATCGGATTGGGCAGCGCGCCTGCGTGACCAGGCCTCTCTGGAAGAGGCGGACTCCGCTTCGCTCAAGAAGACCATCGAGGATGCCAAGGCCGGGGTCTCCCGTGCCAAGGAGCGGGTTGATGCCGCCACGGCGATGCAAAATGAGTTCAAGGTTGCGCGCGGCAAGCTCGAGGTGCAGGTAGAGGCGGCCATCAAGGCCATTACCGCCGACGGTACCACGGTGCTCGAGGAAGCGCTCATGCTGCCGGCGCCCACCGATCGCGATGCCGCCGAGCGCGAGCTCAACCAGCTTGTGCGCCAGATCAACAATCTGGGCCCCGTGAACCAGGTTGCCATGGAGGAGTACGAGCAGCTCAAGCGCCGCGCCGACTACATCGAGGAGCAGCTGGCTGATCTGGAGAGCGCGCGCAAGGCGCTCACCAAGATCACGGTGGCCATTGATCGCAAGATGCGCAAGGCGTTTCTGGTGACGTTTGAGAAGGTCGACGCGAACTTCCGCGAGATCTTCGCCATGCTGTTCCCGGGTGGCCAGGCTCATCTTGAGATGACCGATCCCGAGCATCCTGCCGAGACGGGCATTGAGGTTGTGGCGCAGCCGCGCGGCAAGCGCATTACCAAGATGATGCTCATGTCGGGTGGCGAGAAGAGTCTGACGGCGCTCGCCCTGCTCTTTGCCGTGTACCGCACGCGCACGGTGCCGTTCTATGTGCTGGACGAGGTCGAGGCGGCGCTTGATGACGCCAACCTGTCCAAGCTCATCGGAGCCCTCGATGTGCTGCGTTCCGATACACAGCTCTTGGTCATTTCGCATCAGCGCCGTACTATGGAGGACGCTGACGTTCTCTATGGCGTCTCGATGCAAGCCGACGGCGTCAGCCGCGTCGTCTCGCAAAAACTCGATCGCGAAACCGGAAAGGTCGTGAATGCATAATGGGATTCTTTGACGCTCTCTCGCGCGGACTTGAGCGCAGCCGCGAGGCCCTCAACGAGGTCTTCTACTTTGGCGGCGAGGTCGACGAGGACTTTTGGGAGGACCTTGAGGACACCCTCGTTATGGGTGACATGGGTGCCGAGGTCGCTATTCAGGTCTCCGATGACCTGCGCGAGACAGCCGCCAAGAAGAACCTCAAGACCGCACCGCAGCTTCGTCGCGCTCTGGCCGAGCAGCTTGAGCAGCACTTTGTGCCCATCGAGCGCGATCCGTTCTCCGATACGCCGAGCTGCGTGCTGTTTGTGGGCATCAACGGTGCCGGCAAGACCACGACGGTCGGCAAGATTGCGAGCGCCATGGCTTCCCGCGGCAAGAATGTCGTGATCGGTTCGGCCGATACCTTCCGCGCCGCCGCCATCGAGCAGCTCGATGTGTGGGGTCAGCGCGCCGGTGTTCCCGTCATCAAGCGCGACCGCGGCTCCGACCCGGCGAGCGTTTGTTACGACGTGCTCGACGAGGCCGACAGGCGCGGCAGCGACCTGGTGCTTATCGACACCGCCGGTCGTCTGCATACGAGCCCCGAGCTCATGCGCGAGCTCGCCAAGGTGGTCAACGTGACGCGTAAGCGCGCCGCCAATATGGCCGCCGGCCCCATGCCGGTTTCGGTCGTGCTTGTGATCGATGCCGCCACTGGTCAGAACGGTCTGAACCAGGCGCTCGAGTTTAACGAGGCGCTGGGCCTGGACGGTATTATCATGACCAAGCTCGACGGCACGGCTAAGGGCGGTATCGCCATGGCCGTGGCCGAGAAGCTCAAGCTCCCGATCCTGCGCATCGGCGTGGGCGAGCAGGTCGATGACCTGCAGGAGTTTAACGCCAAAGATTTCTGCCGCGCCCTGGTGGGCGAGTCCAACTAAGGAGTAACCAGTGTTTGATTCCCTGAGCGATCGCCTCAACGACACATTTGACCGCCTGCGCGGCAAGGGTAAGCTGACCGAGGCCGATATCACCTCGGCCATGCGCGACATTCGCATGGCGCTGCTCGAGGCCGACGTTAACTTTAAGGTCGTCAAGGAGTTCGTTGCTAAGACTAAGGAGCGCTGCATGACCGCCGAGGTCATGGAGTCGCTGTCGCCGGCGCAAAACGTCGTCAAGATCGTGCTCGACGAGCTCACCGAGATGCTCGGCTCCACCGAGAGCAAGCTCGTTTTTAGTAACCGCATTCCTAATGTCATCATGCTCGTGGGCCTGCAGGGCTCCGGTAAGACCACGGCTGCCGTAAAGCTTGCCCACCTGCTCAAGAAGCAGGGCCGCTCGCCGCTGCTCGCCGCGTGCGACGTCTACCGTCCCGCTGCTGCCGACCAGCTTGCCACGCTCGGCGGCGAGATCGGCGTGCCGGTCTTCCGCGGTGACGGCGAGCACCCGGTCGACATCGCCAAGGGCGCCATCCAGGAGGCCGTCGACCACCTGCGTGACGTGGTCATCGTCGATACCGCCGGACGTCTTCAGATCGACGAGCAGATGATGCAGGAGGCCGTCGACATCAAGAAGGCCGTCAAGCCCGACCAGGTGCTGATGGTCGTCGACGCCATGACCGGCCAGGATATCGTCAACGTGGTCTCGACGTTTGCCGAGCGCACCGACTTTGATGGTGTGATTATCTCCAAGCTCGACGGTGACGCCCGTGGCGGTGGCGCGCTTTCGGTGCGTCAGGTGACCGGCAAGCCCATCAAGTTTGTGAGCATGGGCGAGAAACCCGATTCGCTTGAGCCGTTCTATCCCGATCGCATGGCCAAGCGAATCTTGGGCATGGGCGACGTTGTCGGCATCATCGAGAAGGCCCAGGAGGCCGCCGATGCCGAACAGCTCGAGGCTGCCGAGCGCATGCTGCGCGAGGGCTTTACCATGAACGACATGCTCGACCAGATGAAAGCCGTCAAAAAGATGGGCGGCATGAAGGGTATCCTGGGCATGCTCCCCGGTGGCCAGCGCGCGCTCAACCAGATGGGCGGTAACCTGGACGAGGGCATCTTCGACAAGAACGAGGCCATCATCATGTCGATGACCAAGGAGGAGCGTCTGCGTCCCTCCATCATCAACGGCCAGCGTCGCGCGCGTATCGCCAAGGGCGCCGGTGTGACCCCCACCGAGGTCAATAGCCTTATGAAGCAGTGGGGCGAGATGAACAAGATGATGGGCCGCATGCGCACGATGGCCAATCAGGCACAGGCCGGCGGCAAGAAGGGCAAAAAGGGCAAGAAGGGCAAGAAGATGCGCATGCCCAATATTCCCGGTCTGGATGCCATGGGCTTGGGCGGCATGGGCGGCCTGGGAACGGGTGGTCCTAAGTCCGATATGGACCTGCTGCGCCAGATGGAAGCGCAGATGCGCAATAAGAAATAGGGCTGTAATTCCAGCTTGATATGGCAAAGGCCACTCGGAAGCTACCGGGTGGCCTCTGTTGTTGGCTTTGATAGTTGGGCTGCGTTCAGCGTCGCGCCCCGAGCTCGCGGTGCCGTGCCGTTAGTGGCAGCCGCAGCCCTCGTGGCCCTCGTGCTCGTGATGGCCGTGGCAGCTGCAGGACTCGCCATGTTCGTGGGCGTGGTCATGGCCGTGGCAGCCGCACGTGGCCTCGCCGTTCTGTGCGAGCGTTCCGGCGATAAGGGCCTCGACACAAGCGTCGCAGCTGCCCTGAGCTCCTGCGTACACCGTGATGCCGGCTTGGGCAAGCGCGTTGATGGCGCCACCGCCGATGCCGCCGCAGATGAGCGTGTCCACGCCACCGTTGGCGAGCAGGCCCGCAAGGGCACCGTGGCCGGTGCCGTCGGTGCCCACGACCTGCTCGTTGAGTACCTTGCCATCCTGAATGTCGTAGATCTTGAACTGCTCGCTGCGGCCAAAGTGCATAAAGATGTTGCCGTTGTCGTACGTGGTTGCCACCCTCATGGTGTAGACCTCCTTTGCTGGCCATGCGGCCGTCGTTGCGGTGATGGGGGAGTACGCGATATTGCCGCCCTCGATGACGAGCGCCCGCCCGTTGACCAGAGCGTTTGCCACCTTGCGATGTGCGCGGCTGCAGATGGCCGCCACGGTGGCGCGGGCGATGCCCATTTGCTGGGCGACGGCCTCCTGATTGAGGCCTTCCAGGTCGCACAGGCGCAGTACTTCGAGCTCATCGACCGTCATCTCGATGGCGTCTCCGCTGGCAAGGCCGTCGGGGGTAAAGCCGCGATATTCGGGGATGATCCCAACACGGCGTAATTTTTCGCGTCTTCCTGCCATACGTGCTCCAAATCTGACATATGTCAACAATAGAATAGCGAACGTGCGGATTTGTGCAAGGAATTTCTGGCATATGTCAGAAAATGAGGGCTTATGTTTGGGCTGTGGGGCCGCGTGCGCCTGGGCTACAATAAAAATTGCTTATAGGCGACTGACAGGAGGGTCAATGAGCAAGGCTGATCAACAGTTTGTAACCATGTGCCGCGATATTCTGGACCATGGCACCACCACCGAGGGCCAAAAGGTCCGTCCGGTGTGGGAGGATGGCACCCCTGCCTATACCATTAAAAACTTTGGCGTTACGGCGCGCTACGACCTGCGCGAGGAGTTTCCCGCGCTTACCTTGCGTCGTACGGCCCTCAAATCTGCCATGGATGAGATCCTATGGATCTATCAAAAGAAGTCCAATAACGTGCATGACCTCAACAGCCATATTTGGGACGAGTGGGCCGACGAGACCGGCTCCATCGGCAAGGCCTACGGGTATCAGATTGGCCAGAAGAGCCATTATACCGAGGGCGACTTTGACCAGATGGACCGTGTGTTGTACGACCTTGAGCATACGCCGTACAGTCGCCGCATCATGACCAACACGTACGTGTTTAGCGACCTTTCCGAGATGCACTTGTATCCGTGCGCCTACAGCGTGACGTATAACGTGACACAGCGACCGCAGGATGACAAACCGACGCTCAACATGATTCTCAACCAGCGCAGCCAGGACATTTTGGCCGCGAATAACTGGAACGTGTGCCAGTACGCCATCTTGCTGATGATGGTCGCGCAGTCGGTCGATATGATTCCCGGCGAGCTGCTGCATGTGATTGCCGATGCCCACATTTACGACCGCCATGTCGACATCGTCCGCGAACTTATCGAGCGTCCGCAGTTTGCGGCGCCCAAGGTAACGCTTAACCCTGATGTGCACGATTTCTACGCGTTTACGACCGACGACCTGATCGTCGAGGGCTACGAGCACGGCCCGCAGGTCAAGAGCATCCCCATTGCGGTATAGGTGGCAGGTATGACGTGTAAGCTTTCTGCCATTGTCGCCGTGTGCGATGACTGGGGTATTGGGTGCGAGGGCGACATGGTGGTGTCCAACCGTGCCGACATGCGTCATTTTGTGGCGTGCACCAAAGGTTGCCCGGTTATTATGGGGCGCAAGACGCTGCTGAGTTTTCCCGGTGGACGTCCGCTCAAGAATCGTCGCAATATCGTGCTCACGCGCGACGAGGATTTTACGCCCGAGGGAGTCGACGTGGTGCATAGTATCGGCGAGGCGCTCGCCGCGGTTGCCGATGAGCCCGTTGCCTGGGTGATCGGCGGCGGCGATGTCTATCGGCAGTTTTTGCCGTACTGCGTGGAGGCCGAGGTCACGCATGACCACTGCGTCCATCCCGTGGACACGTACTTTCCCGACTTGGACGCCGATCCCGCGTGGGAAGTTGCGCGGCGCGAAGGGGTTGCCACGATTGCCGCGGGCGAGGGTGACGAAGGCCTCGATTATGAGTTCGTGACGTATCGTCGCGTTAGTGCTTAAATCACCTTTTGCCACGGTATTATCGGGTTGGAATGATTGAGGGGCGACGCCTGGCGTCGCCTCGTTGTATATAGATGCTGCTATTGGAAGGGTTCGGGCTGCTATGACTGATGCCGTTGAGGTGCTGCGAATCGATTCGCTCGAGGACGAGCGGCTCGATGCCTACGTGCGACTGACCGAGCGCGAGCTGCGCTGCGTGCTGGAGCCGCAAAAGGGCATCTTTATCGCCGAGAGCGCTAAGGTTATCGAGCGCGCGGTTCGCGCCGGATACGGGCCGGTGAGTTTTCTGTTGGGTGAGCGCTGGCTCGACCAGATGATGCCGCTGTTTGAGCGCCTGGTTGTGCGCGAGGGCGCGGGTCCGGTTCCTGTGTTCGTTGCCTCCATGGAGCTCATGGAGCAGCTGACGGGCTTCAATGTGACGCGCGGTGCGCTCGCGGCATTTCGTCGCCCGCGACAGATTCCGGTTGATGAGTTCTTGGGCGGCGTCGTCGAGGCGGCGGGGGAGCGCCCGGTGCGCGTGTGCGTGCTCGAGGGCATTGTCGACCATACCAATGTGGGCGCAATATTCCGCTCGGCGGCCGCGCTCAACGTCGACGGCATTTTGGTCAGTCCTACGTGTTGTGATCCGCTGTATCGTCGTTCGGCCCGCGTGAGCATGGGCACGGTGTTCCAGGTGCCCTGGACACGCATTGGCAGCGAAGCGCGCGTATGGCCGCATGATGGGCTGGCGGCGCTACACGATGCCGGCTTTTCGTGTGCCGCTATGGCGTTGACGGATGATTCGGTGTCGCTGGACGATCCCGCGCTCCAGGAGATTGACCGCCTGGCAATCTTTATGGGCACCGAGGGTGCTGGCTTGGGCGCCAAGACCATTGCAGGCTGCGACCGCGCCGTGCGTATTCCGATGGCGCATGGGGTCGATTCACTCAACGTGGCCGCGGCAAGCGCTGTTGCCTTTTGGCAGCTGTGCCCGCATGTGAGCAACGAGTACCACTACCAGCCGGGGCTGTATCACTAGGCAGATAGTTAGCACCGGGCTCTGGTTCGGGGCGTTTCGGCCGACGTCGGTCGGTGCTAAGCTGGTATTGGCTTTGGTCTTAAATTGCCGTTTTGTTGTTTGACGTACGCTGGTGGGGAGGGCGTGTGGCTAAGAAATCTACGGCTATCGATGTAACGCAGGGTGTCATTTGGCAACAGCTGCTGTCGCTGTGCGTCCCTATCTTCTTTAGCTCGTTTTTTCAGCAGGCTTACACGCTTATTGGTACGTATATCGTCGGCCAGTTTGGCGGCAAGCTCGCGCTGGGTGGCATTCAAGCCACGATGGTGCTCACCGAGCTCTGCATTGGCTTTTGCGTTGGCGTTGGCGCTGGCTGCGCGGTCATTACCGGTCAGTTTTTTGGTCAGCACGATGATGAGCGATTGAGTCGTTCGGTCCATACGGCCATGACGCTCGCGCTGGTGGGCGGTATCGTTTTCTCGATTCTTGGCATAGTGTTCGTTGAGCCCATGCTGGTACTTATGAACACGCCGCATGAACTATTGGCCGAGGGCGTGGCCTATGCTCGTTGCTATTTTGCCGCCATGGTTGCGGCGCTGCTGCTCAATATGGGAACGGCGCTGCTGCGCGCCGTGGGCGACACACGCGGTCCTGCTGTGATCATTGCTTCCGGCTGCCTTGTTAATGCGGTGCTGGATGTCATCTTCGTTGCCGTGCTTCATATGGAGGCTCTGGGCTGCGGCATCGCGGTGGCGCTGACCATTTGCTCCAACGCCACGATGATTGTGATTCGTATGATGCACGCTCCGGGTGCGTGGCGGCTTTCACTGTCCAAACTCTGCATTGATCCTGGCATTTGTAAGAGCATGATCTCGTGTGGTCTGCCGCTTGGCTTTCAGTCTGCTGCGTATTCGATTTCCAACGTTTTGATTCAGGTGTCGGTCAACTCGTTTGGTGCCGATGTCACCACGGCGTGGGGTCTTTCGGGCCGTTTGGATGGCATTGTCTGGATGGTTACCGAGGCGCTTGGCGTTTCGATCACCACGTTCTCGGCACAGAACTTTGGCGCGCGCAACTACGAGCGCATGCGCAAGGGCTACCATACGTCGCTTGTGCTGTCGATTATGCTCATTGGTGGCCTGTCTGCCGTGCTACTGGTGTTCTCGGGTCCGTTGTCGCGTCTGTTTGTCGACGATGCTTCGATTTCGGCCTACACCACGACGATTCTTCATTTCATCGCGCCGTTCTACGCGATCTTCTCGATTATCGAAAACGCGTCCGGCTCCATCCGCGGCGCTGGCGTGAGCTTCCAGCCTATGATGCTCACGATTTTTGGCACCGTCGTGCTCAGGGTGATCTGGGTGTTTGCGATTATGCCGTTCGATCCGTCGCTTGAGCACCTGCTGCTGGTTTACCCCGTAACTTGGCTCATCACGGCCACGATGTTTACCATCTACCACCACAGCGGCAACTGGCTCGGCCGCGCCACCGCCTAATGATCCGAAGGGGACGGAGGAAAACGGATCATTGACCTGGCGATAAGGCAAAATGATCCGTTTTCCTCCGTCCCCTTCGGATCATTTAGTATTCGATGCCTTGGCGGGCTAGGAGGCCTTCGTCGAAGTAGTGTTTGACGGGGCGCATTTCGGTTACTAGGTCCGCGAGATCGGCCAGTGGCAGCAAGCCGCGGCCGGTGAGCACGAGCTCTGTGGTGGTCGGTTTCATTGCGATCAACGCTTCGACATCTTCGCGCGTCACAAAGCCTCGGCGCATGGCTTCTCCCAGCTCATCCAAAATCAGCACGTCGACCTGGCTAATCTGCTCGCGCGCCAGCTCCATGATCTGTGCGGCACAGGCTTCGGGCGTGTCGCGGTCGGCTTGTACGATGCGCAGACCTAAACGGGGCGCCGCATCATGCTCGGCGCAGTGCAGCTTCTTGGCAAACTGAAGCATGAGTACGTTAAGTCCATAGCCCGTGGCGCGCAGCGCAAGCCCCAGCGCAGCCGTCGTCTTGCCCTTGCCGTCGCCCGTATAGATTTGAACCTTGCCGACTCCCAGTGATGCCTTCTCTGTCCTTTCGTGCCCGGCGTCGGTTTATCGCCGTCCGGGTTGGGTATTCTAGAAAAAATTATCAACCCCAGTAGATGGAGTTCAAGCAGATGGAGATGGATGACAATAAACGTAGACGGAATATGATCCTCTACGTGCTCATCGCCTTCGTCGTCTACCTCGTGCTCTCGACCGTTCTGTTCCCCAACATCGGTCACACGCAGCAGATTACGAAGACCGATTACTCGACGTTTGTCAAAGCGCTCGATAAGAAGAGCGTCGACAAGGTCGAGTACAACACGGACGATTACACGATTTATTACACCAAGAAGGGCGAGGACGAGAATATCGCCTACAAGACGACCGGTGTGCCGAATGACGCGGGCTTTACCGATCGCGTGCTTGAGTCCGGTGCTTCGCTTGAGTCGGTCGTTCCCGATAAGAACTCGGGCCTGATGACCTACTACCTGCTCACCCTCATTCTTCCCATGGTGATTTTCTTCCTGATTGGCTGGTGGCTCAACCGCCGCATGAAGAAGGCCATGGGTGATGACGGTCCGTCGATGAACTTTGGCGGCGGTGGTTTTGGCGGCGGCGGACTGGGCAAGTCCGGCGCGCGCGTGATCGCCTCCAAGGACGTGGGCGTGACCTTTAAGGATGTCGCCGGCCAGGAAGAGGCTAAGGAGTCCCTCAAGGAGGTCGTCGACTTTCTGGAGAAGCCGCAGCGCTACGAGGAGATCGGCGCCAAACTGCCACGCGGCGCTCTCCTTGTCGGCCCTCCGGGTACCGGTAAAACCCTGCTCGCCAAGGCTGTGGCCGGCGAGGCGGGCGTGCCGTTCTTTAGTATTTCTGGTTCTGAGTTTGTTGAGATGTTTGTCGGCCGCGGCGCCGCTAAGGTTCGCGACCTGTTTAAGCAGGCCAAGGAAAAGGCCCCGTGCATCGTCTTTATCGACGAGATCGATACCATCGGCAAGAAGCGCGATGGCGGCGGCTTTAGTGGCAACGACGAGCGCGAGCAGACGCTCAATCAGCTGCTGACCGAGATGGATGGATTCGATAACCACAAGGGTATCGTCGTCCTCGCTGCGACCAACCGTCCCGACAGCCTTGATCCGGCCCTGCTGCGCCCCGGCCGCTTCGACCGCCGCATCCCCGTTGAGCTGCCCGACCTGACCGGTCGCAAGAATATCCTTGAACTGCACGCCAAGAGCGTGAAGACGCAGCCGCCGATCGACCTGACCGCGATCGCCCGCGCCACGCCTGGCGCCTCGGGTGCCGACCTGGCCAACATCATCAACGAGGGCGCCCTGCGCGCTGTCCGCGAGGGTCGCAAGCGCGCCACGCAGGATGACTTTGAGGAGTCGGTGGAGGTCGTCATCGCCGGCCAGCAGCGTAAGTCCACGGTGCTGTCCGATCACGAGAAACAGGTCGTGTCCTATCACGAGATCGGCCATGCCATCGTTGCCGCCCGCCAGAAGGGTTCTGCGCCGGTTACGAAGATCACCATCGTGCCGCGTACGAGCGGTGCTCTGGGCTACACCATGCAGGTCGAGGAGGACGAGCGCTTCTTGACCACGCGCCAGGAGGTGCTCGACAAGCTCGCTGTCTACTGCGGCGGACGTGCTGCCGAGGAGCTCATCTTTGGTGAGATGACGACTGGCGCGGCCAATGATATCGAGCAGGCCACCAAGCTCGCCCGCAACATGGTGACGCGCTTTGGTATGTCGGAAGAGTTTGGCATGATGGCGCTCGGTACCGTTCAGAATGCCTACCTCAACCAGGACACGTCGCTCACCTGTGCCCCCGGTACGGCCGAGCGCGTCGACGCGATCGTCGCCAAGCTGATCGAGGACGCACATGACCGCGCCCTGCAGATCCTCAAGGAGAACAAGTTTAAGCTCCATGAGCTGGCTCGTTATCTGTACAAGAAGGAGACGATCACGGGCGAGGAGTTCATGAATCTCCTCACGCGCGAGAATCCGCTGATGCCAAAGCAGCAGTAAGGCTGGTTGCACAACGTCGAACGCCCCATTTGAGTTTCTATCTCAAATGGGGCGTTTTGTTTGGGAGGGATATGTATGAAGATCGTGGTGAGTGCCTGCTTGATGGGAGAGAGCTGCAAATATAACGGGCTCGACAATTACCATCGCGCGTTGGTCGAGGCCTGCGAACGCACAGGGACCGAGGTCCTGTTGGTGTGCCCCGAGGTTTTTGGCGGCTTGCCCACACCGCGCAAGCCGTCCGAGATTGTGAATGGCGAGGTTTGTACCTGCGAGGGCATCTCGGTCGATCGCGAGTTTCGCCAGGGTGCTCAGCGCGCGCTCGATATGTGCGAGCAGGCGGGCGGCCCGTCCGAGATCGTTGCGTGCATTTTGCAGGACCGCAGCCCCTCGTGCGGTACGGGTCACGTCTACGATGGCACCTTTAGCGGTACGCTCACCGCGGGCAATGGTGTTTTTGTCGATCTGCTGCTGCGTCACGGGTACCGTGTGATTCCGGCTAGCGAGTTCGATCCCAGCATGCTGGAACATTGTCCACAGCACTCGAACCCAACACTTCCTCACAGGTGACCGTTTTGGCATCATCCGTGAAGTTGATATTGAGTACGACCCGGTCATCAAAGACGTAGACCGAGTTGACAGGCGCCGTACCCAGGCAGCCCCTCCCCACGGCCCTCGCGCAGGAACGCGCACACGGCCTTCCCGTCTCTTGCGCCTCTCCCGGAACTGTCCACATCAGCGTAGCCAATCCAGTCCGCCAAGGGCTGCAGCCCGGACAACGCGGCGATGGAGGGCTTCTTCGGCCTGCTCAAGAGGGAGTTCTGGCACGGCAGGGACTGGTCGGGCTGGACCCCCGCCCGCTTCATCGAGGAGCTCGGGGGCTGGATCGGTCGATACAATACGGAGAGGCGCAGCGATGCGCTCGGTGGCCGCACGCCGGCCGAGTTCCGCTCCGCGCTGGGAAGGGCCGCGTAGCGGTCCAAGAAATCGTCCGCAGTCCCCATTCTTGCCCCTTTGGGACGGCTTCTTGTTGGGGCGTGCCTGCCTCAAACCCTGCTAGGAACGAGTGCAGCAAACTGGAATTTTAAATTACTCTTTGCAAATAACCTTTGAACCTTCACCATCAATTACAATTCCCTGACGATTGT